>NZ_JBIVHY010000013.1:0-167138 GCF_044749445.1 Pseudomonas sp. NPDC089408
CACAGGATGGACTGGCCCGAAACAAACGTAGGAGCGGCTTTAGCCGCGAAGCGCCGCGCGGGCGGCGCTCGATCTCATAGGCGCTGAATGTGTTGTGGCGGACACCTCTCAAACCCAACGCTATTTATAGACAGGCACACCGCCCCCCCACACCACAGCACCCGCAACAACCAAACCCAAACCCCAAAAACAAAACGGGGAGACCTCCCGGCCTCCCCGCTTCACCCTCAGGCCTTATTAAAGGCTAGGAAACGCAAACTGCGAAGCCTCATGACTGGCCCGCTGCGGCCAGCGCTGGGTAATCGCCTTGCGACGGGTATAGAAGCGCACCCCATCCGGCCCATAAGCATGCAGGTCACCAAACAGCGAACGCTTCCAGCCGCCGAAGCTGTGGTAAGCCACCGGCACCGGCAGCGGTACGTTCACACCCACCATGCCCACTTCGATCTCATCGCAGAACAGGCGCGCCGCCTCACCGTCACGGGTAAAGATGCAAGTGCCGTTGCCATACTCGTGATCATTGATCAGCTGCATGGCCTGCTCCAGGCTGTTCACCCGCACCACGCACAACACCGGGCCAAAGATCTCTTCTTTATAGATGCGCATTTCCGGGGTCACCTTGTCGAACAGGGTGCCACCGACAAAGTAGCCATCTTCATTACCGGCCACACGGAAACCGCGGCCATCGACCACCAGCTTGGCGCCTGCAGCAATACCGTCATCGATATAACCCACGACCTTGTCACGCGCAGCGGCAGTTACCAGTGGGCCCATGTCCAGGCCGCACGAGGTGCCAGCACCAATCTTCAACGCCTTGATCTGCGGTTCCAGCTTGGCAATCAGCGCATCTGCTACCTGGTCACCTACGCACACCGCCACCGAAATGGCCATGCAACGCTCACCGCACGAACCATAAGCCGCGCCCATCAGTGCGCTGACGGCGTTGTCCAGGTCGGCGTCCGGCATCAGTACCGCATGGTTCTTCGCACCACCCAGGGCCTGCACGCGCTTGCCGCGCTTGGTACCTTCGGCATAGATGTACTCGGCGATCGGGGTCGAACCCACGAAGCTCAGTGCTTTCACTTCCGGCGCTTCGATCAGCGCATCCACCGCTTCCTTGTCGCCGTGCACCACGTTGAGGATGCCCTTTGGCAGGCCGGCTTCCAGCAGCAGCTGGGCAATGTACAAGGTCGAGCTTGGGTCACGCTCGGATGGCTTGAGGATGAAGGCGTTGCCGCAGGCAATGGCCAGCGGGTACATCCACAGCGGCACCATGGCCGGGAAGTTGAACGGGGTGATACCTGCAACCACGCCCAGCGGCTGGAAGTCGGACCAGGCATCGATGTTCGGGCCGACGTTGCGGCTGTACTCACCTTTCAACACTTCAGGCGCGGCGCAGGCAAACTCGACGTTCTCGATGCCACGCTTCAATTCGCCAGCGGCGTCTTCCAGGGTCTTGCCGTGCTCTTCGCTGATCATCTGCGAGATCTTGGCTTCATTCTGCTCCAGCAGTTGCTTGAAGCGGAACATCACCTGGGCGCGCTTGGCCGGTGGGGTATTGCGCCAGGCCGGGAAGGCAGCCTTGGCGGAGTCGATCGCTGCCTGCACGGTCGCGCGGCTGGCCAGCTCGACCTTGCGTACCGCCTGGCCGGTGGACGGGTTGAAGACATCGGCGGTGCGCTCACCCTTGGTAACCAGTTCGCCGTGAATCAGGTGCTGAACAATGCTCATGCAAAACTCCAGATAAAGAAGGTAGAGGCCGACGCACGAGGTGATCACGCGCCGGGCATCAAAATCGGAAAGATCAGTCGATCAGGTTCAGGGTTTCGCCGACGGCATCGAACAGGCGGTCCAGTTCCTGCGGCGTGGTGTTGAAGGTTGGGCCGAACTGCAGGGTGTCGCCACCGAAGCGGACATAGAAGCCCGCCTTCCACAGTTTCATCGCCGCTTCGTACGGGCGGACGATGGCATCACCGTCACGGGCGGCGATCTGGATGGCACCGGCCAGGCCGTAGTTACGGATGTCGACGATGTTCTTGGTGCCCTTCACGCCGTGCAGCAAATGCTCGAAGTGTGGCGCCAGCTCGGCGGCGGACTGCACCAGGTTTTCCTTCTGCAGCAGGTCCAGTGCGGCGATACCGGCGGCACAGGCGACCGGGTGGGCCGAGTAGGTGTAGCCGTGGGGGAATTCGACGGCGTAATCCGGGGTCGGCTGGTTCATGAAGGTCTGGTAGATCTCGCTGCTGGCGATCACTGCGCCCATCGGGATGGCGCCGTTGGTCACCTGCTTGGCGATGCACATCAGGTCCGGGGTGACGCCGAAGGCTTCCGAGCCGGTCATTGCGCCCATGCGGCCGAAGCCGGTGATCACTTCGTCGAAAATCAGCAGGATATTGTGCTGGGTGCAGATTTCACGCAGGCGCTTCAGGTAGCCCTTCGGCGGCGGCAGTACACCGGCAGAACCTGCCAGCGGCTCGACAATCACCGCAGCAATGTTGGAAGCGTCGTGCAGCTCGATCAGCTTGAGCATCTCATCAGCCAGGGCAATACCGCCCTCTTCCGGCATGCCCTTGGAGAACGCGTTCACCGGCAGCACGGTATGAGGCAGGTGGTCGACATCGAGCAGCTGGCCGAACATCTTGCGGTTGCCGTTGACCCCACCCAGGCTGGTACCGGCAATGTTCACACCGTGGTAACCACGGGCACGGCCGATGATCTTGGTCTTGGTGGCCTGGCCTTTCAGGCGCCAGTAGGCACGCACCATCTTCAGCGCGGTGTCGGCGCACTCGGAACCGGAGTTGGTATAGAAGACGTGGTTCAGGTTGCCTGGCACCAGATCGGCAATCTTTTCTGCCAGCTGGAACGACAGCGGGTGGCCGAACTGGAACGCCGGGGAGTAGTCCAGGGTAGCCAGTTGGCGGGTCACCGCGTCGGTGATTTCCTTGCGGGTGTGCCCGGCGCCGCAGGTCCACAGGCCGGACAGGGCATCGAAGATCTTGCGCCCTTGGTCATCGACCAGGTAGTTGCTTTCGGCCGCCACGATCAGGCGCGGGTCGCGCTGGAAGTTACGGTTGGCGGTGTAGGGCATCCAGTGGGCATCCAGCTTGAGCTGGCTGGCGATACCGGCGGTAGCGGTTTCGGGCATGTTCATCGGCGGTTCCTCGAAAGACGATTAGGCAACGATGGATGTTGTTGCAGCTAAATTGGCACGCGGATAAAGTCTGAAAAAGCCTACATTTCTAATCTTCAGACAGGCCCTGACTAAACTAATGAGCCGACGCCCCGATCCACTTGCCCAAGTCAGCGATTTCGACATCCGCCTGCTGAAAATCTACCGCAGCGTGGTCGAGTGTGGTGGTTTCTCAGCCGCTGAGAACGTGCTGGGCATTGGCCGTTCGGCCATCAGCCAGCAGATGAACGACCTTGAGCAACGCTTGGGCCTGCGCCTGTGCCAGCGTGGCCGAGCCGGCTTTTCGCTGACCGAAGAAGGCCGCGAGGTCTACCATTCGGCGCTGCAACTGCTTAGCGCGCTGGAAAGCTTCCGCACCGAGGTCAACGGGCTGCACCAGCATTTGCGTGGCGAGCTGAACATTGGCCTGACCGATAACCTGGTGACCCTGCCGCACATGCGCATCACCCACGCCTTGGCCGAGCTCAAGGACCGCGGCCCCGATGTGCGCATCCAGATCCGCATGATCGCCCCCAGCCAGGTTGAACATGGCGTGCTCGACGGCAGCCTGCACGTTGGCGTGGTACCGCAGACCAGCCCGCTGTCGGGCCTGGAGTACCAGCCTTTGTACAGCGAGCGCTCATTGCTGTACTGCGCGGTTGGCCACCCGCTGTTCTACGCCGATGACCAGCAGATCGACGAAGACCGCCTCAACAGCCAGGAAGCCATCACCCCCACCTTCCGCCTGCCAGCGGAAATCCAGGCGCATTACCAGGCGCTGAACTGCACGGCCAGTGCTTCGGACCGCGAGGGCATGGCCTTCCTTATCCTTACCGGGCGCTACATCGGCTACCTGCCCGACCATTACGCTACCTTTTGGGTACAACAGGGCCGCTTGCGCGCACTCAAGCCACGGGAACGCTTTTATGACCTGAGCCTGAGCTGGGTAACGCGCAAAGGCCGGCGGCCCAACCTGGTGCTGGAAAGCTTCCTCGAAAGCCTGGCTGCGACACGTTGATGCCAGTCTCTGCCGCAAATGCTTGTCACTTGGGCACAGGCAGGTAATCTTGTCCGACAGCCGCAGCCACTGACCCGTACGGAATCGTCCATGACCCTAGAAGTCCCTGCGCACCGCCTCTCTGCCTCGGGCAAGCCCGCGGGCCGCATCCGCCAGAAAAACGAGCAGGCCATTATCCAGGCCGCCGAAGACGAGTTCGCCCGCCATGGCTTCAAGGGCACCAGCATGAACACCATCGCCCTCAAGGCGGGGTTGCCCAAGGCCAACCTGCATTACTACTTCACCAACAAGCTGGGCTTGTACATTGCCGTGCTCAGCAACATCATCGAGTTGTGGGACAGCACCTTCAACGCTCTGAGTGTCGAGGACGACCCCGGTGAAGCGCTAAGCCAGTACATCCGCACCAAGATGGAGTTCTCGCGGCGCAACCCGCAAGCCTCGCGGATTTTCGCCATGGAAGTGATCAGCGGCGGTACCTGCCTAACCGAATACTTCAGTGCCGACTACCGCGAATGGTTCCGCGGCCGAGCGGCGGTGTTCGAGGCCTGGATGGAGGCCGGCAAGATGGACCGGGTCGACCCGGTCCACCTGATTTTCCTGTTGTGGGGCAGCACCCAACACTATGCCGACTTCGCCACCCAGATCTGCCAGGTTACCGGCCGCAGCCGCCTGACCAAGCAGGACATGGAAGACGCGAGCAACAACCTTATCCACATCATTCTGAAGGGCTGCGGCATCAAGCCGGCTGCCTGACGGTCATTTATGCCTTCTACCTTGCTCGACCTGTGCGAATACCGCGAAGAAATCCGAAAGAGTCGCTTCATCACCTTGGCCGGGCCCATCAGCAGCCCCGCCGAAGCGATGAGTTTCATCGAACGCCACAGCGACCTGGCCGCTACCCACAACTGCTGGGCCTGGAAGCTCGGCGCGCAGTACCGCAGCAGCGACGACGGCGAGCCTGGTGGCACTGCCGGGCGGCCGATCCTGGCGGCCATCGAAGCGCAGGACTGCGACCAGGTGGTGGTGCTGGTGATCCGTTGGTACGGCGGCATCCAGCTCGGTACCGGCGGCCTGGCCAGGGCTTACGGTGGCGGCGCCAACAAATGCCTGCAACAGGCGCCCAAGCGGCTATTGGTGCAGCGAAGTGAATTTTCCTGCAGCTGCAGCTTCAGCGAGTTGGCGCTGGTGAAACTGCGCTTGGCCGAGGTTGATGGCCTGGTGCTGGATGAACAATTCACAGCCAACGGCGTAGACCTGCTGATTGCCTTGGGTGAGGCTCACCTGGCGCCATTGCAGCAACAACTGGCCGACCTGAGCCGTGGGCGCATTTTGCTGGAAGCACGCTGAACATTGCCCACAACAACTGTGGGCCTGGCTGTGGATAAGCTTGGGGCACTTGCTTGTAGGCCAATGGTTTCAAGGCCCGCAGAGCTTTGATCATTTTTTGATCACTGTTTGATGACAGCTGCAAACTGCTGAAAGGTGGAGAGTTATCCCCAGCACGAGGCCAGACGAGTCTGCCGGCCCCGCCAGGGCTTGCACACAATAACTGTGGACCAGCCTGTGGATAACCCGTGCGCTAACAGACGAATCGCCCGGGCGGACAAGGGCGCGGCACTGCTGATCGTTTTTTAGCCAAACAGTGGGCAAGGCTTGAAATCGCTGGGGCTGCTTTGCAGCCCATCGCGACACAAGGCCGCTCCTACATGGGATCGCGTACTTCTGTAGGAGCGGCCTTGTGTCGCGATGGGCCGCAAAGCGGCCCCCGATTGCACTATGCTCAATTCCTTTTTCCTGAATCGATAAAGGAATGTTGCTATGGCTAACTCAAAAACCGCACTCATCATCGGCGCCTCACGCGGGCTTGGCCTGGGCCTGGTACAGCGCCTGCACGAAGACGGCTGGAACATCACCGCCACCGTGCGCAACCCGCAGCAGCCTGGCGCCCTGGCGGATGTGGCAGGCGTGCGTATTGAACAACTGGAAATGAACGACACCGCCCAGCTCGATGGCCTCAAGCAACGCCTGCAAGGCCAGGTTTTCGACTTGGTGTTCGTTAACGCAGGCGTTATGGGCCCACTGCCGCAAGATCTGGAAACCGTACAGAACACAGACATCGGCGACCTGTTCATGACCAATGCCGTGGCACCTATTCGTGTGGCCCGCCGCTTGGTTGGCCAGGTACGCGAGGGCAGCGGCGTGCTGGCCTTCATGAGTTCGATCCTGGGCAGCGTGACCATCCCCGACGGCGGCGAGATCTGCCTGTACAAAGCCAGCAAGGCGGCGTTGAACTCGATGATCAACAGCTTTGTGGTCGAGCAGCAGCGCCCCGACCTGTGCGTGCTGGCCATGCACCCGGGTTGGGTGAAAACCGACATGGGTGGCGAAAACGCCGAGATCGACGTGCACACCAGCACCCGCGGCATGCTCGACCAGATCAATGCACAAAGCGGCAACGGCGGCCTGCGCTTCATCAACTACAAGGGCGAACCCTTGGTCTGGTGATTCACCCGGTCGCAGCCTGGTCGGGCGCAATGCCCGGCCAGCCCCTGTAGAATGGCGGCAACCGTACCTGATTGAGATAACCCCCTATGTATGACTGGTTGAACGCCCTGCCCAAGGCCGAACTGCACCTGCACCTTGAAGGCTCGCTGGAGCCCGAGCTGCTGTTCGCCCTGGCCGAGCGCAACAAGATCGCCCTGCCCTGGGCCGATGTAGAAGCCTTGCGCGGTGCCTACGCCTTCAACAACCTGCAGGAATTTCTCGACCTGTATTACCAGGGCGCCGACGTGCTGCGCACCGAGCAGGACTTCTACGACCTGACCTGGGCTTACCTGCAGCGCTGCAAGGCACAGAACGTGATTCATACCGAACCGTTCTTCGACCCGCAGACCCACACCGACCGCGGGATCCCATTCGAGGTGGTGCTCAACGGCATCAACCAGGCACTGAAGGATGGCCGCGAGCAACTGGGCATCAGCAGTGGCCTGATCCTCAGTTTCCTGCGCCACCTCAGCGAAGATGAAGCGCACAAGACGCTCGACCAGGCGTTGCCGTTCCGCGATGCATTCATTGCCGTAGGCCTGGACAGCTCGGAAATGGGCCACCCACCCAGCAAGTTCCAGCGCGTGTTCGACCGCGCCCGCAGCGAAGGCTTCGTCGCCGTTGCCCACGCTGGCGAAGAAGGCCCGCCCGAATACATCTGGGAAGCCCTCGACCTGCTGCAGATCAAACGCATCGACCACGGCGTACGCGCCATCGAGGACGAGCGCCTGATGCAGCGCATCATCGACGAGCAAATCCCGCTGACCGTGTGCCCGCTGTCCAACACCAAACTCTGCGTGTTCGACCACATGAGCCAGCACAACATCCTCGACATGCTAGAGCGTGGCGTGAAGGTTACAGTCAACTCGGACGACCCGGCCTACTTCGGCGGCTATGTCACAGAAAACTTCCACGCCCTGCACACCCACCTGGGCATGACCGAAGACCAGGCCCGCCGCCTGGCGCAGAACAGCCTGGACGCGCGGCTGGTCTGATTGATGCAGCGACGTTGCGTTCAACCGACCTGCAACGTCGCCACGCGGGCTATGCGATTGATCTGCTGGATGCCCAGCGCCGAGATATGCAATGCCCGTGTGTCCTCGGCCTCACGCATCCAGCCAGACTGCAGGAACAGCCTGAACAGGGCCTGGCCCAACACCCCTCCCAAATGCGGCGCCTGGTCATTCCACTCGGTGCAGCGGCAGATCACGCAACCGCGTTGCTGGTGTGGCGCCAACGCGTCGATGTAAACACCCACCAGGGCCAACTGCGCCCGCCCCTCATCACTGACCATCAACTGGCGGCCACTGCCTTCCAGCCAGCCGGCCACCACCATGCGGTGGTACAACTCACTGGCCAGTTCCCCGCCCAGATGATCGCCACAGCGACGCGCCCGGCGCATCGACATGGGCAGCGGTGATACCGGCGCCTTGGCCTGCTCGCCCCTGGCACTTTCCAGTTGCACGCTGGCCAGGGCCTCGACTGCCGCACCGACCTGCGGGGTGGCTAGGCGGAAGTAACGTTTGCGGCCACGTGCTTCGTGCCGGAGCAGGCCGGCCGATGACAGCAACGACAAGTGCGCACAGGCCGACGACGACGTCAGGCCGGTCATTATCGCGAGCTCATTGGCCAGCCGCGGCGTGCCATCGATCAATGCCCACAACATGGCACTGCGCTTGGGGTCGGCCATCAGGCTGGCGATCTGGCTGATACTGCTGGCTGCGTTCATGTCCCTGTAACTCCCTGCAAGTTCACTGAGTGGATGCGATGGCCAACCCTGGCAGGGAAACGCCTCTCGCTGGCACTGGCCTGGGTGGGCAGTATAAGCCGCAAAAAAGCCCATTCAGGCAGCGCCGCACTGCTACGCCCTGGCCGAAAAGCCACTGGGTATGCCTACCCATGGCATGTGCAGAAACAGTGCTTGCCGCCCGCCCAAAACCCAGCCAGCAAGCGCTGTGGCATACCCGGGCAGGGGCACAGGGAATTCGTCAGGAAAAAAACCTGCTGCAACTTCAGATGTGGCCGACAAGCACTTTCCTGAAGTAGCGCAAATCAAAGCGAAGGTTCTGCGTGCTTAGCGGCATTGCACCGCAAGCAGGAAAAGCGCTGAAACAGGTTACGTCAACCGTCAGTCAGAACGCCGACGTGGGGCATGGCAACCAGGAAGACCAGCGCTACACTTGAGCCGCTCCCCCCTTCTGGAGGTATGCCGCGATGAAAATTATCGTCAGTGCGTCGAGCCGAAACCCCGCCTGCCCCTGGCAGGTCCAGCTCGATCAACACGTGGTCAGTTTCCGCAGCGAGGCCGAGGCACGCGCCTTTGTCGCCACGCTGGAAACCCGCCTGCAGGCACCTCACCCGCTCACGCGGGAGCCTTGGCCTGCAAGCGTCGGGTCAACAGCGCGACACTGACCACCAGTGCCCCGCACAGGCTGATCACCAGCGCCATGGGTACCGCACTGCCATCGTGCAGCAGCCCGACCAAGGCCGCCGCACCTGCGGCAACGCTGAACTGTACGCAGCCCATCAGTGCCGAGGCACTGCCAGCCCGCGCCCCCTGCCCGCTCATGGCGCAGGCCGAGGCATTGGGGATGATGCAGCCAAGGCTGGCGATGCAGATGAACAGTGGCACCAGCAGCGGCCACAATTGCGCTGGTTTCAGCGCCGCCACAGCCAGCAGCACCAGGCCGGCCACCAGGTACAGCCACACTGCACGCGCCAGCAGGAAAGCCGGCCCGCGCTTGGCCAGCAAGCGGGCATTTACCTGTGCCACCAGGATAAACCCCGCCGCGTTGGTGCCAAACAGCCAGCCATAGTGCTCGGCCGGCACGTCATAGAGCTTGATGAACACGAAGGGCGAGCCGGCGATATAGGCGAACATGCCGGCAATGGCGATACCACCGGTCAAGGCATGGCCAAGGAATACCCGGTCAGCCAGCAGGCGCAGGTATTGGCGCAAGGCGCCGGACAGCGGCTGACGCGGCATGTGCTCAGGCAGGCTTTCCGGCAGGCCCAGGCTGACCGCCAGCAGGCAGCCGGCGCTGAACAGGCTCAAGGCAAGGAAAATTGACTGCCAGCCGGCCACGTTCACCAGCACGCCGCCCAGCATCGGGGCCAGAATCGGTGCCAGGCCCATGACCAGCATCAGTTGCGAAAACACCTTGGCCGAGGCCACCGGGTCGCACTTGTCGCTCACGATCGCCCGCGACAGCACCATACCGGCACAGCCACCCAGCGCCTGGACGAAACGCGCCAGCACCAGCGTATCGAGATTGGGGGCATAGGCGCAGGCCAGGGAGGCCAAGGTAAACAGGGTCACGCCGAACATCAGCGGTATACGCCGACCAAAGCGGTCAGCCACCGGCCCATAGGCCAGCTGGCCGATGGACAGGCCGAGGAAGTAGGCGGCCAATGTGGCCTGAACGTGTTTTTCATCGGTGGCGAACGCCTGCGCCATGGCCGGGAAGGCAGGCAGGTAAAAGTCGATCGCCAAGGGCCCGAACGCACTGAGTGCGCCCAGGATGAGTACCATTCGCAGGTTCATCAGGAATCCATAGCAGGCTAAGCAAGTGTGCAATACTACCTGCTGTGGACCCTATCGATGTGAAAACATTTGCAACAATCCCAACAGCTGGCGCGGTCCCTGTAGGAGCGGCCTTGTGTCGCGATGGGCCGCAACGCGGCCCCATATTCTTAGGGTTGCGCATGTATTGCAGAGGGCCGCGTTGCGGCCCATCGCGACACAAGGCCGCTCCTTCAGATCAGCGCAGGGTCAGGTCAAGCCACCTCAGCCTGATAACCTTCATCACGGATAGCCGTCAGAATCTGCTCCTGCGCCAATTCACTCTGCACCCGCACCTGCTTCGCCGCCAGATCGATCTCGACCTTGGCCGCTGCATCCTGCTCCTGCACTGCGCGGGTCACGGCTTTCACGCAATGGCCACAGGTCATGCCTTGTACGTTGAACACTTGCATGGGGTTGTCTCCTTCAGGTTTTCCACGAGTCTCAAGCTTGCCATCAGGGCAAGGTCAAGCCCTCCTGCAACACCCGGGGTGGAAATCCGCGCCCGCGTCGGCCAAGCTGCGCCTTTGGATGTCAGGCAAGCAGGAGATTCATCATGTTCAGGGCAGCATTGGGCGTCGTCGGGCTATTGAGCGCACTGGCTGCAGTGCCACCGGCCAGCGCCGAGGGCAACTCGGCCTACAGCGTACTGATCATTTCCCGGGAGCGCCTGGAGGTGGCCACCAGCTGCGAAATCGGCGTGTACCTCAACGACCAGCTTTCCGGGCGCGTGTTCCAGGAACAGTCCACCTCGTTCAACCTGCCGCCTGGCCCGGTGGATGTACGCCTGCGCCTGCTGCCTGGGCAAATGCCAGGTTGCGCTGCGGGTATCGAGGACCAACGCAGCACGCGTTTGAACCTGCAGGCGGGCCAGATCAACAAATACCGCATCGCCATGGGGCAATATGGGCTGGAGTTGAAGCGCGCCGATCTGGGCTATTGACCTTCCCTGCGTGGCAAGCTTGATGCTGGGGCCCTGTCCAAGGAGGAGAGCCATGCCCGCATCCACCACCTACGACCTGCCGATCTCCGGCATGACCTGCGCCAGCTGTGCTGGCCGGGTCGAGCGCGCCCTGCGCAAGGTCACCGGCGCTGAACAGGTCAGCGTCAACCTTACCACTGAAAAAGCCCGGGTCCAGGCCCCGGCCAACAGCCTGCCGGCCTTGGTCGACGCCGTACGCGAAGCCGGTTACGGCGTGCCTACCCGCACCGTCGAACTGCAGGTCGGCGGCATGACCTGCGCCAGTTGCGCGGGCCGTGTAGAGCGCGCCCTCGGCAAGTTGCCTGGGGTCGAGCAGGTTAGCGTCAACCTGGCCAGCGAGCGTGCGCACCTTGAGGTGCTCGCGGCCCTCGACGACAACCTGCTGATCGAAACGGTACATAAAGCCGGCTACAACGCCAGCCTGCCGCAAGCCGACAAAGACGACCAAGGTGCTGCCCAGCGCCGCTTGCGCAATGAGCGCCTGGCCGTCGGTGCCGCGTTGCTGCTGGCGCTGCCGCTGGTGCTGCCGATGCTGGTGCAGCCCTTCGGCCTGCACTGGATGCTACCCGCCTGGGCGCAATTCCTGCTGGCTACGCCCGTGCAATTCATTCTCGGCGCACGCTTCTATGTCGCTGCCTGGAAAGCCGTGCGCGCTGGTGCCGGCAACATGGACCTGCTGGTGGCCCTGGGCACCAGTGCCGGCTATGGCCTGAGCCTGTATCAATGGGCACAGGCCCCCGCCGGCATGGCCCCGCATTTGTATTTCGAAGCCTCGGCCGTGGTGATTGCCCTGGTGCTGCTGGGCAAGTACCTGGAAAGCCGCGCCAAACGCCAGACCGCCAGTGCCATTCGCGCCCTTGAGGCCCTGCGCCCGGAGCGCGCCGTACGCGTGGTCGACGGCCAGGAAGAAGACGTGGCCATCACCCAGCTGCGCCTCGGTGACCTGGTGCTGGTCAAACCCGGCGAGCGCTTCCCGGTCGATGGGGTGGTCGAGGACGGCAGCAGCCATGCCGATGAGGCCCTGATCAGCGGCGAGAGCCTGCCGGTGCCCAAGCAACCCGGCGACAGCGTCACCGGTGGCGCCATCAATGGCGAAGGCCGGTTGTTGGTTCGCACCGAAGCGCTGGGCACCGAGACCGTGCTGGCACGCATCATCCGCCTGGTCGAAGATGCCCAGGCCGCCAAGGCGCCGATCCAGAAGCTGGTCGACCGGGTCAGCCAGGTGTTCGTGCCGGCCGTGTTGGTACTGGCACTGATTACCCTGGTTGGCTGGTGGCTGGCCGGCGCGCCGCTGGAAACCGCACTGATCAACGCCGTCGCCGTGCTGGTCATCGCCTGCCCTTGTGCCCTCGGCCTGGCGACGCCTGCGGCGATCATGGCCGGCACCGGCGTCGCTGCCCGCCACGGCATTCTGATCAAGGACGCCGAAGCGCTGGAGCGTGCCCATGCCGTCAACCGCGTGGTGTTCGACAAGACCGGCACCCTCACTTCCGGCAGCCCACGGGTGGTCCACAGCCAGGCTCAGGATGGCAACAGCGCCGACCTGCACCGCCTGGCGGGTGCCCTGCAGCGTGGCAGTGAACACCCACTGGCCAAGGCCGTACTGGATGCCTGTGCCGAGCAAGGGCTGGACGTGCCTGATGTTACCGACAGCCATTCGCTGACCGGGCGCGGCATAGCCGGGCGCGTCGAAGGCCGCGAGCTGGCGCTGGGCAACCGCCGCCTGCTCGACGAAAGCGGGCTGCTTCCGGGCGACCTGGCCGCCAAGGCCCAGGCCTGGGAAGCCGAGGGGCGTACCCTGTCGTGGCTGATCGAACGCGGCAGACAACCCCGGGTGCTGGGCCTGTTCGCCTTTGGTGACAGCCTCAAGCCCGGCGCCGCTCAGGCCATCGATACCTTGCATGCGCAACACATCAGCAGCCATCTGCTAACCGGCGACAACCGCGGCAGTGCCAAGGTGGTGGCCGATGCCCTGGGCATCGACGATGTGTATGCCGAAGTGCTACCCGCCGACAAGGCCGCGACAGTGGCAGCACTCAAGCAGAACGGCGTGGTCGCCATGGTCGGCGACGGCATCAACGATGCACCAGCACTGGCTGCCGCCGACATCGGCATTGCCATGGGTGGCGGCACCGACGTGGCCATGCAGGCGGCCGGTATCACCCTGATGCGGGGCGACCCGCGCCTGGTGCCTGCCGCGCTGGAAATCAGCCGCAAGACCTACGCTAAAATCCGCCAGAACCTGTTCTGGGCATTCATCTACAACCTGATCGGTATCCCGCTGGCTGCGCTGGGCTACCTCAACCCGGTACTGGCTGGCGCCGCCATGGCCTTGTCCAGCGTCAGCGTGGTCAGCAATGCGCTGTGGCTGAAGACGTGGAAGCCCACCCGCAATACCCAGGAGACGCCATGAACATCGGCCAGGCCGCCCGCCGCAGCGGGCTCAGTACCAAGATGATCCGTTACTACGAATCCATCGGCCTGCTCAAGCCGGCCACGCGCAGCGACAGCGGCTACCGCCTGTACCGTGACGAAGACTTGCACAGCCTGGCGTTCATCAAGCGCTCTCGCGACCTGGGCTTTTCCCTTGAAGAGGTCGGCAAGCTGCTGACCCTGTGGCAGGACCGCCAGCGCGCCAGCGCCGACGTGAAGGCGCTGGCCATGCAGCACGTCGATGAGCTGAACCGGCGCATCGAAGAGTTGGTGAGCCTGCGCGATACCTTGAGCGAGCTGGTTTCACATTGCCAAGGCGACGACCGCCCCGACTGCCCGATACTGAAGGACCTGGCCAACGGCGCTGCGCGCAATTGCTGCCATTGAAGCGTTCGCCGTGTTTTGGTATGCCATATACGACCAAACGCGACCGATTAGTCACTAGCTGCGACTTTCTCCAACAAATAAGGGCGTTTTCCTACATAAAACCCGGAAGCTGCCGACACAAAAGCTACCTGCCTCGTGTGTCTACAAATAAAAAATTCCGGGAGCGTCGATGAACATCAAACAGAAACTGACCTGGGCATTCGCGGTCATCGCCGGCTTGCCCATCGTCCTTGTCGCCACGCTGGTAGTGGTCAACCTGCGCGGCGAAGCCCGCGATGGATTCCTTGACGGCAGCAGCCGGGAAATCCGCCAGGTGAGCAACGCGATGAACATCTTCTTCCAGGGTATCAACCAGAACGTCGAGTACATGGCAGCACAGCCGCTGGTGGCGGCTACCGGCGGCGAGCTGAACAAATACATGAGTGCTACGCCGGATTACCGGCTGGGTGACCATGCCAGCAAGCTGTTGGAGTTCATGACCCGGCTGGCCACTTCGCATCCCAGCTACGCCTACCTGTCCTACGGGGTGAGCGACGGCGGTTACGTCGGCTGGCCCGCCGGGCAGAAATTTGTCAGTTACGACCCACGCACCCGCCCCTGGTACCAACTGGCCATGGCCAACCCTGGCAAGACCTTGCGTACCGGCGCGTACTACTGGGCTGCCGATGACGCCGTGCTGGTCAGCACTGTGCGTACCGTCGCCAACCAGCTGGGCAACCCCGGCGGCGTAGTCAACGTCGACGTCTCGCTCAAAGGCCTCACCGAGATCGTTCAGCAGATCAAACTGGGTGAGAGCGGCTACGTGCTGCTGGTGGAAAAAAACGGCAATGTGCTGGTTGACCCACGAGACGCCAAGCATAACTTCAAACAGCTCGCCAGCTTTGGCGACGGTTATGCCGAACTGGCAAAGCAGGGTAAGGGGCTCGTCGAGGTGGAACTGGATGGCGTGCGCTACATGGCCAACATCTACCCCGATGAACAGCTGGGCTGGACCCTGATCGGCCTGATCGAACAAAGCGAAGTGATGCAGACCACCACCCGGCTGACCTGGCTGATCGGCATCATCGCTGTGGTCCTGGCGGCGCTGTTCGCCGTGGTCGGTGCGGCATTCGCCAAGCTGATCGTGCGCCCGATCAACAGCGTCACCCATGGCCTGGAAGACATTGCCCAGGGTGAGGGCGACCTGACGCGCAACCTGGAAATCCGTGGCCGTGACGAAACGGCGCAACTGGCCAGCTGGTTCAACCAGTTCCTTGGGGCCATTCGCAGCCTGATCCAGCACATTGGTGCGGCCGCCGGCAAGATCCTCAGCACCTCGACCAGCTCGACCCGCGTGTCCAGCGACATGGCCGAGGCCGCTGGCCGTCAACGCGAAGCCGTGGACATGGTGTCCACCGCCTTCCACGAAATGGTTGCCACCGCCAACGAGGTCGCCCGTTCCTGCAGCCAGGCGGCGCAATCCGCCGACAGCGGCCAGCAACAGGCCCGCGAAGGCCAGCAGCAGATCGATGCCGCGGTACACAGTGTCGACCGCCTGAGCCATGAGATCGAGCAGTCGGCGCAGTCGATCCAGCAGCTGGAACGCGACAGCAACGCCATCCAGTCGATCCTCGGCACTATCCGCTCGATTGCCGAGCAGACCAACCTGCTGGCACTGAACGCTGCCATCGAAGCGGCTCGCGCCGGTGAACAGGGCCGTGGCTTTGCCGTAGTGGCTGATGAAGTGCGGGCGCTGGCAAAGCGCACTGCCGACTCCACTGCAGAAATCGACGGGTTGCTGGGCAACCTGGCCAGCCGCACCGCTGAAGTGGCCGAGCAGATGCATGCCAGCCTGGAGGTTTCGCAGCAGTCGGTGAGCCGCATCGGCCTGGCACGCGACAGTTTCGGGCAGATCCGTGAGTCGGTGGATGTGATCCGCGACATGAACACGCAGATTGCAACGGCGGCGGAGGAGCAGCACCAGGTGGCCGAGGACATCAACCGCCACATCAGCCAGATTCACGGCGATGCGCAGCTGGTGGCCGAACTGGCCCAGGCGGCGCGCGTGGACTCGGAGAGCCTGGCGGGGTTATCCAATGAGCTGGATGCGCTGGTGCGCAGGTTCCGTACCTGATGTGTGGCCTGCGCTGGCCTCTTCGCGGCTAAAGCCGCTCCTACATGGGTTCGCGTTACCTTGTAGGAGCGGCTTTAGCCGCGAAGGGGCCGGCACAGGCAACCCATCCCTAAAGCTTCAACTCCCCAGGCGTCGCCCCAAACAACTGCTTGAACGCCGCAATATAGGCCGACGTGGAGTCATACCCACACCCTAACGCCGCTTCGGTCACATTCTCCCCCGCCTCCAGCAACGCCAGCGACGACAACAGCCGCATGCGCTGGCGCCAGTTGCGAAAGCTCAACCCCGTTTCACGCTGGAACAGCCGCATCAGCGTCTTTTCCGAACACCCCAGCTCCCGCGCCCATTGCTGCAAGGTCTGCGGCTGGTCCGGTGCGGCGATCAAACCATTGCACAGCGCCAGCAACCTTGGGTGGCGGGGCAACGGCAGCGAAAAGCCCACCTCCGGCAAGGTGCGCAACTGATCGAGCAACACCGCCACCAGGCGCGCCTCGGCGCTGTCGCCCTCCGGGTAGTCAGCTGGAAACAGGCAGAACTGCTTGATCAACTCACGCGCCAGCGGGGTCACTTCCAACACCCGGCATTGCTCTGCGGCCCATGGGCAGGCGTCACGGCGCACATACAGGCTGCGCATCTCGGCCTGCATCGAAGTGACCACTTCGTGTTCGGCATCAGCCGGGATCCACACCCCCCACTGCGGTGGTGCGAAGTAACTGCCTTCGTCGGTGTACACACCGAGTACGCCGCTGATGGCGTAGGAGAACTGCACCCAGTCATGCTGGTGGCGGGTGGTCCAAGACCCGGCGCCGAGGCTTTCGGCGCGGGCATACAGGGGCCTGGGCAGGTGGTCCAGTTCAGGGATGGGACGGGGCTGTCCGATGATCGGCATGGCGGTTTCTTGTAGTTCTGAGCAGACAAGCCTAACAGCTGGGGGTAAGCCTGCGAGATCTGTGTGGCCTTCTTCGCGGGCAAACCCGCTCCTACAAGTGAAGCGCCGACCTCAAGGACAGCGCAGTCCCTGTAGGAGCGGGTTCACCCGCGAAGAAGGCCACACAGATCTAACAGGCAATCAACGCTCAACGATGACAGTGACCCCCTGCCCGCCCGCCGCACAGACTGAAATCAGCCCCCGCCCCTTCCCCGCCGTAGCCAGCAACTTCGCCAGGTTGGCCAGTATCCGCCCCCCAGTCGCTGCAAATGGGTGCCCGGCCGCCAGCGAGCTGCCCTTGACGTTGAGCTTGTTGCGGTCAATCGCCCCAAGCGGTGCGTCCAGCCCCAATTTCTCCCGACAGTAATCAGCATCCTCCCAGGCCTTTAGCGTGCACAGCACCTGGGCAGCGAAGGCTTCATGAATTTCGTAGTAGTCAAAATCCTGCAACGTCAGGCCGTTGCGCGCCAGCAAACGCGGCACGGCATACACCGGCGCCATCAACAGCCCTTCGCGGCCAGAAACGAAGTCCACCGCTGCCGTTTCGCCATCGACCAGATAGGCCAACACCGGCAACCCTTGCTGTGCCGCCCATTCCTCACTGCCCAGCAGCACCAGCGAAGCACCATCGGTCAGCGGCGTAGAGTTGCCTGCAGTCAGCGTACCCAGGCCGCTTTTATCGAAAGCGGGCTTGAGTTTGGCCAACTGTTCAAGGGTCAGGTCCGGGCGCAGGTTGTTGTCGCGGGTCAGCGACAAGAACGGTGTCAGCAGGTCGTCCTGCCAACCCTCGGCATACGCAGCAGCCAGCTTCTGGTGGCTGTGCAACGCCAGTTCATCCTGCTCGGTGCGGCCTATGTGCCAGGCCTGGGCCATGCGCTCGCAATGCTCGCCCATCGATAGCCCGGTGCGCGGCTCACCGTTGCGGGGCAATTCGGGTTTCAAATGGTGCGGGCGCAGTTGCAGGAAGGGCTTGAGCCGCTCACCCAGGCTTTTGCCACGATTGGCCTGCAGCAGGATGTGACGCAGGCCTTCGTTGACCGCAATCGGCGCGTCGGAGGTGGTGTCGACACCGCCGGCAATACCACTGTCGATCTGCCCCAGGGCAATTTTGTTGGCCACCAGCAGCGCCGCCTCAAGGCCCGTGCCGCAGGCCTGCTGGATGTCGTAGGCGGGGGTCTGCGGCGCCAGGCGCGAACCCAGCACGCATTCACGGGTCAGGTTCATGTCACGCGAATGCTTGAGTACTGCGCCCGCCACCACCTCGCCCAGGCGCAGCCCATGCAGGCGATAGCGCTCGATCAGCCCTTCAAGGGTCACGGTCAGCATCGCCTGGTTGCTGGCCGTGGCGTAGGCACCATTGGCGCGGGCAAAAGGGATTCGGTTGCCGCCCAGGATCGCAACCCGGCGAAGTGAACGCATGTGCTTGTTCCTCCTGAAACAATTTGAACCGTACAGCCTAGGTGTTTTTACCCAGGGCGAACGACCTTGCCACAAAGTTGGTCCACACTTTCAAGCTTGCCTCTGCGGAGACCCACTCATGAGCGATCGCTACCTCGGCTTTGCCAACACCAACCTCGGCCGCCGCCTCGTGGATGCCCTTGGCCTGCCACACCTGGCGCCGCTGGAGCGCTGGCAGGCAGGCCGCCTGCGCCCGGTGGAAGGGGCACTGGTACTGGGCGGCGGACCACTGGCGGGCCAGGTAGAAGCCATCGCACAGCGCCTGACCGACGAGGTCTACCGTTTCAATACCGACAACCTGCAGGCCGAAGCCTGGGTGGCCGGCCTTGGGCCGAAGATCAAGGCAGCAGTGTTCGATGCCAGTCATCTTTCCGACAGCGATGCCTTGAAGCAGTTGCGCGAATTTTTCCAGCCGCTGCTGCGCAGCCTTGCCCCTTGCGCCCATGTCGTGGTGCTGGGCCGTGCGCCGGAAAGTCTCGACAACCCACTGGCCAGCATTGCTCAGCGCGCCCTTGAGGGCTTCAGCCGCTCGCTGGCCAAGGAACTGCGCAATGGCGCAACTGCCCAGCTACTGTATGTCGGCCAAGGCGCAGAAGAGCAACTGGAAGGTGCCTTGCGCTTCTTCCTCTCGCCCAAGAGTGCGTTTATCTCCGGCCAGGTGCTGCGCCTGCAAGCATGCGCCAACCAGGTCGAAGACTGGACTCGCCCGCTGGGTGGCCGCCGCGCCCTGGTCACCGGCGCTGCACGCGGTATCGGCGCAGCCATCGCGGAAACGCTGGCACGTGACGGTGCCGATGTGCTGCTGCTGGACGTGCCACAGGCCAGCCAGGACCTCGACGCACTCGCGGCCCGGCTAGGCGGTAAAGCGCTGCCGCTGGATATCTGCGCCAGCGACGCAGCCACACAATTGCTGGCTGCCCTGCCCGACGGCATCGACATCGTCGTGCACAACGCTGGCATCACACGAGACAAGACCCTGGCCAACATGACGCCGGAATACTGGGACGCGGTGCTGGCGGTGAACCTCAAGGCGCCGCAGGTGCTGACCCAGGCGCTGTATGACGGCGGCGCACTGGGCGAAAACGCGCGCATCACCCTGCTGGCTTCGGTCAGCGGCATCGCCGGTAACCGCGGGCAGGCCAACTATGCCGCAAGCAAGGCCGGGCTGATCGGCCTGGCGCAGGCTTGGGCGCCGCGCCTGGCCGAACGCGGTGGCAGCATCAATGCCGTGGCACCCGGCTTTATCGAAACCCACATGACCGCAGCCATGCCCATGGGCCTGCGCGAGGCAGGCCGACGCTTGAGCTCGCTGGGCCAGGGCGGTCGCCCGCAAGATGTCGCCGAAGCGATCGCCTGGCTCAGCCAACCGGGCTCCGGGGCGGTCAATGGCCAAGTGCTGCGGGTCTGCGGCCAGGCATTGATGGGGGCCTGAGCATGAGTCGACCATGGCACGACCTGCACAGCCCGGCGGACCGGGCCAGCCTGTACCTGCGTGCGGCCAGCAAGCGCAAGATAAGCGGTGACCGCTTGCCGGACGCAGGCCTGCGCTGCTTCATCCGGGTTCAACCGGATAACCTGGCGGCCTACCGCAAGCTCTGCCACTTCCCTGATGATGGACGCTTACCGGGTACTTATCCCCATGCCATGGCGTTCACCCTGCAGTTGCAGTTGATGACGGCGCACGACTTCCCCTTCCCGCTGCTGGGCCTGGTGCACCTGCACAACCGCACCGAGGTACTGCGACCGCTGGGCGCTGTCGAAGGGCTGCGCTTGGCGGTGTACGCACACAACCTGCAGCCACATGCCAAGGGGGGCACCTTCGACCTGGTGACCGAGGCCGAAGACGGTATCGGCCTGCTCTGGCGCGAAACCAGCCGCATGCTGGTACGTGGGCTGAAGCTGGATGGGGAGCCCGGTGGGCGTGCTGACGATGAGCCTGAAACCTTGCCAGAGGCCACCCGCTGGTACGCCGACAGTGACATCGGCCGGCGTTATGCCAAGGTGTGCGGGGACTACAACCCGATCCACCTCAGCGCTATGAGCGCACGGTTGTTTGGCTTCCCCACGGCCATTGCCCATGGCATGTGGACCAAGGCCATGGCCCTGGCAGCGTTGCGCGGGCACCTGCCGCACAGTGGTTATGCCTTTGAGGTGGATTTTCGCAAGCCGGTGAGGTTGCCGTCGGAGGTGGTGCTCAGTGCCAGTGAAGCGGGGCCTACGGGGGTGCTGCGGCTGGATGGGCATGGGGGGGTGTTGCATATGTCAGGAAAGTGGGAGCCCCTGTAGGAGCGCCTGTCATGGCAGCAGGCGCTTGCTTTGCATCGGGCCTGGGCAGAAGCTATGCAGCATTAGGAGACCCCGATGAACCTGCAAGAACTCACCCAACGCCTGCACCAGATACGTGACAACAATGACTGGCGCGGCTTCCACAGCCCGAAGAACCTGGCCATGGCCGCCAGCGTCGAAATGGCCGAACTGGTAGAAATCTTCCAGTGGCTGAGCGAAGACCAATCGCGCCAGCTACCTGCCGACAAACTGGCCCACGCTGGCCAGGAAGTCGGTGATGTGGTGCTCTACCTGTTGCTGCTGTGCAGCGAACTGGGCCTGGACATGGACCAGGTGGTGCGGGCCAAGCTGGCCGACAGCGAGAGGCGCTTCGCCCGATGAACGACCGTCATTTCGATGAGCTGGCCACCCGCTTTGCCGAGAAGATCTACGGCGGCGCCAAGGGTGCAATCCGCCTGGCCGTCCTGCAGGCCGACCTAGCCGAAGCACTGCCCGACCGCCCGTTGCGCATCCTCGACATCGGCGCTGGCTTGGGCCACATGGCCTTGTGGCTGGCCCAGCGCGGCCACCAGCTGACCCTGGCCGAACCCGCCGCACCCATGCTCGACGGCGCACGGGCACGCTTTGCCGAAGCCGGCCAAACGGCCACGTTCATCCAGGCCCCCTGGCAAGACCTGCTCGGCCAACTGACCGAGCCCTACGACCTGGTGCTGTGCCACGCCGTGCTCGAATGGCTGGCCGAACCCGAAAGCATCCTGCCCGTGCTGCACCAACTCACCGCCTCCGGTGGCTGGTTGTCGCTGGCCTTCTACAACCGCGATGCGCTGGTCTACCGCAACCTGCTCAAGGGCCATTTCCGCAAGTTGCGCAGCAACCGCCTGGAAGGTGAAAAGCAGAGCCTGACCCCGCAAAAACCGCTTGATCCACGCGAACTCAAGGCGCAACTTGAACCTATGTGGCAGGTAGAAAGTGAAAGCGGCGTGCGGGTGTTCCACGACTACATGCCCAAGGAATTCCAGGGCAAAGCCGAACTGCTCGACCTGCTGGAAATGGAATTGGCCCACCGCCGCCACCCCAGCTTCGCCGGGCTTGGCCGCTACTTGCACTGGGTTTGCCGCCCTCGTTGATCCACCCGCCGGGAGGAATACATGCCGTACCGTCTGTTGTGCCTGGCACTGCTGCCATTGGCACTGGCTGGCTGCCAGGGCAGCAACCCGTATGTGGCCAGCAGCCGGCCATTGCCACCGGCCCCTGCCCAGGCGGCTACTGCCTTCGATGCCAGCGCCTACCCGGCGCCAGCCCGTGACTACGGGCACTACCGCAGCTGGAGCTGGCGCGATAACCAACTGCCCACCGGCTCGGCCAATGCCGACCCCGCGCAGTTGGCCGATGCCGTCAGCGGCGTACTCGACCAGCACGGCCTGCGCCCCGCCCGCAGTGGCCCCGGCGATTTGCTGGTGAGCGCCGACATGCGCCTGGAAAAACGCTTGCGCCAGGTGCGTGACTACGACACCTACGACCCCTACTACGGGCCCTATGGCGGCGTTGGCTATGGCGGTTACCGCAATGGCTACGGCGGCTATGCCAGCGTGCCCATCGTGCGCACCTATGAAGTGGAAGTAATGGTGGTGCGTATCGACCTGTACGACGCGCGCAACGGCCAAGCGGTATGGAGCGCCAGCGCCGAAAGCGGCAGCGACAAGGACTCGCCGCGCGAACGCGAAAGTGCCTTGCGCGATTCTGTGCACAAGGCGCTCAGCGGCTATCCTCCCAGTTAACAGCTAACGGAGAACCATCATGTTGCGCCGTCTCGTTCTACTGTCATTCGCATTATTGCTGGCGGCCTGCTCCAGCAATAACGTCCAGCAGGATTTCGACGCCAGCCGCGATTTTGCCGCCTACCGCAGTTGGGCATGGCAAGAACCGGGCCTGCAGTACCGCCCGGATGACCCACGCATCAAGAGCGACCTCACCGAACAGCGCATTCGCCAGGCGGTCGCCGACCAGCTCGACCAGCGCGGCCTGCGCCCGGTGCAAGGCGGCGCGCGGCCTGACCTGACCGTACGCACCTACCTGATCGTCGAACAGCGCCAGCAGCAGATCACCACCAACTACGGCGGTGGCTGGGGTGGCTATTGGGGCGGCTACTGGGGCGGCCCGATGTACAACGAAACCCGCAGCGTCGACTACAAGGTCGCCACCATTCAGGTCGACATGTTCGATGGGCGTGACGGCAAGCTGGTATGGCGCGGCAGCGCCGAGCAGATCATGAACAACTACCCGCCAAGCCCCGAGGAGCGCAACAGCGCCATCCACAACACCGTGGCCAAGGTGTTGGGCAATTACCCGCCGGGTAGCAAGAAATAAGTTGTAACGCAGTTTCTGAAGGTGCTGCGCAAACTTGTGGGAGCGGGTTTACCCGCGAAGAAGGCCCCGCGTTGCATGGCACCGGCTTCGCCGGTGTTCGCGGGTGAACCCGCTCCCACAGGGAACGCGCAAAAAATTCAACCGCAAGAACCTGTGTCAGCTACGACAAAATCCATTCCGAGTACGCCTTTTTCCGTTGCAAGCCCTACTCCCTCGCACGTTCGCGTCTATCTTCAGTTAAGGAAACCTGACTGACCGGGTAGAAGTGTTCAACTTTTGGGAAAGGCGACCTGCCAATGCAAAGCATTGTTCTCCTGCTGTGGCTTGCCTTGTGCTCCGAACAGGATGTGCGCCAACGCCAGATCTCCGACATGCTCACCTTGGGGGTGGCCACCTGTGCCCTGGTCTGGCTGTTCGCCACCGGCCACAGCTGGATCGGCGCCGATGCCAGCGATGCCGGATGGGCGCTGGCGATTGTCATGCTGCTGACCCTGCCCGGCTACATGCTCGGCCGCTTCGGCGCCGATGACGTGAAGCTGATGGGCGCACTGGCCTTGGCCACCAGCCCGCAATACGTACTTGGCACGTTCATTGGGGCCGGTGTCAGTGTGCTGGCCTGGCTGCTTACCCGCCGGCGCCTGTGGCTGCTGCTCAACCCCAAGGTAAAGAAGCGTTTGCAGGCCCTGACCGAAGAAATGGGCGATAAGCAGGCGTTCGTACCCTATGTGCTCGCGGGCTTTCTTCTGACCGCCGTATGGATCCAATAACCCTTCCTGCGGTCCGATGCCTTGTACAGACCTTGTACATATCCGCTTCGTGCGTCTACTTTTAATACTGCCAGAGCGTCTGGCCCGGGAGCAGGGCCGCATACGAACAGGGAGTTGATCGTGTCGAGACCAGTGAGTGAAGTGAAGGTGTTGGTGGTGGATGACCAGACGGTCATCGTCGAACAACTGTGTGAATTCCTCGAAAACAAGGGCTATGCCTGCGTACCCGCACACTCTACTGACGAAGCCATCGAGCGCTACATGGCAGACCCGGCCATTGGTCTGGTCATCTGCGACCTGCACATGCCGGAGCGGGACGGCATTGAACTGGTGCGCGCCCTGAAAGAGGTCAACGGTAGCCAGCGCCTGTTCGAGGCCATCATGTTGACCGGGCGTGCCGAGAAACAGGACGTAATCCGCGCGCTGCGCGAGGGCTTTGCCGACTATTACCAAAAGCCGATGGACCTTGAGGAACTGCTCGAAGGCGTACGCCGACAGGAAGAAGCCTTGCTCGAGCGCAGGCGCAACTTCCGTGACCTGGGCGGGTTGAACCAGCGTTTGCAAGAGCTGGCGGATTCAGTGGACGAGTTGTACCAGGACCTGGAAAAAGCCCGTGGGCAGGGCATGCATCGTCGTGCCACCGATGTGGAGGAAAGCGAGAGTGAGCTGCCGGCGGCGTTCGAGAAGCTATCACCTCGGCAGTTGGAGGTGGCTCGCCTGGTGAGCAAGGGCAAGACCAATTACCAGATTGCCTGTGAGCTGGGGATTACCGAGAACACCGTGAAACTGTATGTATCGCAAGTGCTGCGCCTGACACATATGCATAACCGGACCCAGCTGGCACTGGCGCTGACGCCCAGCTCGTCGCCGGTGCATCAGCGTTTTACCACTCACTGAAGGGTTGGACATTTTGGGGCTGCTTTGCAGCCCGATCGCGACACAAGGCCGCTCCTACAGGAGACCGCGTACATTCTGTAGGAGCGGCCTTGCGTCGCGATTGGGGCGCAAAGCGCCCCCTACATTTGAAGACCAAAACTCAAGGTAAGCCGAGGCCCACGGTCCAGGCTGTCCAATGCCACATCCGCCAGCGGTTTGGCGAGCTCCAGCGCCACATTGAACCAGCGCTCATCCGCCACCCGCACACCCAGCGCCGCCGAAGCCAGGTGGGCATCCTGCACCGGCCCACGGTTATGCCAGGCCTGCGCCGTATCCACCACCGCATAGGGCTGCAATAGCCAGCGACCACGCACGCTGTAATTCACCTCGTAAGCCACACCCCAGCCCTTGTCCCCGTCCGCCTGGTCACGCGGGTAGCCTCGCCCGAAGTGCTGCCCGCCAAAGCCCGCCCGTTCGCTGTCGGGCAGCCGGTCATCACTCCAGTACAACGCCCCAGACACCACGCCCTGCCAGTTGTCCGCCAGCGCGTCGCTCTGTAAACCCGAAAGCCGCAGACGCAAGAAGTCCAAGTCGTAGTCGGCATCGCTGCGCGCCCCCAGGTACTCCAGGCCCTGATAGACCCCGGCACTGACGATGCGCAAACGCCCCGGCTCGACCTTACGCCAATCCCCTTCGAACGACAGCGCACGTACGTAGGTGTCGTAATCCTGATTCGAGGGCAAGTCCTCATCGTGCTCACTGACCGCATACACGTGCCCCTGCACCGCCAACCACTCATCCGCCTTGACGATCACCGGCTGGCGCAGGCCGATCGCATAGCGCTCGCTGTCGCGCTTGCGGGTGATGTCACGGCCATCGTCCAGGCGTATGCGCGTGCCAGGCTCGCTGCGGTAGCGCGAGGCCGACAGCAACAGCTGGCTAGCAGCGGCGTCCAGGTACTGGCTGTAGTCCAGCCGCTGGTATTTCACCTGGTCATCACCCGGTGGCAGCAACCAGCTGGCGGTGAGCTGTTCGCCGTAGCGGGTCTGGGCATTGCTGCTAGCCGTGAACAACGCCTGCACATCGTCGCGGTTGGCATCGGCTACAGTGAGAGCCGCGCTGAACGGCTTGCGCCGCACATGAAGGGTCAGTTGGGCAGCCCCCTCAGCCGCTTGTGCGGTAGTCAGTTCGGCGTCTATCGCCAAACCAGGCATACGTGCGGCCAGGCCCAGGTAGTGCTCCAGCGTTTCGCGGGTCAGTGGCCGCTCGGCCCCAAGACGCGCCAGCAACTGCTGCAGATACTCGCCGGCCGGGCCGATATCGCCGTCTACACGGTAATCACGGATGTACCCTTCGACCAGCACCACATTGGCCGTGCCGTCGGCCATATCTTGGACCGGCAGGTAGGCATACGACAGCAGGTAGCCCTCCTGCCGGTAGCGTTGGCTCAGGCGGTCAGTGTACTGCTGCAGTTCGCCCAGCGTGGTTTCACGCCCGATCAGTGGTTGGTAGTGCTCGCGCAGGTCGCTCAGGGGAAATACCGTGCCGCCCTCGAAGCGCACCTTGTGCAGCACCAGCCGGGTCTGGGCGGGCAACCCACCGGAGGCATCGAGGCTCGCGCCGGCCAACCGCAAGCTGGGATCAAGCGGGCGATAGGTGTCTATGGGCAAGTTGTCGCCGGGCAGGCGCCGTTCATACTCATGGCTGTCGAAAAAGCCCGGCAACGGCCCGGCCTGGGCCGCAAGCACCCAGGGCAACAACAGCAGGGGCACGGCCAGAGGACGCATAGGGCGCTCCATGTTCCCATGGGTTGCGCGGCATCGGCCGGCCACACCCGTTACTGGCAAGCGTAGGTGCTGGCCCGGCTGCCGTCGAACGCCTACTCGCTGACCTGGAATGCCACCCGCGCCGTCTCGCCGCTTTCGTCCAGTGCACTGAGTTCGGCCTGCCCGACCTGCGGCAAACGCAGCAGCAGGCTGTCCTGCCCCTGGGTTTCGCCCAGCGGCTGGCCGTTCAGGAACCACCAGCGTCGCCCACCGCCACCCAGCGCCGAGACATGCAATTGCAAAGGCTCGCTGCTGGTAGCCGGGCGCCGCAGGTTGTCGCCTGGGCGCACGCCAACAATAGACAGCGGTGGAGCGCTGGCGGGTACCTGCGGCGCGCAGCCCGGGTCGATGGCCGGCAAGCGCGCTGCACGTCGCTCGACACGTGGCAGCCAAGGTTCCAGCGGTGCCGGCCACAGGGCAACATCACGGGCCGTTGCGCCCGGGCAGCCACCCTCCACGCGCAGTCCCTGCCGGTTTACCCACACACGTTCGCGCAAACCCAGGCCCAGCGGCTGATCGGCAGCCTGCAAGGTGGGTGGTGTGGTGCCGTCCAGGGTCCAGGCAAAGCGCTGACGTCGACAGTTGGGGTCTTGCTTGTTCAGTGGCTGGCCCAGCGGCCAACAGATCGCTGCCACGCCGACATTCGACGGCACCCGCTCCACCGGCACGCTGATGCCACGCTGGCTGTCGCGGTTACTGAGCAGGTCATGCACCTGCAGCATCAACGGCGCTGCCGAAGCCAGGCCGAACTGCCCGGGCACCGGCGTGCCGTCGGGGCGGCCGATCCATACGCCGATCAGGTAGCGCGGGCCCACGCCGATCGACCAGGCATCGCGAAAGCCATAACTGGTGCCGGTCTTCCAGGCCAGTTGCGGGCGCTGCACCAGCTCGGCATGTGGGTCGCGGTCGGGCCGCGCCTGGCCACTGAGGATGCGCCGGATGATCCATGCCGCGCCCGGCGACAACAGGCGCCGCTCTACCAGCGGGTCCTGCGGCTGCAAGCGTACCCGTGCACTGTTGCCGCCCCGTGCAAAGGCCGCATAGCCGCCAACCAGCTCTTCCAGGCGGCTGCCGGCGCCCCCCAGAATCAACGACAGGTTGGGCTCGGCCAGTGGCGGCAATATCAGCGGCATGCCTGCCATGCGCAGTTGCGCGGCAAAGCGTTTCGGGCCGTAGGCCTCCAGCAACTGCACCGCCGGCAGGTTGAGTGACAGCGCCAGCGCCGAGCTGGCCGACACCGGCCCGCTGAAACCCATGGAGAAGTTGCCGGGGCGGTAGTCGCCATAGCGGCGCGGCACATCTTGCAGCAGCGATTCGGAATGGATCAGGCCATCGTCCAGCGCCATGCCGTACAGGAACGGCTTGAGGGTGGAACCCGGCGAGCGCAGCGAACGCACCATGTCGACATGGCCAAAGCGGCGCTCGTCGGCCAGGTCGATCGAGCCCAGGTAGGCACGCACCGCCATGGTTTGCGCCTCGACGACCAGAATGGCCGCGGAGGTGCGCTCCGGCAGCCGTGCGCGCCAGCCCAGCAGCAAGTCTTCGAGGCGCCGTTGCAGTGCCGCATCGAGCGTGGTGCGGATCAGTGGCGGGCTGTTAGCGCTGTTCAGGCGCCGCGCCAGCAGTGGCGCCAGCGCCGGCTCCTGACGGGGTGCCAGCACCAGCGGCTCCTCGGCGGCTTCACGAATTTGCCGTGCCGGCCATACCTGATACTCGGCCAGGCGCTGCAACACCTTGTCGCGGGCACGCTGGGCACGCTCGGGGTGGCGGTCCGGGCGCAGGCGGCTGGGTGCCTGGGGCAATACCGCCAGCAGCGCCGCTTCGGCGGGGGTCAGGTGCAGCGGCGACTTGCCCAGGTACGCCCAGCTGGCCGCCGCTACGCCCTGCAGCGTGCCGCCGAAAGGCGCGCGGTCCAGGTAGATTTGCAGGATCTCGCGCTTGGACAGATGCCACTCCAGCTGCAGGGTGCGCCAAAGCTGGCGCAGTTTGCCCGCCAGCGTGCGGTCATGCGGGTCAAGCAGACGGGCCACCTGCATCGACAACGTGCTGCCGCCCGACACCACGCGCCCGCCGCGCAGGTTCAGCCAGGCCGCGCGCGCCAGGGCCAGCGGGTTGACCCCGGGGTGGCGGTAGAACCAGCGGTCCTCGTAGGTCAGCAATGCTTGCAGGTACAGCGGCGACACCTCATCGGGGCTGACCGGGTAGCGCCACACGCCATCGGCATCGGCAAAGCGCCACAACGGCGTGCCATCCTCGGCCAGCACTACCCGGGCCAGATCATCGCCCGGCATGGGCAGCGGCCAGATGCGGTCCGCCAGCCACAACAGCCCGCACAGCACCAGCAGGCCAAGCACTGTGGTGCGCAACAACCTGCCCGCGCGGCTACGTGGCCGCGCTAAGCTTGGCATCGGGAACCGACCTGGCCAGCTAATGGCCAAAGGCTTTGGGACGGCAACCTCGCCGATTCGTACATCAGGAAGCAACTATGCATGTAGAAGGTTTTTTCGAGTGGCTGGGCCAGGCACTGGGGGCTGTGATCCGCTTCATCGTCGACGCATTGAGCGGGCTGTTCAACCTGTTGGCCAATGCCGGTGGCAATTTCATCGATGGCCTGGCCCGCACCTTGGGCATGGATACCTCGCTGCTGAGCATCCTGGCCCTGATCATCGGCCTGATGCTGCTGTACTCGGCAATCCGCGCGTTCATGCGGGCGTCGATCATCCTCGGGATTATCTGGCTGGTGCTGGGGTTGTGGGTGATGAGCTGGGTGATTCACTAAATTCTCAAGCCGCCTTGCGCAGTCCTTGTAGGAGCGGCCTTGTGTCGCGATCGGGCCGCAAGGCGGCCCCAGCAATTCCAGCGGCGGAGCTGAAAACTTGGGGCCGCTGTGCGGCCCGATCGCGACACAAGGCCGCTCCTACAACAAACCGCGTGGGTTAGCGGGCTTTTACGGTCATCTCGCCTTGCCCATCGCCCACCGCCTGCAGGTTTGGCCGGTACATCGACTCGACCTGCGGCGGCGGCACGCGGTAGGTGCCCGGGGTCACAGCCCGCGCCAGGTACAGCAGGTGCGTGGTGCCGTAGCCGTCGAGCTTGAGCGCGGCGACATAACGGTCATCACGGTATTCCTGGTGCACCACACTGGCGTTCTGCATCGACTCGCGCCACTCCTTCACCGCACTGCTGGCGTTGTCCAGGCTGGCTGCACTTTGCGCCAGGTTCTGGTTTTCCAGCTCCAGGCCCGCCGGCAGCAAGTCCACCACCAACGCGTCCGGCACGCGGTCTTCAGCCTTGAGCGCCAGATGCACCAGTACCAGGTCGCCACTGCGCAAGTTGTGCAGGTCCAGCGGCTGGCCATTCATGCCCAGGTACTCACGGCGAATCTGCATGCCATTGCCACCGGCTGCTGGCGCCTGGCGCGGGTATCCGGACAAGGTCATCTGCTGGTAAAGCATCTCGCTGCCTTCGTTCTGCACAGTCAGCGGTGAGGCCAGTAACGGGCCTTCGAGCTTCATGCCAGACTCGGCGTTATTGAATTCACGCACTTCACCCGCACTGTCCAGGCGTGCTTGCCACTTGCCTTCCGGCTTGCCCAGCAGGCCACGGCCGGCGAGGAACAAGGCGTTACGCTCCTGGGTCGACAGCCAGCGGTTGGCCGCCAGTTCATCCGACAAGGCGAACAGACGCTGGTCGACCTGGCTGCTGGCCAGGTTGCTTTCCTGCAACAGCGCCAGGATCAGCGCCTGGTCACGCAGGGCGCTGCCGTAGTCGGCCATCCAGCCTTTGCCACGGCTGATGCCCAGGCCCGCCTGCAAGGCCTGCTCGGCTCGCGGCTTGTCGCCCATCTTGTCCAGTGCCACCGCCAGTTGCACCAGCGGCAAGCCAGAGCGTGCGTCGGCGCGGCGGTCGAACACACCACGCAGGGCACCCAGCGGCGCCTGCTGGCTGCGCGACAGCACCAGGGCCGCATAGGCCTGCACGGCAAAGCGCGTGTGGTCGGCGTTTTCGCTGTAGTCGACTTCGATCAGGTTGCGCTCTTGCAGGTAGCGCAGCAGGCGCTCGCTGGCTTTTTTCAGTGCTTCGGCAGGCACGCCGTAACCTTGGTCGCGGGCACGCAGCAGGAAGTCGGTGACGTAGGCGGTCAGCCAGTATTCTTCTTCGCTGTCCGAACTCCACAGGCCAAAACTGCCGTTGTAGCGCTGCATGCCCAGCAAGTGCTCGATGCCCATCTCGATCTTGCGCTTGCGCACGTCCGCCGGCTCGCCCTTGATGCCCAGGCGTTTGAGGCTGTCGGCATCGGCGTACAGCGACGGATACAGGCCGCTGGTGGTCTGCTCCAGGCAACCGTAAGGGTAGGCTTCAAGGGCGCGAATCTGTTCGGCCAGGTTCAGCGGCGGCCGGCTCGACAAGGCCAGGCTGGCTTCCAGGCCAGCCGGCTCGAAGGCAGCCAGGTCAGCATCGGGCAGGGTCCATGGCTGGTCCTTCAAGGCCACGCGGTAGTGCTTGAGCATCGCCGGGTAGGCCGGGCGCACACCCAGTGTCCACTCCCGCTCGAACCCGGTGGCGGGCTCGTTCGGCAGTTGCAGGCCGGTAACCCGTACATGCACCTTGCCCTGCCCCAGCCCACCTTGGGCCTGGACCGGGATTAGCAGCGTCGCGCGCTGGCCTTCGGCCAAGGCGACGGTCTGCACGGCATTGGCGGCCAGGCTCAGTTGGCCTTCGCTGCTGATTTCAACATTCAGTTGCTGGGCACGCCCAGACAGGTTGGCCAGGTCCAGCGCCAGGCTGGTACGGTCGCCACCGGCCAGGAAGCGCGGCGCCGACAGCTCGGCAATCAACGGCGCGGCCACCACGGTCTTGCCTTCGGCCATGCCGAAGTGTTCCTCGGTCCAGGCCTGGGCCATCAGCCGCAGTTCGCCATTGAAGTCTGGGATATCGACCGTTACCTGGCCCTCGCCCTTGTCATCCAAGGTTACCGGCAGGCTCTGCTGGGCAACGATAGTCACCGTGGTATTGGGGCGTTTGCCACCTTTGGCCATGGCCGCGTCACCACCAAACGCCAGGCTGGCCAGGCGGCCCTGCCCGGCTTCGATCAACTGGCCGTAGATGTCCAGCTGGTCGGCGCCATAGGCCTTGCGCCCGAACAGGCTGGCAAACGGGTCGGGAGTCTTGAAGTCGGTGATGTTGAGGATGCCCACGTCCACGGCCGACAACAGCACGTGCACCTGCCTGGGCACGCTGCCATCGGCATTGGCAGCTTTCACCTTCACGGTCAGCGGCTGTTTCGGGCGCATCTTCTCGGGTGCTTGCAGGCTCACGGCCAGCTTGCGCTCGGCACGGTCCAGCGGCAGGTGCAGCACACCTACCGAACGCTTGGGCGTGGCATTGGCCTTGCGCTCACCGGGGCGGATCACCAGCGCACTGATGTACAGGTCGTGGCGGGCCCAGGCCTTGTCCAGCTGCACGTCGAAGGTCTTGCCCTCGGCGGGCACGTCGATTTCCTGCCACCACAGCGGGCCATCGCTGGACTCGATCATCAGGTAGCCGCTGCCGGCGGCAGGCGGGGTAACGGTAACCTTGGCCGTGGCGCCGTCGGCATAGGACGGCTTGTCCAGCGCCAGCTTGACCTGGTCCGGGCGCACCGCGCCGCCTTCGGCGTTGTCCTGGGCGCGGTAACCGGCCCAGAAGCGCTCGCTGGACACCAGGCCGGTCTGCGGGTCTTCCACCTCGACGCGGTACGGGCCCCATTCCACCTGGAAGCTCAGTTTGGCGGTAGAGCCGGCCTTGACGCTGACGGTCTCTTCGTTCTGGGTGAGGAACTTCTCGTTGTAGGCGTAGCTCCAGCCGTCGCTCTGCGAGTAGTTCCAGTAGTAGTCGCGGCGCTCGCGCACCAGCCGCACCTTGAGGTCGTTGGCCGCCAGTTTGTTGCCGTCGCGGTCGGCGACCAGGAACTCGAACTCCACGGGGCCGTCGCTATCCGTTTCTTCGCCATCGAACAGGCCGCGCAGGCCCGGCAGGCGCTCGGCTGGCCAGATCGGTTGTTCCAGGCGCCGGGTAATGGGTCGGCCACCGGACTCCTGCAAGCTGGCCTGCACAGTCAGTTGCAGCGGCGAGCGGGCTTCGGCCCAGCGGCTTTCGATATCGACTACGGCCTTGCCGGCCTGGTCGAGGGTGACTTCGTCCAGCTCCAGGTCCTGGTTCAGTTCGGTTTCGGTGACCGAGCCAAACTGGTAGCCCGGCAACGTCGGCACGGCCTCGCGCAGCGGGCGCACATAAGCCTGGCCGCTCAGGCGATTGCCGGCAGCCGGGGCGCCGTACAGGTAACGGCCATTGACCTGAATGCGTGCATCTTCATCTGGTGCCAGCGGCTTACTGCTGCCCTTCAGCTCCAGCGCCAGGCGCTCGGGCAAGAAGTCTTCGACGAGGAATTCATAAACCTGCTTGCGCCCGCCGCCGAGGTCGAGCAACAGCTGCCAGCGACCGGTCGGGGCCTCGGTGGCCAACTGCAACGGGTACTGGTACAGGCCATTGGCATCGGCTTCCCAGACGAACTTGCGGCTGACCTGCTCATCGGGGCGACGTACTTCCACACTCACCGGCTGGGCCTTGACCGGTTTGCCGTCCTGGTCACGCAGCAGGCCATTGAGCAGCACGGTCTCACCCGGGCGATACAGGTCACGCGGGCCGAAGATAAAGAACTGCAACGGGTTGGCCTGTGGCCCGGCGATGTCGAACTCGGCCAGGTCCAGCGCCGCGGTGTTCAGGCGCAGCAGCGTGGTGTGCACGCCTTGGGTGGCGATCAGGGTGTCGGCCTTGGGCGTGATCGGCAGTTGGGCGTGGCCCTTGCCATCGGTTGTGCCCTGGGCCAGCAGCTTGCCCTTGTCGTCATGGATTTCCAGGTTGACGCCGTTCATCGCCTTGCCGCCTTCCAGCGCCTGGGCGAACACGTCGAGGCGGTCGCGGTAGCGGTGGGCAGACACACCGATGTCACTGAGGGTGAACAGGGTTGCCGGCTGCGAATAGTCGTAGGTGCCCGAGGCACGCATGACCGCCAGGTACACGCCAGGTTCCTGCAGCGGCTTGATGCCGGCAATCGGCAGCAGCACGGTCTCGCGGGTGTTGCGCGCCGGGTTGAGGTCGAAGCGGCCGCTGTAGACCAGCCCTGCCATGTCCAGGGTTTCCTTGGACTGGTAGTAGTACAGGCTGCTGTTGCGCCCCCAACTGGCCAGGAAGCTCGAGAGCATCTCCGGCTTGACCCGGAAGAACTCGACATCGACCTTGTCAACGTTCAGGGCAATCACCGGCAGGCCTTCGGCCAGGCGCGTGGGCAGCAGCGAACCACGGCTGGCAAAGCCGATGGTCGGCTGCATGTCGCGGGTTTCCAGGCGGGTGACGGACTCGCTGTCGAGCTGCTTGCCGTTGACTGCCAGCAGGCCCTTGTCGACAGTCAGCACCGGCTTGCGCTGCGGTTCCAGGTGGCGCAGGCGCAGCTCCATCTGGTTGTCGGAGAGTTCCCAGGCGCCGTCGAGCTTGCCCTTCACGGTGTCGACCAGGTGCACTTTGCTGGCGAAGTCCTGCTTGGCATCCAGCGGTGCCGAGAAGCTGACCGACAGCGTCGCGGCGCCGTCGAGTTGCACTTCGGAGACGTCGAGCACTGTCAGCTCGCGGCCCTCGTAGCGCTTGGCGAGCACGGCAGGGTCTTCGCGTTTGGCAGCGGGAGCCTCGGCGGGCGCGGTGGCTGCCGGTTTCTCGGCCGGCGCCGGTTTGTCCGGCGTGGAAGAGTCACAGGCACTGAGCAAGGCCAGCGCGCAGGCCAGCAACAATCCTTTGTTGAACATGGAGTAGGGACTCTTTGGCAGCGGGTACTTGAGGGCAGCAACTATAGCGCAATGTGGCGCGCCAGCTCAGACCCTGGTCGCGCCAATTGGTTGCTTGGCCGTTACACTGTGGCCATTCAGAAAAGCAGGGGGCGCTTTGCGCCCCTTTCGCGACGCAAGCCGCACCTACAGGGACCGCATTCTCATGTAGGAGCGGCCTTGTGTCGCGATAGGGCTGCGCAGCAGCCCCAGGTTCCCAAGGACTAAAATGACTGCACTGACCACCGACTGGCGCCACCGCCCCACCCACCACAAGGTCTGGGCCCTGGCCGCGCCGATGATCCTCTCCAATATCTCCGTGCCGCTGGTAGCCCTGGTCGACAGCACCGTCATCGGCCACCTGCCCCACGCCCACCAACTGGGCGCCGTGGCCGTGGGCGCCACCTTGTTCACCTTCATGGTCGGCCTGATGGGCTTCCTGCGCATGGGCTCCACCGGCTTCGCCGCCCAGGCTGCGGGCCGCGGCGACGGCGCAGCGTTGCGCCAGGTGCTGGTGCAAGGGCTGCTGCTGGCCGTCGGCTTCGCCTTGTTGATCGGCCTGCTGGCCATTCCCTTCAGCCAAATGGCGCTGCACGCGATGCAACCCAGTGCCGCCCTGCAGCAATCCACCGAAGACTTCTTCCATACCCGCCTGCTTGGCCTGCCTGCAGCATTGGCCAGCTACGCCCTCGTCGGCTGGTTCCTCGGCACACAGAATGCCCGGGCGCCGCTGGCCATCCTGCTGACCACCAACCTGCTGAACATCGCCTTGAACCTGTGGTTCGTGCTGGGCCTGGACTGGGGTGAGCTGGGTTCGGCACGGGCTTCGGTGATTGCCGAATGGAGCGCCGCTCTGCTCGGCCTGGCCCTGACCCGCCCGGCCCTGCGCGCCTACCCGGGGCAAGTCGTGTGGGCGGCGCTCAAGCGCTGGCAGGCCTGGCGGCCGCTGCTGGCGGTGAACCGCGATATCTTCCTGCGCAGCCTGGCGCTGCAGCTGGTGTTTCTGCTGATTACCGTGCAAGGCGCACGCCTGGGCGAAGCCACGGTGGCGGCCAACGCCCTGCTGCTCAATGGCCTGCTGCTGACCGCCTATGCGCTCGATGGGCTTGCGCATGCGGTGGAGGCGTTGTGCGGCCATGCCATCGGTGCCCGTGACCGCAATACCCTGCGCCGCTCGCTGGTAGTGGCCTGTGGCTGGTCGCTGATTACCAGCGTGGGGTTTGCCGGGTTGTTCCTGCTGGGTGGGCACCTGTTCATCGACTTGCAGACTGATATCGACAGTGTGCGGGCGGCGGCTTACCCGTACTTGCCGTACCTGGCGTTGCTGCCGTTGATTGCGGTGTGGAGTTACTTGCTGGATGGGTTGTTCATTGGCGCTACGCGGGCGCGGGAGATGCGCAATGCGATGCTGGTTTCGGTGCTGATTGCGCTGCCGGTGGCGGTGGCCATGAGCGGGTTTGGCAACCATGGGTTGTGGTTGGCGTTCCTGGGGTTCATGGGGTTACGGGCGGTGACATTGGGGTGGGTGGGGTGGCGGTTGCAGCAGAGAGGTCTGTGGGTTGGCTGATTGGGGCCGCTTTGCGGCCCATCGCGACGCAAGGCCGCTCCTACATTGATCGGCGTGTGCAGGTCTGTGTAGGAGCGGCCTTGTGTCGCGAAATGAGGGCAAAGCCCTCACCTGCGATCTCACAGCCAAACACAATCCCAATGTGGATACTCGCCAGCCCGCCGCACCAGGCCGGCCCGAATGGGGTTGGCGATGATGTAGCGGGCAGCAGCCCTGACATCCTCGTCCTTACGCAATGCCCGGTCATAAAAGCCTGGCTGCCAGATGTGCTTTCGCTCCGCACCTTTACGATAAAGCGCGCAACTGCTTCGCGACTTGAAGGCACACATGAGTTTGTCCAGGCTGGTCGGCCCAAGCTCGATCAGCCAATGCACGTGGTTTGGCATCAAGACCCAGGCAAGAGAGCGGCAATTCCCTTCTTGTTCACTCAGGCGCAATTGATGGATGGCCGCTCGTGCAAACCAGAGATTGTGGAACAGGGGTAGGCGCTGGCAGGTAATAGTGGTTAGCAGGTAGAGCCTGCCTGGCTCTGAATAGCGCCCTTGGCGCAAGCGATGATTGCCGTGACGATCCATGTCGACTTCCTTTGAACATTGCATTCTCAGGATAAGTGTCGTGACGAGAGGTGGCGTGGGCGGATCATTACCGGGTATGACGTGGTGAGGGCTGCGCCCTCAGATCGCGACACAAGGCCGCTCCTACAACAGATCGCGATCCCATGTTGCATCGCGGTCATCTGTAGGAGCGGCCTTGCGTCGCGATGGGCCGCAAAGCGGCCCCGTTAATTCAGGAAGACAAGTACGAAGACCGGGTCAACCCAAGCCGCAACGCATCCAGATACTGCGTCCGCTCGCGCGCAGTGATCTTGGCGCTGGCGACCTTGTCGCGGTAATGGGTCATCAACTCCTCCGGCGACAGGTGCACGTAGCGCAGCATGTCTTCGATGGTGTCGTGGGTCTCGATGCCGGCGTGGTACACGCTGCCATCGGCGTTCTGGTAGATGTTCACCGAGTCGGTATCACCGAACAGGTTGTGCATGTCACCGAGGATTTCCTGGTAGGCACCGACCAGGAACACGCCCAGCAGGTAGTCCTCGCCTTCCTTCACCGCATGCACCGGCATGCTGGTCTCGATGCTCTGCTCGTCGACGTACTGGTTGATCTTGCCGTCAGAGTCGCAGGTCAGGTCCTGTAGCACCGCACGGCGCATCGGCTCTTCGTCCAGGCGGTGCAGCGGGATGATCGGCAGTACCTGGCCGATGGCCCAGGTGTCCGGCAGGCTCTGGAACACCGAGAAGTTGCAGATGTACTTGTCGGCCAGCTTGTCATTCAGCTCATCCAGCACTTGGCGGTGCGAACGCTGGCGGGCTTTCAGCGAGTTGTGCAGGCGGCGGCAAACGGCGAAGTAGCACTGCTCGGCCAGGGCCTTCTCACCCAAAGTGAGTTTGCCATCGGCATACTGCGCGGCCACGTCACCCATGTAGTGGGTGGCGCGCCAGTAGGTTTCGGTGACCATTTCGATATCGGTCGGGCCAAGCAGGTCCACCAGCCACTGCACGGTCTCGGGCAGGGCTTCCTTGTTCTCGATGGTCGGCACGTCGTCGTTGTGCCTTTCGACGTCGGTTACCTGGATCACCAGCATGGCGTGGTGCGCAGTCAGCGAACGGCCGCTCTCCGAGAAGATGTGCGGGTGCGGCAGGCCCTGTGCGTCGCAGAATTCCTTGAGCATGCCCACCACCACGCCGGCGTAGTCGTCCATGTCGTAGTTGATCGAGCTGGCATTGCGCGAGTGGGTACCGTCGTAGTCCACGCCCAGGCCACCACCTACATCGATGTGGTCGACCGGCAGGCCCAGCGCACGCAGCTCGCCGTAGTAACGGATGGCTTCCTTGAAGCCGTGCTGGTAGTCGGCCAGGTTGGCGATCTGCGAGCCCATGTGGAAGTGCAGCAGGCGAATGCCCTGGTCCAGGCCGGCATCGCGGAAGCGCTGCACCACGGAAAGCAGCTGGGCGGCAGACAAGCCGAACTTGGACTTCTCGCCACCGGTGTCGGCCCATTTGCTCGACGCCAGCGACGACAGACGCACGCGCAGGCCAACCTGCGGCTTCACCTTCAGCTCGGCGGCCTCTTCGATCACCAGGGCCACTTCCGACTCTTTCTCGATGACGATGAACACGTTGTGGCCGAGTTTCTGGCCCATCAGCGCCAGGCGAATGAACTCGCGGTCTTTGTAGCCGTTGCAGACGATGGTGCCACCTTTCGGGGCCAGCGCCAGCACGGCCAGCAGCTCAGGCTTGGAGCCAGCTTCCAGGCCGATCGACACGTTTTGCGTGGCGATGATGTTTTCCACCACCGCTTCTTGCTGGTTGACCTTGATCGGGTACAGCGCGGTGTACTGGCTCTGGTATTCCAGGCGCGCGATGTTGGCGTCGAAAGCGCCGGTCAGCTGACGTACGCGGTCCTGCAGAATGTCGGGGAAGCGCACCAGCAAGGGCAGCGACAGGCCGCTCTGGCGCAGCTCGTCGACCTGCTCATACAGGTCGATCGGCGCGCTGTCGGGGCCGTTGGGGCGCACTTCGACGCGCCCGGCTTCATTGATGGCGAAATAACCAGCGCCCCAATGGCGGATGCCATAAACACTGCGGCTGTCGGCCACGGTCCATTGGCTACCATCGTCTTTGCGTGTGCGTCGTACGGACATTCAAGTCCCCTATAGATAAGTCGAAGACACTGCCCCGCAAGGAGGCGGGCGCAGTGTAAAAGCCAAAAATGACGATTCGTCCGTGCCCAGCGAATAGACCCTGGTCACGGCAACGAGTTTAGAAAGCACTGGGCAAAAAAGCGCGCGGGTGAATCAGCCGCCGGACTTTTTCGCCTTGAAGCCCTGCTTGATCAGCTCGGCGATCAGCAGCTCGACATGGTCGCCCTGGATTTCGATGACCCCATCCTTCAGCGCGCCGCCGGTACCGCAACGGCGCTTGAGGGTGGTGGCCAGCTCTTTGAGCTGGTCGAGCGGCAGCGGCACACCGGTGACAGTCGTCACGGTCTTGCCGCCACGGCCTTTGCTTTCACGGCGCACACGGGCAATGCCATCGCCTTCGGGGATAACCTGCTGCTTGCAGGCACAGGCCTCCACCGGCTGGCCACAGTCGGGGCAGTGCCGACCGGCGTCGGTGGAGTAAACGAGACCGCCAAGGGCGGAGAATGAAGAAGCTTTCTTGGCCACTTTTGTTCCTCGGTGCTGAGGACAAAAACTGGTCGTGCCTTGGGGATGAGGCCGACCGCGAAGCCCCACTCTGGCAGGGGCGGCGCTACTGCTGCAAGAATTGCGGCAGCCCGAAAAGGGCGCGCAGTGTAACGATAAATGCGGCGGTTGTGTAGGAGCGGGTTTACCCGCGAACAAGGGCAGAGCCCTTGCCATGCGACGCGGGTGTCTGGGTCGGTATTTCGCGGGCACGCACGCCCTACAAAGTGGCTTTATACCGCTGCAACGCCGCCAACGAGTCCGGGCAATACGGCTTCGTCAGGCTCTCTTTCTCAGCCTGCTCCAACCCAATAAACCGCGCCTCAATCACCTCTTCCGGCTGCAACCGCAGCGGCGCATCCGACACCGCCGAGTACACCGCACACCACAAGCGGTTATCCGGCTGGTCAAAGTAGAACCGCTCATGAAAGCGCAACTCGGCGCCTTCAATTCCCAGTTCCTCGGCCAACTCGCGCGCCGCCGACTCGGCATACGCCTCCCCGGCCGCGACCATGCCACCCGCCGCCACATCCCAGTACCCCGGGTACAGCGCCTTGCTCAAGGTACGTTGGTGCACACACAACTCACCGGCACTGTTGAACAACAGAATGAACGTGCAACGGCCAATCAGGCCACGTTCGCGCAACTCGGCCCGGGGCAAGGCGCCCAGCACCTGGTCGGCTTCGTCCACCCAGGTGACCAGCTCGCGGTCGGAAGCCGCCCGGTGGGCGGCCTCGCTCTGGCTGATAGCCATCATCAACCCTGCGACAACAGCTGACGCAGGTCGATAACTGCAGCGTTGGCCCGGGAAATGTAGTTGGCCATGACCAGCGAGTGGTTGGCCCACATGCCAAAGCCGCTGCCGTTCAGCACCATCGGGCTCCACAGCGGTTCTTGCGAGGCCTCCAGCTCACGAATGATCTGGCGCACACTGACCGTGGCGTTCTTCTTCGCCAGCACGTCGGCAAAGTCCACCTCGATGGCGCGCAGCAGGTGCGACAGCGCCCAGGCCTGACCACGGGCTTCGTAGAACACGTTGTCGATCTGCAGCCATGGGGTTTCCACCAGCTCTTCATCCACCTGCGGCGCCTGGCCGGCAACTACCGACTCGGTCTTCAGGTTGGAATTGAGCTTGACCCGGCCAACGCTGGCCGACAGGCGCTGCGACAGCGAACCCAGGCGGGTGGCAACGTCACCCAGCCAGTTGTTCAGGTTGTCGGCGCGGGTGTAGAAGATCGCGCCCTTGTCACCGGCGGCCAGACGGGTCTGGTAGCGGGTCAACGACTTGATGCCCTCCTCGAATTCCGACTCGCTCGATGGCAGGATCCAGCTCTTGTTGTCGAAGTTGAAGCGCGGCTCGGCCTTGGCCAGGTCGGCGTCTTCGGTGGACTGCGACTGCGAACGAGCGAAGTCCTTGCGCAGGGCACGGGACAAGTCACGCACTTGCACCAGCACGCCGTATTCCCAACTTGGCATGTTGTCCATCCACAGCCCTGGCGGGAAGCGGTCGTTGGAAATATAGCCACCTGGCTTGTTCAGCAGGGTGCCGGCCACGGTCTTGAGGGTTTCGATGGTGGTGTAGCCTACGACCATCTGCTGGCCATTGTGCTCGGCGGCAGTTTGGGCGTTCTGCTGCACCGGGAACAGCGCAGGCTCCTGGCTCCAGTACCAGCCCAGGCCGATACACACCAGCAGGTACAACCCGATCAGGGTCCCCAGGGCACGGCTCCAAAGGCCGCCAAGGTAACTACGAGCGGCAGCACCGCGGCCATCGACACGCTCGCGGGGCTCGGCTTTGGCCTCGCGGTTTTTCCAGTCCAGCATGGCTTTTGTCCTTAATCAGTCACGACGGTTCAGGGCTTGGACCACAGGCCTGCGCCAGGGTGCCACGGCAAGCCCGCGTGGCAGCACTATAAAGCAGACACCGCCTTACGCATAAGCGACCATTCAGTCAGCAACTGAATATTCGTTCAGAACGCATTGTTGATGCAGGGCACTCATGCTGTGTGAAAGAGCTGCTAGCATAGAGCCATCATTGCCCCTGCATATCCCAACCTATAAGTAGCCAGGACATGAGCCAAGCCGTCGAGCCAAGCCCGCAGTGCCCCGACCCGCATCTGTCGCGTAGCGGCCTGCGCAAGGACGACCCACTGGACCAGGTACTGCTACCCCTGCGCAGGCCGGTGTACATCCTGTTGCAGGATCACGGGCGCGCCCAGCGCCTGGCCCAGCAGTTGGAGTTCTTTGGCATGATCGTGCAGGCACTGCCCAGTGCCACAGCGTTTCTGGCGTCTATCAGCGAGTATCCGCCCTCGGCGATCATCATGGATGTCGACTTCACCGGCGCCGGCCAGGGTCTGCTGCTGGCCGCCCGGGTGCAGCAGGGCCTGACGCAGCACATTCCGCTGCTGTTCTTCAGCCACCACGAAGCCGACACCCCAACCCGCCTGGCCGCCGTGCGCGCTGGCGGCCAGGACTTCCTCACCGGCAGCCTGGAAGCTTCCAGCCTGCTGGAAAAGGTCGAACTGCTGACCAATGCCGCCCAGCACGACCCTTTGCGCGTGCTGATCATCGACGACTCGCGCACCCAGGCCCTGTACACCGAACGCGTGCTGGCCAGCGCCGGCATGGTCACCCGCAGCCTGACCGACCCGATCCGCACCATGGCCGAACTGGCCGATTTCCAGCCCGACCTGATCATCCTCGACCTGTACATGCCGGCCTGCACCGGCCCGGAACTGGCCAAGGTGATCCGCCACAGTGACCGCTACGTGAGCGTGCCGATCATCTATCTGTCTGCCGAAGACGACCTGGACAAGCAGCTGGATGCCATGAGCGAAGGCGGCGATGATTTCCTGACCAAGCCGTTTCGCTCACGCCACCTGGTCACCACCGTACGCAACCGCGCCGCCCGCGCCCGCCACCTGAAGGCGCGCATGGTGCGCGACAGCCTGACCGGGCTGTACAACCACACCCACATCCTGCAACTGCTGGAAGACTGCAGCTTCCGCGCCCGCCGTGAGCAACAGCCGTTGAGTTTTGCCATGCTCGACATCGACCATTTCAAGAAGATCAACGACCGTCACGGCCACCCCATGGGCGACCGGGTGATCAAGAGCCTGGCGCTGTTTCTCAAGCAGCGCTTGCGCAAGACCGACTTCATTGGCCGCTATGGCGGCGAGGAATTCGCCATCGTCATGCCCAATACCGCGCTGGAGGCAGCGCACAAGGTGCTGGACGACATTCGTCGGCGCTTTGCCGAGATTCTCTACCCGGCGCAACCGCGAGATTTACAGTGCACCTTCAGTGCCGGGGTGGTGCAACTGGATGACGGGCTGGATGCATTGACCATGGCCAGTGCGGCGGATGAAGCGTTGTACCGGGCCAAGCATGCCGGGCGTAATTGTGTGGTGCGCGTAGAGCCCTGAGATTGTTATCGCCCGCGAAGAGGCAGCACAAGCAACCCAGATACCGGCACTGTGCCACTTTTTTTCTGGCACCAACCCTTCGACGTCATCACCCGGTCACAAAATCGCAATAACTTCAGGCGCCTACCCCCACTCCCCTCCGCAGGAAGTTCGCGGCTATGCGCCTGAAGTGGCTGACCAATTTCAACACCCTGTTGCTGGTGACCGTGTGCCTCGCCCTGGGCGTTACCCTGTGGTGGTCGCAACGGGCCCTGGAACGCCCCTACCAGATGATGGAGCGCTACCTGGGCCTGTCCCAGCAGTTTCAGAACCAGACAGCGCGCAACATTCAGGCGTACCTGCGCAGTGGCGATGCCCTGCGCCACGCCGCCGCCATGGAGGCCAACCAGCATCTGCAGGCGGCACTGGCCGCCTGGCCCGTCGGGCTGGCCGACAAGCTGCGCCCCAGCCTCGACAGCCTGCAAGCCTTCACCGCCAATGAACTGCTGGCCGCCGGCAAGCTGGCTGGCGACCCGCAAGCCCTGCTGCTGCAAGCGGAACGGGAGTTGGGGGCCAACTTCGAGCAACTGGCCGGCTACGCCCGCGACAGCGGTAATGCCGAGGCCAACCGCTATGTGCTACCCCTGCTCGACGCCAGCGTGCACCTGGGCCGGTTGTCACTGGCCCGCGACAAGCTGGTCAGCAGCGGTCGCCCGGAGCTTGCTGACGAAGTGGAGCGCGAGTTGCAACTGATCCGCGCCCAGGCCCAGGCCATCGACGCCCTGCCCTTGCTTGGCGTAACCCGTGCTGCCGAATCCGGCGCCGACGACTTCGCCGCCATGATGGGCCTGGAAACCCAAGCCCGCGCCCAGCAAGAAGACATTGCCGTGGGCCTCAAGCGTGAGCTGCAAAGCCTGCTGGGCCGCTACCCGGCCGAACTGCAGCGCACCCGCGAACAGATCGAACGCCGCGCGGCCCTGGCCGCCAGTACCGGCCAGCGCCTGGAAGCCGTACAGCAAGCCATTGCTGCGCTGGAACCGGAAGTGCGCGGTCAGCATGCAAAAATTGCCGCCGAAGTGCGCATCATCCAAGGCCTGATGATCGGGCTGATCCTGCTCATCGCCCTGTTGATCGATACCTTGCAGCGGCGCCTGGCGCGTACCCTGACCGGCCTGGCCCCGGCACTGTCGCGCTGGGCGGAAGGCGACTTCGCCCAAGTGATCGCCCTGGGCAAGACCAACCGCGAACTGCATGACATCCAGGAGTCGCTCAATCGCCTGCGCCAGTACCTGGTCGAACTGGTTGGCACTATTCGCCACAACGCCGAAAAGGTCGCCGGCAGCAGCCACGCCCTGGCCGGCATGAGCGCCGCCCTGCATGACGGTGCCGAACGCCAGGCCGGCGATACCGGGCAGATCCGCGATGCGTTAGGCGAACTGGAAGCGACCATCCAGCAAGTGGCCGGCGATGCCAGCGCCGCCGCCGACGCCAGCCGTGATGCCGGCCGCGCGGTGGAACAAGGCCAGGCAGTGATTGGCCAGAGCCTGTCGGGCTTGCGTGAACTGGTCGATGAAGTGCAGGGCAATGCGCGCATGATCGAGCAACTGGCGGAGGAGTCGGCCACTATCGGCGGGGTGCTGACAGTGATCCGCTCGATTGCCGAACAGACCAACCTGCTGGCGTTGAACGCCGCGATCGAAGCGGCCCGGGCGGGCGAGATGGGCCGTGGCTTTGCCGTGGTGGCTGATGAAGTGCGTTCGCTGGCGCAGCGTACCACTGGAGCCACTGGCGAGATTCAGGTCCTGATCGACCGCTTGCAGCAGGCAGCCAAAGGCTCGGTGGCCGGCATGCGTGCACAGCTGGAGCATGCCGAAGCCACGGCCAGCCGGGCGCAGGCAGCGGATGGTGCGTTGGACGAGATTGTCTGTGCCATTCGGACCATCTCGGATACCGCCGTGCGGATTGCCGATATCACGGCGCAGCAGAGTGGCGCGGTGAGTGAGATTCGGGATCACAGCGAACGGATTCATGAGCTGGGTGAGGATAATTTGCAGCGCATTGGTGAGGGGCGTGAGCAAGGGGAGCAGTTGCTAAACCTGGGGGGTGAGTTGAACCGGGCGGTGCGGGCGTTCAGGGTTTGATTGGGCCTGTGAAAACTTCAAGGTATGCGCTGTCCCTGTAGGAGCGGCCTTGTGTCGCGAAAGGGGTGCGAAGCGCCCCCGGGATCTGTGCATCACAGAAGACGTTGCTGGGGCCGCGTTGCGGCCCTTTCGCGACACAAGGCCGCTCCTACAGGGACGGTGCAACCTTGAAGATAGCGAAGGCCATGTGTCGCCCGCTCACCCGCATGGCCCCAACCCGCAGCACTTCCGCTATCATGCCCACCAAGTTCCACCTCGCGAGTCCGCCATGCGCCGCCTGTTTTTCCTGCTGTTCCTGCTGCTGGCCAGCCCTGCCTTTGCCACGGGCCTGCTCGACAACCGTCCCAGCGCCACCCTCGGCGCCGCTTCGCTGGCCAATAACGCCGACTTCCTGCCGGTACACGAGGCCTTCAAGCTCAACCTGATCCAGGCCGATGCGCAAACCATCAAGTTGCGCTTCATCGCCACCGATGGCTATTACCTCTACCGCCACCGTTTCCAGTTCCGCACGGAACCGGCCGACATCGCCCTGGGCACGCCAGACATTCCCAAGGGCGAAGCCAAGCACGATGAATTCTTCGGCGACGTGGAGGTGTACCACGGCGTGCTCGACATCGAGCTACCACGCAAAGACCCGCGCGCCTTTACCCTGCTGGTGGGCTACCAGGGTTGTGCCGACAAAGGCCTGTGCTACCCACCAGAAACCGCGCGCCTGAGCATCGATGGCGAAGGCGGCACAAACACGCCGGGTACAACCGAACACGCCTGGAGCTGGAAATCGCTGCTGCTGTTCTTCCTCGCCGGGGTCGGCCTGACTTTCACCCCCTGCGTGCTGCCCATGCTGCCGATCCTCTCCGGCGTGGTACTGCGCGGCCAGGTTGGCGGCCTGCGCGGGCTGGCGCTGTCGCTGGCCTACGTGCTGCCAATGGCCGCCAGCTTCGCGGCACTCGGCGCACTGATGGGGCTGTTTGGCGCCGGCCTGAACCTGCAGGCGCGCCTGCAATCGGCCTGGGTGCTGGTGCCCTTCGCGCTGTTCTTCGTGGTGTTTGCGCTGGCCATGTTCGGCCTGTTCGAACTGAAACTGCCGCAAGCGCTGAACAACCGCCTGAACAACGTCGCCAACCACACCAAGGGCGGTTCACTGTTGGGTGCGGCAGTGCTTGGGGTGCTCTCCAGCCTGTTGGTTTCACCCTGCGTATCGGCGCCGCTGGCCGGTGCCCTGCTGTATATCAGTGCCAGCGGCGATGCCTTGGGTGGTGCGCTCAAGCTGTTCGCCCTGGGCCTGGGCATGGGCGCACCATTGCTGCTGGTAGCCACCGGTGGCGCGGCCTGGCTACCCAAAAGCGGCCCTTGGATGAATACGGTAAAGAACGCCATCGGCGTGCTGCTGCTGGGGCTGGCTATCGGCTTGCTCAGCCGTGTACTGCCGGGCCAGGTGACGTTGCTGCTGGTCGGCTTCCTCGCCGCTGGCGTGGCCCTGTTTCTCGGCGCCCTGGAATTCGGGGTCAAGACTGCGCGCCAGCGCTTGGCGCAACTGCTCGGCCTGGCTTTGCTGGTGTACGCGCTGGCCTGTTGGTACGGCGCCCTCAGCGGCCAGGGCGACCCGCTGCGGCCACTGCCGGTGGCAACGGTTGCGGCCAGCGGCAGCGGCACGGCGGCAAAGGTGGATACCTGGCAAACCATCACAACACCTGAGGCGCTGGACGCCGCCCTGGCCCAAGCCAAGGCGGCTGGCCAGCCGGTATTGCTGGACTGGTACGCCGACTGGTGCATCAGCTGCAAGGTGATCGAACACGACGTACTCAATGCGCCCCAGGTGCAACCGCAACTGGTGGCCTTCAAGCTGCTGCGTTTCGACATCACCGAGAGCAATGCCGAGCAACGCAAGCTACTCGATCGCTATCAGTTGTTCGGCCCACCTGCCCTGTTGTTCTTTGCCGCGAACGGCAGCGAAATTACCGCTGATCGGGTGATTGGCGAGATAAACGCCGGTGAATTTGCGCAAATTCTGACACGCGTGCGCGGCAAACTCGGTCTATAACTTCCCGCGTGCCGGGAAAATTCCTCAATTCGGTGACCAGATTTAATTATTTGGTCACATACTTCGCGCGAACCTCGGACAACGTGCTGGCTATTGCCGGGAACTGGACACTTGCCGTCGCTTTACGGCACACTCGCCGCGCTGTGTCGAATTGCCCTACAAATCCAAGGAATCCGCAGATGGCAACGCTACTGGTGCTCCACGGCCCAAACCTCAACCTGCTCGGTACCCGCGAGCCAGGCCACTACGGCGCCGTGACCCTGGCCCAGATCAACCAGGACCTGGAGCAACGTGCCCGCGCCGCAGGCCACCATCTGCAGTACCTGCAGAGCAATGCCGAATACGAACTGATCGACCGCATTCACGCGGCACGCAACGAGGGTGTGGACTTCATCCTGATCAATCCGGCGGCTTTCACCCACACAAGCGTCGCATTACGTGACGCATTGCTTGCGGTGAGCATCCCATTCATCGAAGTGCACCTGTCCAACGTGCACAAACGCGAACCGTTCCGTCACCACTCCTACTTTTCCGATGTTGCCGTAGGGGTGATTTGCGGTCTGGGCGCCAGCGGTTATCGCCTGGCCCTGGAGTCCGCACTGGAACAACTGGCTGCCAACGCACAGCCCAAATGATGAAAACCCTGGCCTAAGTGGGCCGGGGTTCGAGAGAAACGTTTCAGATACGTTTTTTTGTATTTCGCCCCCTGACCGAACCTTTGGGAGTTGATGATTAATGGATATCCGTAAAGTCAAGAAACTGATCGAGCTGCTGGAAGAGTCTGGCATCGACGAACTGGAGATCAAGGAAGGCGAAGAGTCGGTCCGTATCAGCCGTCACAGCAAGACCCCAGCTGCCCAGCAGTTCTACGCACCGGCGCCGATGGCCGCTGCCCCGGTCGCTGCCCCGGTTGCCGCTGCTGCTCCAGCCGCCGAAGCCGCTGCTGCTGCCCCGGCCCTGAAAGGCACCGTGGTTCGTTCGCCAATGGTCGGTACCTTCTACCGCAAGCCATCGCCGACCTCGCCGAACTTCGCTGAAGTTGGCCAGAGCGTGAAGAAAGGCGACACCCTGTGCATCGTCGAAGCCATGAAGATGATGAACCACATCGAAGCCGAAATCGGCGGTGTGATCGACGCCATCCTGGTAGAAGACGGCCAGCCGGTTGAGTTCGACCAGCCGCTGTTCACCATCGTTTGAATCGCGGAGAGCCAACGATGTCTGGGAAGCTCGAAAAAGTCCTGATCGCCAACCGCGGGGAAATTGCCCTGCGGATCCTGCGTGCCTGCAAAGAGCTGGGCATCAAGACCGTCGCCGTGCACTCCACTGCCGACCGTGAACTGATGCACCTGGGCCTGGCAGACGAATCAGTCTGCATCGGTCCCGCGCCATCCAAGGATTCCTACCTGCACATCCCGGCAATCATCGCTGCCGCCGAAGTCACCGGCGCCACCGCGATTCACCCGGGCTACGGCTTCCTGGCGGAAAACGCCGACTTCGCCGAGCAGGTGGAAAAATCCGGTTTCGCCTTCATCGGCCCGAAAGCCGACACCATTCGCCTGATGGGCGACAAGGTTTCGGCCAAGGACGCGATGATCAAGTCGGGCGTACCGACCGTACCGGGCTCCGATGGCCCGCTGCCGGAAGACGAAGAAGTCGCCCTGGCGATTGCCCGTGACGTCGGCTACCCGGTGATCATCAAGGCCGCCGGTGGCGGTGGTGGTCGCGGCATGCGCGTGGTGCACAAGGAAGAGGACCTGATTTCCTCGGCCAAGCTCACCCGTACCGAAGCCGGTGCTGCCTTCGGCAACCCGATGGTCTACCTGGAGAAGTTCCTGACCAACCCACGTCACGTGGAAGTGCAGGTACTGTCCGACGGCCAGGGTAACGCCATCCACCTGGGTGACCGTGACTGCTCGCTGCAGCGTCGTCACCAGAAAGTGCTGGAAGAAGCGCCAGCCCCGGGCATCGATGAAAAAGCCCGTCAGGAAGTGTACAAGCGCTGCGTCGATGCGTGCATCGAGATCGGCTACCGTGGTGCCGGTACTTTTGAGTTCCTGTACGAGAACGGCCGCTTCTACTTCATCGAGATGAACACCCGTGTGCAGGTTGAGCACCCGGTATCGGAAATGGTCACCGGCATCGATATCGTCAAGGAGATGCTGAGCATCGCCGCTGGCAACAAGCTGTCGTTCCGCCAGGAAGACGTTGTCATCCGTGGCCACTCGCTGGAATGCCGGATCAACGCCGAAGACCCGAAGAAGTTCATCCCGAGCCCAGGCAAGGTCAAGCACTTCCATGCTCCGGGTGGCAACGGCGTTCGCGTCGATTCGCACTTGTACAGCGGTTATTCGGTCCCGCCGAACTACGACTCGCTGATCGGCAAGCTGATCACCTACGGCAAGGACCGCGACGAAGCCATGGCACGCATGCGCAATGCCCTGGACGAGATCGTCGTCGACGGCATCAAGACCAACATCCCACTGCACCGCGACCTGGTGCGTGATGAAGGTTTCTGCAAAGGCGGCGTCAACATTCACTACCTCGAGCACAAACTGGCCAGCCAGGAGTAATCGTGTAGTGTGATGTACCAGAACCCCGGCCATGTGCCGGGGTTTTTTATTGCCTGCCAGGCCCTCGTCACGGTCCCTGTAGGAGCGGCCTTGCGTCGCGATGGGGCGCTATTGCCGGGGCCGCTTTGCGGCCCTTTCGCGACGCAAGGCCGCTCCTACAGGGACCGCGGCGAGGCTTATCCTTTCATCCGTGGCATCTCGATGTGATGCTCATGCACCCGCCGATACAAGGTCGCCCGCGAAATGCCCAGCGCCCGGGCCGCATCGGCCGGCTTCCAGCGATGGCGGATCAGTGCATCCAACAACAGCTGCCGCGCCGGGCACGACACCGCGCTTTCAGTTGCACCAACCACCTCACCCCGCACCTCCTGCGGCAAATCCTGCACCCGCACCTGCCCGCCCTCGCTCACCGCGCAGGCATAGCGCAACACCTGCCGCAGCTGGCGCAGATTCCCCGGCCAGCGATAAACCAGCAGCGCCTGCAAGGCATCATCCGCCAACACCACATCTACCCCGCAGGCCTCAGCTTCTTCAACCAGCAACTGGTGAATCAGCCCCAAACGGTCCTCACGCTCACGCAGCGGTGGCAGTTCGAAGCGGGCATTGGCCAGGCGGAAGTACAAATCTTCGCGAAAACGCCCTGCCTCCACCATCGCCGCCAAATCACGGTGGGTGGCGCAGATCACCTGGATATCCACCCGCTCCCGCCGCGCCGCGCCCAACGGCGCCACCTCGCCCTCAGCCAGCACCCGCAACAGGCGGGTCTGCAGGTTCAGCGGCATGTCGCCGATCTCGTCGAGAAACAGCGTGCCACCATCGGCTTGCTGCAACAGCCCTTGCATGCCTTTGCTGGAAGCCCCGGTAAAAGCCCCGGCCACGTAACCAAACAGCTCGCTCTCGATCAGGCTTTCCGGAATGGCCGCACAGTTCAGCGTGACAAACGGGCCATCGCGGCGCTGGCTCTGCTGGTGCAGCTGACGGGCGAATACCTCCTTGCCGGCCCCGGTTTCGCCCAGCACCAACACCGCCAGGTTGCAGTCCTTGACCCGCGTGGCCAACCGCAGGTGCTGCTCGATGCGGGCGTCCTGGGGCTGGCGCACGGGCTGCGCCCGCTGGCGTTGCTGCGGTGCGCTGACCCGGCCATACAACCCGCCCAACCCCGGCAAGCGCTGAGCCGACGACGCGCTTACCCGGCGCAACTGGTCGATGTCAAACAGTTCGCCAATGTGCTCGGGCAAACGCCCCAGGCGTTGCACCAGCCGTTGTCGCGCCAGGCTGTTGATCGCCAGCAGGCGGCCATCGGCATCCCAGGCCAGCAGGTAGTCGGGCTGGCTTTCCACATAACCCGGTGTGCCGTGGGCGCGCATCACCCAATGGCCTTGGGCACTGTGCATGAAGAAGGCGTTTTCGATTTCGCGGGCGGTCTGTTCGACCAGCTGGCGAATCAGGTGCTGGCTACGGCGGTCGTCCGGCGACTGCAAGGCCGACACATCGACCACGCCCAGCAACTCGCCCAGCGGGTCGAACACTGGCGCTGCGGTGCAGGTCAGGCCGATGAACGCGGCGCGGAAGTGGTCGCGCTTGTGCACCGTGACCGGCGCCTTGCTGGTCAGCACCGCCGCCACGCCACAGGTGCCCTCTTCGCCCTCCGACCAGCAGGTACCCAGGTACAGCCCGGCCTTGCGGCAGTCGTTGCGGATGGCCGACTCGACCCGGTAATCGATGGTGCGCCCCTGAGCGTCGGTCAACAGCACGCAGTAGTCGGCGCCACGCACTCGCTCGTGCAGGCGCGCCACGGCATCGCTGGCAATGCGCAGAAACAGCTCGGCGCGTTCGCGGCATTCGTTGAGCAGGCTTTGGGACAGGATGCGCGGCCCCTGCTGGGACCCGGGGTCGAGGCGGTACAGCTCCATGGATCGGCGCCATGAATCGAGGATCAGCGGTGGCACCGGCGCCTGCGGCAGGCGGTCGGCGTTCTTCAGCACCCTGCTGACGCAGTCGACATGGGATCGGGAGTTCGCGGCAAGCATTCAGGCCCTCCGGTTCTCGTTGCTGTTTTTGTCGTTGTGCGGCCATTAAGCGCTTCCCGGCATCCCCCGACAAGCACTGTGTGATTACCGGCTGGCTTGAGACGCAGCGTCTCAGCGTCTCGGCCAAGGCGGCGCCGCGCTGGCACCCGGCGTCTCACCGCCATCGCTGAACGGGCACGCTCAAGCAGCGCCAAAGCGCTCTGTTCCGGCCATTTCAACCCTTGCGATAAAAGCTGGCACCGCGCTTGCTCCTGCCTTGGCAAACAACAATACGAGGTGCGCCATGCCGCTACCCGCCCCGATTGTCGGGATTATTGCCAACCCTGCCTCCGGCCGCGACCTGCGCCGCCTGACCGCCAACGCCGGGCTGTATTCGAGTACCGACAAGGCCTCGGCGATCCAGCGCCTGCTGGCGGCCTTCGGCGCCACCGGCATCGGCCGGGTGCTGCTGCCCAGCGACATGACCGGTATCGCCGCCGCCGTGCTCAAGGCCAGCCAGGGCCCGGGGGCCCGTGACCAGCACTGGCCGGCCATCGAGATACTCGACCTGCCGCTGACCCAGACCGTGGCCGATACCCGCCTGGCCACCCGGCGCATGGTCGAACGCGGCGTGGCGATGATCGCCGTGCTCGGAGGCGATGGCACCCACAAGGCAGTCGCCGCAGAAGCCGGTGACGTGCCGCTGCTGACCCTGTCCACCGGCACCAACAATGCCTTCCCCGAACTGCGTGAAGCCACCAGCGCAGGCCTTGCCGGCGGCCTGCTCGCCAGTGGCCAGGTCCCAGCCAGCATCGGCCTGCGCCGCAACAAGCGCCTGCTGGTGAAAGTGCCTGAACAACAACTGGCCGAATGGGCCTTGGTGGAAGTGGCGGTGTCACCCCAGCGCTTCATCGGTGCCCGCGCACTTAGCCGTAGCGAAGACCTCTGCGAGGTCTTCGCCTGTTTCGCCGAGCCGCATGCCATCGGCCTGTCGGCGCTGTGCGGCCTGTGGTGCCCAGTGTCGCGCCAAGACCCGCACGGCGCCTGGATACGCCTGAACCCCGGCGCCGAACAGGCCCTGCTCGCACCGCTGGCACCCGGCCTGCTGCAAGCCTGCGGCATCACCGCCAGCGGCACGCTGACGCCCGGCGTTGACCATCGCCTGAGCCTTTTCAGCGGCACCCTGGCCCTGGATGGCGAACGTGAAATCGAATTCGCCGAACGCGATACCCCCACCATCACCCTCGACCACCAAGGCCCGCTCAGCGTGGACGTCGAGGCCGTGCTGGCGCACGCCGCCCGTCATCACCTGCTGGTCGTACCACGCGGCCACCGGCTGCACCCTGCAAACCCGTGTTGAGACAACCCTGGAGAACAACAAGATGTCCAATCAGCTCAGTACCGAACAACTGCTGCACGCCTATGAAGTGATGCGCACCATCCGCGCCTTCGAAGAACGCTTGCACGTGGAGTTCGCCACCGGCGAAATCCCCGGCTTCGTCCACCTGTATGCCGGTGAGGAGGCTTCCGCTGCCGGGGTCATGGCCCACCTGCGCGACAGCGACTGCATCGCCTCTACCCACCGCGGCCATGGCCATTGCATCGCCAAGGGCGTGGATGTGTACGGCATGATGGCCGAGATCTATGGCAAGAAGACCGGTGTGTGCGGCGGCAAGGGCGGCTCGATGCACATTGCCGACCTGGAAAAAGGCATGCTCGGTGCCAACGGCATTGTCGGTGCCGGCGCACCACTGGTGGCCGGGGCGGCGCTGGCGGCCAAGCTCAAGGGCCGCGACGATGTGTCGGTGGCCTTCTTCGGCGACGGCGCCTCCAACGAAGGCGCGGTGTTCGAGGCCATGAACATGGCGTCGATCATGAACCTGCCGTGCATCTTTGTCGCCGAGAACAACGGCTACGCCGAAGCCACCGCCTCCAACTGGTCGGTGGCCTGTGACCACATTGCCGACCGTGCTGCCGGCTTCGGCATGCCTGGGGTAACCATCGACGGCTTCGACTTCTTTGCCGTGTACGAGGCAGCTGGCGCCGCCATCGAGCGCGCCCGCTCAGGGCAAGGGCCGTCTCTGGTCGAGGTCAAGCTCAGCCGCTACTACGGCCACTTCGAAGGCGATGCGCAAACCTACCGCGCCCCCGATGAAGTGAAGAACCTGCGCGAGTCGCGTGACTGCCTGATGCAGTTCCGCAACAAAACCACCCGCGCCGGCCTGCTCACGGCCGAGCAACTGGACGCCGTCGATGCCCGCGTCGAAGACCTGATCGAAGACGCCGTGCGCCGCGCCAAATCCGATCCCAAGCCACAGCCCGCCGACCTGCTCACCGACGTCTACGTCAGCTACCCCTGAGCCGCGGATTACAAGAACAACAGGAGAACCACCATGGCAAGAAAGATCAGCTACCAGCAGGCAATCAACGAAGCCCTGGCCCAGGAAATGCGCCGCGACGACAGCGTGTTCATCATTGGCGAAGACGTTGCCGGCGGTGCCGGTGCACCCGGCGAGGATGACGCCTGGGGTGGCGTACTGGGCGTGACCAAGGGCCTGTATCACCAGTTCCCGGGCCGCGTACTCGACGCGCCACTGTCGGAAATCGGCTATGTCGGCGCTGCAGTCGGTGCCGCCACCCAGGGCCTGCGCCCGGTGTGCGAGCTGATGTTCGTCGACTTTGCCGGCTGCTGCCTGGACCAGATACTCAACCAGGCGGCCAAGTTCCGCTACATGTTCGGCGGCAAGGCGGTCACCCCGCTGGTGATGCGCACCATGTACGGCGCCGGCCTGCGTGCGGCGGCGCAGCACTCGCAGATGCTCACTTCGCTGTGGACGCACATCCCAGGCCTGAAGGTGGTCTGCCCCTCTTCGCCGTACGACGCCAAGGGCCTGTTGATCCAGGCGATCCGCGACAATGACCCGGTGATCTTCTGCGAGCACAAGCTGCTGTACAGCATGCAGGGTGAAGTGCCGGAAGAGGTGTACACCGTGCCGTTCGGCGAAGCCAATTTCCTGCGTGATGGCGACGATGTCACCCTGGTGACCTACGGGCGCATGGTGCACGTGGCGCTGGAGGCTGCCAACAACCTGGCCCGCCAGGGCATCGACTGCGAAGTGCTGGACCTGCGTACCACCAGCCCGCTGGACGAAGACAGCATCCTTGAAAGCGTGGAAAAGACCGGCCGCCTGGTGGTGATCGACGAAGCCAACCCGCGTTGTTCGATGGCCACCGACATCAGCGCACTGGTGGCGCAAAAAGCCTTTGGCGCGCTCAAGGGCCCGATCGAAATGGTTACCGCGCCGCACACCCCGGTGCCGTTTTCCGACGCCCTGGAAGACCTGTACATCCCTGACGCGGCAAAGATCGAGGCTGCCGTGCGCAAGGTGATCGAAGCCGCAAGGAGTGCCGCATGAGCCAGATCCATACCCTGACCATGCCCAAGTGGGGCCTGTCGATGACCGAAGGCCGGGTAGACACCTGGTTGAAGCAGGAAGGTGACGAGATCAACAAAGGCGACGAGGTGCTGGACGTCGAGACCGACAAGATCAGCAGCAGCGTCGAAGCGCCGTTCAGCGGCGTGTTGCGCCGCCAGGTGGCCAAGCCCGACGAAACCCTGCCGGTGGGCGCGCTGCTGGCGGTGGTCGTCGAGGGTGAAGCCGAAGAATCCGAGATCGATGCCGTGGTGCAGCGCTTCCAGGCCGAGTTTGTCGCCGAGGGTGGCGCCGATCAGGCCCAGGGCCCGGCCCCGCAGAAGGCAGAAGTGGGCGGTCGGCTGCTGCGCTGGTTCGAACTGGGCGAAGGCGGCACGCCGCTGGTGCTGGTGCACGGCTTTGGTGGCGATCTTAACAACTGGCTGTTCAACCACCCGGCGCTGGCGGCCGAGCGGCGGGTGATCGCCCTCGACCTGCCGGGGCATGGCGAGTCGGCCAAGGCCCTGCAACGCGGCGATCTGGATGAACTGAGCGAAACCGTGCTGGCGCTGCTCGATCACCTGGACATCGCCAAGGCGCACCTGGCCGGCCATTCCATGGGCGGCGCAGTCAGCCTGAATGTGGCACGTCTTGCTCCGCAGCGGGTGGCCAGCCTGAGCCTGGTGGCCAGTGCCGGGTTGGGCGAGGTGATCAACGGGCAGTACCTGCAAGGCTTCGCCAGCGCCGCCAACCGCAATGCCCTGAAACCGCAAATGGTGCAGCTGTTTGCCGACCCGGCGCTGGTCACCCGGCAGATGCTGGAAGACATGCTCAAGTTCAAGCGCCTGGAAGGCGTGGATCAGGCCCTGCAACAGCTGGCGGCGGCGCTGGCCGACGGTGACCGGCAGCGCCACGACTTGCGCGGGGTGCTGGGGCAACACCCGGCCCTGGTGGTGTGGGGCGGCAAGGACGCGATCATCCCGGCTAGCCATGCCGAAGGGCTGGAGGCAGAAGTGCTGGTGCTGCCTGAGGTCGGGCACATGGTGCAGATGGAGGCGGCCGAACAGGTCAACCAGCAATTGCTCGCCTTCCTGCGCAAGCACTAAACCCATTCCGTGAGCCTGGAGAACAACAATGAATGACCTGAGCCACACCCACATGCGCGCCGCCGTCTGGCATGGCCGCAACGACATTCGCGTCGAACAGGTACCCCTGCCGGCTGACCCGGCGCCAGGTTGGGTGCAGATCAAGGTGGACTGGTGCGGCATCTGCGGCTCCGACCTGCACGAGTACGTCGCCGGGCCGGTATTCATCCCGGTGGAGGCACCACACCCGCTGACCGGCATTCAGGGCCAGTGCATCCTCGGCCACGAATTCTGCGGCCAGATCGCCAAGCTGGGCGAAGGCGTGGAAGGTTTTGCGGTCGGTGACCCGGTGGCCGCGGACGCCTGCCAGCATTGCGGCACCTGCTACTACTGCACCCATGGTTTGTACAACATCTGCGAACGCCTGGCCTTTACCGGCCTGATGAACAACGGCGCCTTCGCCGAGCTGGTCAATGTGCCTGCCAACCTGCTGTACCGCTTGCCGCAGGGCTTTCCGGCAGAGGCTGGCGCGCTGATCGAGCCGTTGGCGGTAGGCATGCATGCGGTGAAGAAGGCCGGCAGTTTGCTGGGCCAGACCGTGGTTGTGGTGGGCGCCGGCACTATCGGCCTGTGCACCATCATGTGCGCCAAGGCTGCGGGTGCGGCGCAGGTAATTGCGCTTGAAATGTCATCTGCGCGCAAGGCCAAGGCCAGGGAAGTCGGCGCCAGCGTGGTACTCGACCCAAGCCAGTGCGATGCCTTGGCGGAGATTCGCGCTCTCACTGCCGGGCTAGGTGCGGATGTGAGTTTTGAATGCATCGGCAACAAGCACACGGCCAAGCTGGCCATCGACACCATCCGCAAGGCCGGCAAGTGCGTGCTGGTGGGCATTTTTGAAGAGCCCAGCGAATTCAATTTCTTCGAACTGGTATCCACCGAGAAGCAGCTACTGGGGGCATTGGCCTACAACGGCGAATTTGCCGATGTGATTGCCTTTATTGCGGACGGCCGACTGGACATTCGCCCGCTGGTAACAGGGCGGATCGGACTGGAGCAGATTGTCGAGTTGGGGTTTGAGGAACTGGTGAACAACAAGGAGGAGAACGTGAAGATCATCGTCTCACCGGGCGGGCGCTAATTTCACCTCAAAGGCAACGTGCATTCTGTGGGAGCGGGCGTGCCCGCGAAGCAGGCGACTCGGTGTATGGCACCGACTTCGCCGGTGTACCCGGGCATGCCCGCTCCCACAGAGACCGCGCCAGCTTTTAGTGTTTTGGCAAGACCGGTACCCCCCAGGTACTGCAAAAGGCCCAAGGGCTGCACAAATCCTGTAGGAGCGGCCTTGTGTCGCGATGGGGCGCGAAGCGGCCCCGGCGATATCTGCGGCGAAGCTGAAATAGTGGGGCCGCTGCGCGCCCCATCGCGACGCAAGGCCGCTCTTACAGGGGTATGCGTCAGCACATGCGCTCGCTGTTTCAGGATCGCATTCTGCGTCATACTCGGCAGACCTATTGCCCGGTCCTCGCCATGCGTCCACTGCTCCCCATTACCTTGGTCCTGCTGCTCGCCGCCTGTGGCGATGGCGAATCGCTACTGCCGCCGGATGCGCGCCTTCCTGACGGAGGGCGCTACCGGGGTGAGGTGGTCGATGGCCTTTTGCAAGGCGAGGGCCGTATCGACTACCCCAACGGCAGCTGGTACGCGGGCAGCTTCAAGGACGGCCAGTGGCACGGCCAGGGCGAATGGCATGGCCAGAACGGTGAGGTGTATCGGGGCCAGTTCGCCGAGGGGCTGTTCCAGGGGCTGGGTGACCTGACTACCCCGGGCAGCCATTATGGCGGTACCTTCAAGCATGGTCGCCGCGACGGCGAAGGCACCCTCAGGCAGGCCGACCAGACCTACCGCGGCCAGTTCAAGGACGACCAGTACGATGGCGCCGGCGAACTGGAACTGGCCGACGGCAGCCGCTACCAGGGCCTGTTCGCCAAGGGCAAGCCCAACGGCGCCGGGGTGCGCAGCGATGCCAGCGGCAACCAGTTCAGTGGCCACTTCCTCAACGGCCAGTTGCAGGGCAGCGGCACCTACGACAGCGTCGACGGCGAGCAGTACATCGGCGAATTCAAGGACAACCGCCTGGAGGGCCGTGGCCGCTACGAAAATGCCGATGGCGATGTGTGGATCGGCGAATTCAAGGATGGCTCACTGATCGGCGAAGGCGAGCTGCTGGGCAGCGATGGCAGCCACTACAAGGGCACCTTCGCCGACTGGCGCCTGTCGGGCGAGGGCAGCTTGCAGCTGGCCGACGGCAGCAAATACATCGGCGGTTTCCTCAACGATGCCTACCACGGCAAGGGCCGCTTGATCCTGCCCAGCGGCAAGGTCGAAAGCGGCGTGTGGGCCAACGGTGTGCGAGTGCGCGACCAGAAAGGCACGCTGCTGCCCGACCCATTGGACATTGCCCTGCTCAACCAGGGCCGTCTGCTGGAAGAGGCACTGGCCCGGGTGCCGCGCTCGGTGCCACCGATCCAGCTATACAGCCTGGTGGTGGCCGGCGATGGCCAGCAAAGCGTATTCCTGCGTGAAGCCGACTACGTCAGCAACATGCTCAAGGTGCGCTTTGGCGCCCATGGCCAGGTGACCCTGGTCAACCACCGCGACCACATGGCCAGCCGCCCCATGGCGACTCGCGAGAACCTGACCCGCGCCGCCCGCACCCTGGCCGAGCGCAGCGGCCCCGAAGACCTGGTGTTCATCTACCTCACCAGCCATGGCAGCGCTGACCACCAGCTGGTGCTCGACCAGCCGCGCCTGCAACTGGCCGACCTGTCCGCCGATGAACTGGCCACCGCACTGGCGCCATTGAAGGACCGCGACAAGGTAATCGTCATCTCCGCCTGCTATTCAGGGGGCTACATCGCCCCGCTCAAGGATGAGCGCACGCTGATCATGACCGCCGCCCGGGCCGACCGTGTGTCCTTCGGCTGCTCGGAAGAAGCCGACTTCACCTACTTTGGCGATGCCCTGTTCGCCGAAGCCCTGAACCAGACCGACGACCTGAAACAGGCGTTTGAACTGGCACGCACCAGCGTTGCCGAAAGAGAACAGAGGGAAGGTTTCGAGGCCTCCGAGCCGCAGTTGTGGGCGCCACCCGCGGTGCTTGAGCACTGGCAGCACCTGCGCCGACAACAGGCCGAAGAAGCATTGCGAAACGCCACGCAGGCCAAGGTGGGGGCACAGGCAGAAACGCCTGCCAACCACTAGACTTGTGTGTAACAAGGGAGAGACATCATGTATTTGACGCCTCAGCATGTCCTGCTTGCCGGTGCTACCGGCCTCACCGGTGAACACCTGCTCGATCGCTTGCTCAACGAGCCCACCATTACCCGCGTGCTGGCCCCTACCCGCCGGCCGCTGGCCGAGCACCCGCACCTGGAAAACCCGGTCGGTGACCCGGCCGTGTTCCTGCCGCAGCTGGCCGGCCGGGTGGATATCGCCTACTGCTGTTTGGGCACCACGTTGAAGCAGGCCGGATCGGAGTCGGCCTTCCGCGCGGTGGATCTGGACATGGTGGTCGCCTTCAGCAAGCGTGCCCGTGAAATGGGCGCGCGGCATTTGCTGGTGGTCAGCGCGTTGGGCGCCGACCCGAAGTCGTCGATTTTCTACAACCGGGTCAAGGGCGAGATGGAAGAAGCGCTCAAGGCGCAGGACTGGCCGCAACTGACCATCGTGCGGCCGTCGTTGCTGCTGGGTGAGCGGATTGAGCCACGGCTGGGTGAACAGTTGATTTCGCCGTTTTCCAAATTGATACCGGGTAAGTACCGCGGGATCGAGGCGTGTACCCTGGCGCGGGCGCTGTGGCGTTTGGCGCTGGAAGAAGAGGACGGGGTGCGGGTTGTGGAGTCGGATGAGTTACGCAGGTTGGGCAAGACTCCCTAAACGCTGCATGTTGCTGTTGTAGGAGCGGCCTTGTCTCGCGACAGGGCCGCGCAGCGGCCCCCGGATTTCAACTTTAGCACAACCCTTGCTGGGGCCGCTTTGCGACCCTTTCGCGACACAAGGCCGCTCCTACAGGGAACTGCGGCGCTCTCTAGAGGCCCCCTGTGGCCTGGAAGCCTACACCAGCGGCAGTCAGCAACGACAACGGCAACAACAAGGTGTCGAGCAACATGCTCCCTGGCAGGTCCAGCCCCGGATAGGCCGGCGCTTCAGCCCCATAGAGATCCCGCGGGCAGCACCCACCATTGATCACATACAAATCCAGGCGCGTGCCGGCATACACCACCGGCGCCCCCGGTTTGTTGGCATCCAGCGTGCGCACCGTGGCGCAGCCACTCAGCAACCCCAGCGCCAGCAAGCCGGCCAGCGTTCGCTTCAATCATCCACCCCGAAGTGGTGCTCGCCCCAACGCGGCAGCATGTCCTGGGGAATATTCAGCAGGTTGAGAATGCGCGCCACGACAAAGTCGACCAGGTCGTCGATGGTCTGTGGCTGGTGATAAAAGCCCGGTGCGGCCGGCAGGATCACAGCGCCCATCTGCGACAACTTGAGCATGTTCTCCAGGTGAATGGTGGAGAACGGTGCTTCACGTGGCACCAGGATCAACTGGCGACGCTCCTTGAGGGTGACGTCGGCAGCGCGTTCGATGAGGTTGTTGCAGGCACCGGTGGCAATCGCCGACAAGGTGCCGGTAGAACAAGGCACCACCACCATCGCCGCCGGAGCACCGGAGCCCGAGGCGACCGGCGACATCCAGTCTTCCTTGCCATACACGCGGATCTGCCCATCGGCAGCGCCGGTGTATTCAGTAAGAAAAGCCTGCATCGCCTGTGGCTTGGCCGGCAGCACCACGTCGGTCTCGGTGGCCATCACCAGTAGCGCGGCCTTGGAGATCAAAAAGTGCACCTCACGGTCTTCACGCACCAGGCAATCCAGCAGGCGCAGGCCATACTGGGCGCCCGAGGCGCCCGTCATGGCCAGGGTGATGCGTTCCGGCCCGCTCACTTCAGCGCCTCGGCCAGCTTGCCGTGCAGGCCGCCGAAGCCGCCGTTGCTCATGATCACCACGTGGGTGCCCGGGCGGGCCTGGCCCTTGATGCGTTCGATGATCGCTTCGAGGCTGTCGGCAACCACGCTCGGTACCTTGCACTGCGCAGCAGTAGCAGCCAGGTCCCAGCCGAGGTTGGCCGGCGCGTACCAGATCACCTGGTCGGCGTCGTTGACGCTTTCTGGCAAACCATCACGGTGTGCACCCAGCTTCATCGAGTTGGAGCGAGGTTCGATCACCGCGATCACCGGCGCCTCGCCAACGCGCTTGCGCAGGCCATCGAGGGTGGTGGCGATGGCGGTCGGGTGGTGAGCGAAGTCATCGTAGAGAGTCACGCCCTGCACTTCGGCAACCTTCTCCATGCGCCGCTTGACGCTCTTGAAGGCGCTGAGGCCCTCGATGCCCATGGCCGGCACCACGCCGACATGGCGGGCGGCGGCCAGGGTAGCCAGGGCGTTGGCGACATTGTGCTGGCCGGTCAGGGCCCAGTCGACAACGCCTTGCGCTTCGCCGTCGAACAGCACTTCGAAACGGGAACCGTCGGGGCTGAGCAAGCGGGCCTGCCACCGGCCGCCTTCACCGGTGGTTTGCACCGGGGTCCAGCAGCCCATACCGATGACCCGCTCCAGCGCTTGTTCGGTAGTCGGGTGGATGACCAGGCCTTCGCTGGGGATGGTGCGCACCAAGTGATGGAACTGCCGCTCGATCGCGGCCAGGTCCGGGAAGATGTCTGCGTGATCGAACTCAAGGTTGTTGAGGATCGCGGTGCGCGGGTGGTAATGCACGAACTTCGAGCGCTTGTCGAAGAAGGCACTGTCGTACTCGTCGGCTTCGACCACGAAGAACGGTGTGTCGCCCAGACGCGCCGACACCGAGAAGTTCTGCGGTACGCCGCCAATCAGAAAGCCCGGGCTCATGCCCGCGTGCTCCAGCACCCAGGCCAGCATGCTGCTGGTGGTGGTTTTGCCGTGGGTACCGGCAACGGCCAGCACCCAGCGGCCTTGCAGCACATGGTCGGCCAGCCACTGCGGGCCGGAGACATAGGGCAAACCCTTGTTCAGCACGTACTCAACTGCCGGGTTGCCGCGCGACATGGCGTTGCCGATCACCACCAGGTCGGGTGCCGGCTCCAACTGGGCCGGGTCATAGCCTTGGGTCAGTTCGATGCCCTGGGCCTCGAGCTGGGTGCTCATCGGTGGGTAGACGTTGGCGTCCGAGCCGGTGACGCGATGGCCAAGTTCCTTGGCCAGCACCGCCAGCGAGCCCATGAAAGTGCCGCAAATACCGAGAATGTGAATATGCATGGTCGACCTCGCAAAACATCGAGGCAGGGTAGCCCAGGGCGCGATAAATCGCACCCGCTGTTTCGCTTAGTCGCCCCTGGTGATGCCGTGTTTGCGCAGTTTTCGATACAAGGTATTGCGGCTGATGCCCAAGTGCTCGGCGACGCGGGTGAGGTGCCAGTGTTTTGCCTGCAAAATGGCCAGCAAGGCATCACGCTCGGCATCCTGTAGGAGCGGCCTTGCGTCGCGATCGGGCTGCGCAGCAGCCCCGGCAATCGGGGCTGCGCGGCTGAGGCACTGGGGCCGCTCTGCGGCCCTTTCGCGACACAAGGCCGCTCCTACAGGGACGGGGTTGTTGCGGATGATGGCGGGGAGATCCGGGAAGGTGATGCGGGCATCGTCGCTAAGCGCCACCAGGGTACGCAGCACATTGCGCATCTGCCGCACGTTGCCCGGCCAGGCAAAGTCGAGCAGTGCCTGGCGCGCCTGGGGTTCGATGTCGATCAGGTGCCCCTGCGCCTCCTGGCGCAGCAAAAAGTCCAGCAACTGCGCCTTGTCACTGCGCTCGCGTACCGCCGGCAACGCCACTTCCAGGCCATTCAGGCGGTAATACAGGTCTTCGCGGAAACTGCCCTGCTCCACCCGCTCCAGCAGGTCGCGGTGGGTGGCGCTGACAATGCGCACATCCACTGCTTGCGGCTCGCCGCCGATCGGCACCACCTGGCGCTCTTCCAGCACCCGCAGCAGGCGGGTTTGCAGGGCCAATGGCATGTCGCCGATCTCGTCCAGCAGCAAGGTGCCGCCGTCGGCCTGCAACAACTTGCCGCGCATGCCTTCCTTGCGTGCACCGGTAAAGCTGCCGCCGCGGTAACCGAACAGCTCGCTCTCGATCAGGCTTTCCGGGATCGAGGCACAGTTGATAGCGACGAACGGTTTGGCGCGGCGTTCACTGGCCTGATGCACAGCCTGCGCGAAGGCCTCCTTGCCGCTACCGGTCTCGCCGCACAGCAGCAAGGGCACATCACGCTCGAACACCCGCACACTGCGGCGGAAATCGTTTTGCAGGGCCGGGTCAAGCAGGCACACCAGTGGCTCCACTTCACGCATCGGCTGCGGCTGGGCGATGGGTACCGACCACACCGGCACCCGCGCCTGGCCGCGCAGGCTGGCGAACACCTCGCGACCGTCCAGGGTACGCAGCGGCCAGGCCGTGCTGCCGCCTGGCGTGGCGCGGCTGAACAGTTCGTCATGGCTACAGGCAAAGAAGCGTTCCAGCGGTTTGCCCAATACGCCGCCGCGCACGGTGCCGAGCAAATTGAGCGCGCTCTGGTTGGCCGCACAGATACGCCCGTCGCCGTCGAAGGCCAGCAGGCCTTCGCTGAACAGGCCGACCGACTCGGCCTGCAGGTGAAAACGCAGCAGCCATTGCTGCTCGAAGTGGCGCAGGAAGTAGCAGCTTTCGATCATTTTCGCCGACAGGTTGACCAGCGCCATGGTGTGGAACTGGCTTTGCCGCGATACGTCGGGCCGGGCCGAAGACACATCCAGCACGGCCAGCAACTCGCCATGCGGGTCGAATACCGGGCTGGCCGAGCAGGTCAGGCCGGTGTGGCGACCACGGAAGTGCTCGTTCTGGTGAATGGTCAGCGCCTGGCGCTCGACCAGGCAGGTGCCGATGCCGTTGGTGCCCTCGCGCGCCTCGCTCCAGTCGGCGCCCAGCCACAGCCCGGCATGCTCGAAGCTGCGCCGCTCGCTGGGGGCGCTGACGCAGTTGAGGATCACCCCGCGGGCATCCGTTAGCAGTACCGCGTGGCCCGCCCCGGAAAGCTGCTGGTGCAGGCTGTTCATTTCAGGGTCGGCAATCTGCAGCACCTGGCGCAGGCGTTCGCGGCTTTCCAGCAGGCGCCCATGTTCTAGCACCACCGGGGCCTCGATCACTGCAGGGTCGAGGTGGTAATCCTCCAGGCAGCGCAGCCAGGACCGGGCAATGGACGGGTCACTGCCGCCCTCCCCGGGGCCGCCGTGGGCAACGTCGTGCACCTGCCGCGCATGGCGACTGAAATGATTGCTCTGCATTGTTGTAGTTCTCCGCAGATAGAGAGTCCTGCCAGCATCCTCCACCCGCGAAGGCTTTGCAATGCACGCGCCGGTGACGTGTCGCAAATGGCACAAAGTGTCACCCCCATGCGTACCGGCCCTGGCACAACGGCGCTTGGCCAAGCCTGCCGTAATGACCCAAGTCATTGATTTGCCTGGTGCTGCCAACGCTGGCCCAACCTTTGCTCTACGCTTTTCAACTCCCTAACAAACACAATAGCCAGGAGACACACCATGCGTTACGCACATCCGGGTACCGAAGGCGCGAAGGTTTCCTTCAAGAGCCGCTACGGCAATTACATCGGTGGTGAGTTCGTTCCTCCGGTAAAAGGCCAGTATTTCGAAAATACCTCCCCGGTGAATGGCAAGCTGATCGCTGAATTCCCCCGCTCCACTGCCGAAGACATCGATAATGCGCTCGACGCCGCCCACGCCGCTGCCGACGCCTGGGGCCGTACCTCGGTACAGGACCGCTCCAATGTGCTGCTGAAGATTGCCGACCGCATCGAGCAGAACCTCGAACTGCTGGCCATTACCGAAACCTGGGACAACGGCAAGCCCATCCGCGAAACCCTGAATGCCGACATCCCGCTGGCGGTCGACCACTTCCGCTACTTTGCTGGCTGCATTCGCGCCCAAGAGGGCGGCGCTGCGGAGATCAACGAAGGCACCGTGGCCTACCACATCCACGAGCCGCTGGGCGTGGTCGGGCAGATCATCCCGTGGAACTTCCCGATCCTGATGGCCGCCTGGAAGCTCGCCCCGGCCCTGGCTGCCGGCAACTGCGTGGTGCTCAAGCCGGCCGAGCAGACCCCGCTGGGCATCACCGTGCTGCTGGAGGTGATCGGCGACCTGCTGCCAAAAGGCGTGCTCAACGTGGTGCAAGGCTATGGCCGCGAGGCCGGTGAAGCGCTGGCTACCAGCAAGCGCATTGCCAAGATCGCCTTCACCGGCTCCACCCCGGTGGGCTCGCACATCATGAAATGCGCGGCCGAAAACATCATCCCGTCCACCGTCGAACTGGGCGGCAAGTCGCCGAACGTGTACTTCGAAGACATCATGCAGGCCGAGCCGAGCTTCATCGAGAAGGCCGCCGAAGGCATGGTGCTGGCGTTCTTCAACCAGGGCGAAGTGTGCACCTGCCCGTCACGGGCGCTGGTACAGGAGTCGATCTACCCGCAGTTCATGGAAGTGGTGATGAAGAAGGTGCTGCAGATCAAGCGCGGCGACCCGCTGGACACCGACACCATGGTCGGCGCCCAGGCCTCGCAGCAGCAGTTCGAGAAGATCCTGTCGTACCTCGACATCGCCCAGGAGGAAGGCGCCGAGCTGCTGACAGGCGGCAAGGTGGAGAAACTGGAAGGTTCGCTGGCCACCGGTTACTACATCCAGCCGACCCTGCTCAAGGGCAACAACCGCATGCGCGTGTTCCAGGAAGAAATCTTTGGCCCGGTGGTAAGCGTAACCACCTTCAAGGATGAAGCCGAAGCGCTGGCGATTGCCAACGACACCGAGTTCGGCCTGGGTGCCGGCGTGTGGACCCGCGACATCAACCGGGCCTACCGCATGGGCCGCGGGATCAAGGCTGGCCGCGTGTGGACCAACTGCTACCACCTGTACCCGGCACATGCCGCATTCGGTGGCTACAAGAAGTCCGGGGTTGGCCGTGAGACGCACAAGATGATGCTCGACCATTATCAGCAGACCAAGAACCTGCTGGTGAGCTACGACATCAATCCGTTGGGCTTCTTCTAAACCGCGTCGTGGCCTTCGCGGGTAAACCCGCTCCTACATCTATCGCACAACCCTTGTAGGAGCGGGTTCACCCGCGAAGAGGCCAGACCTGCAAACACAAATACCGAGCGGCAACCGTGCACCAGCCGCTCTGGCTCGCTTCCTGCAGTACCCATCACCATCGGCCCGGAACCCTCCGGCCACCAAGAAAAACAACAGGTGAAACTATGCCAAGCGATCATTCCGCCGGCTCGCCGGCAGGCTCTTCCGTCGACTTCGAAAAGGTCGGCTCGGACTATTTCCAGCAACGTGAACTGAAAAAAGGCGCCGCCGGCTGGGTGCTGCTGGTCGGCCTGGGTGTGGCCTATGTCATCTCCGGCGATTACGCCGGCTGGAACTTCGGCCTGGCCCAGGGTGGCTGGGGCGGCATGTTCCTTGCCACCTTGCTGATGGCCACCATGTACCTGTGCATGTGCTTCTCGCTGGCCGAGCTGTCGTCGATGATCCCTACCGCGGGCGGCGGCTACGGCTTTGCCCGTAGCGCGTTCGGCCCATGGGGCGGCTTTCTTACCGGTACGGCCATCCTTATCGAATACGCCATCGCCCCCGCCGCCATCGCCACCTTCATCGGCGCCTACTGCCAGTCGTTGTTCGGCATCGGTGGCTGGATGATCTACCTGGCGTTCTACGTGGTGTTCATCGGCATCCACATTTTCGGCGTGGGTGAAGCACTGAAGCTGATGTTCATCATCACCGCCATCGCCGCCATTGCCCTGGGCGTGTTCCTGGTGGCAATGGTGCCCCATTTTGATGCAGCCAACCTGTTCGACATCGCCAAAACGGACGCCGCCGGCGCCAGCAGCTTCCTGCCATTCGGCTATGTCGGCGTATGGGCGGCCATCCCCTATGCCATCTGGTTCTTCCTGGCGGTCGAAGGCGTGCCGCTGGCCGCCGAAGAAACCAAGAACCCCAAGCGTGACCTGCCACGCGGCCTGATCGGCGCCATGCTGGTGCTGGTGGCATTCGCCCTGCTGATCCTGGTGGTCGGCCCCGGCGGCGCCGGTTCGGAAGCGCTGAAAGCCTCTGGCAACCCGCTGGTCGAAGCACTGGCCAAGGCCTACGGCGGCTCTACCTGGATGGGCAGCTTTGTCAACCTGGTCGGCCTGGCCGGGCTGATCGCCAGCTTCTTCTCGATCATCTACGCCTATTCCCGGCAGATCTTCGCCCTGTCCCGTGCCGGCTACTTGCCACGCAAGCTGTCGGAAACCAACAAGAGCAAGGCCCCGGTGCTGGCCCTGGTCATCCCCGGCATCATCGGCTTTGCGCTGTCGCTGACCGGCCAAGGCGACCTGCTGATTCTGGTAGCGGTGTTCGGCGCCACCCTGTCGTACGTGCTGATGATGGCCGCGCACATCACCCTGCGCATCCGCCGGCCGAAGATGGAGCGCCCGTATCGCACCCCTGGCGGCATCTTCACTTCCGGCCTGGCCCTGGTGCTGGCTTGCATCGCCGTGGTCGCCGGTTTCCTGGTCGACCCGCGCGTGGTGATTGGCGCCGCAGTGATCTATGCGGTATTAATTGCCTACTTTGCTTTCTACAGCCGCCACCACCTGGTCGCGGGCACACCGGAAGAGGAATTCGCCGCGATCCAGAAGGCCGAAGAGGCCCTGCACTGATCGCCGACACCCGCCGCGGGGCAACCCGCGGCTCTGGAGATTCTGTATGGCAAGTTTCGTACACACGGTCGGCCACCTGGTCTACCGCTTCGACAGCCTCAAGGACGTGATGGCCAAGGCCAGCCCGGCGCGTTCGGGTGACTACCTGGCAGGCGTTGCGGCCAGCAACGACGGCGAACGGGTCGCCGCACAGATGGCGTTGGCCAATATCCCGCTGACGCATTTTCTCAGCGAAGCCCTGATCCCCTACGAAACCGATGAAGTGACCCGGCTGATCATCGACACCCACAATGCCCAGGCCTTCGCCCCGGTCAGCCACCTGACCGTCGGCGGCCTGCGCGACTGGCTGCTCAGCGAGCAAGCCGATGAAGACAGCCTGCGCGCCCTGGCGCCCGGGCTGACACCGGAAATGGCGGCGGCGGTATCGAAGATCATGCGCGTGCAGGACCTGGTGCTGGTGGCGCAGAAAATCCGCGTGGTCACGCGCTTTCGCGGCACCATGGGCCTGCGCGGGCGCCTGTCGACCCGACTGCAGCCCAACCACCCGACCGATGAGCCGGCCGGCATTGCCGCCAGCATTCTCGACGGCCTGTTGTATGGCAACGGCGACGCCATGATCGGCATCAACCCGGCCACCGACAGCATCGCCTCGATCTGCGCCCTGCTGGAAATGCTCGACGCAATCATCCAGCGCTACGACATCCCCACCCAGTCCTGCGTGCTGACCCACGTCACCACCTCGATCGAGGCGATCAACCGTGGCGTGCCGCTTGACCTGGTGTTCCAGTCCATCGCCGGCACCGAGGCGGCCAACGCCGGCTTCGGCATCAACCTGAACGTACTGCAGGAAGGCTACGAAGCCGGCCTGTCGCTCAAGCGCGGCACCCTTGGGCAAAACCTGATGTACTTCGAAACCGGCCAGGGTAGCGCGCTGTCGGCCAACGCCCACCATGGCGTCGACCAGCAGACCTGCGAAACCCGCGCCTATGCCGTGGCCCGCCATTTCAAGCCATTCCTGGTCAACACCGTGGTCGGTTTCATTGGCCCGGAATACCTGTACAACGGCAAACAGATCATCCGCGCCGGCCTCGAAGACCACTTCTGCGGCAAACTGCTGGGCGTGCCGATGGGCTGCGACATCTGCTACACCAACCACGCCGAAGCCGACCAGGACGACATGGACACCCTGCTGACCCTGCTGGGGGTGGCCGGGATCAACTTCATCATGGGCATCCCCGGCTCCGACGACATCATGCTCAACTACCAGACCACCTCGTTCCATGACGCGCTGTACGCGCGCCAGACCCTGGGCCTGAAGCCCGGGCCGGAGTTCGAGGCATGGCTGGCCCGCACCGGCATCTTCACCCAGGCCGATGGCCGGGTGCGCTTCGGTGACAACCTGCCGCCGGCCTTCCGCCAGGCCTTGGCACAGCTTGCATAGGGATGACCATGGACCATCGCACGCCTACCCCCGACAACCCTTGGCTGGCCCTGCGCAACCTGACACCGGCGCGCATCGCCCTCGGCCGCACCGGCACCAGCCTGCCGACCGGAGCGCAACTGGACTTTCAGTTCGCTCATGCCCAGGCCCGTGATGCCGTGCACCTGGCCTTCGACCACGCTGGCCTGGCTACCCAACTGGGTGACCGCGGGCGCGAAAGCCTGGTGTTGCACAGCGCTGCCAGCGACCGCCACCAGTACCTGCAACGGCCAGACCTGGGGCGGCGCCTGAGCGAAGACTCGATCGCCACCCTGCGCCAGCACGCCCAGGCCAACCCCGGCGGCGTCGATTTGGCCATCGTCGTTGCCGACGGCCTATCGGCACTGGCCGTGCACCGCCACACCCTGCCATTCCTGAACCGTTTCGAAGAACAGGCTGCCGCCGACGGCTGGACCAGCGCCCCGGTCGTGCTGGTGCAGCAAGGCCGCGTGGCAGTGGCCGACGAAGTTGGCGAACTGCTGGGCGCCCGCATGACCGTGATGCTGATCGGCGAACGCCCCGGCCTCAGCTCGCCAGACAGCCTGGGCCTGTATTTCACCTACGCACCCAAGGTCGGCCTGACCGATGCCTATCGCAACTGTATTTCCAACATCCGCCTGGAGGGCTTGAGCTACGGCATGGCGGCGCACCGGCTGCTGTACTTGATGCGCGAAGCCTGCCGACGTCAGCTGTCCGGGGTGAATCTGAAGGACGAAGCCGAGGTCCATAGCCTGGAGAATGAAGGCAGCGCCAGCCAGAAAGGTAACTTTCTGCTCGGCAAAGGTTAAAGAACATGTCACGGAAGGCGGATTGCACTTGCTCCGTGCATTGGGGCAGCATGCCCTTGAAAGCTGCTGGCATTCCGCTGTTTCCCCAAATGGACTCTGAGGGCCGCACATGCGCATCATCAAGGCAACCCTGGAACACCTCGACCTGCTCACGCCGTTGTTCGTCAAATACCGTGAGTTCTATGGGCAGCTGCCCTACCCCGACAGTTCACGCAGTTTTCTGGAAAAGCGCCTGAAGCGGGATGAATCGGTGATCTACCTGGCACTGCCGGATGATGACAATTCCAAGTTGATGGGCTTCTGCCAGCTGTACCCGAGCTATTCGTCGCTGTCGCTGAAGCGGGTATGGATCCTCAACGATATCTATGTGGCCGAAGACTCGCGGCGCATGCTGGTAGCCGACCACCTGATGCGCGAAGCGAAGAAAATGGCCAAGGAAACCAACGCCGTGCGCATGCGGGTTTCGACCAGTGCGGACAATGAGGTTGCGCACAGGACCTACGAATCCATTGGGTTTCGTGAAGATACCGAGTTCAAGAGCTACATCCTGCCAATCAGCCAGGACTGACCTGTACCGGCCTCTTCGCGGGCACGCCCGCTCCCACAGGGCTAGACAGATCTCTGTGGGAGCGGGCGTGCCCGCGAAGAGGCCGGCACAGGCATACACCTGCATCGTAACCCCCCGCTACAAACTCCCCGGGCATGTTCTTCACTTAGCCGTATAATGCCCCTCCTGTCATGTGTGAAAATTTACCCATCCCCCGGTAACCGAGCCTACGCCCCAGAACACAGGTGCTGTACATGGATTTCAACCCGCTGGACCTTATCCTGCATCTCGATGCCTACCTCGATCTGCTGGTCACCAATTACGGTCCCTGGATCTACGCCATCCTGTTCACCGTGATCTTCTGTGAAACCGGGCTGGTGGTGATGCCGTTCCTGCCGGGCGATTCGCTGCTGTTCATCGCCGGTGCCGTGGCTGCTGGCGGTGGCATGGACCCGGTATTGCTGGCTGGCCTGCTGATGGCCGCCGCAATCCTGGGCGACAGTACCAATTACGTGATCGGGCGAACGGCCGGCGAGCGCCTGTTCAACAACCCCAATTCGAAAATCTTCCGCCGCGACTACCTGCAGCGCACCCACGAATTCTATGAACGCCACGGCGGCAAGACCGTGACCCTGGCGCGATTCCTGCCCATCCTGCGTACCTTCGCGCCGTTCGTCGCCGGTATCGCGCATATGCATTACCCGCGCTTTCTCGGCTTCAGCGTCGCCGGTTCGCTGCTGTGGGTCGGTGGCCTGGTCACCCTTGGTTACTTCTTCGGCAACGTGCCCTTCATCAAGCAGCACCTGTCGCTGATGGTGGTGGGTATCATCGTGCTGTCGCTGGTACCGATGATCCTCGGCCTGCTGCGTGGCCGCCTGGGCCGTGCGGCCAAGGCTCACTGATCGCCTCCATGTGGTCATTCAGCGCCTGGCGGCGCAAGCGCACCCTGGCGCGTTACCCGATCACGCCACAGCAATGGCAGGCCGTACGCGAGCGCCTGCCAATGCTGGACGGCATCAGTGACGAAGAAGACCACTGGCTGCGCGAAGCCTGCATCCTGTTCCTGCTCGACAAGCACCTCACCTGCCTGCCCGGCGTCGAACCGGACGACGTGCAGCGGCTGTTGCTCGCTGCCCAGGCGCAGTTGCCCCTGCTGCATTTGGGTGCGCTGAACTGGTACCAGGGCTTCCACGAAATCATCCTGTACCCCGACGATTTCAAGAGCCCGCAGCGCCACCGCGATGCCAGTGGCGTGGAGCACGTGTGGGACGGTGAACACAGCGGTGAAGCCTGGCAGCAAGGGCCGATCATCCTGGCCTGGAATGGCGTGCTGGCCAGTGGCGGCTGGGAAGCCTACAACCTGGTCATCCATGAGCTGGCGCACAAGCTCGACATGCTCAATGGCGATGCCAACGGCCTGCCACCGCTGCACAGCGGCATGCCGGTGGATGAATGGGCAACCGCCATGCAGCAGGCCTACGACGACCTCAACCGCCAGCTGGACGCCAACCCCGACGCCGAAACCGCCATCGACCCGTATGCTGCAGAAAACCCGGCAGAGTTCTTTGCGGTTACCAGCGAATACTTCTTTAGTGCCCCCGACCTGCTGCAACAGGCTTATCCGTTGGTCTACCGCCAGTTGTCGCTGTTCTACCGGCAAGACCCGCTGGCGCGCCTGTGCCGGCTGCAGGCCGAACACCCCGAGTACCGCGAAAGCCACGCCTGACGGGGCCGCACATCAGGCCAGGCGTGGCATGCCCCGGCAGAATGTGCCTATAATCGCCGCCACTTTTTGGTCAAACACGGGGGCAATGCCCATGAGCTACAGCAAGATTCCGGCGGGCAAAGACCTGCCGAACGACATCTACGTCGCCATCGAGATCCCGGCCAACCACGCGCCGATCAAATACGAGATCGACAAGGACAGCGACACCCTGTTCGTCGACCGTTTCATGGCTACCCCAATGTTCTACCCAGCCAACTACGGCTTCATCCCGAACACCCTGGCTGACGACGGTGATCCGCTGGACGTGCTGGTCGTTACCCCTTACCCGGTAGCCCCAGGCTCGGTTATCCGCGCCCGTCCGGTTGGCGTACTGAACATGACCGACGACGGCGGCGGCGACGCCAAGGTCATCGCTGTTCCTCACGACAAGCTGTCGCAGCTGTACGTCGACGTGAAGGAATACACCGACCTGCCAGCCCTGCTGATCCAGCAGATCGAGCACTTCTTTGCCAACTACAAAGATCTCGAGAAGGGCAAGTGGGTCAAGATCGAAGGCTGGGATGGCGCTGACGCTGCCCGTGCCGCGATCACCAAATCGGTTGCTGCCTACAAAGGCTGATACCGGTTGCAGAAAAACCCCGCTCTGCGGGGTTTTTTTATGCCTGAGGAAAAGACCTGGCGTCACGATGCCTGTAGGAGCGGCCTTGTGTCGCGATCGGGCGCGAAGCGGCCGTAAAATCAGCAAACGCGTTCTTTCAGACGCGTCGCGCAGGATGGCTTTACGGCCGCTTCGCGCCCGATCGCGACACAAGGCCGCTCCTACAAGGTGCGCGTTGATGTTAATGGCGGTAATAAATCCTACGCACTCCTACACCAACGCCCTACAAACAGCCTGTTTTCCCACAAGCCACATCAACACACGGTTCATATCCTTGCTGGCACCGCGCCGCTACACTCGCCGGCATGAACACTTCCGGTGACCGCCTCAAGGCCCTGCTCCATGAATGTGGCCTGACCCCTTCCGACTTCGCCGCCCAGCGCAGCGTCACAGCGCAGCACGTGAACAATTGGTTCAAGCGCGGGGTGCCGTTGGCCCGGCTGGACGAACTGGCCGACCTGTTCTGTGTGCACCGCCGCTGGCTGCGCAGCGGTGAGGGGCCCAAGCACCCCAACCCGATCCTGCGCAATGGCCCGCCGCGGCCCGCACCCGCCAACCCGCCTACACCGCTGTCGGTGGGCCAGGGTCGACTGGTGAATGTGCCGTACTACGAACTGAACAGGGGCCTGCTGTCACCGGTGCCCAGCAAGCACCTGCGCCTGCCGGCCAAAGCCCTGAAGGCCTTGGGTGTGCAGGCTGCCAACGCGATCAGCATGGCGATGCCCGACAGCAATATGTTCCCACTGATACCGCTGGAGGCCACCCTGGTCATCGACCTGGGCATGACCCAGGTGATCGACGGTGAAACCTATGCCTTGCTGCACAATGGCTCGCTCAGGGTACACAACCTCAGCCTTGGCCAGCACGGCACGCTGTACCTGCACAGCCATGACCGACGCAACTACGCAGTCGAACGCTACACCCTTGCGCAGCGTCAGGCGCAGGGCCTGGAAATACTGGGTTGGGTGTTTCACTGGTCGCATTTCCGTCAACAGCGGCCCGGCTGAAACACCCTGTGCCATTTTTTGCTGGGCATCCTGCGCGTGCCCTTGTATGCTACGCGGCACATTCAGCCCCGACCGGCGCAAGCCGCAGTCCAGAGGGCTCGGCGATATCCCACACGGGTATTTGCCATCTCTTTCAGGCCCCTGCTGGCCACACAGTTAAGGCGGTTGCGGCTTACCATAAATTAGTCGGAAGCGTCCCCGAGAAGCCGGCCACAAGCCGGCTTTTTAATGCCTCCAACCCATACGGTATCGCCGTTGGTCCTTCAGATGGACGGGCTGCCAGCGGGCGCGAGGCTGTTCTTCAAGAACGCTTCGCGGACCTGGTGCATCTGCAAGTGCGTCTTTCCCGCTGCATAATCCAGCCCCGCAAGCCCCATTTTCAACGCAAGTTCGGGGTATCGGGCAGCGTGCCGAATACGCTCAGCCAAGCTTGAGGGGTTACCGGTTTCAAACGTGAGCGCATTATGCTTGCTGGTAATATCCAGCACGCCGCACGTATCGGAGCCTATCACCGGCACGCCCTGGCTGAACGCGTCGAAGATGATTCGGGGTTGTTCCTGCTTCAGGGTCGGAACCAGCAGCCAATCATGTTGGGCAATAATCGTGAAGAAGTCTTTGCCATAGTCGACTGCGCTCATGAACCTCACCGCGACGGCGCCCCGGTGCTCAGTTGCAAAGCGCAGACAGTGCGCTTTCAAATCGCCCTCGCCCATGATGGTGAGTGTGACATCAACGCCTTCGACCTCTAGCTGCTCAATGGCTTCCAGGACGACCATCACACCTTTGTCCATGACCAGGCGTGAGGGGTAAAGCAAGTTGAGTGTGCGGCTGCGCCTGCTCTCGAACCTTTTTCTGACAGCCTCCGGGGTGGCCATGAATGATTTATCGAGCCAGCTGGCAGGGTTGATCAGTGTGTGCCTGTTGTCACTGCCCAGGAAGTATTCCTTGTAGAAGGACTGGGTGAATATCCTGGCGTTCGCCAGCCTCAGGCAGCGCTTCAATACAAAGGTGTGCACATGGTGTTCGATGATTTTCCTGGGGGTCCGTGCCTCCCCATGGCCCAGCATCCAGAATGAAGACTCTATGACAACAACCCACTGAAAGCGGAATAATGGCTTGAGCGGCAAGAGGTAGAAAGACAAAGGGAATGCCCAGCCGGCACCGTCAGAATGCACGACCTTCGCCTGTTTGCAGGCGTTGATGACCGTAATGAAATTCGGCAGGAAGTTCTTTAATACAGAGGCAAGGCCACGGTCTTTTTTTAATGCATGAAGCCATTTGATATTCAGGTGGCTGATACTCTGCAACCCTTCGACATGCTGGCTTTTCTCAACAGGGCAGCAGAGCCCGAAATGTTCGATGTAACTCAGGTGCAGCTCTATATCCTTGACCCACAAGGGGTCGGTGAAGCGTTCGCCTTGCTCATTGATTACTATTGGAATTCGGGTAAACAGGATGTATGGGTCGTCGATCATATTCCCCTCGCAGGGACGCCAAGACACGCGTAATTGATTGTTTACATGGGGCTTACTCCTCAATACCAGCCGTCCATTTCAACACTATTCCAGCGTCCTTGCAGACCTCCTGCATACGCAGCAAGCGCTCCGTAGGGCTTCACTGTAGTGTGACTTCATGGATCGCACACGGCGTGTTCAACAATTTCTCGTGGGGCGGTGAGTTTTCCATTGCCTGGGCTGGCCTCTTCGCGGGCACGCCCGCCCCCACAGGTACAGTGCAAGTCGTGAGAACTGCGATGACCTTGTAGGAGCGGGTTCACCCGCGAAGAGGCCAGCCCTGGCAACACATCAATGAAGCCTCGGCTCGACAGCCTCACCCCCCTGGCTATCAGAAGTCATACCGCGCCCCCACCATCATGCTTCGCGACGGCCCATAGAAATTGAACGTCGAGGTCGAGCCCACCCGCGACAGGTAGTCCCGGTCGAACAGGTTGTTGACGTTGAAGGTGGCGGTAAGCTTCGAGGTCACCGGGTACGACAGCATCGCATCCACGGTGGCATACCCCGGGGCATCGATGCGCACGCCGCCGTTCTCGGAGTAGAAGTTGCTCATCGCCGAAATACCGCCGCCTATTGCCAGGCCGGTCAGCGGGCCTTGGTTGATGGTGTACTTGCTCCACAGCGAAGCCTGGTTGCGCGGCATGATGAAGAACGTGGTTTCGGCATCGCCCTTGACGGTTTCGGTCTCCATCCAGGTGTAACCGGCCAGCAGCTCCCAGTTCGGCGTCAGCTTGCCGCTCACTTCTATTTCGGCACCCTTCACGCGTGTCTTGCCAGCGGCAACCGAGTCGGTGGTCGCCACACCATCAGCGTCGTACAGGGTGGTGGCGCGGTTCTTGTCGGTCAGGCGGAACACCGACAAGCGGGTGTTCAGGTCACCGCCAAAGTAGCTGCTCTTCAGGCCGAACTCGTACTGCTCGCCTTCACGCGGCTTCAGCACCCGGCCGTTGCTGTCGGTGTCGGACTGCGGCTTGAACACCTGCGAGTAGCTGGCGTACAGCGCGTGGTTGTCGGTGAGGTCGTAGACCAGGCCGCCATATGGGGTGAAGTGGCCGTCCACGCGCTTGCTGTCGTCGGTGGTGGCGCCGCTGCTGAGGGTGGTGGTGTAGAAGTCGCCGCGGTACCAGCTGAAGCGGCCACCGGCGATCAGCGCCAGGCGCTCGACCGGGCGGAAGGTGACCTTGGAGTACAGGCCGTATTCCTCTTCCTGCATGCCGGTCTCGGTGCTGTAGTTGGGCGACGGCTTGGCGAACTGCTTGGGCGAGTAGGTGTTGACGTTGATGGTGCCCAGGTTGGTGGTGCCATTGAGGTACTCGGTGTCGTAGTTCTTGTAGTCGCTGCCGACCACGAACTCGCTGACTTGCCCGAAGGTTTCGAACGGCTGGCTGTAGCTGGCATCCAGCGAATAGGTGTCCTGGGTGAAATCACGGGCGCTGGCGCGTTCGGAGTTTGCACCGGTGGTGGCATTGGTCGCCGTGAAGGCATACAGGTAGTTGGTGTCGCGGTGCGAACCACGCGCCGCAACGCGGCCATAGCCGCCGTTGTCGAAGCGGTGGGTCAGCTCGGCAACCAGGTCGGTGGCCTTGCCGTCGAAGTAGTTCCAGTCGGCACCAAGGAAGCGCGAGTGGCTGAAGTCGGGCACCTCGCCGGACAAGGTGGCCGGATAGCCGTTGTGCGGTGTTATGTTCTTCACTTCATGCATCAGGCCGAACGACAGCGTGGTGGCGTCGTCCAGGTCGATGTCCAGCGCACCGTAATAGCTGTTGCTGGTATTGGCGTTGTAGTCGACCTCGCCGTTGGTGTCGTCACGCGAGGCGATAAAACGCCCGCGCACGCGGCCGGCATCGTCCAGCGGCCCGCTCAGGTCGATTTCTTCGTGGTTGGTGTCCCAGGTGCCGTAGCTACCTTCGATATGCCCCTGGAACTCGGCGGTCGGGCGCTTGCGCACCATGTTGACGATACCGCCCAGCTCACTGGTGCTGCTGAACAGCCCGGCCGGACCGCGCATGATTTCGACGCGGTCGAACGCCGCCAGCGACGGCACGGTGCCGAAGATGCTGGCCATGGGCGCCGGCAAACCGTCGATGTTGAACTCGCTGTACTCGTAGCCTCGGGCGTAGATCGACGAACGGCCGCTGTCGTTGGTCAGGGTACGCAGGCCGGCGGTGTACTTGGCCAGGTCATCCAGGTGCACGAACTGGCGATCCTTGACGTAGTCCTGGGTGTAGACGGTGATCGACTGCGGGATGTCCTTGAGCGCTGCCGGTGTCTTGGTGCCCACGGTGGCCGCATCGACGCTGTAGCCACCGGTTTGTTCCGAAGGCAGCATGTCGTACAGCCGGTTGCCCTCGATGGTCAGTGCCGGCAGGTCGAGCGCGCCGTCCTCGGCGGCCGCCTGAGTGGCCACTGTTTCAGCCAGTGCCGACAACGAAAATGGCGCCAGCAAGCCCAGTACCAACCAGCCCCGCGCCCGTCGCGAGCGCCCCACACCTTTGAAACCGTTCATGACACACCTTCCGCCCAAGTGATAATAATTCGCAAACGAAACAAGTTGCTTTTTGCGAACGATACCGGAGCGAAAACGGGGGTGCAGCATCATTAACCTTCTTAACACATTGCAGCGTTGCCCTCGGCCCACCAGCAATGGGATGATCCGTAACTGATAGAAGTTCTCATTCAAGGCTCGCCGTGCCCACTTCACTTCTCCTTGCCGAAGACGACCCACGCCTGCGCCAGGACCTGGAACGCCATTTTCTCAATCGAGGCTTTCAGGTGCATGCCTGTGCCAGCGGCACTCAGGCCTTGCACGCCATACAGCAATCGCGCTTCGAATTGGTATTGCTGGACATTATGCTGCCGGGCATCGACGGCCTCAGCCTGCTCGACGAACTGCGCCGCCAACAGGCGGTGCCGGTGATGTTGATGTCGGCGCTGGGCGCCGAGCAGGATCGCATCAGCGGTTTTACCCGTGGCGCCGACGATTACCTGCCCAAGCCGTTCAGCCTGGCCGAACTGGACGCCCGGGTTGATGCCTTGCTGCGGCGCGTGGCGTTCGATCGTCGCCCGGCTGCGCGTGCCGACGTTGGCGAGGTGATGCTGGACCATGACCGCCAGGATGTTATCCACAACGGCCAGGCGGCCGGCCTTACCGCATCCGAATTCCGCTTGCTGGCCACCCTGCGTGCTCACCCCGGGGAGGCCCTGAGCAAACCATTCCTCTACCAGACCGTGCTGCACCGCGCCTACACCCGCCTGGACCGCGGCCTGGATGTGCATGTGTGCAACTTGCGCCGCAAGCTGGCCGACATCGCTGCCCAGCACTTGCAGATCCAGGCGGTGCGCGGCCAGGGTTACATTCTGGTCGACACGGAACAGCCCTGATGCGCCGCCACCCTTTGCTATGGAAACTAGCCATTCTGCAGGTCGGTTTCTGCCTGCTGCTGACCTGGCTGATCTGGACCTGGGGCCTGTCGGTGGAGCGCAGCACCTACTTTCTGTCGCAGGCCGACCAGGACTACCTGGCACGTTACGCACAGCAGGCCGAACAAGCCTGGAAACAGGGCGGCGCTCAGGGCGCCGAGGCATGGCGCCAGCAGCTGGCGCGCGCTGAAGACACCTGGGTAGCGGTGATCGGCCCGCGCCTGCAAAGCCTTGGCACCACACCGCTGAGTGCCGAGGAGGCCAGCCACCTGACCTTCATGCGCAAACTCGACTGGCCGATGAGCCGACGCCTGCAGGACGAGCTGCCTTACGTCAGCATGGCGTTCCCGCAACACCCGGAAAACGGCCGCCTGGTCATGCAGTTGCCCGAACACCTGCTGCCCACCGGCCTGACGCCCTGGACCCATGTGATCACCCACGGCGTCGCCCCCACCCTGCTCGCCCTGCTGCTGGGCCTGGCGCTGTACCGCCATCTTGTCGTGCCGCTGAACCGCCTGCGCGACCGCGCCGACGCCTTGCGAGCCGATGACCTCGACAGCCCCGCCCTGCCCTTGCAGCAGCGCCGCGATGAACTGGGCGAACTGGCACAAGCCTTCGAGCACATGGCCGGGCGCCTGCGCCAGAGCCTGGAACAACAGCGCCTGCTGCTGCGCACGCTGTCCCACGAACTGCGCACACCCCTGGCACGGCTGCGCATCGCCCATGACAGCGACTTGCCGCCGCAGCAGTTGCGCGAGCGCCTGGACCGCGAAGTCGCCGATATGCAAAAGCTGCTGGAAGACACGCTGGACCTGGCCTGGATGGACACTGAACAGCCCTGCTTGCCGACCGAGCCGGTGATGCTGGTGTCCGTGTGGGAGGCCTTGTGCCAGGACATCTGCTTCGAAAGCGGCTGGGAGCGCACCCGCCTGCCCTGCTCGCTCGGCACCGAGTGCCTGGTGCAGGCCCACCTCGACAGCCTGGCCCAGGCCCTGGAAAACCTGATGCGCAATGCCATTCGCCACTCGCCGGCCGAAGGCCGGGTCAGCCTGGATGGCTGGCGTGAGGGCGACTGTTGGCACCTGCGCCTGAGCGACCAGGGCCCCGGCGTACCGCACGCCGACCTTGAGCGTATCTTCCAGCCTTACCAGCGCCTGGCCGATAGCGGCGCAGGCTTCGGCCTGGGCCTGGCCATCGCCCGCCGCGCCATCGAACTGCAAGGTGGCCGCCTGTGGGCCAGCAATGCTCACCCGGGCCTGTGCCTGCACATGACCCTGCCACTGGCCCAGGACTGTTTAGAAAGTTAATGCGCTTTACGCTCAATCAGGACTGATTATCATCTGGGCGTTCCCGCCAGGTATTCCTGGCCATGTCCTAATGAGACGCCTGATGAACAAGACAACCCTGGCCCTGACGCTGGCACTGGCGCTTTCAGCCCCTGTTGCACTGGCACAGCCCGACCATGAACAGAAGATGGACGCGTCGCTGCTGCTCCGTCAGGACCTGGCCTACCGCTTCAGCCAAGTGGACCTGGACTCGGCCGATGGCCGACGTCATTACCGCTTGTGGATCGGCAAACCGAACCGCCCGGCGCCAGCATCGGGCTACCCGGTGCTGTGGATGCTCGATGGCAATGCCGCGCTGGGCGCACTGAACAGCCAGCAACTGGGCACGCTTGCCGCCGGCCAGGCGCCGTTGCTGGTGGTCGTGGGTTACCAGACCGAACAGCGCATCGAACGCGCCGGGCGCACGTATGACTACACCCCGGCCTTACCAGGGCAGGCTGAGCAGCTGGACCCGCTGACCGGGCAACCCAGTGGCGGAGTGGATGCATTTCTCGACCTGCTGACCGGGCGCATGCGCACGCTGGTGGCGGGTGTGGCACCGATCGACTTGCAGCGGCAGACGTTATGGGGGCATTCCTATGGCGGGTTGGCCGTGCTGCATGCGCTATTCACCCGCCCCGGGGCATTCAGTGACTATGCTGCGGCCAGCCCGTCGCTGTGGTGGCATGACGGCGCGATCATGGGCGAGGCGCAGGGGCTTGGGCAGCGCCTGGGTGGCAGCCGGCCCCGGTTGTTGCTGATGCGAGGCAGCGAGGAGCCCGCTACCCCAGGGGTTGAGGTAACAGGCGACGCGGAGCGCCCGGCCCGCGAGTTCGCCGCTGACCTGGCCCGTATCAAAGGTGTGCGCGTGCGCTTCGAGCGGTTTGAAGGGCTGGGCCATGGGCAGATGCTACTGGCTTCACTGAACAAGGTGATCGAGCAGTTTGCCGATTAACGCGTGAGCCAGTCGCACTCAAGGGTAAGAGAATTTGAGCACGTACTGGCTCAACTCGCGCAGCGCATCGGTTGATACCTGAGGCACCAGCTCTGTGCAGCGGCCCAGGGTCTTGCAGCAAGCCTTGAGCATCTGTTGGCGCACCTGCTCGTCAGCCATGCCGGCATGGACTACCTGGGCATATTGCAGGTAAGTGCTGGGGAAGCTGGCTGCAAGGTTGCGCCAAATCTGCAGGTCCGCATCGTGGTGAGGGGCACGGAAGAAGGGCTGCCCGTTATGAGCGGGCTGTGGTGTCAGCTCGCCCAGGCTTTCACACGTGCTGTGGCACAGCACCTTGCTGTCCTGGCCCGTCTCGAAACCACGTTCATAAAGAATGACCTGGGATCCAGGGGCCTGGATGCAGGCGTTTTCGAATGCGTTCAGGATCAGTTTTGCATTCGCCTGGGAAGCTTCGATCTTCGACAACGGCAGGAACCGCTCCAGCTCACCCTTGGCAACACTTTTTACCCCACGATCAAGGGAAGCCCAGTGGCTGAACGTTTCTTTGCAGGCAATCATGTGAACCTCAAAGCGATAGCCCGCCTCGACAGCCGCCGGTGGGAAGGCGGCAAACTCCACACTATCCAGCGCAGTTTCCATAATGATGTTGTAGCGGTTGGCGAAGGCGTACTCGAACACCTTGCCGCTCAATGCCCAGACGAATGCCTCGGTATGCTCGTAGGCATGCAGCACCCCCTGCTGGCTCATTTGTGCGTAGTGCGGGTGCAGTTGGCGATATTCCGGCAGGTAGAGCCGAACGTAGTTCGCATAGCGCTCGCTGGGCAGCAGGGTGTGCTCCAGCAGGTACGTTTTGCCTGAGCCCTGGGCACCGGCAACGATGAGCATCTTCGGGCTTGGGTCACGATCGGCCCCGTCGGCTTCGCGCGCCTTGTCAAACAACGTTTCGCTGAGTGTGGTGAAAGCCTGGACAACATCTTCATCGGTAAAAGGGTAATGGGTGGCCATGTCTGCAATCCTTGAATATCTGCCCGAAGCGGGCTGCCCGACACTCTAGGAATGGGCCCCGTTCTGTGTGTGGTAGCGGGCTACCGCCGAAGGTCGTAGAACCGTTGGGTTGCCAGTGGGGTGGCACTGTGCGGTATGCTTGGGCGGTCTTCAGGGCGGGGTGAAAGTCCCCACCGGCGGTAAATCGAAAGATGAGCCCGCGAGCGCCCCGGCCATGCCGGGGGTCAGCAGATCTGGTGCGACTCCAGAGCCGACGGTCATAGTCCGGATGAAAGAAGGCGTCAGGCAGGGGCCATTCGGGCGCCCCTGCGCGCGCATTTTGTTCGCCCCGAGACGTTCATCGATCATTCACGAGGAGCGTTTCATGTCCACCCAGCACCACTCGCAATTTCCCAATGTTTGCGCCGCCATCGCCGCCTTCAAGGCCGGGCGCCCAGTACTTTTGCTCGACGATGACGACCGCGAGGACGAAGCGGACATCATTGCCGCCGCCGAAAACATTTCGCTGCAGACCATGGCCATGATGATTCGCGATTGCAGCGGCATCGTCTGCCTGTGCCTGGACGAAGCCACCGTCGACGCGCTGCAACTGGCGCCCATGGTGCAGAACAACCAGGCCCGCCATGGCACCGGCTTCACTGTCACCATCGAGGCGGCGGAAGGGATCACCACCGGGGTCTCTGCCCAGGACCGCATCACCACCATTGCTGCGGCACTGCGTTCCAGCGCCGAACAGCGTCATATTGTCAGCCCGGGGCATGTGTTCCCGCTGCGCGCGCGCAATGGCGGCGTGCTGACCCGCCGTGGCCACACCGAGGGGTCGGTGGACTTGGCGCGCCTGGCCGGCCTGCGCCCGGCGGCGGTACTGTGTGAACTGATGAACCCCGACGGGACCATGGCCCGTGGCGAACAGGTGGCGGTTTATGCGCGGCAGTACAACTTGCCGGTGCTGACTATCGAAGAGCTGGCGCAGTACCGGGAGGCGATGGTCGAGCGGGAAGCCGAGCCTGCCTGATAGACCCCATTGGGCCCATTCGCGGGCTCGCCCGCTCCCACAGGGACATCACAGCCTTCCAGACCTGTGGTGAACCTGTGGGAGCGGGCAAGCCCGCGAAAGGGCCCTTGAAACCAACCTCATTGCCCCTGAAGTTTGCTCCCCCCGCCCCGCTCTGCTAGTGTCGCGCCGTTCTGAATGCCACCGAGACAGTCGCCATGGCCCGCAAAAAAGCCTCCCTCGATTTCGAGCAATCCCTCGCAGACCTGCAAGCACTGGTCGAGCGCCTGGAGAACGGCGAGTTGTCGCTGGAAGAGTCGCTGGCCGCCTTCGAGCAAGGCATCGCCCTGACCCGTGATTGCCAGGGCGCGTTGGCCCAGGCCGAACAAAAGGTGCAAATCCTGCTGGAGCGCGATGGTGAGCTGGCTGCTCAGCCCTTCGACGCGGAGCCGGAAGCATGATCGGCACCTATCAGGCCAGTTGCCAGGCGCGGGTCGACGCCGCCCTCGAACCGCTGTTCATCGCCCCGACCAAAGAGCTCGAACGCCTTTACGCCGCCATGCGCTACAGCGTGATGAACGGCGGCAAGCGCGTGCGCCCGCTGCTGGCCTACGCGGCCTGCGAAGCCCTGGGTGCCCCGGCCGAACAGGCCAATGGTGCGGCCTGCGCTGTTGAGCTGATCCATGCCTATTCGCTGGTGCATGACGACCTGCCGGCCATGGACGACGACGACCTGCGCCGCGGCCAGCCCACCACCCACAAAGCTTTCGATGAAGCCTGCGCCATCCTCGCCGGCGACGGCTTGCAGAGCCTGGCCTTCAGCGCCCTGCTCGACCCGGGCTTGAGCCCGCAGGCCGACGGTATCCGCCTGGCCATGGTCCAGGCCCTGGCCAAAGCGGCCGGCCCGGCCGGCATGGTTGGCGGCCAGGCGATCGACCTGGGCTCGGTAGGCGTAAAGCTGGACCAGCAGGCGCTGGAATTCATGCACCGGCACAAGACTGGCGCATTGATCGAAGCCAGCGTGCGCCTCGGCGCCCTGGCCAGCGCCCGTGCCGAACAGCCGCAGCTGGACGCCCTGCAAACGTATGCACAGGCCATCGGCCTGGCATTTCAGGTGCAGGACGACATCCTTGATGTAGAAAGCGACACCGCCACCCTGGGCAAGCGCCAAGGTGCTGACATCGCTCGTGACAAACCGACCTACCCGGCATTGCTGGGCCTGGAAGCGGCCAAGGCCTATGCGAACGAACTGCGCGACCAGGCGCTGGTCGCACTGGAAGGGTTCGGCGAAAAGGCCGAGCCGCTGCGGGCCTTGGCGCGTTACATCGTCGAACGCCGTAACTAAACACTGATACCACGCCCAGTGTAGGAGCGGGTTTACCCGCGAATGCGGCGGTGAATGCACCACCGTATTCGCGGGTAAACCCGCTCCTACACTGGCTATCGCAAACAGTGGTTGAATGGGCACTTTTCCCACAATGGGGTAAACTGCCGCGTCTTCACACACCTATAACGACTCGCCTGATGCCCACGACGTTTCAAGAGATCCCCCGCGAACGCCCGGTCACGCCGTTGCTCGACCGCGCTGACACGCCTGCCGGCCTGCGCCGGCTGGCCGAAGCCGACCTGGAGACCCTGGCCGACGAGTTGCGCCAGGAACTGCTCTATACCGTTGGGCAGACCGGTGGGCATTTTGGTGCCGGCCTGGGCGTGATCGAGTTGACCATCGCCCTGCACTACGTATTCGACACCCCGGATGACCGGCTGGTGTGGGACGTGGGCCATCAGGCCTACCCGCACAAGATACTCACCGGGCGCCGCAACCGCATGCTCAGTCTGCGTCAGAAAGACGGCATCGCCGCCTTCCCGCGCCGCAGCGAAAGCGAGTACGACACCTTTGGCGTCGGCCACTCCAGCACCTCGATCAGCGCCGCGCTGGGCATGGCCATTGCCGCCCGCCTGCAAAACAGCGCGCGCAAGTCGATTGCAGTGATCGGTGACGGCGCGCTGACTGCCGGCATGGCGTTCGAGGCGTTGAACCACGCCCAGGAAGTCAACGCCGACATGCTGGTGATCCTTAACGACAACGACATGTCGATTTCGCGCAATGTCGGCGGCCTGTCCAATTACCTGGCCAAGATCCTTTCCAGCCGCACCTACGCGAGCATGCGCGAAGGCAGCAAGAAAGTGCTGTCGCGCCTGCCAGGCGCCTGGGAAATCGCCCGCCGCACCGAGGAGTATGCCAAGGGCATGCTGGTGCCAGGCACGCTGTTCGAGGAACTGGGCTGGAACTACATCGGCCCGATCGACGGCCACGACCTGCCGACCATGATCGCCACCCTGCGCAACATGCGTGACCTCAAGGGCCCGCAGTTCCTGCACGTGGTCACCAAGAAGGGCAAGGGCTTCGCCCCGGCCGAGATCGACCCGATCGGCTACCACGCCATCACCAAGCTGGAACCGGCCGACAAGCCGGCCGCGCCGAAGAAAGCCAGCGGCCCGAAATACTCCGCCGTGTTCGGCCAGTGGCTGTGCGACATGGCCGCCGCCGACAACCGCCTGGTGGGCATTACCCCGGCGATGAAGGAAGGCTCCGACCTGGTCGACTTCAGCGAGCGCTACCCGGAGCGCTACTTCGATGTGGCGATTGCCGAGCAGCACGCTGTTACCTTGGCAGCCGGTATGGCCTGCGAGGGCAGCAAGCCGGTGGTGGCCATCTATTCCACCTTCCTGCAGCGTGCCTACGACCAGCTGATCCACGACGTGGCGGTGCAGAACCTCGACGTGCTGTTCGCCATCGACCGCGCCGGCCTGGTCGGCGAAGACGGCCCGACCCACGCGGGCAGCTACGACCTGTCGTACCTGCGCTGCATCCCGGGCATGCTGGTAATGACCCCGAGCGACGAGAACGAGCTGCGCAAGATGCTCAGCACTGGCCACTCGTACAACGGCCCGGCGGCGGTGCGCTACCCGCGTGGTACCGGCCCGAATGCACCGATCAGCGGTGACCTTGAACCGCTGGAGATCGGCAAGGGCGTGGTCCGCCGCCAGGGCGAGAAAGTCGCCTTGCTGGTCTTCGGCGTGCAGTTGGCCGAGGCCCTGCAGGTTGCCGAGCAGATCAACGCCACGGTGGTCGACATGCGCTTCGTCAAGCCGCTGGATGAGGCCTTGGTGCTGGAGCTGGCTGGCAGCCATGAGTTGCTGGTGACCATCGAAGAGAACGCCATCATGGGTGGTGCCGGTGCTGCGGTGGGTGAGTTCCTGGCCAGCCAGGCAGTGCTCAAGCCACTGCTGCACCTGGGGCTGCCTGATATTTATGTCGAGCATGCCAAGCCGGCGCAGATGCTGGCCGAGTGCGGGCTGGATGCGGCCGGGATCGAGGCTTCGGTGAAAGCCCGCATGGCCAGGCTCGGCCTGTAAATTTTGGGGGCCGCTTTGCGGCCCATCGCGACACAAGGCCGCTCCTACAGAGACCGTGCCGCTCTCCCGGTCTGTGCAATACCTGTAGGAGCGGCCTTGTGTCGCGATCGAGGGCGCAGCCCTCGCAAAATGGTACTGCCCATGAAATCTCCAGCCTTTGCCACCCTGCTCTGCCTCCCGCTGCCGCTGCTGGCCGCCGAACGCGACGACGCGCTCAAGCTCCCCGACGTGCTGATCAGCGCCAGCCGCCAGGTCGAATCGCGCACCGCCACCAGCGCCGCCAACACGGTCTTCACCCGCGCCGACATCGACCGCCTGCAACCCGGCAGCGTTACCGACCTGCTCAGCCGCGTACCCGGCGTGCAAGTGGCGCCTACCGGTGGCCGTGGCAGCCTGCCGGGCATCTTCATCCGCGGCACCAAGGCCGCGCAGAGCCTGGTGCTGGTCGACGGCGTGCGTATCGCCAACGCCACCTCCGGCGACAGCGGCTTGCAGTTTCTCGACGTCGACCAGATCGAACGGGTGGAAGTGCTGCGCGGCTCGCGCTCGGCGGTGTATGGCAGCGATGCCATCGGCGGGGTAATCCAGATCTTCACCCGGCGCAGCAACGGCCCCGGCCTGCAGCCACGCCTGCGCATGGCGGCCGGCAGCAACCAGACCTTCCAGCGCAGCCTGGGGCTTTCGGGTGGCAATGGCGCGACCCGTTTCAACCTTGGCGCCAGCCTGGATGAAACGGCCGGTATCGATTCCACTGGGCCGTCCTTCGCCAGCGACGGCGACCATGACGCCTATCGCAACAAGTCATTCAACCTGAGCCTGAGCCACACCTTCGGCGAGCGCTACGAAGCCGGCCTGAACCTGCTCGACAGCCGCGGCCGCAGCGAATACGACAACCCGTTCGGTGGCTTCGACCCGGTTACCTTCGAGAGCTTCGGCCAGCAGCCCTACACCGACTTCAGTGTCAGCAGCGTGGGCAGCTACTTTGACGCCCAGTTGACCGATACCTGGCACTCACGCCTGGAACTGGCCCACAGCGAGAACCGCGACGACAAGCGCGACAAACTCAGCGCCGAGCGCTTCGTGTTCAACACCCACCGCGATCAGGTCACCTGGCAGAACGACCTTGCCCTGAGCGAACACAACACCGTGCTGATCGGCGGCGACTGGTATGAAGACCGTGTCCATGGCAGTACCGACTTCACCGAGGATAGCCGCTGGAACCGCGCCGTGTTCATGCAGCACCGCTACCAGGGCGAGCAGTTCTCTACCGAACTGGGCGTGCGCCATGACCGCAACCAGCAGTTTGGCGGCCAGACCACCTGGAGCGGCAGCCTGACCGTGCCGTTGAACGCGAATAACGATGTACTGCTGTCCTACAGCGAAGGTTTCCGCGCCCCCACCTTCAACGACCTGTATTACCCCCAGTTCAGCAACCCGAACCTGGACCCGGAGCACTCGAAAAGCTATGAGCTGCAATGGCGCAGCCAGCTGTCGGCCGACACCCGCCTGGAAACCTCGCTGTACCGCACCGACCTGCGCGACGCGATCATCTTTGGCCAGGACTCGATCCCCCGCAACGTCGCCTCGGCGCGCATCAATGGCCTGGAAGTGGCGCTGACGCAGCAATGGGGCGCCTGGCATAGCCAGTTGGGCCTGGCACTGATCGACCCACGCGACCGCGACACCGGCCACACCCTGGCCCGCCGTGCCCGGCGCACCCTGAGCCTGGACCTGGACCGTGATTTCGGGCGTTTCAGTGCGGGCGCCAGCTGGCAGGCCGTCAGCAACAGCTATGACGATGAGGCCAACCGCAACCGTATCGGTGGGTATGGCCTGTTCGGGTTGCGCGGTAGCTGGGCGGCTACCGATGAAGTGAAACTGGAAGCCAAGCTGGATAACCTGCTGGACCACCGCTACAGCCGCGCCCTGTACAGCTACGAGGGCGCTTACCAGCCTTACCGCGAAGAAGGCCGCACCCTGCTGTTCAGCGTCACCTGGACGCCGGCGCTTTAGCCGCCAGCAGCGCGCACAAGCGGGCGGTGGCTTCGATCATCTGCCCGCTGGGGCGCTCCAGGCCTTTGTCAGGCACCACCAGCAAGCGCCCATCGGCGACCGCTCGCAGCTGTGGCCAGGCCTTCCAACTGGCCAGTTGCGCCTGATCACCGGCCAGGATGACCTGCGGGTTACGCAGCAATACAGACTCCACATTCACCTGTGGCGCCGGCTGGCTGAGGTCGGCGAACACGTTGCGCGCACCGCACACAGCCAATGCATCGCTTACCACCTGGCGGCCACCGAGGGTGTACAACGGCCGATCCCAGACCTGATAGAACACCTGCAAGGGCTCGTCGCGCCGATACTGCTGGCGAAGCTGCTGCAACCGCTCACGCAGGGCGTGAGCGTACTGCCCGCCCTGCTTGGCACGCCCGACGCGCCCGGCAATGACTTCGATCTGCTCGATCAACTGGTCAATGTTGTGGGGTTCGGCGCTGAAAGTGGCTATTCCGAGACGCTTGAGCTGGTCGCGCTGGGCCGGCGGCACGCTGCCCGGCCACAGCAGCAACAGGTCGGGGCGCAGGCTGAGCAGGCGCTCCATGTCCAATTGCCCCTGGCGCCCGACCGAGGGCAGGTCGCGCAATGCCGTAGGGCGATCACCACCGTCGAGCACGCCCACCAGCAGGTCATCGGCCTGCAGTTCGAGCATGATTTCAGTCATCGAAGGGGCAAGGCTGACAACCCGCAAGGGTTCGCCGGCCAGCACGGTGCAGGCGAACAGCGCCAGCAGGCCCGGCAGCAGGCGCATCAGCCGAGCTGGCGCGGAATGCGATAGAGGTAAAGCACTACCACGGTGGACAACGCCAACAGGATCTGTGGCACCGCCTCGAGGCCGACCAGCACCGACAGCGCAGCGACCCAGGCCGGGAAGCAGGCATAGAGCATGGCCAGGCGCCGCACCCGCGCCAGCTCGATCCAGGCGGCGGGCTCTTCACCAGTGCCAAGCACTTTGGAGGTCGCAATGAGTGCACGCTTGTAGGCACCGAAGCGAGGCAGGCTGAGGAACATGGTGGCCGCGCCGGCAATGAACAACGGCATGGCCAGCACCGGGATCAGTGCATCACCCCCACCAAAGGCCCAGGCCATGACCGGCAGCGGTACCAGGCCTATCGCAAGGTACTGCCACCAGGCCAGTGCCAGGCGCCGCTTGACCTCGCTGCGGGTCACGCCTGGGGCGCCTCGCCCTGATGTTCGTTGCCCAGCATGTGGCCCAGCTTGCCGGCCTTGGTCGCCAGGTAATAGCGGTTGTGCGGGTTGTGCCCAGTGTGCAGCGGCACACGCTCGGCGACGACAATGTTCATGTCGGTCAGGGCCTTTACCTTGCGCGGGTTGTTGGTCATCAGGCGCAGCGACTTCACGCCCAAGTGCTCGAGCATCGGCAGGCACATGGCGTAGTCACGCTGGTCGGCAGCAAAGCCCAGGCGCTCGTTGGCTTCGACGGTATCGGCGCCGCCATCCTGCAGCTCGTAGGCGCGGATCTTGTTCAGCAGGCCGATGCCGCGGCCTTCCTGACGCAGGTACAGCAGCACGCCGCGGCCTTCGCGAGCAATGGCCTGTAGCGCGGCCTCCAGCTGCGAGCCGCAGTCACAGCGCTGGCTGAACAGGGCATCGCCGGTCAGGCACTCGGAGTGCAGGCGCCCCAATACCGGCTGGCCATCCGCGATATCACCCAGGCTGAGCACCACGTGCTCACGGCCAGTGGCTTCGTCGAGAAAGCCATGCATGGTGAAGGTCGCGAAGGGAGTCGGGAGTTTAGAGGCGGCAACAAAGACGACGGGCACGTTGTGCTCCTGGCATAAGTAGGAAATTTCTCGTGAGCCGATTGTATCAGCAGGTTGGGCAATGTGGGCCGGCTGAATACCGTGGGGTAAGATCGAAAAGTTCGATGCTTAGTTGAGACCGACACCCAGTCAACTCCGGTTCGCACAATCCCTGTGGGAGCGGGTTTACCCGCGAACACGGGCGAAGCCCGTGCCAGGCACCGCGTTGTCTTCTTCGCGGGTGAACCCGCTCCCACAGGGAACCAAGCCGGGTCAGATGATCGCTGCCTCAGTGCGGTTTGCTGTCCGCGCTGAACGGATACGGCTGCCGCCAGTGCTCGAAAATCGGCTTCAGCTCACCACTGCGCACCAGCTCGGCCATGCGCTTGTCGAACAGGTCGCGCAGGGCCCTGGCCTGGTCGTTACGAGCAAAAGCCAGGTACAGCGGCAGTTCGGCGACATGGGTACGGCGGAAGCGCTCGGGCTGCGATGACTGGCCCAGGACATAATCGACTTCGGTCTGGGCATCGATATAGAAGTCCACACGGTCATGCTCGAGCATTGGCAGAATGCCTTCGCGGCGCTGGATTTCACGAAATTCATGCACATCGGGCAGGTAGCTGCCGTAATCGTAGCCACGCACCCAGGCCAGGCGGTACTTGCCAACATTCTGCGGCGTAGGCGCAGGCTTGCTGGCCAGCCCCAGGGCGTAGATATGGTCCATGTCGAAGTGCCAGCGCGGGTACAGGTTGCCGTTGTTCTCGTCCTTGTACGAGCCCACCCAGGCATCCGCCTCGCCACGCTTCACCAGCCCGATCGCGCGGCTGTAGGGCGCGCTTTGGGTAACCACCTTGACCCCGGCCGGCTCGAACACCTTGCGCAACACGTCCCAGGCTACCCCGGTACCGTCGGCGTTGGTGTAGTCGAGCCATTCCTCGCTGACCAGGTGGACCTGCTTCGGCACGCCTTCGGCAGCCGCCACCCATGGCGCAATACTCAGCAGCATTGCCAGCAGCCCAGTCCTTATGGCCATTCACGCGCTCCCTGTTTCAGGCAACCGCCCACACCAGAACCTGCATGCCCAGCCAGGCGAACACGCCGGCCAGGATATCGTCGAGCATGATGCCGACGCCCCCGTGCACATGGCGGTCGATCCAGCGGATCGGCCACGGTTTGAGGATGTCGAAGAAGCGGAACATCAGGAACCCTGCCAGCAACCATTGCCAGCCTTCCGGCACCAGCCAGAGGGTGATCCACATGCCGACAATCTCGTCCCAGACAATGCCTTCATGGTCGTGCACGCGCAAGTCATTGGCGACTTTGCCGCACAGCCAGAAGCCGAACAGCATGCTTACGCCGAGCAGCAGCCAGTAGCCCCAGTCGGGCAGCATCTGCCACAGCGGAATGAACGGTATGGCCACCAGCGAGCCCCAGGTACCCGGCGCCTTGGGCAAGGTACCAGAGCCGAAGCCGAACGCGATGAAGTGCCACGGGTTGCGCCAGACCGAAGGCGGAACAAACTCCGCAGGCACCTGGTTGGGGTGATCGGTCACGGTGTCTCCCTAAAGTGTTGATAGCCCCGCTGCACGGGGGTTATGTCCTGGCCTTGTGCGTCGCGCAGCGTCACGCCCTGCCCTTCGAGCACACGGCCAATGATATGTACCTCGATGAAACCGAGGTCAGCCAAGGGCGCCACTGCTTCGGGCGGCAACGTGAAGGCCAGCAGGTAATCGTCGCCACCGGTGAGTGCTGCCTGCAGCGCCGCTTCGCGGCCGAGGAACGCCTCTAGAGCTGGAGACACTGGTACCTGCGCCAGGTTCACCTCCAGCGCCACGCCGGACGCCTTGGCGATATGCCCGCAGTCCGCGAGCAGGCCATCGGAGATGTCCAGCGCCGCCGTGGCTTTGCCCCGCAGCCACGCGCCGAGGGTGAGCTGTGGCATTGGCGACCAGTAATGGGCCAGCAATGGCTCGGCCAGCTCGGCAGGCGCCTCACGCTCCCCCAGCACCAGCGGCAAGGCACCGGCGGCCTTGCCCAGCGAACCGCCAACACACAGCAGGTCGCCCGGCCGTGCGCCGCTGCGGCGCAACGCCTGGCCTGCCGGCACGCGGCCGAACACGGTCACGGTGATGCTCAGTGGACCACGGGTAGTATCCCCGCCAATCAGGCTCATGCGGCAACGGTGGGCCATGCGGCTGAGGCCGTCGGCGTAGGCTGCCAGCCAGTCCGGGCCAACGTCAGGCAGGGTCAGGGCGAGGGTAAAGCCGATGGCAGTCGCGCCCATGGCGGCCAGGTCACTGGCCGCCACGGCCAACGAACGCTGGCCCAGCAGCAGCGGGTCGCAAACAGCAGGAAAGTGCACCCCGGCGACCAGCGTGTCGGTCGACACGGCCAGTTGCTCACCGGGTGGGAGATCCAGCAGGGCACAGTCGTCGCCGATGCCCAGGGCCACGCCCTCGCCGCCCTGCGCACAGGGCGCGGCGGCGAAGTAATGGTTGATCAGCTCGAACTCACCCATGGCCAGGCAGCGCCAGGATCAGCGCTTGTTCGCCTTGACTTCTGCTTCACGCAGGGCCGGGGCAAGCTTGTCCAGCACGCCGTTGACGAACTTGTGGCCGTCGGTGGCACCGAAGACCTTGGCCAGCTCCACACCTTCGTTGATCACGACGCGGTACGGCACGTCAACGCGCTTGATCAGTTCCCAGGTGGAAAGGCGCAGCACGGCCAGCTCGACCGGGTCGAGCTCGTCCAGCGCGATGGTCATGCACGGCACCAGCGCCTTGTCGATTTCGCCCTTGATTGCCGGGACCCCATGCAGGATCTCGCGGAAATAGGCACCGTCGACATCGGTGAAATCGTTATCGACCCGGAACTGCGCTTCGATCTCGTTCAGCGAATGCTGGGCCATGTGCCACTGGTAGAGGGCCTGGGTCGCGAGCTTGCGGGCTTCGCGGCGCTTGGCGCTCTTCGAGGGCTTGCCGGCATCCGCAGGTTTTGGATCGCGCGGGTTGAAACGATCGCTTTCGTCGCTAATCACTTGGCCTCCAACTGCGCCAGCAGGCTGACCATTTCCAGAGCGGACAGGGCAGCTTCACCGCCTTTGTTGCCAGCCTTGGTGCCGGAACGCTCGATGGCTTGCTCGATGGAGTCGACGGTCAGTACGCCGAAGGCCACCGGAACACCGAACTCCATGGACACCTGGGCCAGGCCCTTGGTGCATTCGCCTGCCACGTATTCAAAGTGCGGGGTACCACCACGGATCACGGCGCCTAGGGCGATGATCGCGTCGTAGGCGCCTTGCTGGGCGACCTTCTGTGCTACCAGCGGGATCTCGAACGCACCCGGGGCACGGATGATGGTGATGTCGCTTTCGCTGACACCGTGGCGAACCAGGGTATCAACGGCACCGCTTACCAGGCTTTCGACAACGAAGCTGTTGAAGCGGCCAACCACCAAAGCATAGCGACCTTTGGGGGCGATGAAGGTACCTTCGATGGTCTTCAGGGTCATTCCGATATTCTCATCTTCAAGAGCGAGGCCGCATACAAGCGGCCTCGACAGGGGTCTGGACTCGAGCAGAGGGCGTCATTGCCGCCTCAAGTCACTCGGAGGGCACGTATTCTACAACTTCCAGATCGAATCCGGATATCGCGTTGAACTTCATCGGCGAACTCATCAGGCGCATCTTGCGCACACCGAGGTCGCGCAGAATCTGCGAACCGGCGCCAACAGTGCTGTAGGTGGTCGGTGCCTTGGTCGGTGCATCGCCCGCGCTTTCGCGGATGTGCGCCAGCAGCACGTCGCCGTCCAGCGGATGGCCCAGCAGCAACACCACGCCGCTGCCGGCCTCGGCCACGGCGGCCATGGCCGCGCGCAGGCTCCAGCGGCCCGGTTGCTTGACCAGCAGCAGGTCGCGCAGCGGGTCCATGTTGTGTACACGCACCAGAGTCGGCTCTTCGGCGCAGATGTTGCCCAGGGTCAGGGCCATGTGCACGTCGCCTTCCACCGCGTCGCGGTAGGTGACCAGGTTGAACTCACCCAGCTCGCTTTCCACCGGCTGCTCGGACACACGCTGCACAGTGCGCTCGTGGATCATGCGGTAGTGGATCAGGTCGGCAATGGTTCCGATCTTCAGGCCGTGTTCGGCGGCGAACACTTCCAGCTCGGCGCGACGCGACATGGTGCCGTCGTCGTTCATCACTTCGCAGATCACGCCGCTTGGCTCGAAACCGGCCATGCGCGCCAGGTCGCAGGCCGCTTCGGTGTGGCCGGCGCGGGCCAGGGTACCGCCAGGCTGGGCCATCAGCGGGAAGATGTGGCCAGGGCTGACGATGTCTTCGGCCTTGGCATCCTTGGCAGCGGCAGCCTGCACGGTACGGGCGCGGTCGGCGGCGGAGATGCCAGTGGTGACGCCTTCGGCGGCTTCGATCGACACGGTGAACTTGGTGCCGAAGCCCGAGCCGTTGCGCGGCGCCATCAGTGGCAGCTTCAGCGTTTCGCAACGCTCGCGGGTCATCGGCATGCAGATCAGGCCACGGGCGTGCTTGGCCATGAAATTGATGTGCTCGGGCAGGCAGCATTCGGCTGCCATGATGATGTCGCCTTCGTTCTCGCGGTCTTCGTCATCCATGAGGATGACCATTTTGCCCTGGCGGATGTCTTCGACCAGTTCTTCGATGCTGTTGAGCGCCACGCGGCACCCCCTTCTCAATCAGGATTTCAAGAAGCCGTTGGCGGCCAGGAAGCTTTCGGTAATGCCACTGCCCTTGCTCGGTTCGGCAGCCTTGTCACCCAGCAGCAAACGCTCCAGGTAACGGGCCAGCAGGTCGACCTCAAGGTTTACCCGACGCCCTGCGCGGTAGTCGGCCATGATGGTTTCGGACAGGGTGTGTGGGACAATGGTCAGCTCGAACTCGGCGCCATTGACCTCATTGACCGTCAGGCTGGTGCCGTCGACGGTGATCGAACCCTTGTGGGCGATGTACTTGGCCAGCTCCTTCGGTGCACGCACCCGGAACTGGATAGCGCGGGCGTTATCGCTGCGCGAAATGATTTCGCCGACCCCGTCGACATGGCCACTGACCAGGTGCCCGCCCAGGCGGGTAGTGGGGGTCAGGGCCTTTTCCAGGTTGACCTTGCTGCCGCTCTTGAGGTCGATGAACGCAGTGCGCTTGAGTGTTTCGACACTGACGTCGGCCCAGAAGCCGTTACCCGGCAGTTCCACGGCGGTCAGGCACACGCCGTTGACGGCGATGCTGTCGCCAAGCTTGACGTCAGCCAGGTCGAGCTTGCCGGTTTCGACGTAGACGCGCACGTCGCCACCCTTGGGGGTCAGGCTGCGGATGGTGCCGATGGATTCGATGATGCCGGTGAACATGGGGTCTTCCTCAAAAACGGTTTGCGCGGGGCAAGCCCGGCATTATACGCCGGGCGCCGGCAGGGGGATGGCCGTGACCCGCCAGTCATCGCCCACTGCACGCATTTCGGTAATTTTCAGCCGCGGTGCTTGGCTCATCTTCTCCAGTGGCCAGTCCAGCAGCGGGCGAGCCTGGGAGCCGAGGAAGGTACCGGCGACGAACAGCTGGTACTCGTCGACCAGGCCTTGGCGAGCAAAGGCCGCGACCAGGCCGGCACCGGCTTCCAGCAGGATTTCGTTGACGCCACGGGCGGCCAGTGCCTGCAGCAGCGCCGCCAGGTCGACCTGGCCATTGTCGCTCGGCAGGCGGAGCAGTTCGTGGCCGGCAGCGGCATAGCGCGGGTCATCCGCGACAGCGGTCACCACCAGTGCCGGGCCGGCCTGGAAGAATGGCGCATCCAGTGGCAGGCGCAGGCGGCCATCGACCAACACACGCAGCGGGGTGCGGCTGAGTGCTAGGGCGGTGGTTTCGGCATCCAGGCCCAGCTCGGTGCCTCGCACGGTCATGCGGGCGTTATCGGCCAGCACGCTGGCGGCGCTGGTGAGCACCACGCTCGACCGGGCGCGCAGGCGCTGCACTGCCGAGCGGGCAGCCGGCCCGGTGATCCACTGGCTTTCACCACTGGCCATGGCGGTGCGGCCGTCCAGGCTCATGGCCAGCTTGGCACGGACGAACGGCAAGCCGTGCTCCATGCGCTTGAGGAAACCCGGGTTGAGGGCACGGGCCTCGGCTTCGAGTACACCGCTGGCCACTTCGATACCGGCCGCGGCCAGGCGCCGCAGGCCCTGCCCCGCCACTTGCGGGTTAGGGTCCTGCATGGCTGCCACCACCCGCGCCACACCGGCATTGACCAGCGCCTCGGCACACGGCGGCGTGCGGCCATGGTGGCTGCACGGCTCCAGGGTGACGTAGGCACAGGCACCACGGGCACGCTCACCGGCCTGGCGCAAGGCATGCACTTCGGCATGCGGTTCGCCGGCGCGCACGTGCCAGCCTTCGCCGACCACTTCGCCATCGCGCACGATCACACAGCCTACGCGCGGGTTCGGGTGGGTGGTGTACAGGCCCTTGCGCGCCAGCTCCAGCGCGCGGGCCATGTAGTGGGCGTCAAGGATGGCGGCTTGGCTGGGCATGTTCACTCTTTAGCCGGCTCACGGGCCAGGCGATCGATTTCTTCGCGGAACTCGTCGAGGTCCTGGAAGCGCCGGTACACCGAGGCAAAGCGGATATAGGCCACTTCATCGAGCTTGCGCAACTCGGCCATGACCATTTCACCTACCACCAGCGATTTGACCTCGCGCTCGCCGGTGGCACGCAGGCGGCTCTTGATGTGCGCCAGTGCCGCTTCCAGGCGCTCGACGCTGACCGGTCGTTTTTCCAGCGCCCGCTGCATGCCGGCACGCAGTTTGTCTTCGTCGAAAGGCTGACGCGTGCCGTCCTGCTTGATCAGCCGGGGCAGCACCAGCTCGGCGGTTTCGAAGGTGGTGAAGCGCTCGCCACAGGCCACGCATTCGCGGCGGCGGCGCACCTGCTCGCCTTCGGCGACGAGGCGAGAGTCGATGACCTTGGTGTCGTTGGCACCGCAAAAGGGACAGTGCATGGTGGCAGGCAACAAAAAAAGGGAGGGCCATGGTAGCGCATTGCACTGGCAAGACAAGCCAAAGGGGTTAACATCCATGGGAAATCTGCCCGTGAAGGACTACTCCATGCACTACCGAGCGCTCGTCGTGCTGTGCTGCGCCGCCCTGCTCGCCGCCTGCGGCAGCGACAGGCCGAAGACCGATACCCCTCCCGCACCCGCGCCGGCCCGCTCGGCCAAGCCGGCCGAAGTACTCGGCCCGCTGCCGGCCTACCAGCGCGAACTCAGCGGCACCTTGCTCGAGATCCCGGCCGGTGCCGACGTAGAACTGGCCTTGCTGGTCATCGATGAACGCGACCGCCCGCAACGGCTGCTGGCCAGCAGCAACCTGACCGGTACCGGCCAGGCCCTGCCCTACCACCTGCGCTTCAACCCCGAGGCCTTCCCGGCCGGGGCGCGGGTCGAGCTGCGTGGCCGCGCCAGCAGTTCTGGCCAGCTGATCATGCACCTGCCGCCGGTGCGCATTACCCAGGCCCAGACCCAGGCCACCGGCCCGCTGCGTTTCGAGAAGGCGCCGTAAGTGGTGCCAGACGCCCTGCAACAGGCCCTCAGCGGCCTGATCGGCGAAGCGCGGCTGACCGTCAGCGAGCTGCCCGGCTGCGACCTGAAGCTGTGGCTGATCGACGAGCAGAACATGGACCGCGCCTTCAGCAGCGAAGAGACCCGGCGCATTCTTGAAGAGCCACCCTACTGGAGCTTCTGCTGGGCCAGCGGCCTGGCCATGGCCCGCTACCTGGCCGAGCGCCCGGAATGGGTGGCCGGCAAACGCGTGCTGGACTTTGGCGCCGGCTCCGGCATCGCAGGTATTGCTGCAGCGCGCGCGGGCGCCCTGGAGGTGGTGGCCTGCGACCTCGACCCGCTGGCACTCGATGCCTGCCGCGCGAATGCCGCGCTCAATGGGGTGGAGCTGAGCTACAGCAGCGACTTCTTCGCCGAAGACGACCGCTTCGACCTGATCCTGGTGGCCGACGTGCTGTACGACCGCGCCAACTTGCCACTACTGGATGCCTTCCTCGGTCGTGGTCGCCAGGCACTGGTGGCCGATTCGCGGGTACGCGACTTCAGCCACCCGCTCTACCAGCAACTTGGCGTGCTCGAAGCACTGACCCTGCCAGACCTGGCCGAGCCACACGAATTCCGCCGGGTCAGCCTGTACCACGCCAGCCGCGACACCTTATAGTGGTGTTATTCACGAGTTTGCGAGAGTCGCAATGAGCCAAGACACGCCTTACATTTTCGACGCCACCGATGCCACCTTCCAGCAACTGGTGATCGACAACTCCTTCCACAAGCCGGTGCTGGTGGACTTCTGGGCCGAGTGGTGCGCGCCGTGCAAGGCACTGATGCCGTTGCTGGCGAAGATCGCCGAGGGTTACCAGGGCGAACTGCTGCTGGCCAAGATCAACTGCGACGTGGAACAGCAGGTGGTTGCCCAGTTCGGCATCCGCAGCCTGCCGACCGTGGTGCTGTTCAAGGACGGCCAGCCGGTGGACGGTTTTGCCGGTGCACAGCCGGAATCGGCGATCCGCGCCATGCTCGAGCCGCACGTGCAAATGCCTGCCGCCCCTGTCGCTTCGCCGCTGGAGCAGGCCAAGGCGCTGTTTGCCGAAAGCCGTTTTGCCGAGGCCGAAGCGCTGTTGCAGGCGCTGCTGGGTGAGGACAACAGCAATGCCGAGGCGCTGATTCTGTACGCCCGTTGCCTGGCCGAGCGCGGTGAACTAGGGGAAGCCCAGGTGGTGCTGGATGCAGTCAAGACGGACGAACACAAGGCCGCGCTGGCGGGTGCCAAGGCCCAGCTGACGTTCCTGCGCCAGGCGGCCAGCCTGCCGGAAGTCGCCGACCTGAAAAGCCGCCTGGCGCAGAGCCCGCAGGATGACGAGGCGGCTTACCAGCTGAGCATCCAGCAACTGGCGCGCCAGCAGTATGAGGCGGCGCTGGAAGGGTTGCTGAAGTTGTTCCAGCGTAACCGTGGCTATGAGAACGGGCTGCCGCAGAAGGCGATGCTGCAGGTGTTCGAGTTGCTGGGTGGTGACCACCCGCTGGTTGGGGTTTATCGTCGCAAGCTGTCGGCGGCTATGTTCTGAGATTTTTGGGGCCGCTCTGCGGCCCATCGCGACGCAAGGCCGCTCCTACAAGGGACCGCGAGCAATCAGGCTTTCGCGTTTTTCTGTAGGAGCGGCCTTGCGTCGCGATGGGCTGCAAAGCAGCCCCAAAATTCTGAAACTTTCATCCCACCCAATGATAAACCGGCGCATCTACGCCACTTTCCACCTTCACCTCACTGCTGTGGCGCAAACGCACCAGCAGCCGCTTGCCCGCCGCCGTACTCCCGGCCAACCCTTCCAGCCGGTCGAGCAATTCCGGCCCGCTCATCTGCCCGGCCAGGCGCAACACCTCGCGCGCCGCCGTCCATTGCCCGTCATCCTGCCGTGGCGCTGCCGCCGGGGCAGCCGCCACTGCATGCGCCGCCACCGGCACCTCGATCTGCCGCCCCAGCTGCGCCCATTCTTCAGGCTCAAGCTCGATGGTCAGGTCCACTGGCCAATCACCAATCTGCCCACGAATTCTCACGATGCGTTCCTTGAACCCAGGTCAATGCCCCCATCCTACCGCAAGATGAAACCTGCACCACACAGGCTGGCGGCGCGCAGAAAAGTTGTTATAACATAACCAGATTATTCAGCCCGCCCCGGAGTCGTCCATGCGTCGCCTGCTGCTCGCCCTGCCCTTCGCCTTGCTGCCACTGGCCGTGGCCCATGCCCACGATGACCATGATCACGACCACGCGCATGGCACCCTCGGCGCCCACGAGCATGGCGTGGCCAAGCTCAACGTCGTGCTCGACGGCAACACCCTGGAGCTGGAGATGGACAGCCCGGCGATGAACCTGGTCGGTTTCGAACACGCCGCCAGCAGCGAGGCCGACAAAGCCAAGGTTGCCGCTGTGCGCCAGCAGCTCGAACAACCGCTGAAGCTGTTCGGCCTTGCCTCGGCTGCAGGCTGCAAGGAAGACCAGCAAGCGCTGGAAAGCCCGCTGTTCGGTGACGCAGCCAAGGCTGACGACGACGGTGACGAGCAGGAGAAAGGCCACGTGCACAGCGACATCAACGCCCACTACCAGTTGAACTGCGCCACCCCGGACAAACTCGCCCAGATCGACCTTGCCCCGCTTTACAAAGCCTTCCCGGCCACGCAGAAGATCAACGTGCAACTGATCGGCCCGAACGGCCAGAAAGGCGTCGAAACCTCGCCCGCCAAGGCTGTGGTCGCATTCTGAGATGAGCCAGGCGCTGATTGAACTGCAGGACCTGGTGTTCGCCTGGCCCAACCAGGCGCCGTTGCTGGATATTCCGGCATTGCGCCTGGAAGCCGGCGAAGCGTTGTTCCTGAAAGGCCCCAGCGGCAGTGGCAAGACCACGCTGCTGGGTTTGTTGGGTGGCGTCACCGTTCCGGGCCAGGGCCGCATCCATTTGCTCGGCCAGGACCTTGGCAGCCTTGGCCAAGGCGCCCGCGACCGCTTCCGGGTCGATCACACCGGCTACATCTTCCAGCAGTTCAACCTGCTGCCGTTTCTGTCGGTACGTGAGAACGTCGAGCTGCCCTGCCGCTTCTCGCGCAGCCGCAAGGCGCGCGCCGAGCAGCGCCATGGCAGTGTCGACCAGGCCGCCAGCACGCTGCTGGCCCACCTGGGCCTGGGCGACCCGGCCCTGCTCGCGCGCCGCGCCGACAGCCTGTCGATCGGCCAGCAGCAGCGGGTTGCCGCCGCCCGTGCACTGATCGGCCAGCCTGAACTGGTGATTGCCGACGAACCGACCTCGGCACTGGACGCCGACACCCGCGAAGCATTCATCCGCCTGCTGTTCGACGAGTGCCGCGCCGCCGGTGCCAGCCTGCTGTTCGTCAGCCACGACCAGAGCCTGGCCCCTCTGTTCGACCGCCACCTGTCGCTGGCCGAACTCAACCGCGCCGCCAAGCCCCGGGAGGCCTGATGTACCTGCTCCGCCTTGCCCTGGCCAGCCTGGCCAACCGCCGTTTCACCGCGTTCCTCACGGCTTTTGCCATTGCCCTGTCGGTTTGCCTGCTGCTGGCCGTGGAACGGGTGCGTACCGAAGCTCGCGCCAGCTTCGCCAGCACCATCAGCGGCACCGACCTGATCGTCGGTGCCCGCTCTGGCTCGGTGAACCTGCTGCTGTACTCGGTGTTCCGCATCGGCAACGCCACCAACAACATTCGCTGGGACAGCTATGAGCAGTACGCCAAAGACCCACGGGTAAAATGGGCCATACCGATCTCGCTGGGCGATTCGCACCGCGGTTATCGGGTGATGGGTACCACCACGGAGTATTTCAGCCATTACCAGTACGGTCGCCGCCAGCATCTGGCACTGAGCCAGGGCCGTGAGTTCGCCAGCGACCCGTTCGAAGTGGTGCTCGGCGCCGAAGTCGCCGAGGCGCTGCACTACAAGCTCGGTGACCAGCTGGTGCTGGCCCATGGTGTAGCCGCCATCAGCCTGGTCAAGCATGACGACAAGCCGTTTACCGTGGTTGGTGTGCTCAAGCGCACCGGCACGCCGGTCGACCGCACCTTGCACATCAGCCTGGGCGGCATGGAGGCGATTCACATCGACTGGCACAACGGCGTACCGGCCCGTGGCGCCGGGCGTATCAGCGCCGACCAGGCTCGCACCATGGACCTGCAACCGGCTGCCATCACCGCATTCATGCTGGGCCTGAACAACAAGATTGCCACGTTCAGCCTGCAACGGGAGATCAACGAGTACCGCAGCGAGCCGTTGCTGGCGATTCTGCCCGGGGTGGCCCTGCAAGAGCTGTGGAGCCTGATGGGCACTGCCGAACAGGCATTGTTCGTGGTCTCGTTGTTCGTGGTGCTTACCGGCCTGATCGGCATGCTCACGGCGATTCTCACCAGCCTCAACGAGCGCCGCCGGGAGATGGCGATCCTGCGCTCGGTCGGGGCCAGACCGTGGCATATTGCCGGGCTGCTGGTGCTGGAGGCGCTGTCGCTGGCGGCGGTCGGCATTGTCGCCGGGTTGGGCTTGCTGTATGCGGGGATTGCCCTGGCGCAGGGGTATGTGCAGGTCAACTATGGTTTGTACTTGCCCTTGGCAATGCCGAGCGCCCATGAATGGACCTTGCTGGCTATCATTCTTGGCGCAGCCTTGCTGATGGGCAGCGTGCCGGCGTGGCGGGCCTATCGGCAGTCGTTGGCCGATGGTTTGTCGATCCACCTCTGAGAGCCAGTAATGATCCAGTACCTCATGCGCTTCTTCGCGGGTAAACCCGCTCCTACATTGGATTGCGTTCCCCTTGTAGGAGCGGGTTCATCGAGGCGTCGAACCGCCGCGAAGAGGCCAGCCCTGCAAATGCTGCTGATCCTGCTGCTTACGGTAGCGATGCCCCTATGGGCCGCCGAACCCAAGGAGCTGGACTGGCCCGCCCTGATCCCCGAGGGCGCCCCGGTCATCCCGCCACAACTCGCCCCGCTGCACGACCTGTCGCAACTCAGCAATGCCTTGTCTGCCGAGTCCGCACCGGCAGCACGCCAGCAAGCCCCCGACGCGCCAGTGGTGAAAAGCCTTGACGGCCAGAAGATCAAGCTGCCCGGCTACATCGTGCCACTGGAGGTCAGCGAAGAGGGCCGCACGACAGAGTTCCTGCTGGTCCCCTACTACGGCGCCTGCATCCACGTACCGCCACCACCGTCGAACCAGATCGTGCACATCTTCAGCGAAATGGGCGTGCGCGTCGAAGACCTCTACCAGCCCTACTGGATCGAGGGGAAGATGCAGGTTAGAGCCTCCAGCAGCGAGCTGGCCGATGCCGGATACCAGATGGAAGCCGAGAAAATATATGCTTATGAGCTGAAATGAGAACTGTTACCGACTTGTGACAACGCTTCTTTGAGCTGGGTCAAACTTTCTGTTTAGACGCATCCGTACCATTGGACTACTCGATTACTCACGTCCTTTGGGAGCTTCCATGAACAAGTCCTTGCTCGGTGCCGCATTCGCGGCCCTGGCGCTCGCCGCCCCTGTTGCCCACGCCCACCAGGCGGGTGATGTCATCGTCCGCGCCGGGGCCATCACCACGGCGCCGAACGAGAGCAGCGGCGACCTGAAATTTGATGGCAACAAGGTTTCGGGCACCAAGGCGACCCTGGACAGCGATACCCAGTTGGGCCTGACGTTCGCCTACATGCTCACCGATCACATCGGCCTGGAACTGCTGGCCGCCACACCGTTCAAGCACACCGTCGGCGTAAAAGGCCTGGGTGGCGGCCTGGACGGCAAGCTGGCCGACATCAAGCAACTGCCACCGACCCTGTCGCTGCAGTACTACCCGATGGAGCCGAACTCCAGGTTCCAGCCGTATGCCGGTGTGGGCATCAACTACACCCTGTTCTTTGATGAAGACCTCAGCAGCACCCGCAAGCAGCAGGGCTTCAGCAACCTGAAGCTGCAGGACTCGATCGGCATTGCCGGCCAGTTGGGCATGGACTACATGATCACTGACAACCTGCTGGTCAACGCCTCGGTCTGGTACGTCGACATCGACACCAAGGCCAGCGTCAACGGCCCAACCGCGCTGGGCTATAGCAAAACCAAGGTCGACGTCGAAGTCGACCCATGGGTATACATGGTCGGCCTTGGCTACAAGTTCTGACCAGAACACTGCAGGGCGGCTTCGGCCGCCCGGTTTTTTGGCTGCCATAGCCAGTAACCCAGAGCAGCCGCGCTGATGGCCATGCCCAGGCCGCACACCGCAGCCCACCCCCAATGGGCATATACCCAGCTCGCCAGCACCGCCCCCACACCGCTACCCAGCGAATAGCAACACATGTAGGCACCAATCAAACGGCTGGCCATCTCGCCACGACCGCCCAGCAACAGGCTCTGGTTGGTGACATGCACCGCCTGCACGGCAAAGTCCAGCACCAGCACACCCAGCACAAAGGCCGTCAGCGATTGCCCGACAAAGGCTGTGGGCAGCCATGACAGCGTCAGCAACACCAGCGCCAGCCCGGTGGTGCGCTCCCCCAGCCCTTGGTCGGCCAGGCGGCCGGCGCGCGACGCGGCCAATGTGCCTGCAACACCCGCCAGGCCGAACAGGCCGATCTCGGTGTGGCTCAGCGACAGCGGTGCAGCGCTGAGGGGCATGACCATCGCACTCCAAAGCACGCTGAATGCGGCGAAGATCAACACACCGAACACACCGCGCTGGCGCAGCAACCTGTCGTGCCGGTACAGGCTGAACTGGGCCACGATCAGCGCCCGGTAGCTGGAGCGGTACTTGGCTGAAGCCACCGAGGGCAAGCTACGCCACATCACCAGTGCCAGCAGTATCAACATACCTGCGGCTATCCAGTAAACGCTGCGCCAGCCCGCCAGATCGGCCAGCCCACCCGAAACCAGACGTGCGAGCAGAATGCCCAGCACCACGCCGCTGGTGACAGTGCCCACTGCCCGCCCTTGCAGGCCAGGTGCGGCCAGGCTCGCGGCATGCGCCACCATGACCTGCACCATGACGGCCATCAAACCCGTGACTGCCAGCGCCAGCAGCAGTACCGCCCAGTTCGGCGCCAGGGCGACCCCACCCAGCGCCAGCGCCGAGAACAGCAACTGGCCAAGCAGCAAGCGTTTGCGGTCCAGAAGGTCACCCAGCGGCACGATCAACAACAAGCCCAAGGCGTAGCCCGCCTGAGTCGCACCCACTACCCAGCCAATCTGCTGCTGCGCCACGCCCAGGTCGGCGGCCATCGATTCTAGCAAAGGCTGGGCAAAATAGACGGTCGCCACGGCCATCGCGCTGGTCGTGGCCAGCAGCAGGGTTATCCAGCGTATCTGTGTGGGCGTCATCGGGCTGACCTCTCGATTCTGGTTTCGATTTGAAACCATATGCTGGCTATTTAACAAATGTGGTTTTAATATGCAACCAGGTACTCAAGACAGGTCTGTCTCATGCTCGATGAAAACAATGCGCAGTGCCCCGTCGCCCGAGCCTTGGAAGTGCTGGGTGACCGCTGGGCGTTGATGATCTTGCGTGATGCCTTCGACGGCCTGCGGCGCTTTAGCGAGTTCCAGAAGAACCTGGGGCTGGCGAAGAACATCCTTGCCTCGCGGCTCAAACTATTGGTGGAAAGTGGGTTGCTGGCGATGCAACCGGCTTCGGATGGCAGCGCCTACAAGGAATATGTGCTGACCGAGAAAGGGCGCTCGGTGTTTCCGGTGGTGGTTGGCTTGAGGCAGTGGGGGGAGAGGTTTCTGTTCGAGGCGGGCGAGGCGCGATCTGAACTGGTAGAGGGTGCTAGTGGGCAGGGGCTTGAGACGATGCAGGTGCGGGCCATCGATGGGCGGGTCTTGAATGCTGAAGATTGCCTGCGCAGGAATGTGCGGCATGGGTGATTTTGGGGCTGCTGTGCAGCCCATCGCGACACAAGGCCGCTCCTGCAGCGACCGCGAATCGTCGACATTGCGCGATCCCTGTAGGAGCGGCCTTGCCGGGGCGCCGGACCGGTCGGATAGGGCCGCAAAGCGGCCCCGGCGCTATCAGCCTTTACCCAAAAGTCGCGCCAGCCCGTCTACCATCGGCGTCACCTGCGCAACCTCGAACCGCGCCAGCAACCGCTGGTTATCTGCCCGCGAATGGCGAATATCCCCCGAGCGCGCCGGCGCATAGCTGACCGCCGGCAAACTTCCGACCACCTGCCCCAACGCCGCTAGCATCTGGTTGATCGACGTCGCCTGGTTGAGGCCGATGTTCACCGCCCCCTCCTCGACCTGCGGCTGCTCCAGCGCCTGCACCATTACCTGCACCAGGTCGCCCACATAAAGGAAATCGCGGGTCTGCTCGCCATCACCGAACACGGTGATCGGCAAGCCCTGCACTGCTCGCTCACAGAAGATGCTGATCACCCCGGAATACGGCGAGGAAGGGTCCTGGCGCGGCCCGAAGATATTGAAGAAGCGGAACACCACCGGCTCCAGGCCATGCTGGCGACGGTAGAAGTCCAGGTATTGCTCACTGGCCAGCTTGTCCACCGCATAGGGGGTCAGCGGCGCCTTGGGCGTGTCTTCGGCAATTGACTCACCCTCGCCATTGTTGCCGTACACCGCCGCACTGGATGCGAACAGCACCCGGCGCAGGCCATGCACGCGCATGGCTTCACAGACGTTCAGGGTGCCGATGAAGTTGCTCTGGTGGGTGCGCACCGGGTCTTCGACCGAAGCCTGCACCGAAGCCACCGCTGCCAGGTGCACCACAGCACTGCAGCCGGCCGCAGCCTGCGTGACCAACCCGGCATCGGCGACATCGCCTTCGATCAGCTCCAATCGAGGGTGATCAACTTGCAGGTTACCCCGCCGGCCAGTGGAAAAGTCGTCGAGAATGCGGACGGCGTAGCCTTTGTCCAACAACGCATCGCACAGGTGGGAACCAATGAAGCCGGCACCGCCGGTGATCAGGATGGGGGCATCAGCCATGGCGGTAGAACCGGTCCAGTAGGGGCGGCAAGCCGGCGCGCCAGGCACGCGGCTTGATGCCGAAGGTATGAAGGATTTTCTTGCAGGCCAGCACTGCGTGCTGCGGCTCTTCGCTGGCATCCGGGCGCGCGGCATGGGCCTGCGGGGTCGGCGCCTGCACTGCCAGCTGGCGGTACTGCCCCGCCTCGGTGAGGATCGCCTGGCCCAGCGCCAGCGGCGTCGTCGCCTCGTTGCCGGCGTAATGGTAGGTGCCCCACAGCGGCGCGCTGCAATCGAGCTGCTTGAGCACCGACAGGATCACCCGTGCGGCATCATCAACCGGCGTCGGGTTACCGCGCCGGTCATCGGCCAGCAGCAGTTCCGCCGGTTGTTCGGCGCGGGTCAGGAAGCGGCCCAGCGAGCCATCGATGCTTTCGTCCAGCAGCCAGCCAAAGCGCAGCAATACATGCTGCGGGCAGGTGGCACGCACACTCTGCTCGATGCGCCACAGCGCCTGGCCGCGCAGGCCTAGCGGTACAGGTTCGTCCTTTTCGCTGTAGGCCGTAGCCCGCGAACCATCGAACACCCGGTAGCTGGAAGGCTGCACCAGGGTTATCTGGTGGTGTTGGCACAGCTCGGCCAGCCGCTCCACAGCGCGCTCCTGTTGCGCCAGGCGCGGCTCACTGACCGACTCGGCCTGGAACCAGTCGAAGTAATAAGCCAGGTTCACCAGCGCGTCGGGGCGATGGTCGTCGAGCAGCTGAGTGAGGTTGGCCGGCGTCCAGCCGTTCTCGGGCGGGCGCGGCGCCAGGAATGCGATGTCCTCCTCGGCCCCAAGACGAATCAGCGCTTGCCCGAGGGCATTGCCACCACCCAACAGCATTAGGCGCATACGCATAGAGTCAGCAGATCCGGAGAGGTTGATGAAGGAAAGGGGTCATTTTGCGGTTTCCGGGCGGGGAAGTCCAACCCTCGGGAAGTGAGCACATACGCAGGACCATTCCTACCATCACCAGAGACATTCCCTACAGCTCACGGGGACTAGGTCCTGCATCCCCGGTTAAAAACATCTGGCTAAATGATCGCCGAGCCAACAAAAGGTTTCACTTTCCCCTACAGACAAGGAAAAAAACAATGACAGGGAATCAATCTCGGCGCTCGCCTGAAATAATCAGTTTCCCGTTTACGGAGCAGCAAGCTCGGTTACTGGATTCAGGGTCCAGAGAAGCTGCCGCTAGCGGTGGACCTGATATAGCAGAAACGGCAAAAACCTCCGCACATCACGCAAGTGTTCTCATGCTTTCAATGAGCCCTCGGCAACGCGACATGCTCGAAATGTTCACCTATGGCAGGGCGGCTGCAATTGAGTTCACTGCGATGCAAATTCCCTGCATCGATCCTGCGCCCGAGCACTTGCGCCCATGGACATCATCAGTACCGAACTAGTCACTCTCTATCTGGCCTCTCGAAACCAGATTTTGTTGAACCTTGTCGATTACCGTTCCTTCGCTTTTGATATAGACAACGGTGGCAAGCAAGTCAGACTCGTTGGCAACTTTAAAGGTGGCGGCCAAAATTTGTTATCGGATGAACTTGATCATCATGAAGCCGAACTCAGCTCCCATTCAGGACTGATGCTGGGTCCGCATACAGAACCTCCTTACAATTGCTCGATCAACTCGGAGAGTGGACATTCACCAGCCCCGAGCGCATTGATTCTGACAGCCAGATGGAACCCCTTGAAGGAACCAACGAGCTTGATACCTGTTCGCGATGCGGTTGCAAGACTGAACGGACTTGAGGCTCTCGCGCTTTCATCGAAATCATTCTGTTTCACACGCAGCGACTGCTTCGTCAAGGATGACAGTGAGCAGACGGTCGAAAATTCCATTCTCCAATTTGATCCGAAGGGTGAGTTCACGTTGCGCTTCAGTAGCTATCGTTACTCTTTACATAACGAGGCCAGCCAGCCGGCGCGACAAGCTTATCGCTCGCTCGTGCACCTGTTGGGCCAAGCAAAATCCCACGAATTCATCCTTCATCCCGGATCAGCACTACTAATCAACAACAGCCAGACACTCCATGCACGGGAAATTGTCAAGGACAACAGGAGACTATTGATCCGACTGTTTGGTTATTCACCGGATGCCCGACCATTGATCTTGAAACAAGATCCACTTGTAGTGCGCGGTTAATGCAGGGGACAAACAAGTGGAAATTGAAACCTCGATATTTGTTGTACTCGCCGCTGTCGCCCTGCTAGCCGGCTTTTTCGATGCAATAGCAGGCGGCGGCGGACTGCTTACACTCCCCGCCCTGTTCATTGCAGGCATCGACCCGTTGGCGGCAATGGCTACCAACAAATTTCAGGCATCCTCAGCCAGTGCCTCAGCAGTCTGGGCGTTCACTCGCAAGCGAATGATCGAGTGGCGGGCAGACTGGCCCATGGCTTGCCTCTCGTTTACCGGAGGTATTGCAGGCGCCCTGTCGATTAGCATGCTCGACAGGGCTGTCCTGGAGTCAATTGTGCCGATCTTGCTGATTGCGGTGGCCGCCTACTTTGCATTCAGTCCCACGCTCGGTGATCAGAATCGTAAGCAACGGCTATCGCGCTTCACCTTCACATTGGCAGTAGTTCCAGCCATTGGGTTCTACGACGGTATTTTTGGCCCAGGTACCGGATCATTCTTCATGGTCGCCTGCACACTGCTGCTGGGGCAGCAGCTTATGCAGGCAATCTGCAGAAGCAAACTATTGAACGCTTGCTGTAACCTCGGAGCGCTGTCGGTATTCGCATTCAGTGGGGCGATCATCTGGCCTTTGGCATTGGCTATGGCAGTCTGTGCCATCATCGGTGCTCAAATTGGCGCGCATTGCGCGCTCTACTTCGGACCACGGCTGATCAAACCGCTACTGATCGTTGTCTGTTGCCTGATGGCAATCAAGTTACTGTTCGGTGATGGGCACCCGATAGGAGAGTGGTTGCAGAAACTTTGAGTAATTACCGAGCTTGCTTCTCTCCCCCTTGTTTCAACCATTGGTTATCGCGGTCATCTGTAGGAGCGGCCTTGCCGGGGCGCCGGACCGGTCGGAAAGGGCTGCGCAGCGGCCCCGGCAATTTGTGCATCCATGTTCAATCCTTGGGCAGCCCTTTCGCGACGCAAGGCCGCTCCTACAACAGGTACAGGGCCGATTCTTGGCAGAATGGTGCTATTCAATCTCGAACAAGCTGTTACGCAACGGCCCCACGCTCAGCCGCTCGCGTACATCATCATCTATACGCGGATCATCCGGGCGGTACAGTCTCACCTGCCGATAGGCATTGATGCGATTGATCTCTTCGCCCAGGTACTCCCACACCACCCGGGTGCAGGCCGGGTTGCGCCGGTCGCCGCTGGAAACACCGGCCTTCAGGCCGTTCAGGCGAGTGATGCGGCTTTTGAAACTGGGGATGAGGATGGTCTGGCTCATCTCGTTGAAGGTCAGCGACTCGTAGTCGATGAGGAATACCCGGTCCTGCAGCTGGAATGCCGCGCCCAGGTAGCGGCAGCGTACTTCGGCATGCTGGTCGGTGGCGCTGGAGCGCTCCTGACGTTCCTGGCGCTCGAACAGGAAGCGGCCGCGTTCTTCCCATAGATGCACCAGCGACACCAGGATCGTGCCCGGTACCGACATGCAGTTGGAGTACTCGAAGTAGTAACCGCAATAGCGCGACAGGTTGCCGGCATGCTCGTGCAGCGGGCGGAACAGTTCACTGATCGGGTCGCTGGGCTGCTCGGCCAGGGTCGACACGCGAGCACCAATCAGGCGGGCGAACTGATCGGCCGGCAGGCTCAGTTCGTAATCCTCGACGCCGAAGAAATCACCAATGCGCTTGAGGTTGAAAGCCGTCGGACGGCTCTGCCCGCTCAGGTACTTGTTGAACTGCGCGCGGTTGATCGACAGCTGGCGGCAAACTTCGGAAATAGAGCGGTAGTGGCTGCAGGCCAGTTTGAGATTGGTAGCGAAATGATCGCTCATGTGTGGAATCCAGGTGACGCGAATGACGCCATTGTAGCATCAAGTCGCATCAAGTCAGAGCAACCCGCGAAATTGTAACGACTCTTGTCATGGCCAACCATGCGCCCCAACGAATAGCGGTGCGCCTGCCGTCCGCTGGTCTTTCCACACGAAGAATAAGAATCGAGGTCATTTTCCAATGCTCGAAGTACTCAACGATTTCCTTTCGGGGAAACTTCTCATCGTGCTGATCGTAGGGCTGGGTAGCTATTTCACCATCCGCTCCCGTTTCGTCCAGTTCCGCCATTTCGGCCACATGTTCACTGTGTTCAAGGAATCGCTGCGTGGCCAGGCAGGCCAGCTGAGCTCCTTCCAGGCCCTGATGCTGAGCCTGGCCGGCCGCGTAGGCGCCGGTAACATCGCCGGTGTTGGCATTGCCGTGACCCTGGGTGGCCCAGGCGCGGTGTTCTGGATGTGGGTCACTGCCCTGGTCGGCATGGCCAGCAGTTTCTTCGAATGTACCCTGGCCCAGGTGTACAAGCGCGCTGACGGCGACGGCCTGTACCGCGGCGGCCCGGCGTACTACATCCTGCACGGCCTGAAGCTGAAGAGCATGGCCATCGTGTTCTCGATCCTGCTGCTGGTTACCTATGGTTTCGCCTTCATCGGCCTGCAGTCGTACACCGTGACGCACTCGCTGCAAAATGCCTTTGCCTTCGACCCAAGCCACACCGGCATCGTCCTGGCCGTGCTGCTGGCAATCACCTTCATCGGTGGCATCAAGCGCATCGCAGCGGTGTCCGACCTGCTGGTACCGGTCAAGACCCTGGCCTACATCGGCGTGACCCTGTACGTGATCGGCACCCAGATCGAACACGTACCCGCCATGCTGGAAACCATCTTCAAGAGCGCCTTCGGCCTCGACCCAGCCTTTGGCGGCCTGCTCGGCAGCGCCATCGTCATGGGCGTGAAGCGTGGTGTGTTCGCCAACGAAGCAGGCCTGGGCAGTGCACCGAACGTTGCCGCCGTGGCTGCAGTGAAGCACCCGGGCGCCCAGGGCGTGGTCCAGGCCTTCAGCGTGTTTCTCGACACCTTCGTGATCTGCACCTGCACCGCACTGCTGATCCTGCTGTCGGGCTTCTACACCCCGGGCTTCGAAGGTGACGGCATTGTCCTGACCCAGAACTCGCTGGCCGCCGTGGTCGGTGACTGGGGCCGTATATTCGTCAGCGTTGCACTGTCGCTGTTCGTCTTCACCTGCATCCTCTACAACTACTACCTGGGCGAAAACAGCCTGCAGTTCCTCAGCCGCAACCGCGTGGTACTGATGGCATTCCGTGGCCTGGTGCTGGCACTGGTGGTGTGGGGTTCGATGCAAGACCTGTCGACCGTGTTCGCCTTCGCCGACATCACCATGACCTGCCTGGCCTTCGTCAACTTGATCGCCCTGGCCCTGCTGTTCAAGGTCGGCCTGCGGGTGATGCGCGACTACGACAACCAGCGCAAGGCCGGTATCCAGCAACCGGTGTTCGATTCGACCCAGTTCGCCGACCTGGACCTGGACCGCAACGCCTGGCCTGCCAACCCGCAGGTGGAAACAGCCGCTGACAAAGCAGCTGGCCAAGCTCAGCCCCAGCGCTGATATCCTCCCCTGCCCAAGCCGCCCCGTCCGTGGGCGGCTTTTTTCTCCGCTCACCGCTACGGATGCTTTCCATGCGTGCAGTCAAGAATCTTCTCGTTCTCTATACCGGTGGCACCATCGGCATGCTCGAAACCCCGGAGGGCCTGGCGCCGGCCGGTGGTTTTGAAGCGCGGATGCGTGAACACTTCGCTCAACTGCCCGATGCACCCCAGGTGCACTGGACCCTGCAAGAGCTGAACCCGCTGCTGGACAGCGCCAACATGCAACAACACAACTGGCTGGCGATGCGCGATGCCATCGTCGCGGCGGTGGATGTGGCTGGCCATGATGGTGTGCTGGTATTGCACGGCACCGACAGCCTGGCCTACAGCGCTGCAGCATTGTCGTTCCTGCTGCTGGGCCTGCCGGTGCCGGTGCTGTTGACCGGTTCGATGCTGCCGGCCGGCGCTCCCGACAGCGACGCCTGGCCCAACCTGTATGGTGCGCTGCGCCAGTTTGAACAGGGTTTGGAGGACGGCGTGCAGCTGTACTTCCATGGGCAACTGCTGCATGGCTGCCGAGCGTCGAAGCTGCGTAGTGAGGCGTTCAATGCGTTTGCCGCACTGCCGCGCCATCGCGACGGGGAGCATGCCGAGGCAGTCCCTGTGGAGCTTGGCTACAAGCACCCGCGCCAGCCGGTCAACCTGGCGGTAGTGCCTGTTTTCCCCGGGCTGCAGGCCGGCCACTTGCAAGGCCTGCTCGACAGCGGCGTGCAAGGGTTGCTGCTGGAGTGCTATGGCAGTGGTACCGGGCCGTCGGATGACTTGGCGTTGCTGGAGGTGCTGCGTGCAGCGCGCCAGCGCGGTGTACTGCTGGCCGCGATCAGCCAGTGCCCTGAGGGGTCGGTGGTGTTCGATACCTATGCGGCGGGTAACCGACTGCGCGGGGCCGGGCTGGTCAGTGGGGGTGGCATGACCCGTGAGGCGGCGCTGGGCAAGATGGTTGCGTTGCTGGGGGCGGGGTTGGATGTGGATGCGGCAGAGCGGTGGTTTGCGCTGGATCTGTGTGGGGAGCGGGCTTAGGTTTCAGCCTGACAGGGGCTATTCGCGGGTAAACCCGCTCCTACACAGGGCATGCAATCGTTGTAGGAGCGGGTTTACCCGCGAAATGGCCCTGACAGGTAAAAATAATGGCGGAAGGCAGCGGGAGTCGAACCTGCCCGGGAACGGCTGCCGTCCCCAACCGGGTTTGAAGCCCGGCCGCGCCACCGGGCGCGATTGCCTTCCTTGTACTCAGTGCCTGGCCTGCTGCTGGGCCAGGGCGCTGTCGGCACGGATATGACGCTGATCGGCTACCCTGCGGGTCAGGCCGATGCGGTCGAAGTATTCCAGAATCTGCACACTGCGCTTGCGACCGATGCCCAACATATCGCGAAACGCGGCAACCTGCACTAACGGCGTCTCTTTTGTCTGCCCCAGCAACAGCTCTGCCATGCGCTGTAGGGTCGCCTCGGGGTAGAACAGGTCGCGCACCACTTGGTGCACCAGGCCCAACCGCGCCAGCTTGCGCAGCAAAAGGCGCACATCAGCTTCTGCACAGTTCTGCTCACTGGCCAACGTCCTGACCCAGGGCGGATCGTATTGGCCTGCCAGCAGCTTCGGCTGCAACCGCGCCCACAACGAGCTGTCAGCTTCACTCAACTGTACCTTGTGATCGGGCATGTGCAACCAGGGTCCGCTGCTGGCAATCGCCCCTTCATCAAGCAGCTCGTCCAGCAGGCTGACAAATGCTGGCCGCTCCAACGGCAAGGCCGCAAAGCGACGAAGGCGGTCACGGTCCGGCCCAAGCTGATCGGGCTCCTGTTGGTGAAACCGCGCCAATTGCTCCAGCACCTGCTGCTTCAGTGCTTGCCACTGGGTGTTGGCAAACAGCAGCTGGCCCTGTCGCGTGGCCACCACCCGCACATCTTCCGGTAATTGCCAGGTTTCCCGCCGGCGGTTGAACTGCCGCTCGAGGCGCTGCGGGTCAAGACCACCGGGGGCACTGTCAAGCAGTGCCGGCAGGGCCTGCTCCAGCCCCTCGGCATCGCGCAGCACCTGCAACTGGCGCAGGCGCTCATCGCTGCGGCGTTGTCGACTCGGCGCGAACGGGTCGAGCACCTTGCCGCCGCCGAGGGTGCGCTGGGCACGCTGGTCCCTCAGCACCAGACGATCGCCATGTACCGCCTGCAACGGTGCGTTGAGCAGCAGCTGGGCAAACATGCGCTGGCCGGCGGCCAGGGTTTCGCCCTCGAGCAAGGCCACCCGAGCCGTCACGTCCTGGGTACCGAGGTGCACATGAACAGCACTGAAATGTTCAAAAATGCGGGTTTCCCCGGGTAACAGACAAAGTTCGATGTCCACCCGCACGCTGGGTGCATGCAGCCATTCGGGCACCAGCCAGTCGCCGCGGTGCACATGCTCCACCGCCAAGCGTTCGGCGGCGATGTTCAGCGCCACTCGCTGGCCCGCCTCGGCCACCAATGCAACCTGGTTCTGCGCGTGCAGGCCACGTACTCGCACCGGCTTGCCGGCCTTGCCCAGCAGCAACGTGTCGCCAGCGCTGATGCGCCCGGCCAGCGCTGTGCCAGTCACTACCACCCCGGCGCCGGTCACGGCGAAGGCGCGATCGACCGCCAGGCGAAAGCCACCGCGCACGCTGCGCTGACGCACCCGCACCTCGGCTTCCAGCAAGGCCCGGCGCAACACCTCGATACCTTGCCCGTTGATGCTCGACACGGGGAATTGCCGTGCCTTGGCATAAGGCCCATCAGCCAGCAATTCCCTGACCTGCGCCTGCACCTCTTCCCGTCGCGCGGGCTCGACCCTGTCGCATTTGCTGATTACCACCAGCGCCTGGGGAATACCCAGCAGTTCGATGATCGCCAGGTGCTCGCGGGTCTGAGGCATTACTCCGTCGTCGGCGGCCACCACCAGCAGCACTAGGTCGATGCCATGGGCGCCGGCCAGCATGTTGTGGATAAAGCGCTCGTGGCCCGGCACATCGATGAAGCCCGTCAGTGCTGCGCCTTCTGCCAGCGCGGCATAGCGGTAGCCCAGGTCGATGGTCATGCCACGCTCGCGCTCTTCCTGGCGATGGTCACCGGCCTGGCCGGTCAGCGCCTGCAGCAATGCCGTCTTGCCGTGGTCGATGTGGCCGGCGGTACCCACAATCATTGCACCGGCCCCAGTTGCAGGCTGGGCAACTGCGCCAGCCACTGGGCTTCGTCATCCAGCTGGCGCAGGTCCAGCCACAGAGCGTCGTCGTCGATACGGCCAAGCACCGGCACCGGTAAATAGCGCAAGGCCCGCTCAAGCACATGCAGGCTGCGCCCGCGCAGTTTCTTCGACACCTGCGGGCGCAGGCACAGCGCCGCGCTCGGCAAGCGTGCCACCGGCTGACTGCCACTGCCGATCATGCCCAACGCCGGTTCTACGCTGACTGCCCATTGCTCGCCGAGGTGGGCCTTGAGCTCGAGCATCAGGCGCTCGGCCTGGGCCTGGATCTCGGCCTGGCTGCGGGTCAGCAGTCGCAGGCTGGGCAGGCGTTCGGCCAGGCGGTCGGGATTGCGGTACAGCGCCAGCACCGCTTCCAGTGCGGCGAGGGTGATCTTATCGACGCGCAGTGCGCGCTTGAGCGGGTTCTTCTTGATTTTGGCGATCAGTTCCTTGCGACCGACGATGATTCCGGCTTGCGGCCCGCCCAGCAGTTTGTCGCCACTGAAGGTGACGATATCGGCACCCTCGGCCAGGGCCTGGCGCACCGTCGGCTCCGCAGGCAGGCCCCAGCGGGTGAGGTCGAGCAGGCTACCGCTGCCAAGGTCTTCGAGCAGCGGCAAGTCATGCTGGTGGGCGATGCGCGCCAGCTCGGCAGTGGGCACCTGGTGGGTGAAACCCTGGATACTGTAGTTGCTGCAATGTACGCGCATCAGCAGGCCGGTGCGTGGGCCTATGGCGGCTTCGTAGTCGCGGGCATGGGTACGGTTGGTGGTACCGATTTCGTGCAGTTTGACGCCAGCACGGGCCATGATGTCGGGAATGCGGAAGGCCCCGCCGATCTCGATCAGCTCGCCGCGCGAGATGATGCCCTCTTTGCGTGCGCCCAGGCTGTTCAGCGCCAGCAGCACGGCGGCGGCATTGTTGTTGACCACGGTGACGGCTTCGGCGCCGGTCAGCTCGCGAATCAAGCCTTCAATCAGGTCGTCGCGGTCGCCGCGCTTGCCGGTGGCCAGGTCGAATTCCAGGTTGAGCGGGTAGCGGGCGGCGGTCTGCATGGCCTCGATGGCCTCTTCGGGCAACAGGGCACGGCCGAGGTTGGTGTGCAGCACGGTGCCGGTGAGGTTGAAGACACGGCGGACCTGGCTGCGTTGCTGGATGGCGAGGCGTTCGCCGGTACGGCCCAGCAGGACTTCAGTGGCCAGTTCGGCGGCGCCGAGCTGGCCATTGCGTGCGGGGTCGCGCAGGTCGTCGAGCAGTTGGCGCAGGGTCGCCAGGACGGCGTCGCGACCGTGGCGGTCGATCAGTGGCAGGCAGGCCGGGTGGCGCAGGAGGGTATCGATGGACGGCAGGCGTGGGGTGTCGCTGGCGAGGCTGTTGGACATGCGGTACTACCTTGGACTGATCCGTTGTCTGTGCTGGCCCTTTCGCGGGTGAACCCGCTCCTACAGCGTTCTCTACAACTCTCGAGACCTGCGCAATTCCTTGTAGGAGCGGGTTTACCCGCGAAGAAGGCAACTCGGTATTTCAGTGTAGACACTCACCCACTAACCGGGCGCAAGCATCAGATTGGGTGCCAGGCGATGAAAGCCCTCCTCGTCCAGACGCATATCCAGCGCCAGGCTCGCCAGATCGTCGGCCAATGGCTCGGCCGCCGCATCGTTCTCCAGGTAATTCTGCTTCAAGTAACTCACGCACCCCGGGCAACACTCGGCGCGCAGCGGCGCCTTGCCCGACGCATGGCGATCATCTTCCAGGCTGGTGTAGCGCAAATCCTTGCTCGACTCGCAATACACGCACTTGACCCGCACCACATGCCATTCGCAGGCGCACAGCGAACAGGCCAGGTAACGCAGGCCGTTATGCTTGCCACGGTTACGCACCACCCCCGCCATCGCCGGCGAACCGCAGGCCGGGCACTGGGCCAGGCTGCCGGCGGGCTTGAGCTCAGCGGTTGGCAACGTCAGCAGCCAGCTCGACCACGCGGCCTGCAAGGCCGCGCCAATGAACGGCACCAGCGCCGCCGGCACCGCATCGTATTGCCCGGCGAGCAAGGCGATACCCCAGCCCTTGCGCTGACGATCGTCGCTGTCGCGCAGGGCCTGTAACGCCTCGCCCAGGGCGCCACTGGCCTCGCTGTCGAAGTGCGAGAGCAAGGCCTGCAACCAGTCCAGCCACGGCCCTTCACGCACCAGGCTGTCAGCTGCCAAGGGTGGCAGGCCATGACTTATGCACAGGCGTTGACGTTCTTCGGCCACTGGCAATCCGCCGGGCGGGTTATCCACAAGCTGCTGCTGGACGCGGCACAGCTGCGCGATAAACCGCAGGTAATCAACCAGCGCGTTGCCCTCGGCCAGGTGCTCCAGGCGCGCGGCGCGCAGTGCAAACAGGTCGGCCGGGGGCAGGTGCAGAAACGGCGGCATCACCGCCGACGCTTCGATCTGCCCGGGTTCGAGTATCGTGCTCAAGCGCTTATCCTTCTTTTCGTCCGTGATTGCCCGGCGTCTTGTCGCCGGTTACCTCGCGGTACCACAACGCATGGTGCTTGCGTGCCCAGGCGCGGCTTACCCAGCCATGCAGCATGGCGCCGATCGAACCCTTGATCCAGATACCGGCATAGATGTGCACGATGATGCTGAGGATCAGCACGAACGCCGCCAGGGCATGGGCCAGCGCCGACAGGCGAATGACCTCGATGCCGAACAGGTGGCTGAAATACGCCCGCCAGATGACCACGCCGCTAAGCAGCAGCACCAGCATACATGCCAGCAAGGTCCAGAACAGTAGCTTCTGCCCGGCATTGTACTTGCCGACCGGCGGCACGCCCTCCTCCTTGTTCAGCATCACCCGGTCCACGCGACGCAGCCACAGGCGGTCGTTGGCAGTGATGAAGTTGGCCCGCCAGAACCGCAGCACCAGGCCAAGGAAGAACACGAACATTGCCACGCCCAGGAACGGGTGCAAGATACGCGTCCATGGTCCGCCACCGAACAGGTGGCTCAGCCAGAACAGCGCCGGGTGGAACAGCGCCAGCCCGGAAAGCCCTGCCGTAATGAACAGGATCGCGACGATCCAGTGGTTGGTGCGCTCGTTGGCGTTGTAGCGCAGGATGGGCTTGTTGTCGTTCATGGCCGCTGCTCCCCTTGCCCACCGGGCTTGCTCGGATCATAGACATGCACCGCAGGGTCCACCTGATGCACGCTTGGGTCTGGCGTGGCCGGGTGTTCTTCCTCCTCCACCCGCTGTGGCCCAATACGCACGTAGTGGAAGAACCCGGCCAGCACCGCGGCCCCCATCGCCAACAGCGCCAGCGGCTTGGTAAAGCCTTTCCACAGCCCCACCAGCGGGCTGATCACCGGCTGGTCCGGCAAGCCGGCATACAGCTTGGGCGTGTCGGCATGGTGCAGCACGTACATCACGTGGGTACCGCCGACGCCATCCGGGTCATACAACCCGGCCTTGTCGTAGCCGCGTGACTTCAGGTCGACGATGCGCTCGTCGGCATGCACCTTCATTTCGTCCTTGGTGCCGAACACGATTGCCCCGGTCGGGCAGGTCTTCACGCAGGCCGGTTCCAGGCCCACGGTCACCCGGTCGGAACACAGGGTGCACTTGTACGCCTTGTGGTCCTTTTGCGAGATGCGCGGGATGTTGAACGGGCAGCCGGTGATGCAGTAACCGCAACCGATGCAGTGGTCTTGGTTGAAGTCGACGATGCCATTGGCGTGTTTGATGATCGCCCCCGGGCTGGGGCAGGCCTTCAGGCAACCTGGCTCGGCGCAGTGCATGCAGCCATCCTTGCGGATCAGCCACTCCAGGTTGCCGTCGTCGCGCTCGTGCTCGGTAAAGCGCATCAGCGTCCAGGTCTCGGCCGTGAGGTCCTGGGGGTTGTCGTAGGTGCCGTGGTTGTGGCCGACCTCGTCACGCAGTTCGTTCCACTCCGAGCACGCCACCTGGCACGCCTTGCAACCGATGCACTTGGTGGTGTCGATCAGCTTGGCGACTTCCTGCTGCTGGCGTACCGAGGGCGGTACGGTGGTGGTGGCCGAGCGGGCGATTATGTCTTGGCTGGCCATCAGAGTTTCTCCACTTTGACGAGGAACGACTTGGACTCCGGCGTCTGAGTGTTGCCGTCACCGAGGAATGGCACCAGGGTGTTGGTCAGGTAGCCATGCCGGGTCGCGCCGGTGAAGCCCCAGTGCAGCGGGATGCCGATCTGGTGCACGGTCTGGTTGTTGACCTGCAGCGGGCGAATCCGCTTGGTCACCACCGCTACCGCGTCGATATGCCCGCGCTTGCTCGACACCCGCACCCGGTCACCGGCCTTGATGCCTTTTTCGTTGGCCAGCACCTCGCCGATCTCGACGAACTGCTCGGGCTGGGCAATGGCGTTGAGCCGGCAATGCTTGCTCCAGAAGTGGAAGTGTTCAGTCAGCCGGTAGGTAGTCGCCGCATACGGGAATTCGTCGTGCGTACCGAGGGTGCCCCACACCGAATCGAAGATGCGCCCGGCCGGGTTGCTGATGGCCTTCTTGTTCTGCGGGTGCAGCGGGTTGATGCCAATCGGCGTTTCGAACGGCTCGTAGTGCTCGGGGAATGGCCCTTCGGCCATCTTGTCGATAGCGAAGAAACGCGCTACACCTTCGGGGTTCATGATGAACGGGTTCATCCCCGCCTCAGGTGGCGAATCGACCTTGAAGTCAGGCACGTCGGTACCGGTCCAAGCCTTGCCGTTCCACCACACCAGGCGCTTTTTCTCCGGGTCCCACGGCTTGCCTTGCGGGTCACTGGAGGCACGGTTGTAAAGGATGCGCCGGTTGGCCGGCCAGGCCCAGGCCCAGTTCTGCACCTGGTGCATGCCGTACGGGTCACTGTTGTCGCGGCGGGCCATCTGGTTGCCCTGTTCGGTCCAGCAGCCGGCGAAGATCCAGCAGCCGGAGGCCGTGCTGCCGTCGTCCTTCAGCTGGCCGAAGCCCGACAATTGCTGACCCGCCTTGAGCATGGCGCCAGTGGGGTCGGTAAGGTCAGTCACGGCCCAACCGTTCATCTCTTTGGCCAATTCCTCCGGGGATGGCTCGTCAGGGATCTTGTACGGCCAGTTGATGTTCATGATCGCATCAGGGTAGGCACCACCCTCCGCCTGGTAGCGTTGGCGCAGGCGCAGGAACAGTTCGCTCATGATCTGCACGTCGGTACGGGTCTCGCCCGGGCCATCGGCCCCCTTCCAGTGCCACTGCAGCCAGCGGCTGCTGTTGACCAGCGAGCCGTCTTCCTCGGCGAAGCAGGTAGTGGGCAAGCGAATCACTTCGGTCTGGATGTTGGCCGTATCGACATCGTTGAACGGCCCGGCGTTGCGCCAGAACTCCGAGGTTTCGGTGGCCAGCGGGTCCATGATCACCAACCACTTGAGCTTGGCCAGCGCCGCTGTGACGCGGTTCTTGTCCGGCAGCGCGGCGATCGGGTTGAAGCCCTGGCACATGTAGCCGTTGACCTTGCCCTGGCCCATCATCTCGAACATGCGCAGCACGTCGTAGGCCGGTACATCGAGCTTGGGCAGCCAGTCGTAGCCCCAATTGTTTTCTGCCGTGGCGTTGGCGCCGTACCAGGCTTTCATCAGGCTGACGTGGAACTTGCCGTAGTTCTGCCAGTACGACAGCTGCCCCGGGCGCAGCGGCTTGGAAGCGCGCTTGTCGATGTACGCGGCATAGTCCTGCTCGGCATCGCCAGCCAGGGTCAGGTAACCCGGCAGCGAATTGGACAGCAGGCCGAGGTCGGTAAGGCCCTGGATATTGGAGTGCCCGCGCAAGGCGTTGACCCCGCCACCCGGCATGCCGACGTTACCCAGCAGCAGCTGGACCATGGCCGCACTGCGGATGATCTGCGCACCGATCGAGTGCTGCGTCCAGCCCAGCGCATAGAGAATCGTCATGGTCTTGCCCGGTACCGAGCAGGTGGCGATCTCTTCCCACACCTTCATCATCGCGTCCTGTGGCATACCACAGGTCATGCTCGCCAGTTCAGGGGTGTAGCGGCTGTAGTGCTGCTTCATCAGCTGGAACACGCAGCGCGGGTGCTGCAGGGTCGGGTCGACCTTGGCATAGCCGTCTTCACCCAGCTCGTAACCCCAGCCGGACTTATCGACATACACACGCTTGGCCTCGTCGTAGCCGCTGAACAGCCCGTCCTCGAAGCCATAGCTTTCTTTGACGATGAACGACACGTCGGTGTAGTTGCGCACGTACTCGTGCTGGATCTTGTCAGTGGTCAGCAGGTAATTGATCAGCCCGCCCATGAAGGCGATGTCGGTACCGGTCCGGATCGGCGCGTAGTAGTCCGCCACCGAAGCGGTACGGGTAAACCTTGGGTCGACCACGATCAGCCGCGCCTTGTTGTGCGCCTTGGCCTCGGTCACCCACTTGAAGCCGCACGGATGCGCTTCTGCTGCGTTGCCACCCATCACCAGGACCAGATTCGCGTTGGCGATATCGGACCAGTGGTTGGTCATGGCGCCACGGCCGTACGTCGGGGCAAGACTTGCCACCGTCGGGCCGTGTCAGACACGTGCCTGGTTATCGAACCCCAGCATGCCTGTTGCGCGGACGACCTTGTGGGTCAGGTAGCCTGCCTCGCTGGAGGCGGCGGAAGCAGCAAGAAAACCGGTGGTGAGCCAGCGGTTTACGGTTTGCCCCTGGGCGTTCTTCTCGATGAAGTTGGCGTCGCGGTCCTGTTTCATCAAGTCGGCGACACGGTCGAGCGCCTCGTCCCAGCTGACACGCACCCACTCCTTGCTGCCCGGCTTGCGTACCTCTGGGTACTGCAGGCGGCTCGGGCTGTGGATAAAGTCCAGCAGGCCGGCGCCTTTCGGGCAGAGGGTACCGCGGTTGACCGGGTGGTCGGCGTCCCCTTCGATATGGATGATGTTCTGTTTGACGTTCTTGCCCGCATCGCCCTGGCTATACAGGATCAGGCCGCAGCCGACCGAGCAGTAAGGGCAAGTGTTACGGGTCTCGATAGTATGCGCCAGCTTGAAGTGGCGCACCTGCTCGGCGAAGGCCGGCGTCGGGGCCATGCCCAACGCCGCCAGGCTCGAGCCTCCAAGGCCGACAGCGGCGACCTTGAAGAACTGCCGACGGTTCAGGTCCATCGTGCACTCCTGATCAGATGGTGGACGCACGGAACATGGCCGGCGCCTCTTGGTAGTCACGGTGGCGGCTTTTTGATGGCTGCCAATAGGTAAGACTAGTCAAGAATCGGGAAGGTGCGATGACATGGGTCAGTGGCAGGCGCTGTTGCTGGCGCTGCCGGTGCCCAGCACTGCGCGCAGGCCTGTGCCATGGCGTTATTCCTGTGGGAGCGGGTTCACCCGCGAAGAGGCCGCCACAGGCAGCCATGTTCAGAGTCCTGATCCAAGATCGCCGGGGCCGCTTTGCGGCCCATCGCAGGCAAGCCAGCTCACACAGATACCGCGCAGGCTCTGGGCTGACGCTATCCCTGTGGGAGCGGGCATGTCGTGGCGACGAACCGCGTCCATGGGATGCGCAGCAGCCCCTGTAGTTTTATCTGACTGGCATTCGGGCAAGCCTGCTTCCACAGAGCCCCGCCATGGCTCGCTACATCTGGACGGAATCAATGTCACTCAAGCAGATGCAGCAGAACAGCACCCGCCAAAACCAGGCTCACGCCCACTACCTGAAAACTGGATAACCGCTCTCGATAGAAGAAATAGCCAAGTATTGCAGCGATGCCGCCCGACAGTGTGCTGATCACCGTGACAATGGAAATCGAACCATTGAGTACCCCCCAGGAAAATGCAGTAAAACCACCCAGGTTAAACAAGCTGGCACAGCACAATGTTGCACAGGTTCGTGGCCCGATTGCCGACCACCCTCTCATCAGCCTGAGCGCTTCGGGCATCAGGAATATCACCCCTACTGCATACCCTAGCGCCAGCATGTTCACAGGGCCGAGCGACGGCAGCGCATACTTCCCTTGAAGCCAGAAACTGATGCCGTAGAGCGTCGCAGCCAACAAAGCGAAACCAATTGGCAAACGGCTCATTAAGCTGCCCTGCTCATCCGCCTTCTTACCGCTGCTGCTGGCCATCAAGACACCCAGGAAACAGGTCAGCAAGCCAAGGAACTGCCAAAGCGATAACTCATCACCGCCCAACCAGGCCAGCAGCGTAGTAATGACGCCATAAGATGTCACCAGCGGGGCCACGACCGCCGTTTTGCCGATAGCGAAGGCCTTGGAAAGTGACAGCGCCCCTAACACCGTGCAAAGCGCCCCAACCCCACCGAGCAGCAATGCGCTAACAGGTGCCGCCAGCATCTTTTCCAGTTGATTGGCCGACACGAAGATAATCAGCCCCATCAGCAGCAGACCCAGTATCTGTCCAAAAAAGACAGATCGTCGAATGCCCACCGCGCGGGCGTTCACACCCACCAAAAAATCCGTTGCGCCCCACAACACGGCAGCGACCAGACCCATTATGACGTCCATTTGCCCATCCCCTCTGCCTTTGGTGGAGCAGATAGTAAGCAGCGAAGGCGGCGATGGGGGGCTCTATCAATATTTTCAGATGCTTCCTACACAGGATGGCTATCCATAAAAGAACAAAGCAGTTGTCCTGGATTTCTGGTCGTGCTCGAAGCCTTACCTTTGTGATCAGAACATCCAGGAATGACTGGTCAAGCCTCGATTCGGTTCTTTTAACAACTGAATTTAGGGGATGGATATATTGAATGTGTCGCCTTCCAGATGGCGCAGCTGAGCTTCGCCACTGACATCTTTCCCGTCATGAGCGATAAGCGTGTAGCGCATCAACAGAAACACTTCACGGCTAACGGCCTTTTTTGCATAAAGGTGAGTCCCCAAAGCAAATAGGGCTCCACCCACGCTGAATATCGGACCTGGATACATCTCTATATATTGAAACAAGGTCGGCCCCGTGATTCTGTTATAGGTAATCGTCTCAGGGCCAAAAACCATCGTGCCGAACCCCAGCAGGGCAATCAAGCCACCTACCGCCATCACGAAGCCTCCGGAGTATCCTGCCCCTTCGGTGCAACCTTCGAGATATGCTGCATAGTCCTCACTGAATCCAGGGACCTGATAGGTACCTGCCAAATCCTTCAGCGTTATTTGTTTTTGAACTAATTCCTCATTGCCTGATTGCATGATCCACTCCTTTTAAAAGCGTCGATACTAAGCAATCGCGGCAATAAATAGTTGACGCAAGACCAACTTCAGAAATGCCCTACAGCCAAAAAAGACATTACGCGGAAATCATAAAAGCTCTGGCACCATTACCCTACGTAAAGCAAAAAAAAACCCAAGGCGGTTGCCCTGGGTTTCTGTTCCAGCTAGACGCCAAACGCTCAATCAGAACGGAATATCGTCATCAAAGCTGTCAAAGTCAGCTGCCGGCTGCGGTGCTGCCTGCTGTGGCGCCGGGCGCTGCTGTTGCTGTTGCGGGCGCGGGGCCTGCTGACGCGGCGGGGCCTGGTTGTACTGTTGTTGCTGGCCACCGCCCTGGTTGTAGTTGCCGCCACCCTGGTTGTACGGGTCACCGCCCTGCTGCTGGCCCTGCGGACGACCGCCGAGCAGCTGCATGGTGCCGTTGATGTCGACGATGATCTCGGTGGTGTAGCGCTTGATACCGTCTTTTTCCCACTCACGGGTCTGCAGCTTGCCTTCGATGTAGCACTGCGAACCTTTGCGCAGGTACTCGCCGGCGATTTCGGCAACTTTGCCGAACAGCGACACACGGTGCCACTCGGTACGCTCGACCTTTTGGCCCGACTGCTTGTCGGTCCACTGCTCGCTGGTAGCCAGGCTCAGGTTGGTCACGGCGTTACCGTTGGGCAGGTAGCGGACTTCGGGATCCTGGCCACAGGTGCCGACCAGAATGACTTTGTTAACCCCACGGGCCATAACGTTCTCCTAGGCTTCGCACGCCGAAGAGGCTGGATTCACCAGTCGCTCGAGGGTCGCACGGTCCAAAATTTTCGTATCCAGTTTGATATAGATGGCGGCCTCTTCTGCCACCACCACAGCGTCGGTCACACCCGGCACGGCCATCAGACGCTCGGTCAGGCCGGCTTCCCGGACTGCCTCAGGCGTCAGCGGCATGCGCAGGCTGGTCACATACGGCGGCTCGTTCATGCGCAAGGCGACGATCAGCCAGATGGCACACAGCACCGCACAACCGAGGAACACCGTGTCCAGCCCACCGTGCTGGAACAACCAGCCACCAAGCATCCCGCCCAGCGCTGCACCCAGGAACTGGCTGGTGGAATACACCCCCATTGCCGTCCCCTTGCCACCGGCAGGCGACACCTTGCTCACCAGCGAAGGCAGCGACGCCTCCAGCAGGTTGAATGCGGTAAAGAATACCACGGTGCCAATCACCAGTCCGCGCAAACCGTCAGCCCACTCCCAGAAGTATATCTCTGTCAGCAGCAGGACACTGACTGCGCCGGCCAACACACGTTTCATCTTGCGCTTTTTTTCGCCGTAGATGATGAACGGGACCATTGCAAAAAATGAGATGAACAACGCGGTCAGGTATACCCACCAGTGCTGTTCCTTCGGCAGGCCGCCGCGCTCGACGAAGGCCAGGGGCAGCGCAACGAAGCTGGCCATGAGAATGGCATGCAGGATGAAGATGCCCACGTCCAGGCGTAGAAGGTCCGGGTGGCGCAGGGTCGGGCCGATGGCCTTGCGTGCCACACCCGATTCGCGGTGCTGCAGGATGCTGTGGGTGTTGGGCACGACAAAGGCGATCAGCAGGATGCCGACCAGGGCAAGGCCTGCCGTGGCCAGGAACAATCCTGACAAGCCGAAGGCACTTGTCAGCAATGGCCCGACGACCATGGCCACAGCGAACGACAGGCCGATGCTCATGCCGATCATGGCCATGGCCTTGGTCCGGTGTTGTTCGCGGGTAAGGTCGGATAACAGCGCCATGACTGCGGCCGAAATGGCCCCCGCGCCCTGCAGGATTCGCCCGGCAATCACGCCCCAGATGGAGTCGGCCTGGGCCGCCAGCACACTGCCGAGGGCAAAGATCACCAGCCCCAGGTAAATGACCGGTCGGCGACCGATGCGGTCGGAAATCATCCCGAACGGTATCTGCAACACCGCCTGGGTCAGGCCATAGGCACCAATGGCCAGGCCGATCAGCGCAGGCGTGGCACCGGCGAGGTCCATGCCGTAGGTGGCCAGTACCGGCAAGACCATGAACATGCCCAGCATACGAAAGGCAAAGACCAGGGCCAGGCCGCCAGCAGCGCGGGTTTCGCCGCTGCTCATGCGCTCGTTGTGGGTGTCGTGCATGGAGTAACCTCGTGTGAACCGGCGGCGATTCTATCAGTCCGACAGCTTGACGGCATCTACGCGACGCTTTGCCGCGTACTGGCAGGGGGCCGTATAATTCTTTGTTTATGCCCGCCAAGCGAGGCCGCAGTGGACAAGATCCTGATTCGTGGGGCACGTACCCACAACCTGAAGAACATCGACCTGACTCTGCCCCGGGACAAGTTGATCGTGATCACCGGCCTGTCCGGTTCCGGCAAGTCGTCCCTGGCGTTCGATACCTTGTACGCCGAAGGCCAGCGCCGCTACGTCGAGTCGCTGTCGGCCTACGCCCGACAGTTCCTGTCGATGATGGAAAAGCCCGACGTGGACACCATCGAAGGCCTGTCGCCGGCAATCTCCATCGAACAGAAGTCGACGTCGCACAACCCGCGCTCCACGGTCGGCACCATCACCGAAATCTACGACTACCTGCGCCTGCTGTACGCCCGCGTCGGTACGCCTCGCTGCCCGGACCACGATATCCCGCTGGAGGCGCAAACGATCAGCCAGATGGTCGACCTGGTGCTGGAGCGCCCGGAAGGCAGCAAGCTGATGCTGCTGGCACCGGTGGTGCGCGAGCGCAAGGGTGAGCACCTGGCTGTGTTCGACGAACTGCGCGCCCAGGGCTTCGTGCGGGCCCGGGTCAATGGCAAGCTCTATGAGCTTGATGAACTGCCCAAGCTGGACAAGCAGAAAAAGCACAGCATCGATGTGGTGGTGGACCGCTTCAAGGTTCGCGCCGACCTGCAGCAGCGCCTGGCCGAATCGTTCGAGACTGCATTGAAGCTGGCCGATGGCATCGCCCTGGTGGCACCGATGGACGATGAACAAGGCGAAGAGATGATCTTCTCCGCTCGCTTCGCCTGCCCGGTGTGTGGCCATGCCATCAGCGAGCTGGAGCCGAAGCTGTTCTCCTTCAACAACCCGGCCGGCGCCTGCCCGACCTGCGATGGCCTGGGGGTGAAGCAGTTCTTCGACACCAAGCGCCTGGTCAATACCGAACTGACCCTGGCCGAAGGGGCGATCCGCGGTTGGGACCGGCGTAACGTGTACTACTTCCAGATGCTCGGCTCGCTGGCCACGCATTATGGCTTTAGCCTGGAAAAGCCGTTTGGCGAACTTTCAGCCGACCATCAGAAGGTGATCCTGCAAGGCAGTGGCAAGCAGAGTGTCGACTTCAAGTACCTCAATGACCGCGGCGATATCGTCAAGCGCTCGCACCCGTTCGAAGGCATCGTGCCGAACCTGGAACGCCGCTACCGCGAAACCGAGTCGGCCACCGTACGTGAAGAACTGGCAAAGTTCCTCGGCAACCAGCCCTGCCCGGACTGCCGCGGCACCCGTCTGCGCCGCGAGGCACGCCACGTGTGGGTAGGCGAAAAGACCCTCCCGGCAGTGACCAACATGCCGATTGGCGACGCCAGCAACTACTTCGGCGAGCTGACCCTGACCGGCCGCCGTGGCGAGATTGCAACGAAGATCCTCAAGGAAATCTGCGAACGCCTGCAGTTCCTGGTCAACGTCGGCCTCGACTACCTCACCCTGGACCGCAGCGCCGATACCTTGTCTGGTGGTGAAGCCCAGCGTATCCGCCTGGCCAGCCAGATCGGCGCCGGCCTGGTGGGGGTCATGTACATCCTTGATGAACCGTCCATCGGCCTTCATCAACGGGATAACGACCGCCTGCTGGCCACCCTCAACCACCTGCGTGACCTGGGCAACACGGTAATCGTGGTGGAGCACGACGAGGACGCCATTCGCCTGGCCGACTACGTGGTCGACATCGGCCCAGGTGCTGGTGTGCATGGCGGTCAGATCGTCGCTGAGGGCTCGCCACAGGAGGTCATGGACCACCCTGACTCGCTGACCGGCAAGTACCTGTCGGGGCGCAAGAAGATCGTCGTGCCGGCCAAGCGCACACCGCGCAACAAGAAGCTGCAACTCAAGCTCAAGGGCGCTCGGGGCAACAACCTGCAGAACGTTGACCTGGAGGTGCCGATCGGGCTGCTGACCTGCGTGACCGGGGTTTCCGGCTCGGGCAAGTCGACACTGATTAACAACACCCTGTACCCGCTCGCTGCTACGGCCCTGAATGGCGCAAGCAGCCTGGAAGCGGCACCCCATGCCAGCATGGACGGCCTGCAGCACCTGGACAAGGTGGTGGACATTGATCAGAGCCCGATCGGACGCACGCCACGCTCGAACCCGGCGACCTACACCGGTATTTTCACCCCGATCCGCGAGCTGTTCTCGGGCGTGCCGGAGTCGCGCTCGCGCGGTTATGGCCCGGGGCGTTTCTCGTTCAACGTCAAGGGCGGCCGTTGCGAGGCCTGCCAGGGCGACGGCCTGATCAAGGTGGAAATGCACTTCCTGCCGGACATCTACGTGCCGTGCGACGTCTGCAAGAGCAAGCGTTACAACCGCGAGACCCTTGAAATCAAATACAAGGGCAAGAACATCCACGAGGTGCTGGAAATGACCATCGAGGATGCCCGCGAGTTCTTCGACGCTGTGCCGGCGCTGGCGCGCAAGCTGCAAACCCTGATGGATGTAGGCCTGTCTTACATCAAGCTGGGGCAATCAGCGACCACGCTGTCCGGTGGTGAGGCGCAGCGGGTGAAGCTGTCGCGCGAGCTGTCCAAACGTGACACCGGCAAGACCCTGTACATCCTCGACGAGCCGACCACGGGCTTGCACTTTGCCGATATCCAGCAACTGCTGGATGTGCTGCATCGCCTGCGTGACCATGGCAATACCGTGGTGGTGATCGAGCACAACCTGGATGTGATCAAGACGGCCGACTGGCTGGTGGACCTGGGGCCTGAGGGTGGCTCCAAGGGTGGGCAGATCATTGCCTGCGGTACACCGGAAGAACTGAGCGAGATGAAGCAGTCGTATACCGGGCACTACCTGAAGCCGCTGCTGAAGCGGGATCGGGCCTGAGTGCTGGAGCGCAAATAAAAAAGCCCCTGTTACCGTTGGTGCCAGGGGCTTTTAATTGAATCTGTGGATAACTTACATCTGCGATTGCAGGTAGTTCTCCAGGCCAATGGCCTTGATCAGGCCCTGCTGCTTCTCCAGCCAGTAGGTGTGATCTTCTTCGGTATCGGCCAACTGCGCACGCAGGATGTCACGGCTGACGTAGTCCTTGTGCAGTTCGCACAACTCGATGCCTTTGCACAGCGCACCACGCACCTTGTACTCCAGCTTGAGGTCGGCCTCGATCATTTCCGGCACAGTGCTGCCGACTTCCAGGTCGTCTGCACGCATGTCAGGGGTACCTTCGAGCATGAGGATACGACGCATCAGGGCATCGGCGTGCTGCGTCTCTTCTTCCATCTCGTGGTTGATGCGCTCGTAGAGCTTGGACAGGCCCCAGTCTTCGTACATGCGCGAATGAATGAAGTACTGGTCGCGTGCCGCCAGTTCGCCCTTCAGCAGCGTGACGAGGTAGTTGATTACGTCCGGGTGGCCTTGCATCGCCCTGTTTCTCCGTGTGAAAACGTGTATGCCACATAGTGTGAACCAGCTTTTGCCCACGGTCACTGAAAAACGCGCAATTAGAAGCAAAAAATCGGTTAAACAGTAGTGATATTCATTGAAAAACCGCCCAAATGAGGGCGGTTCTTCTTATCACTTCGACTTAGGCGAGATTGATACCCAAGGCTTTGGCAATACCTTCGCCGTAGGCCGGGTCGGCCTTGTAGAAGTACTGCAACTGGCGCTGGATCACATCTTCGCTGACGCCCGCCATGGTACCGGCAATGTTGCCGATCAGCAGGGCCTTCTGTTCATCAGTCATCAGGCGGAACAGCGCGCCGGCATGGCTGAAGTAGTCGGTATCCTCGCGGTGGTCGTAGCGATCAGCCGAGCCATTCAGGGCCAGCGCTGGCTCAGCATGACGAGGCGACTGCTTGGGTGCATCGCTGAAGCTGTTTGGTTCGTAGTTCGGTGCACTGCCGTAGCTGCCGGCGGCCATCGAGCCGTCGCGCTGATAGCTGTTGACCGGGCAGCGCGGTGCGTTCACCGGCAGTTGCTGGTGATTGGTACCCACGCGGTAGCGATGCGCGTCAGCGTAGGCGAATACACGCCCTTGCAGCATGCGGTCTGGCGACAGGCCAACGCCAGGCACCATGTTGCTTGGCCCAAATGCGGCCTGCTCGACTTCGGCGAAGTAGTTGAGCGGGTTACGGTTGAGTTCCAGCACGCCCACTTCGATCAGTGGGTAATCCTTCTGCGACCAGGTCTTGGTGACGTCGAACGGGTTCTCGTCGCGGCTGGCCGCCTCGGCTTCGCTCATTACCTGAATGCATACGGTCCAACGCGGATAGTCACCACGCTCGATGGCCTCGAACAGGTCGCGCTGGGCGTAGTCCGGGTCAGTACCTGCCAGGCGCGCGGCATCCGCCGGAGCGAGGTTCTTGATGCCCTGCTGGGTCTTGAAATGCCACTTGACCCAGGTGCGCTCACCCTCGGCATTGATCAGGCTGTAGGTATGGCTGCCAAAGCCGTGCATGTGGCGATAGCCATCCGGAATGCCACGGTCGGAGAACAGGATGGTGACCTGGTGCAACGCCTCTGGCGAGTGCGACCAGAAATCCCACATCATTTGGGCATTCTTCAGGTTGGACTGCGGGTGGCGCTTCTGGGTGTGGATAAAGTCTGGGAACTTTAGCGGATCGCGAATGAAGAACACCGGTGTGTTGTTGCCGACGATGTCCCAGTTGCCTTCCTCGGTGTAGAACTTGACCGCGAAACCACGTGGATCGCGTTCAGTGTCCGCAGAGCCGCGCTCGCCACCGACGGTAGAGAAGCGCAAGAAAGTCTCGGTCTGCTTACCAATCTGTTCAAACAGCCTGGCACTGGTATAGCCAGTAATATCGCGGGTGACGGTGAAGGTGCCATAGGCGCCCGAACCTTTGGCGTGAACGCGACGCTCAGGGATGTTCTCGCGGTTGAAGTGAGCGAGCTTCTCGATCAGGTGGAAGTCGTCGAGCAGCAATGGGCCGCGTGGGCCGGCGGAACGGGAATTCTGGTTGTCGGCTACGGGTGCACCGCTGGCGGTGGTGAGAATCTTGCTCATGGGCTCTCCTTATCGGTCTTCAAGCGCCGGCTAATCGGCTATAGAGAGAGTATTGACGAGCGAGGTTACAGGAACAAATTCATTACATAACTTACATCAATAGAAATAAACAATACTTACAGGCACAAAAAACCGGGCACTAGGCCCGGTTCTTTGTAGCAGACAGAACGTCTTACTCAGCAGCTTCTACAGCACCGCCGACCGGACGATCAACCAGCTCGACATACGCCATAGGCGCGTTGTCGCCAGCGCGGAAACCGCACTTCAGGATGCGCAGGTAGCCGCCCTGACGGGTGGCGTAACGCTTGCCCAGGTCGTTGAACAGTTTGCCAACAGCGGACTTCGAACGGGTACGGTCGAAGGCCAGACGACGGTTAGCAACGCTGTCTTCCTTGGCCAGGGTGATCAGCGGCTCGGCAACGCGGCGCAGTTCCTTGGCTTTCGGCAGGGTGGTTTTGATCAGCTCGTGCTCGATCAACGACACTGCCATGTTCTGGAACATAGCCTTGCGGTGAGAGCTGGTACGGCTCAGGTGACGTCCACTTTTACGATGACGCATGATTCATTCCTTACCAAACACTACGTTCGGTGATTACGACGATCAGGCGGTCGCCTTGTCGTCTTTCTTAAGACTTGCAGGCGGCCAGTTGTCGAGGCGCATGCCGAGAGACAGACCACGAGAGGCCAGGACGTCCTTGATTTCAGTCAGGGACTTCTTGCCCAGGTTAGGAGTCTTCAACAGCTCTACTTCGGTACGCTGAATCAGGTCGCCGATGTAGTAGATGTTCTCCGCCTTGAGGCAGTTGGCCGAACGTACAGTCAGTTCCAGGTCGTCAACCGGACGCAGCAGGATCGGATCGATCTCGTCTTCCTGCTCGACTACGACAGGCTCGCTGTCACCTTTGAGGTCGACGAACGCGGCCAGCTGCTGTTGCAGGATGGTCGCAGCGCGGCGGATAGCCTCTTCAGGGTCCAGGGTGCCGTTGGTTTCCAGATCAATGACCAGCTTGTCCAGGTTGGTACGCTGTTCAACACGGGCGTTTTCGACCACATAGGCGATACGACGCACCGGGCTGAACGAAGCGTCCAACTGCAGACGGCCAATGCTACGGCTTTCGTCTTCGTCGGTTTGACGGGAGTCGGCCGGCTCGTAACCACGACCACGAGCTACAGTGAGCTTCATGTTCAGGGCGCCATTCGACGCCAGGTTCGCGATTACGTGATCGGGGTTGACGATCTCGACATCGTGATCCAGCTGAATATCGGCAGCGGTAACCACCCCCGAACCCTTTTTCGACAAGGTCAGCGTAACTTCGTCACGACCGTGCAGTTTGATAGCCAGGCCTTTCAGGTTCAACAGGATTTCAATTACGTCTTCCTGAACACCTTCGATCGCGGAGTACTCGTGGAGTACGCCATCGATCTCGGCCTCGACTACTGCACAGCCAGGCATAGAGGACAACAGGATGCGGCGCAGCGCGTTGCCCAGGGTGTGGCCAAAGCCACGCTCGAGAGGCTCGAGCGTGATCTTGGCGCGGGTCGGACTGACTACCTGCACATCAATATGGCGGGGAGTCAGGAACTCATTTACCGAAATCTGCATGGATGCACCTATTTTCTAGCCCTTACTTGGAGTAGAGCTCGACAATCAGGTTTTCGTTGATGTCGGCAGACAGGTCGCTGCGAGCAGGAACGTTCTTGAAAACGCCCGACTTTTTAGCAGCATCCACGTCAACCCACTCAACGCGGCCACGCTGGGCGCACAGTTCAAGGGCTTGAACAATGCGCAGCTGGGCCAGCGACTTCTCGCGGACCGCGACCACGTCACCCGGACGAACTTGGTAGGATGGAATGTTTACAGTCTTACCGTTGACGCTGATCGCTTTGTGCGAAACCAGCTGACGCGACTCGGAACGAGTCGAGCCGAAGCCCATACGGTAAACGACGTTATCCAGACGGCACTCGAGCAGTTGCAGCAGGTTCTCACCGGTTGCGCCTTTTTTCGAGGCAGCAGCTTGGTAGTAACCGCGGAACTGACGCTCCAGAACACCGTAGATACGACGGACTTTTTGTTTCTCACGCAGCTGGGTGCCGTAGTCGGACTGACGGCCACGGCGCTGGCCGTGGATACCTGGGGCTGCTTCGATGTTGCACTTCGATTCCAGAGCGCGAACGCCGCTCTTCAGGAACAGATCGGTGCCTTCACGACGAGACAGTTTGCATTTTGGACCAATGTAACGTGCCATTCTTCTGTCTCCTGATTACACGCGACGCTTCTTCGGCGGACGGCACCCGTTATGCGGGATAGGCGTCACGTCGGTGATGCTGGCGATCTTGTAGCCGCAGCTGTTCAATGCACGAACGGCGGACTCACGACCTGGACCTGGACCCTTGACGTTAACGTCGAGGTTCTTCAGACCGTATTCCAGCGCAGCTTGACCAGCACGCTCAGCAGCGATCTGAGCTGCGAACGGGGTGGATTTGCGCGAACCACGGAAACCCGAACCACCGGAGGTCGCCCAGGACAAAGCATTGCCCTGACGGTCGGTGATGGTCACGATGGTGTTGTTGAAAGACGCATGGATGTGGGCGATGCCATCAACCACTGTCTTTTTGATTTTTTTACGAGGACGAGCAGCAGGTTTTGCCATGTCTATATTCCTGGGCGATTACTTGCGGATCGGCTTACGCGGGCCCTTACGGGTGCGTGCGTTGGTCTTGGTGCGCTGACCGCGAACCGGCAGACCTTTACGATGACGCAGGCCGCGGTAGCAACCCAGGTCCATCAAGCGCTTGATCTTCATGTTGATGTCACGGCGCAGGTCACCTTCGGTGGTGAACTTCGCGACTTCGCCACGCAGGGTTTCGATTTGCTCGTCGCTCAGATCCTTGATCTTTGCGGCTGGGTTTACGCCAGCGTCTGCACAGATCTTCTGCGCAGTTGTGCGACCGACACCATAGATGTAGGTCAGCGAGATAACAGTATGCTTGTTATCTGGAATGTTGACGCCTGCAATACGGGCCATTCAGTGGGACTCCAATTGACAGCTACCTACGCCCCGGAAGCCAAGAAATAGGGCGCGAGATAATATCGCTGTAGAAACAAATAATCAACCCAGCAGCACACTAGCTGCTGGGTTTGAAGCGCAGATCACACTCAGCCTTGGCGCTGTTTGTGACGCGGTTCCGCGCTGCAGATCACTCGTACGACGCCTTCGCGACGGATGATCTTGCAGTTACGGCACAGCTTTTTCACCGATGCACGAACTTTCATTACCGACTCCTCGAACCTTAGGGGCGTATCAGCGCAGCAAACCGCTGCCACCGTAGCCTTTCAGGTTGGCTTTCTTCATCAGGGATTCGTACTGGTGCGAAACGAGGTGCGATTGTACTTGGGACATGAAGTCCATCACAACCACTACCACAATCAGCAACGAGGTCCCGCCAAGGTAGAACGGCACATTTGCTGCCACCACCAGGAACTGGGGCAGAAGGCAGACGGCCATCATGTAAAGAGCACCGAACATGGTCAAACGGGTCAGAACGCCATCAATGTAGCGCGCCGACTGTTCACCAGGACGGATGCCCGGAATAAAGGCACCGGACTTCTTCAGGTTTTCCGCTACGTCTTTCGGGTTGAACATCAACGCTGTGTAGAAGAAGCAGAAGAAAATGATCCCTGCACTAAACAGCAGAATGTTCAACGGCTGACCAGGAGCGATCGACTGCGAGATGTCCTGCAGCCAGCCCATACCTTCGGACTGACCGAACCAGGCACCCAGCGAAGCCGGGAACAGCAGAATGCTGCTGGCGAAAATGGCCGGGATAACCCCCGCCATGTTCACCTTCAACGGCAGGTGGCTGGTCTGCGCAGCAAAGACCTTGCGGCCTTGCTGACGCTTGGCGTAGTGAACGGCGATACGACGCTGACCACGCTCAATGAACACCACGAAACCGATAATCGCTACTGCCAGCAAACCGATTGCGACCAGGGCGAAAATGTTGATATCGCCTGTGCGTGCAGACTCGAAAGACTGCCCGATTGCTCTCGGAAGACCGGCAACGATACCTGCGAAGATCAACATCGAGATACCGTTGCCCACACCGCGCTCGGTGATCTGCTCGCCCAGCCACATCATGAACATCGCACCAGCCACGAAGGTGGAGACGGCGACGACATGGAAGCCCAGGCCTACAGAAAACGCCACGCCCTGGTTGGCCAGGCCAATGGACATGCCAATGGCTTGAACCAGTGCCAGGATAACGGTGCCGTAGCGGGTGTACTGGCTGATCTTGCGACGGCCAGCTTCACCTTCCTTCTTCAACTGCTCCAGTTGCGGGCTGACCGCCGTCATCAGCTGCATGATGATCGATGCCGAGATATACGGCATGATCCCCAGTGCAAAGATGCTCATGCGCTCAAGCGCGCCACCGGAAAACATGTTGAACAAGCTAAGAATGGTCCCCTCATTCTGCCGAAACAGATCCGCCAGACGGTCTGGATTGATGCCAGGAACCGGGATATGCGCACCTATCCGATAGACGATGATCGCCATGAACAGAAAGCGCAGACGAGCCCAGAGTTCCGACATCCCGCCCTTACCGAGCGAAGAGAGAGCACCTTGCTTAGCCATTTATTCCTCGAATTTGCCGCCAGCTGCTTCGATAGCCGCACGCGCACCCTTGGTGGCTGCGATGCCCTTGATGGTGACTGCGCGAGTAACTTCGCCAGACAGCATGATTTTCACACGCTGAATGTGCTGGTTGATCACGTTGGCATCCTTCAGGGACTGCACGGAGATCACGTCGCCTTCCACTTTGGCCAGCTCGGACAGACGCACTTCTGCGCGGTCCATGGCTTTCAGGGAAACGAAGCCGAACTTCGGCAGACGACGGTGCAGCGGCTGTTGACCGCCTTCGAAGCCAGGAGCGATCGAACCACCCGAACGGGAAGTCTGACCTTTGTGGCCACGGCCGCCGGTCTTACCCAGACCGCTACCGATACCACGACCTGGACGATGCTTCTCGCGACGGGAACCCGGCGCTGGACTCAGATCATTGAGTTTCATCGATTAACCCTCGACCTTCAGCATGTAGTAAGCCTTGTTGATCATCCCGCGGTTCTCGGGAGTATCCTGGACTTCTACAGTGTGACCGATACGACGCAGACCCAGGCCTTTAACACACAGCTTGTGGTTAGGCAGACGGCCCGAGACGCTCTTGATCAGCGTTACTTTTACGGTTGCCATGATCAGAAGATCTCCTCAACGCTCTTGCCGCGCTTGGCAGCAATGGATTCAGGAGATTGCATGGCTTTCAGACCCTTGAAGGTGGCATAAACCACGTTCACTGGGTTGGTCGAACCGTAGCACTTGGCCAGAACGTTCTGAACGCCAGCAACTTCCAGGACAGCACGCATTGCGCCACCGGCGATGATACCGGTACCTTCCGAGGCAGGCTGCATGTAAACCTTCGAGGCGCCGTGGGCAGCCTTGGTGGCGTACTGCAGGGTGGTGCCCTTCAGGTCAACCTGAATCATGTTGCGGCGAGCAGCTTCCATGGCTTTCTGGATCGCAGCTGGTACTTCGCGCGACTTGCCACGGCCGAAGCCGACACGACCTTTACCATCACCAACCACGGTCAACGCGGTGAAGGTGAAGATACGGCCGCCTTTTACGGTTTTGGCAACGCGGTTAACTTGGACCAGCTTCTCGATGTAGCCTTCGTCGCGCTTTTGATCGTTATTTGCCATAACTTAGAACTCCAGCCCGCCTTCACGAGCAGCATCAGCCAGCGCTTTGACGCGGCCATGGTACTTGAAGCCGGAACGGTCAAAGGCAACTTGAGATACACCGGCGGCTTTCGCACGCTCAGCTACCAGCTTGCCAACCTTAGTGGCCGCGTCGATGTTGCCAGTGGCGCCATCACGCAGGTCTTTGTCCAAGGTCGAGGCGCTTGCCAGAACCTTGCTGCCGTCGGCCGAAATGACCTGGGCGTAGATGTGCTGCGAGGAGCGGAACACGCACAGGCGCACGACTTCGAGTTCGTGCATCTTGAGACGTGCTTTGCGAGCGCGACGCAGTCGAATAACTTTTTTGTCGGTCATTTACTAGGCCCTACTTCTTCTTGGCTTCTTTACGACGGACTACTTCGTCCGCGTAACGCACACCTTTACCTTTGTAAGGCTCTGGTGGACGGAAGTCGCGGATTTCAGCGGCCACCTGACCTACCAGCTGCTTGTCGATACCCTTGATCAGGATGTCGGTCTGGCTAGGCGTTTCAGCGGTGATACCGGCTGGCAGTTCGTAGTCCACTGGGTGAGAGAAGCCCAGGGCCAGGTTCAGGACGGTGCCCTTGGCCTGTGCCTTGTAACCAACACCGACCAGCTGGAGCTTGCGCTCGAAGCCTTGGCTTACGCCTTGGACCATGTTGTTGACCAGAGCACGGGTAGTACCGGCCATGGCACGAGCTTGCTGGTCACCATTGCGAGCGACGAAACGCAGCTCACCAGACTCTTCGGTAACTTCAACAGACGAGTGAACGTTCAGTTCGAGAGTGCCTTTGGCACCCTTCACCGAAAGCTGTTGGCCGGCGAATTTGACTTCGACGCCGGATGGCAGCTTAACGGGGTTCTTAGCGACGCGAGACATGTCTATCCCCCCTTAGAACACTGTGCACAGAACTTCGCCGCCGACACCGGCAGCGCGCGCAGCGCGATCAGTCATCACACCTTTGTTGGTGGAGACGATAGACACGCCCAGACCGCCACGTACTTTCGGCAGATCGGTGACGGCCTTGTACTGGCGCAGGCCTGGACGGCTGGAGCGCTTCAGTTCCTCGATGACCGGACGGCCTTCGAAGTACTTCAGTTCGATCGACAGGGAAGGCTTGGCCTCACCAGTTACCTGGTAGCCAGCGATGTAACCTTCGTCCTTCAGAACTTTGGCAACCGCGACCTTCAGGGTAGAGGAAGGCATGCTTACGACGGACTTTTCAGCCATCTGGGCATTACGGATGCGAGTTAGCATGTCCGCTAACGGGTCCTGCATACTCATGGGCTAGATGCTCCTGATACAAGAATTATTAGCCTTGCGGCTATGACAACCACCCGAGCGGATTGGGCACGAAACCCAGGCTCAGGTGAGCCGGTCATTCTAGACACAAGGCAGAAACGAAACAAGCCCCATATAGGGGCTTGTTTGTTCGCGAGGTCACCGACGGTCGGAAGATTGCTCCCCTTCCGTCGGGTTCCTGCCTGCAGCGATTACCAGGAGGCCTTGACCAGACCTGGTACGTCGCCGCGCATTGCAGCTTGACGCAGCATGTTACGGCCCAGGCCGAACTTACGGTATACACCGTGAGGACGACCGGTCAGGCGGCAACGGTTACGCAGACGCGCAGCGCTGGCATCACGTGGTTGCTTCTGCAGAGCGACAACGGCAGCGAAACGCTCTTCTGGAGAGGCATTCACGTTGACGATGGTCGCTTTCAGCTCAGCACGCTTCTTAGCGAACTTGGCTACCGTGAGCTGACGCTTCAGCTCGCGGTTTTTCATGCTCTTCTTGGCCATTTTCCTACTCCAATCAGTTGCGGAACGGGAACTTGAAAGCACGCAGCAGAGCGCGGCCTTCGTCGTCCGAACGAGCAGTGGTGGTCAGGGTGATGTCCAAACCGCGCAGAGCATCGATCTTGTCGTAATCGATTTCCGGGAAGATGATCTGCTCTTTCACGCCCATGCTGTAGTTGCCACGGCCATCGAAGGACTTGGCATTCAGGCCGCGGAAGTCGCGTACCCGAGGCAGGGAGATCGCCAGCAGGCGGTCCAGGAATTCGTACATCTTGTCGCTACGCAGGGTCACCTTGACGCCGATCGGCCAGCCTTCGCGGACTTTGAAGCCAGCGATGGATTTGCGAGCGAAAGTCACGACCGGCTTTTGACCGGTGATCTTTTCCAGGTCGGCAACAGCGTGCTCGATGACTTTCTTGTCGCCGATCGCTTCGCCCAGACCCATGTTCAGGGTGATCTTGGTAACGCGCGGAACTTCCATCACGTTCGACAGCTTAAGTTCTTCCTTAAGCTTAGGAGCGATTTCGTTCCGGTAAATCTCTTTCAGTCGTGCCATGGTCTTCTACCTAGCAGTGTTCAAGCATCAACCGCTTTTTGGGTCGACTTGAAGACACGAATTTTCTTACCGTCTTCTACTTTGAAACCAACGCGGTCAGCCTTGTTGGTTTCGCCATTGAAGATGGCAACGTTGGAAGCGTGCAGAGGCGCTTCTTTCTCGACGATACCGCCCTGAACGCCCGCCATCGGGTTAGGCTTGGTATGACGCTTGACCAGGTTCACGCCACCGATAACCAGACGGTCATCAGCCAGAACCTTCAGCACCTTACCGCGCTTACCTTTGTCTTTGCCGGCGATCACGATGATCTCGTCGTCACGACGAATCTTTTGCATGTCGGATCTCCTTACAGCACTTCAGGGGCGAGCGAGACGATCTTCATGAACTTCTCAGTGCGAAGTTCACGGGTCACTGGCCCGAAGATGCGAGTGCCGATCGGCTCTTGCTTGTTGTTCAGCAGAACAGCAGCGTTGCCGTCGAAACGAATGATGGAACCGTCAGCGCGACGTACACCGTGACGGGTACGGACGACAACAGCAGTCATCACCTGGCCTTTTTTGACCTTACCGCGCGGAATTGCTTCCTTGACGGTTACTTTGATGATGTCACCGATGCCGGCGTAACGGCGGTGCGAACCGCCGAGCACCTTGATGCACATGACGCGACGCGCGCCGCTGTTATCGGCCACATCGAGCATGGATTGAGTCTGAATCATAAAATTTCTCCGACCCCTAGCCCTTAGACTTCAACAGCGCGTTCGAGGACTTCAACCAGTGCCCAGGACTTGGTCTTGGCCAGCGGACGGGTTTCGGTAATCGAAACCTTGTCGCCGATCTTGCACTGGTTGGTTTCGTCGTGCGCGTGCAGCTTAGTCGAACGCTTAACGTATTTACCGTAGATCGGGTGCTTTACGCGACGCTCGATCAGAACGGTGATGGTCTTGTCCATTTTGTCGCTGACGACACGGCCAGTCAGCGTACGGACGGTTTTTTCAGCTTCAGCCATGATCACTTACCTGCCTGCTGGTTGAGCACAGTTTTCACGCGAGCGATGTCACGCTTAACTTGCGAGAGCAGGTGCGACTGCCCCAACTGGCCAGTTGCTTTCTGCATACGCAGATTGAACTGGTCGCGCAGCAAGCCGAGCAGTTGCTCGTTCAGTTGCTGTGCCGATTTTTCACGAAGTTCATTCGCTTTCATCACATCACCGTCCGCTTAACAAAGGAGGTGGCGAGAGGCAGCTTTGCAGCAGCCAGGGCGAAAGCTTCGCGCGCCAGCTCTTCAGAAACACCCTCGATCTCGTACAGGACTTTACCTGGCTGGATCTGGGCAACCCAGTATTCCACGGAGCCCTTACCTTTACCCATACGAACCTCGAGAGGTTTCTTGGAGATCGGCTTGTCCGGGAACACACGGATCCAGATCTTACCGCCACGCTTAACGTGACGGGTCAGCGCACGACGTGCGGACTCGATCTGGCGAGCGGTGAGGCGACCGCGAGCAACAGCTTTCAGGGCGAATTCGCCGAAGCTGACTTTGCTACCGCGCAGTGCCAGACCACGGTTGTGGCCGGTCATCTGCTTGCGGAATTTTGTACGCTTTGGTTGCAACATTTGGCGTACCCCTTACTTAGCAGCTTTTTTACGAGGCGCTGGTGCTTGTGGTTTCAGTTCTTCTTGGCGACCACCAATAACTTCGCCTTTGAAGATCCAAACCTTCACACCGATCACACCGTAAGTGGTGTGAGCTTCGTAGGTGTTGTAGTCGATATCGGCACGCAGGGTGTGCAGAGGCACACGACCTTCGCGATACCACTCGGTACGAGCAATCTCAGCACCGCCGAGACGACCGCTCACCTGGATCTTGATGCCCTTGGCACCAATACGCATGGCGTTTTGTACGGCGCGCTTCATGGCGCGACGGAACATTACGCGGCGTTCCAGCTGCTGAGCTACGCTCTGCGCAACCAGCATAGCGTCGAGTTCCGGCTTGCGGATCTCTTCGATGTTGATGTGCACAGGCACACCCATCTGCTTGGTCAGGTCCTGACGCAGCTTCTCGACATCTTCACCTTTCTTCCCGATAACGATACCTGGACGAGCGGTGTGGATGGTGATGCGTGCAGTTTGAGCCGGACGATGAATATCGATACGGCTTACGGACGCGCTTTTTAGTTTGTCTTGGAGGTACTCACGCGTTTTCAGATCCTTCAACAGGTAATCTGCGTAAGTAGCACCGTCTGCGTACCAGACGGAGGTGTGCTCCTTGACGATTCCCAGGCGAATGCCAGTGGGATGTACTTTCTGACCCATCTGATCGACTCCGTTACTTGTCCGCAACCTTGACAGTGATATGGCAAGACCGCTTGACGATGCGATCAGCACGGCCTTTGGCACGTGGCATGATGCGCTTCAGCGAACGCCCTTCGTTGACGAAGACGGTGGAGACCTTCAGGTCATCAACGTCTGCGCCTTCGTTGTGTTCGGCGTTGGCTACGGCCGACTCGAGGACTTTCTTCATGATTTCAGCGGCTTTCTTGCTGCTGAAGGCCAACAGGTTGAGCGCTTCGCCCACCTTCTTCCCGCGGATCTGGTCGGCGACCAAGCGGGCTTTCTGGGCGGAGATGCGAGCGCCCGACAACTTAGCGGCTACTTCCATTTCCTTACCCCTTAACGCTTGGCTTTCTTGTCAGCCACGTGCCCGCGATAGGTGCGGGTACCGGCGAACTCGCCCAGTTTGTGGCCGACCATGTCTTCGTTCACGAGAACTGGAACATGCTGGCGACCGTTGTGAACCGCGATGGTCAGACCGACCATTTGTGGCAGGATCATCGAGCGACGCGACCAGGTTTTAACTGGCTTGCGATCGTTCTTCTCCACCGCCACTTCGATCTTCTTCAGCAGGTGAAGATCGATAAAAGGACCTTTTTTCAGAGAACGTGGCACTGTCGTATCCCTCTAGTTACTTGCGACGACGGACGATCATGTTGTCGGTACGCTTATTACCACGGGTTTTAGCACCCTTGGTTGGGAAGCCCCATGGCGATACCGGATGACGACCACCGGAGGTACGACCTTCACCACCACCATGTGGGTGGTCAACCGGGTTCATGGCAACACCACGAACGGTTGGGCGAACGCCGCGCCAGCGTTTGGCACCTGCTTTACCCAGCGTACGCTGGCTGTGCTCGGAGTTCGAGACTTCGCCCAGGGTCGCACGGCACTCAGCCAGTACTTTACGCATTTCACCGGAACGCAGACGCAGAGTCACGTATACGCCGTCACGAGCGATCAGCTGAGCCGAAGCACCAGCGGAACGAGCGATCTGAGCACCTTTACCCGGCTTCAGTTCGACGCCGTGAATGGTGCTACCTACTGGGATGTTGCGCAGCTGCAGGGAGTTACCGGCCTTGATTGGGGCCAGGGCACCTGCGATCAGCTGGTCGCCAGCGCTCACGCCTTTAGGGGCGATGATGTAGCGACGCTCACCGTCTGCATAGCACAGCAGGGCGATGTGAGCAGTACGGTTTGGATCGTATTCGATACGCTCGACAGTGGCTGGAATGCCATCTTTGTCGTTGCGACGGAAGTCGACCAGACGGTAATGCTGCTTATGACCACCACCAACGTGACGAGTGGTAATGCGGCCATTGTTGTTACGACCACCAGACTTCGATTTCTTCTCGAGCAGCGGTGCGTGAGGAGCGCCTTTGTGCAGCTCCTTGTTGACCACCTTGACCACGAAACGGCGGCCAGGGGAAGTCGGTTTGCATTTAACGATTGCCATGATGCACCCCTTCCTTACTCAGCACTGCTGCTGAAATCGAGATCTTGGCCTGGCTGAAGGGAGACGATCGCCTTCTTCCAGTCATTACGCTTGCCCAGACCACGTGCGGTACGCTTGGTTTTACCCAGAACGTTAACAGTCGACACGTTTTCAACTTTTACGTTGAACAGGCCTTCGACAGCTTTCTTGATTTCCAGCTTGGTTGCATCGGTAGCAACCTTGAATACGAACTGGCCTTTCTTCTCAGCCAGAACGGTAGCCTTCTCGGAAACGTGCGGGCCAAGGAGGACTTTGAATACGCGTTCCTGGTTCATCCCAGCAGCTCCTCGAATTTCTTCACGGCCGAGACAGTGATCAACACTTTCTCGTATGCGATCAGACTGACCGGGTCGGAACCTTGTACGTCACGTACGTCGACGTGCGGCAGGTTACGAGCAGCCAGGTACAGGTTCTGATCAACAGCGTCGGAAACGATCAATACATCGCTCAGACCCATGCCGTTCAGCTTGTTCAGCAGATCTTTGGTTTTCGGTGCTTCAACAGCGAAGTCCTGAACCACGACCAGACGGTCGCTACGCACCAGCTCAGCGAGGATGGAGCGCAGTGCTGCGCGGTACATCTTCTTGTTGAGCTTCTGCGAGTGATCTTGAGGGCGAGCTGCGAAGGTTACACCACCGCCACGCCAGATCGGACCACGAGTGGTACCAGCACGAGCACGGCCAGTACCCTTCTGACGCCATGGGCGCTTACCGCCACCAGCCACGTCGGAACGGGTCTTCTGCTGCTTGGTGCCCTGACGGCCGCCGGCCATGTAGGCCACGACTGCTTGGTGAACCAGCGTCTCGTTGAATTCGCCACCGAAAGTCAGTTCGGAAACTTCGATCGCCTGAGCGTCATTTACATTAAGTTGCATGTCAGTTTCCCCTTAACCGCGAGCCTTGACAGCTGGACGTACAACCACGTCGCCACCAGTAGCGCCAGGTACGGCACCCTTGATCAGCAGCAGGTTGCGTTCAGCGTCTACGCGAACTACTTCCAGGGACTGAACAGTCACGCGCTCGGCGCCCATGTGACCGGACATTTTCTTGCCCTTGAACACACGACCAGGAGTCTGGCACTGGCCGATGGAACCAGGAACACGGTGCGACACGGAGTTACCGTGGGTGTTGTCCTGACCACGGAAGTTCCAGCGCTTGATGGTACCGGCGAAGCCTTTACCTTTGGACTGACCAGTAACGTCAACCAGCTGGCCTGCAGTGAAGAGTTCAGCTTTGATCAGATCGCCAGCCTGGAAATCGCCTTCTTCAAGACGGAACTCCCAAACACCGCGACCAGCGGCAACGTTAGCCTTGGCGAAGTGGCCTGCCTGAGCGGCAGTCACACGCGAAGCACGACGCTCGCCGACAGTGACTTGCACTGCACGGTAGCCATCGGTTTCTTCAGTTTTGAACTGGGTGACGCGATTCGGCTCGATCTCAATGACCGTGACCGGAATGGAGACACCTTCTTCGGTGAAAATGCGGGTCATACCGCACTTGCGACCGATTACACCAATAGTCATGTTGTAAACCTCATGAGTGTACGGGGCTTTCACCCGCTATGGCCGCCCATTTCAGAGCGTTACACGACTAGACCGAAGTCTTAGCCGAGGCTGATCTGTACTTCCACACCTGCCGCCAGATCAAGCTTCATCAGCGCATCAACGGTTTTATCCGTTGGCTGGACGATGTCCAGAACACGCTTATGAGTGCGGATCTCGTACTGGTCACGCGCGTCTTTGTTGACGTGCGGGGAGACCAGAACGGTGAAACGCTCTTTGCGGGTAGGCAGTGGAATTGGACCACGCACTTGTGCACCAGTACGTTTCGCGGTTTCCACGATTTCCTGGGTGGATTGGTCGATCAGGCGATGGTCGAAAGCCTTCAACCTGATACGGATTTGCTGATTTTGCATTGGATTTCAGACTCCAGGCTGTTCCCAACGGACGCACTACGCCCGCTAAAAGGAGGCGTGATTCTATAGACGCCCCCATTTAGTGTCAACCCAATAAAAAAAACCCCCGCTGAGCGGGGGTTTTTTCAATCGGTCGAGTGATTACTCGATGATTTTGGCTACGACGCCGGCGCCGACGGTACGACCGCCTTCACGGATAGCGAAGCGCAGACCGTCTTCCATTGCGATGGTCTTGATCAGGGTAACAGTCATCTGAATGTTGTCACCTGGCATTACCATTTCAACGCCTTCCGGCAGTTCGCAGTTACCGGTCACGTCAGTGGTACGGAAGTAGAACTGTGGACGGTAGCCCTTGAAGAACGGAGTGTGACGACCGCCTTCTTCCTTCGACAGAACGTAGACTTCTGCGGTGAACTTGGTGTGCGGCTTGACCGAACCTGGCTTGACCAGAACCTGGCCACGCTCAACGTCGTCACGCTTGGTACCACGCAGCAGAACGCCGCAGTTCTCGCCAGCACGACCTTCGTCCAGCAGCTTGCGGAACATCTCAACACCGGTGCAGGTGGTGGTGGTGGTGTCACGCAGACCAACGATTTCCAGCGGATCCTGAACGCGGACGATACCACGCTCGATACGACCGGTAACAACGGTACCACGACCCGAGATCGAGAATACGTCTTCGATCGGCATCAGGAACGGCTGGTCGATGGCACGAACTGGCTCAGGAATGTAGCTGTCCAGAGTCTCTACCAGCTTCTTGACAGCGGTAGTGCCCATTTCGTTGTCGTCTTTGCCTTCCAGGGCCATACGAGCGGAACCGATGATGATCGGAGTGTCGTCGCCTGGGAAGTCGTAGGTGGACAGCAGGTCGCGAACTTCCATCTCGACCAGTTCCCGCAGCTCAGCGTCGTCTACCAGGTCAGCCTTGTTCAGGAAGACCACGATGTACGGAACGCCAACCTGACGGGACAGCAGGATGTGCTCCCGGGTTGGTGGCATCGGACCATCGGCGGCCGAGCAAACCAGGATCGCGCCGTCCATCTGGGCAGCACCGGTGATCATGTTCTTCACGTAGTCAGCGTGACCTGGGCAGTCAACGTGAGCGTAGTGACGAATGGTCGAGTTGTACTCAACGTGAGCGGTGTTGATGGTGATACCGCGCGCTTTTTCTTCCGGAGCCGAGTCGATCTTGTCGAACTCAACGATTGCCGAACCGAAAACTTCGGAGCAAACGCGAGTCAGAGCTGCGGTCAGAGTGGTCTTACCGTGGTCAACGTGGCCGATAGTGCCGACGTTAACGTGAGGAAGGGAACGATCAAATTTTTCTTTAGCCACGACAGTGAACCTCTTGCCTAAAGGGGATTAGCCTTGTTTTTTAACGAGTGCTTCGACGATGTTCGACGGAGCTTCGGCGTATTTGGAGAATTCCATGGAGTAGCTTGCGCGACCCTGAGACATGGAACGAACGTCGGTTGCGTAACCGAACATCTCTCCGAGCGGAACTTCAGCGCGGACGACACGGCCAGAGACCGATTCATCCATACCCTGTACCAGACCACGACGACGGTTCAGGTCACCCATCACGTCACCCAGGTAGTCTTCCGGGGTTACAACTTCGACCTTCATGATCGGCTCGAGAACCACGCCGCCGCCCTTGGTGGCCAGCTGCTTGGTTGCCATCGAAGCAGCGATCTTGAACGCCATTTCGTTGGAGTCGACGTCGTGGTACGAACCGTCGAATACCGCGGCCTTCAGGCCGATCAGAGGATAGCCGGCAACAACGCCGTTCTTCATCTGCTCTTCGATACCCTTCTGGATCGGGGCAATGAATTCCTTAGGAATCACACCACCAACGACTTCGTTCGAGAACACCAGACCTTCGGTGATGTTGCCTTTCTCGTCGACTTCCGGCTCCGAGAAGCGGATCCAGCAGTGACCGAACTGACCACGGCCGCCCGACTGACGAACGAACTTGCCTTCGATCTCGACGTTGGACTTGGTGATCTTCTCGCGGTACGAAACCTGCGGCTTGCCGATGTTGGCTTCGACGTTGAACTCGCGCTTCATGCGGTCAACGAGGATGTCCAGGTGCAGCTCACCCATACCCGAGATGATGGTCTGGCCAGTCTCTTCGTCGGTCTTGACGCGGAACGACGGGTCTTCCTGGGCCAGCTTGCCCAGTGCAATACCCATCTTCTCCTGGTCAGCCTTGGTTTTCGGCTCTACGGAGAGCGAAATGACCGGCTCAGGGAAGTCCATGCGCTCGAGGATGATTGGCTTGTCGGCGTTGCACAGGGTTTCGCCCGTGGTCACGTCCTTCATGCCGATCAGAGCCGCGATGTCGCCTGCGCGAACCTCTTTGATCTCTTCACGCTGGTTGGCGTGCATCTGCACCATACGACCAACGCGCTCTTTCTTGCCTTTGACCGAGTTGATGACCGAGTCACCAGAGGTCAGAACGCCCGAATAGACGCGAACGAAGGTCAGAGTACCCACGAACGGGTCAGTCGCGATCTTGAACGCCAGAGCCGAGAACGGCTCGTCGTCGTCAGCGTGACGCACGTCTTTACGAACGGCCGGATCTTCTTTGTCCAGGTCCTTGTCGTCCGGGTTGATACCCTGAATTGCAGGGATCTCGGTCGGAGCAGGCAAGAACTCGATGACGGCGTCGAGAACCAGGGGAACGCCCTTGTTCTTGAACGACGAACCGCAGACAGCCGGAACGATCTCGCTGGCCAGGGTGCGCGCACGCAGGCCTGCCTTGATCTCTTCGACGGTCAGCTCACCTTCTTCAAGGTACTTGTTCATCAGCTCTTCGTTGGCTTCGGCAGCAGCTTCAACCATGTTGGAGCGCCACTCTTCAGCCAGCTCCAGCATATCGGCAGGAATTTCTTCCTCGCGATAAGTGGTGCCCTTGTCGTCGTCGTTCCAGTAGATAGCCTTCATCTTGATCAGGTCGACCTGACCCTGGAAGTTATCTTCCGAACCGATGGCCAGCTGAATCGGAACCGGGGTGTGACCCAGACGGTTCTTGATCTGACCTACGACGCGCAGGAAGTTTGCACCGGCACGGTCCATCTTGTTCACGTAGACAACACGTGGAACGCCGTATTTGTTGGCCTGACGCCATACGGTTTCGGACTGAGGCTCAACGCCGGAGGTACCGCAGAACACAACGACCGCGCCGTCGAGTACGCGCAGCGAACGCTCTACTTCAATGGTGAAGTCAACGTGGCCGGGGGTATCGATGACGTTTACGCGGTAGTTGTCATACTGACCAACAGAACCTTTCCAGAAGGTGGTAACGGCAGCGGAGGTAATGGTAATACCCCGCTCCTGCTCCTGCACCATCCAGTCGGTGGTCGCGGCGCCGTCGTGCACCTCGCCCATCTTGTGGCTCAAACCTGTGTAGAACAGGATCCGCTCGGTAGTGGTGGTCTTGCCCGCGTCAACGTGGGCACAGATACCAATGTTACGGTAGCGGTTAATTGCTGTAGTACGAGCCATAAAGCCCTCGCAAAATGATTGATGCTTGAATTAGAAGCGGTAGTGCGAGAACGCTTTGTTGGCTTCAGCCATACGGTGAACGTCTTCACGCTTCTTGACTGCAGCACCTTTGCCTTCGGCAGCATCCAGCAGTTCACCGGCCAGGCGCAGAGCCATCGACTTCTCGCCGCGCTTGCGGGCGTAGTCTACGAGCCAACGCATTGCCAGAGCATTACGACGGGAAGGACGAACTTCAACCGGAACCTGGTAAGTGGCACCGCCAACACGGCGGGACTTTACTTCGACCAGCGGAGCGATGGCGTCGAGAGCTTTCTCGAAGATTTCCAGGGGGTCGCTGTTCTTGCGTGCTTTGACGGTATCCAGGGCACCGTAAACGATGCGCTCGGCTACGGCCTTCTTGCCGCTTTCCATCACGTGGTTCATGAACTTGGCGAGGATTTGGGATCCGTATTTAGGATCGTCCAGAATCTCACGTTTTGCTGCTACACGACGTCTTGGCATGATAAGCCCTCAAACGGTCTTCAGGTTAGCCCGGGACGTGGGTCTTCGACCCCTGCCCGACCTTACTCTTATCGACTCAAAAAAATGGATGTCTGCAAACGGCCGATTACTTCGGACGCTTGGTACCGTACTTCGAACGACCCTGGTTACGGCCTTTAACGCCCGAAGTATCCAGAGAGCCGCGAACGGTGTGGTAACGAACACCTGGCAAGTCTTTTACACGGCCGCCACGGATCAGGACGACGCTGTGCTCTTGCAGGTTGTGGCCTTCACCACCGATGTACGAGGAAACCTCGAAACCGTTGGTCAGACGCACACGGCATACTTTACGCAGTGCCGAGTTAGGTTTTTTCGGCGTGGTGGTGTACACACGGGTGCACACGCCACGACGTTGCGGGCAGTTCTGCAGCGCAGGAACGTCGGACTTTTCGACCGAACGCTTACGCGGCTGACGTACCAGCTGGTTGATAGTTGCCATCTACTAGCTCCACTGATTGTCTTGCGACTCTATTGTCTTGCAAGAAAGCCAAAAATTGGCGAGACGGAGCCTCACCAAATTTAAGGGTACAAAAGTCTACGGAGGATCTTGCACCCAGTCAAGACGAGGCCCCGGCCCTCCTCGCCCGATCATCGGCAACATTTTATGTCGCCGATGGCCGTTCGAGGCTTGCCGGGGCCCTGCCCTGTACTTAGTTACCGCTGGAATTCAGCGCTTCGGTCAGTGCGGCTTCCACCTCACTGGCGCTTACACGCAGCGGTTTGTCGGCATCACGGCGACGCTTGCGCTCGCTGTGGTAAGCCAGACCGGTACCGGCCGGGATCAGACGACCCACGACCACGTTCTCTTTCAGGCCGCGCAGGTAGTCGCGCTTGCCGGTTACCGCCGCTTCGGTCAGTACGCGGGTGGTTTCCTGGAAGGAAGCCGCCGAGATGAACGATTCGGTCGACAACGAGGCCTTGGTGATACCCAGCAGCACACGGGTGAACTTGGAGATGAACTTGTCTTCCCCTGCCAGGCGCTCGTTTTCCATCAGCACGTGGGTCAGTTCCATCTGGTCGCCCTTGATGAAGCTGGAATCACCCGACTCGGCGATCTCGACCTTGCGCAGCATCTGACGCAGGATGGTCTCAATGTGCTTGTCGTTGATCTTCACGCCCTGCAGACGGTAAACGTCCTGGATCTCGTTGACGATGTACTTCGCCAGCGCGCTCACACCCAGCAGACGCAGGATATCGTGCGGATCGCTCGGGCCGTCGGAGATAACTTCACCGCGGTTTACCTGTTCACCTTCGAAGACGTTCAGGTGGCGCCACTTCGGAATCAGCTCTTCGTACGGATCGCTACCGTCGGTCGGAGTGATGACCAGGCGACGCTTGCCCTTGGTCTCTTTACCGAATGCGATGGTGCCGCTGACTTCAGCCAGAATCGAGGCTTCTTTCGGACGACGCGCTTCGAACAAGTCGGCAACGCGCGGCAGACCACCGGTGATGTCGCGGGTCTTCGACGTTTCTTGCGGGATACGCGCGATAACGTCACCAACGCCGATCTGTGCACCGTCAGCCACACCGACGAGGGCGTTGGCCGGCAGGAAGTACTGGGCAGGTACGTCGGTACCTGGCAGGTACAGGTCCTTGCCTGCAGCATCGACCATCTTGATTGCCGGACGGATTTCCTTGCCTGCGGCAGGGCGATCCTTGACGTCCAGTACTTCAATGTTGGTCAAGCCGGTCAGCTCATCGGTCTGACGCTTGATGGTGATGTTTTCTTCCATGCCCACGAAGGTCACGGTACCTTTCAGCTCGGTAACGATCGGGTGGGTGTGCGGGTCCCACTTGGCGACGATGGCGCCAGCTTCAACCTTTTCACCTTCCTTGACCGAAATCACCGCACCGTAAGGCAGCTTGTAACGCTCACGCTCACGGCCGAATTCGTCGGCAATGGCCAACTCACCGGAACGCGATACGGCAACCAGGTTACCGTCGGCACGCTCAACCTGCTTCAGGTTGTGCAGGCGCACCATACCGCCGTTCTTCACCTGGACGCTGTCGGCAGCCGAAGTACGGCTTGCAGCACCACCGATGTGGAACGTACGCATGGTCAGCTGGGTACCCGGCTCACCAATCGACTGTGCAGCGATAACGCCGACAGCTTCACCGATGTTCACCTGGTGACCACGCGCCAGGTCACGACCGTAGCACTTGGCGCAGATACCGAAGCGGGTTTCGCAGTTGATCGGCGAACGCACGATCACTTCGTCGATGCTGTTCAGCTCGATGAACTCGACCCACTGCTCGTCAACCAGGGTGCCAGCCGGAACGATGACGTCCTCGGTGCCTGGCTTGAACACGTCACGGGCAATAACACGGCCCAGTACACGCTCACCCAGCGGCTCCACTACGTCACCGCCTTCAATGTGCGGCGTCATCAGCAGGCCGTGGTCGGTGCCACAGTCGATCTCGGTAACCACCAGATCCTGGGCAACGTCTACCAGACGACGGGTCAGGTAACCGGAGTTAGCGGTCTTCAGTGCGGTATCCGCCAGACCCTTACGAGCACCGTGAGTCGAAATGAAGTACTGAAGTACGCTCAAACCTTCACGGAAGTTCGCGGTGATCGGCGTCTCGATGATCGAGCCGTCCGGCTTGGCCATCAGGCCACGCATACCAGCCAGCTGACGGATCTGTGCTGCGGAACCCCGCGCACCCGAGTCAGCCATCATGTACATCGAGTTGAAGGACTCTTGCTCGACTTCCTTGCCCTCGCGGTCGATGACCTTCTCTTTCGAGAGGTTGGCCATCATCGCCTTGGACACTTCGTCGTTCGCCTTCGACCACAAGTCGATGACCTTGTTGTACTTCTCGCCCTGGGTTACCAGGCCGGAGGCGTACTGGCTCTCGATTTCCTTCACTTCATCGGTAGCGTTGTTGATGATGCGCGCTTTCTCATCAGGGATGACAAAGTCGTTCACACCAATGGACACGCCAGAGATGGTGGAGTAAGCGAAACCGGTGTACATCAACTGGTCAGCGAAGATAACGGTCTCTTTCAGACCAACCACGCGGTAGCACTGGTTGATCAGCTTGGAAATCGCCTTTTTCTTCATTGGCTGGTTGACCACGTCGTACGGCAGGCCTGCCGGTACAACCTGGAACAGCAGCGCACGGCCGACAGTCGTGTCGACGATACGGGTGTTCTTGGTAACGCTGCCATCACGGTCTTTCACGGTTTCGTTGATACGAACCTTGATTTTCGCGTGCAGGGCAGCTTCGCCGGCGCGGAATACGCGGTCGACTTCCTGCAGGTCGGCGAACACGCGACCTTCGCCCTTGGCGTTGATGGCTTCACGGGTCATGTAGTACAGACCCAGTACAACGTCCTGCGACGGAACGATGATTGGCTCACCGTTGGCTGGCGACAGGATGTTGTTGGTCGACATCATCAGCGCACGTGCTTCGAGCTGGGCTTCCAGGGTCAGCGGCACGTGAACGGCCATCTGGTCACCGTCGAAGTCGGCGTTGTACGCGGCGCAAACCAGCGGGTGCAGCTGGATAGCCTTACCTTCGATCAGTACTGGCTCGAAGGCCTGGATACCCAGACGGTGCAGGGTCGGTGCACGGTTGAGCAGCACGGGGTGTTCGCGAATCACTTCGGCGAGAACGTCCCACACCTCTGGCAGTTCGCGCTCGACCATCTTCTTGGCAGCCTTGATGGTGGTCGCCAGACCACGCATTTCCAGCTTGCCGAAAATGAACGGTTTGAACAGCTCGAGGGCCATCTTCTTCGGCAGACCGCACTGGTGCAGACGCAGGGTCGGGCCTACGGTAATTACCGAACGGCCGGAGTAGTCCACACGCTTACCGAGCAAGTTCTGACGGAAGCGGCCTTGCTTACCTTTGATCATGTCAGCCAGGGACTTCAGCGGACGCTTGTTCGAGCCAGTAATGGCGCGACCACGACGGCCGTTGTCCAGCAGGGCGTCGACCGCTTCCTGCAGCATGCGCTTTTCGTTGCGCACGATGATGTCCGGCGCCGACAGATCCAGCAGGCGCTTCAGACGGTTGTTACGGTTGATCACCCGACGATACAGGTCGTTCAGGTCGGAGGTCGCGAAGCGGCCGCCATCCAGCGGTACCAGCGGACGCAGGTCCGGCGGCAGTACTGGCAGGACGGTCAGGACCATCCACTCAGGCAGGTTGCCCGAGCCCTGGAAAGCTTCCATCAGCTTCAGGCGCTTGGACAGCTTCTTGATCTTGGTTTCCGAGTTGGTCTGCGGGATTTCTTCGCGCAGGCGGCCAATCTCGTGCTCCAGGTCGATAGCGTGCAGCAGCTCGCGGACAGCCTCGGCACCCATGCGGGCGTCGAAGTCATCACCGAACTCTTCCAGCGCTTCGAAGTACTGCTCGTCGTTCAGCAGCTGGCCCTTTTCCAGGGTGGTCATGCCCGGGTCGATAACGACATAGCTCTCGAAGTAGAGAACGCGCTCGATATCACGCAGGGTCATGTCCATCAGCAGGCCGATACGGGACGGCAGCGACTTCAGGAACCAGATGTGGGCAACCGGCGAGGCCAGTTCGATGTGCGCCATGCGCTCACGACGAACCTTGGCCAGGGCAACTTCAACGCCACACTTCTCGCAGATTACGCCGCGGTGCTTGAGGCGCTTGTACTTGCCGCACAGGCACTCGTAGTCCTTGACTGGGCCAAAGATCTTGGCGCAGAACAGGCCGTCACGCTCAGGTTTGAACGTACGGTAGTTGATGGTTTCCGGCTTCTTAACTTCACCGAACGACCACGAACGGATCATTTCAGGCGACGCCAGACCGATGCGGATGGCGTCGAACTCTTCGACTTGACCCTGGTTTTTCAGCAAATTCAGTAGGTCTTTCAAGGCCTTTCCTCCTGGCGGAGCAGGGAGCGGGCATTACCTGCCCCACCCCCCTTCGCGTCACGTGTTATTCGGTTTCCAGATCGATATCGATACCGAGCGAACGGATCTCTTTGATCAACACGTTGAAGGACTCGGGCATGCCCGGCTCCATACGGTGATCGCCATCCACGATGTTCTTGTACATCTTGGTACGGCCGTTCACGTCGTCCGACTTCACTGTGAGCATTTCTTGCAGGGTGTATGCCGCGCCGTATGCTTCCAGCGCCCACACTTCCATCTCCCCGAAACGCTGACCACCGAACTGTGCCTTACCACCCAGCGGCTGCTGGGTAACCAGGCTGTAAGAACCAGTGGAACGCGCGTGCATCTTGTCGTCCACCAAGTGGTTCAGCTTGAGCATGTACATGTAACCAACGGTCACAGGACGCTCGAACTTGTTGCCGGTACGGCCATCGAACAGCACCATCTGGCCGCTTTCTGGCAGGTCTGCCAGTTTCAGCATGGCCTTGATCTCGCGCTCTTTGGCACCGTCGAAGACCGGAGTAGCCATAGGCACGCCTTTCTTCAGGTTGTGGGCCAGAGCCAGGATCTCTGCGTCGGTGAACTCTTCGAGGTTTTCCTGACGACCGCCGATCTCGTTGTAGACCTCGGTCAGGAACACACGCAGTTCAGCCGCTTTGCGCTGCTCTTCGAGCATGCGGTCGATCTTCTCGCCCAGGCCTTTGGCCGCCAGGCCAAGGTGGGTTTCGAGGATCTGGCCAACGTTCATACGCGAAGGTACGCCCAGCGGGTTCAGTACGACGTCGACCGGAGTACCGTTGGCATCGTGCGGCATGTCTTCAACCGGCATGATGACCGAGACAACACCTTTGTTACCGTGACGGCCGGCCATCTTGTCACCCGGCTGGATGCGACGGCGGATTGCCAGGTAAACCTTGACGATCTTCAGTACGCCCGGTGCCAGGTCATCGCCCTGCTGCAGCTTGCGCTTCTTGTCTTCGAACTTGTCGTCCAGCAGACGGCGACGGTCGACGATGTACTGCTGAGCCTTTTCCAGCTGCTCGTTCAGTGCATCTTCAGCCATGCGCAGTTTGAACCACTGGCCGTGCTCCAGACCGCTCAGCACTTCGTCAGTGATCACGGTGCCTTTTTTCAGGCCCGCGCCACCGTCGACCACCTGGCCGTTCAGGGCAGAACGCAGACGCTCGAAGGTTGCACCTTCGACGATGCGGAACTCTTCGTTGAGGTCCTTGCGAATCTCGTCCAGCTGCATCTTCTCGATGGCCAGGGCGCGGCTGTCGCGCTCAACGCCATCTCGGGTGAAGACCTGTACGTCGATGACTGTACCCTTGGTGCCGGTTGGCACGCGCAGGGAGGTGTCCTTAACGTCGCTAGCCTTCTCACCGAAGATAGCGCGCAGCAGTTTTTCTTCCGGCGTCAGTTGGGTTTCGCCTTTTGGCGTGACCTTGCCGACCAGGATGTCGCCAGCGCCGACTTCAGCACCTACGTAAACGATACCGGCTTCGTCCAGCTTGTTCAGTGCGGCTTCACCCACGTTCGGGATGTCCGCAGTGATTTCCTCTGGGCCAAGCTTGGTGTCACGCGCCACACAGGTCAGTTCCTGAATGTGGATAGTGGTGAAGCGGTCTTCCTGAACCACACGCTCGGACAGGCAGATGGAGTCTTCGAAGTTGAAGCCGTTCCACGCCATGAACGCGATGCGCATGTTCTGACCCAGTGCCAGTTCACCCATGTCGGTGGACGGGCCGTCGGCCATGATGTCGCTACGCTGAACTTTGTCACCTTTGCTTACCAGCGGACGCTGGTTGATGCAGGTGTTCTGGTTCGAACGGGTGTACTTGGTCAGGTTGTAGATATCCACACCTGCTTCGCCGGTCTCGACTTCGTCGTCATTGACGCGAACAACGATACGGCTGGCGTCGACAGAGTCGATCACACCACCGCGGCGAGCAACCACGCAGACACCGGAGTCACGGGCAACGTTGCGCTCCATGCCGGTACCTACCAGCGGCTTGTCGGCGCGCAGGGTTGGTACAGCCTGACGCTGCATGTTCGAACCCATCAATGCACGGTTGGCGTCGTCGTGCTCGAGGAACGGAATCAGCGAGGCAGCAACGGAAACAACCTGCTTCGGCGAAACGTCCATCAGGGTGACGTCTTCCGGCGCCTTGACGGTGAATTCGTTCAGGTGACGAACGGCTACCAGCTCATCGATCAGCTGCTTCTTCTCGTTCATCGCGGCCGAAGCCTGGGCGATGACGTGATCCGCTTCTTCGATGGCCGACAGGAATACGATGTCGTCGCTGACCACGCCTTCCTTCACCACACGGTATGGGCTTTCCAGGAAGCCGTACTGGTTGGTGCGGGCATAAGCTGCCAGGGAGTTGATCAGACCGATGTTCGGACCTTCAGGGGTCTCGATCGGGCACACACGGCCGTAGTGGGTCGGGTGTACGTCACGGACTTCGAAGCCGGCACGCTCACGGGTCAGACCGCCAGGGCCGAGTGCAGAAACGCGGCGCTTGTGGGTGATCTCGGAGAGCGGATTGTTCTGGTCCATGAACTGGGACAGCTGGCTGGAACCGAAGAACTCTTTCACCGCCGCCGCAACCGGCTTGGCGTTGATCAGGTCTTGCGGCATCAGGCCTTCGCTTTCCGCCATCGACAGGCGTTCCTTGACCGCGCGCTCAACACGCACCAGGCCAACGCGGAACTGGTTTTCGGCCATCTCGCCGACGCAACGCACGCGACGGTTACCCAGGTGGTCGATGTCGTCGACAATGCCTTTGCCGTTACGGATATCGACCAGGGTCTTCAGAACCTCGACGATGTCTTCCTTGCTCAGCACGCCCGAACCTTCGATCTCGGTACGACCGATACGACGGTTGAACTTCATGCGACCTACGGCAGACAGGTCGTAACGCTCGGCGCTGAAGAACAGGTTGTTGAACAGGGTCTCGGCTGCATCCTTGGTCGGCGGCTCGCCTGGACGCATCATGCGGTAGATCTCGACCAGGGCTTCCAGCTGGTTGCTGGTGGTGTCGATCTTCAGGGTGTCGGAGATGAACGGACCGCAATCGATGTCGTTGGTGTACAGGGTCTCGATACGGACAACCTGTGCCTTGGCGACTTTGATCAGCAGCTCGGTGGTCATCTCGGTGTTGCACTCGGCGAGGATCTCACCGGTAGCCGGATGCACGATAGCCTTGGCAGTAGTGCGGCCCAGGACGTATTCCATCGGAACGTCCAGCTGCTTGACGCCGGCTTTCTCGAGCTGGTTGATGTGGCGCGCGGTAATACGGCGGCCCTGCTCGACAATGACTTTGCCGGTTTCGTCATGGATGTCCATGACTGCAACTTCACCACGCAGACGCTGAGGTACCAGTTCCAGGCTGAGTTTTTCGCCGGAAACGTGGAACACGTTGGTGGTGTAGAAGGTGTTCAGCACTTCTTCAGTGCTGTAGCCCAGGGCGCGCAGCAGCACCGAGGCCGGCAGCTTGCGGCGACGGTCGATACGCACGAACACGCAGTCCTTCGGGTCGAACTCGAAGTCCAGCCAGGAACCGCGGTAAGGGATGATGCGAGCGGAGTACAGCAGCTTGCCGGAGCTGTGAGTCTTGCCACGGTCGTGGTCGAAGAACACACCAGGCGAACGGTGCAGCTGGGAAACGATCACTCGCTCGGTACCGTTGATAACGAAGGTACCGTTCTCAGTCATCAGGGGGATTTCACCCATGTAGACTTCTTGCTCTTTGATGTCCTTGATCGCTTTGTTCGACGATTCCTTGTCGAAGATGATCAGGCGCACCTTGACCCGCAGTGGGACCGCGAAGGTCACGCCACGCAGGACACATTCCTTCACATCGAAGGCGGGCTCGCCCAGGCGATAGCCTACGTACTCCAAGGCAGCATTGCCGGAGTAGCTGATGATCGGGAATACCGATTTGAAGGCCGCGTGCAGGCCGACGTCGCGGAAGTTATCCTTGGATGCTCCCGCTTGCAGGAATTCGCGATACGAATCCAGCTGGATGGCCAGGAGGTAAGGCACATCCATGACGTCCGGCAACTTGCTAAAGTCCTTGCGGATACGTTTTTTCTCAGTATATGAGTAAGCCATCAGCGTTCCCCAGCTTGGTCACCTGCTTGTTTGGCTTCTCCCGGCGGGAGCAGCCAGAAAATCGTGCAAACCCCTTGGTTTGCGCCACCCACATGGGTGTCTTGCAGCTCGTTATCGGGGCCGATCTGATCGGCCACCAATAACGGAAAAAGGCCGGTGGCATAAGCCACCAGCCATCAGCCTTTCGCTCAACGCTCAGGCTGGCATCGCAAGGTCGAGATTACTTCAGCTCGACTTTAGCGCCTGCTTCTTCCAGCTTCTTCTTAGCGTCTTCAGCGGCTTCTTTCGAAACGCCTTCAGCTACAACCTGAGGAGCGCCATCGACTTTCTCTTTGGCTTCTTTCAGGCCCAGACCGGTCAGTTCGCGAACGGCTTTGATCACGTTCACTTTCTTGTCGCCGGCTTCAACCAGAACAACGTTGAACTCGGTCTGCTCTTCAACAACGGCAGCAGCAGCAGCTGGGCCAGCAGCGGCAACAGCAGCGGTAACGCCGAAGGTTTCTTCCATTGCTTTGATCAGCTCAACAACTTCCAGAACGGTTTTCTGGCCGATTGCTTCGATGATTTGTTCGTTAGTCAGAGACATGACTTAAATCCTGTATTGGGGTGACAGCCTACGCAGCCATCAAATTAAACGTATGATTTTGAAAGAGTTCGCGCGCCTTAGGCTGCGGTAGCTTCTTTCTGGTCGCGAATGGCTGCCAGAGTACGAGCCAGCTTGCTGGTGGCGCCTTGAATCACGCTCATCAGTCGTGCAATAGCTTCGTCGCGGGTCGGCAGGGTAGCCAACACGTCGATCTGGTTCGCTGCAATGAAATTGCCGTCAAACGCAGCTGCCTTGATCTCGAACTTGTCCTGACCCTTGGCGAACTCTTTGAACAGACGGGCAGCAGCGCCCGGGTGTTCGTTGGAGAAAGCAATCAGGGTCGGGCCTTTGAACGCGTCGTTGAGGATCGAGAATTCGGTGCCTTCAACAGCGCGCTTGAGCAGGGTGTTACGTACGACACGTACGTATACGCCAGCTTCGCGGGCCTCTTTACGGAGTCCGGTCATTGCGCTTACAGTCACACCACGGGCATCAGCCACGACAGCGGACAGAGCGACTTTGGCAGCCTCGTTGACTTCAGCGACGATGGCCTTCTTGTCTTCGAGTTTAATTGCCACGGGTTTACTCCTGGTTTTTACCGTTGCATCTGGCCGAAGCCTGATGTCGTTTTGGTGTCTGATTCGAAAACGAATCGGGAGCACCATCTGCGTGGGCTGATGTTTTAAGGCTTGCGCCGCCTACGGTCTTGGATAGCCCCCGCCAGGCAGGGACCCCAATTTTGGCTGGCGGCGCGACTGGTCGCACCGCCATGTTCTTACACGTTCAGCGAGCTCTGGTCGATGACCAGACCTGGGCCCATGGTGGTGCTCAGGGTAACGCGCTTGACGTAAATACCTTTCGAGGAAGCTGGCTTGATACGCTTCAGGTCAGCGATCAGGGCTTCAACGTTTTCCTTCAGCTTGCCGGCTTCGAAGCCGACCTTGCCAACGGAGGTATGGATAATACCGTTTTTGTCGGTACGGTAGCGAACCTGACCAGCCTTGGCGTTTTTCACGGCAGTGGCTACGTCTGGGCTCACGGTACCCACTTTCGGGTTAGGCATCAGGCCACGAGGACCCAGAACCTGACCCAGTTGACCTACAACGCGCATGGCATCAGGCGATGCGATGACGACGTCATAGTTCAGGTCGCCGGCTTTCATTTCGGCAGCCAGATCATCCATACCTACGCGGTCAGCGCCGGCAGCCAGAGCAGCTTCAGCAGCTGGACCCTGGGTGAAGACAGCAACGCGAACGGTCTTGCCAGTGCCGTGTGGCAGCACGGTAGCGCTACGTACGACCTGGTCGGATTTACGCGGGTCAACACCGAGGTTAACAGCGATGTCGTAGGACTCGACGAACTTGGCAGCAGGCAGCGAGGCCAGCAGAGTTGCCGCTTCTTCGAAGTTGTAGGCCTTGCCTGCTTCGATTTTCTCGGCGATTGCCTTTTGGCGTTTGGTCAGCTTAGCCATTACACACCCTCCACGTTCAGGCCCATGCTGCGGGCAGAGCCAGCGATGGTGCGTACAGCAGCGTCCAGGTCAGCGGCAGTCAGGTCAGCCTGTTTGGCTTTCGCGATGTCTTCCAGCTGAGCACGGGTAACGGTACCGACTTTAACGGTGTTCGGACGAGCCGAACCACTGGTCAGGCCAGCAGCTTTCTTCAGCAGAACCGAGGCAGGGGTGCTCTTGGTCTCGAAGGTGAAGCTACGGTCGCTGTAGACAGTGATGATCACAGGAGTCGGCAGGCCAGCTTCTTGACCCTGAGTACGGGCGTTGAAGGCCTTGCAGAATTCCATGATGTTCACACCATGTTGGCCCAGTGCTGGACCAACGGGTGGGCTTGGGTTGGCCTGGCCGGCCTTAACTTGCAGCTTGATGTAAGCCTGAATCTTCTTAGCCATGAGCTACTCCAAAATCGGGTACGAACGCCTGATGGCTCCCCGGATGACTTGCGTTTTATCCCAGTGACGACAAAACCCCGCAGCACACAGGGCTGCGGGGTATGGGATGCTTTGTCCGCCTAGACCTTTTCGACCTGGCTGAACTCGAGCTCTACCGGAGTAGAGCGACCGAAAATGAGCACTGCAACCTGCAGGCGGCTCTTTTCGTAGTTAACCTCTTCGACACTACCATTGAAGTCAGCGAACGGACCGTCAATGACTCGAACCACTTCACCTGGCTCGAACAGCGTCTTCGGCTTCGGCTTGTCACTGCCGTCGGCAACGCGACGCAGGATAGCTTCAGCTTCTTTATCAGTGATTGGCGCAGGCTTGTCTGCGGTACCACCGATAAAGCCCATCACACGAGGGGTGTCCTTGACCAAGTGCCAAGTCCCTTCGTTCATCTCCATCTGGACCAGTACATAGCCAGGGAAGAATTTGCGCTCACTCTTGCGCTTCTGGCCATTGCGCATTTCTACGACTTCTTCGGTCGGGACCAGGATCTCGCCGAAACCGTCTTCCATGCCAGCCAGCTTGACGCGCTCAATCAGGGAGCGCATTACATGCTTCTCGTAACCCGAGTAAGCATGCACAACATACCAACGCTTAGCCACGGGACACCTTTAGCCAACGATCAAGGAGACCGCCCAGCCGAGCAGGGAATCGAGCCCCCACAACAGCAGTGCCATAACCAGCACGACAGCCACGACAATCAGCGTGGTCTGGGTGGTTTCCTGGCGGGTCGGCCACACGACTTTACGAATCTCGGTACGAGCTTCCTTCGCCAACGCAAAGAACGACTTACCCTTCGCAGTCTGCAGAGCTACAAAGCCTGCGACAGCAGCCAGGGCGAGAAGCGCGAGAACGCGATACAGGATTGGGGAAGCAGAGTAATATTGATTACCCACAACACCAACTACCACCAAAGCCACTACAGCCAGCCACTTGAACAGATCAAAACGCGATTCTTGGGCTTCAGTTTTGGGGGTCATCGAGGAGGATCCTGTAAGAAGAAAGCCATCACACCGAGGTGAAATGGCAGGTCAGGAGGGAATCGAACCCCCAACCTACGGTTTTGGAGACCGTCGCTCTGCCAATTGAGCTACTGACCTGTAACGCTGTATCAGGCCGGCCATTATACCGGCCTGATCAAGTAAATCAACTACTTATTCAATAATTTTTGCTACGACGCCGGCGCCGACGGTACGACCGCCTTCACGGATAGCGAAGCGCAGACCGTCTTCCATTGCGATGGTCTTGATCAGGGTAACAGTCATCTGAATGTTGTCACCTGGCATTACCATTTCAACGCCTTCCGGCAGTTCGCAGTTACCGGTCACGTCAGTGGTACGGAAGTAGAACTGTGGACGGTAGCCTTTGAAGAACGGAGTGTGACGACCGCCTTCTTCCTTCGACAGAACGTAGACTTCTGCGGTGAACTTGGTGTGCGGCTTGACCGAACCTGGCTTGACCAGAACCTGGCCACGCTCAACGTCGTCACGCTTGGTACCACGCAGCAGAACGCCGCAGTTCTCGCCAGCACGACCTTCGTCCAGCAGCTTGCGGAACATCTCAACACCGGTGCAGGTGGTGGTGGTGGTGTCACGCAGACCAACGATTTCCAGCGGATCCTGAACGCGGACGATACCACGCTCGATACGACCGGTAACAACGGTACCACGACCCGAGATCGAGAATACGTCTTCGATCGGCATCAGGAACGGCTGGTCGATGGCACGAACTGGCTCAGGAATGTAGCTGTCCAGAGTCTCTACCAGCTTCTTGACAGCGGTAGTGCCCATTTCGTTGTCGTCTTTGCCTTCCAGGGCCATACGAGCGGAACCGATGATGATCGGAGTGTCGTCGCCTGGGAAGTCGTAGGTGGACAGCAGGTCGCGAACTTCCATCTCGACCAGTTCCAGCAGCTCAGCGTCGTCTACCAGGTCAGCCTTGTTCAGGAAGACCACGATGTACGGAACGCCAACCTGACGGGACAGCAGGATGTGCTCACGGGTTTGTGGCATCGGACCATCGGCGGCCGAGCAAACCAGGATCGCGCCGTCCATCTGGGCAGCACCGGTGATCATGTTCTTCACGTAGTCAGCGTGACCTGGGCAGTCAACGTGAGCGTAGTGACGAATGGTCGAGTTGTACTCAACGTGAGCGGTGTTGATGGTGATACCGCGCGCTTTTTCTTCCGGAGCCGAGTCGATCTTGTCGAACTCAACGATTGCCGAACCGAAAACTTCGGAGCAAACGCGAGTCAGAGCTGCGGTCAGAGTGGTCTTACCGTGGTCAACGTGGCCGATAGTGCCGACGTTAACGTGGGGAAGGGAACGATCAAACTTTTCCTTAGCCATCGATACAATCCTCCGCAGAAGAAATAGTCTTGCGCTGATAAAACAAAGGCAGATATTTTCATATCTGCCTTGTTTGTATGGAGCTCTTGAGCGGATTTGAACCGCTGACCTCACCCTTACCAAGGGTGTGCTCTACCAACTGAGCTACAAGAGCGAAACACTTTGTGCAATATCCAGCAAACTTGGAGCGGGTAGCGGGAATCGAACCCGCATCATCAGCTTGGAAGGCTGAGGTTCTACCACTAAACTATACCCGCGGAGCTTGCGGCTCTCGCTAAAACTGGTGGAGGGAGAAGGATTCGAACCTTCGAAGCTCTCGCAACGGATTTACAGTCCGTCCCCTTTGGCCGCTCGGGAATCCCTCCAGATGTGGCCGGCATTCTATGTGCCTGCCGCCCTAGTGTCAAGCGTTTTTTCAAATTTTTTTCAATCAAATCTGAAACTTAGCTGCTTTGACACCGCTCCTGGTTCTGCCACCTGAGTGGTGTTCCCTGTGAAGCGGGCGCCATTCTATCAAGCTATTCGCCAGTTGCAATACCCTGGCAGAAAATAATTTTATGTTTTAAGTCTTTGAAATCATTGGAAAGAGTTGAGATCACCGTTTGGTCCAGCAAACGCTCGCTTTCCGGGGCCACCTTGAGCCAGCGGCCATCTGCCCCAGGCAGCTGCCCCGCCACCGGCAACGTAGCAATATCCAGGCTCAGCAGCCGTTGGCGCAGCGCTTCGAGCTGTTCCTGGGCCATTGCGCCACCGATTACCAGGCATTCGTCCCGGCGCTTGGGCGGCGCCGACACACCGGTTTCACGCAACAGCCGGATTTCTTGCTGACTTCCCTTGTACAGCGACAACGGGGCGACTTCCTTGACCTTCAGCGGGGCTTCCTGCTGATGCCACACGTAATAAAAGACGTTGAGCACCAGTAACAGCAGAAACAACCAACGCATAGGCACCTCAATCCAATGGACAGGCCATGGCCAGGCCAACAAAAACCAGATCAGGCACAACACGCGCCTGTGGCACGGCCTCCCTCACCAGCGGAGCATCGCCACCGGTGAGGAACACTGTGAACTCCTCCCCCCACAATGCACGCGCCTGTTCGAGCTGGGTGCGCGCAAACCCTTGAAGCATCAACACGCAGCCGCGCTCTACCGCCTCGACGGTCGAGCGACCTGGTGACAGGCTGGTCAGTGCACGCTCGGCAGAGGCGTCGTCATAGCGGATGCGCCGGGTGTGCGTGCGCAGCTGGCTACGCATCAACGGCATACCAGGGCAGATGTATCCTCCAAGGTGTTCGCCGTCCGCAGCAACAAAGTCCGCTTTTGCGGCAGTACCCAAATCAATGACCAGGCACGCGCCCTTGGCCAGGTGAAACGCGCCCAACGCAGCCAGCCAACGATCCATGCCGAGACGTTGATGATCGTCATAGCCATTGCGCACACCTGCCATTTCCCGGGCTGGGTGCGCAACTCGCGCCTGCACGGCAAATGCCTGGCAAATCACGGCACAAAGCGCGTCGGTTTCCTCTTCGCTTCGCACACTGACAATGCGACAGCCCGTAAGGCGTACCGAAGCGAGCGCCTGCACCTCGGCAACCAGCGCCTGGTCGGAGTCGACAATCCCGCCACCCTCAATCACCGCATCAGCGGCATGGATTACCCGCCACTTGATGAAGCTGTTACCGCAATCGAGCTCAAGAATCATCACGCAACCTCAAACTGAGCTCACCACCGCTGAAGCTCTTCTCTACTCCGTCCACCTCAAGGCGCAAGCCGCCTTGCCCGTCGACGCCAAGAACCACACCATCGATACGTGTGTTGCCGGCAACCAGCGATACATTACGCCCTTGCCACAGATGCGCCTGCTCCCACTCCTCCTGGAATGCGGCAAAGCCGTAGCGACGATGGCGCGCCAACTCATGCTGCAACTGCTGGCTAAGCGACGCTACCAGCTGGTTGCGATCAACTGCCACACCCATTTCACGCCGCATCGAGGTCCATTGTTGGTCGACCTGATCGTTTACCTGCATGTTCACATTGATACCGACGCCTAGTACTACGTGGCAGACATCGGCCGGATCACCCACCAGTTCCAGGAGAATACCGGTGATCTTTTGCCCGCGAACCAGGACATCATTAGGCCACTTGAGCCCCACATCCTTTACCCCGAATGCCTGCAAAGTGCGCATTACCGACAATCCCACAACCAGACTCAAGCCTTCGAGTTGGCGCATGCCGCCATCGACGCGCAGCACCAGGCTGTAATAGAGGTTTTCGGCAAACGGGCTCACCCATTGCCGACCACGCCGACCACGGCCAGCGCTCTGGCGCTCGGCCAGAACGAGGAATGGTGCAGCCTGCCCTTCACCAGCAAGACGCAAACCTTCGGCATTGGTGGAGTCGATGGTTTCGCGGATGAAGACCGGCCACTGTTCGCCCTCGGCAAACCCGGCGATTGCCTGCGCCTCAAGCAAAGCCAGCGGCGCCGCCAGCTGATAGCCGCGCCCACGAACCTTGTGAATGGTGAGGTTCAGCTCACTTTCCAGATGCTGCAGCTGCTTCCACACGGCGCTGCGACTCACCCCCAGGGCTGCCCCCAGAGCTTCTCCGGAATGGAACCGGCCATCCTTGAGGAGATTCAACAACTTCAGCATGCCAGTCTCGACTTGGAATAAGGCAGGCATGATAGCCATGGGCTGGGGGCTTGCATAGGAAAAGGGCCGAATGCATGCAGGCTGTTACCACATTCCCTGCGGGGGCGGGCTAGCCCGCGAACACCGGCGAAGCCGGTGCCATGCACCGCGTTGCATTCTCCGCGGGCTCGCCCGCTCCCACAGGGATTTTTGTGAAGCTGGGGGACTGTTTTCGGACCACAAAGACAAAACCCCTACCTGCATGTGCAGATAGGGGTTTTGCGAAATGAATCTTGACGATGACCTACTCTCACATGGGGAAACCCCACACTACCA
>NZ_JBIVHY010000014.1:0-147633 GCF_044749445.1 Pseudomonas sp. NPDC089408
TCCCCCCCCCCCCCCCCCCCCCCCCCCCCCCCCCCCCCCCCCCCCCCCCCCCCCCCCCCCCCCCCCCCCCCCCCCCCCCCCGCTCCTACAGGGATTTGCGACAGACGATGAATAAAAAAGGCTGCCCGAGGGCAGCCTTTTTGCGTTCGGCCATGACAGCTTACTTGCGGTCCTTCAGCGCAACGATGTCGCGCTTCTGCTCGCCGGTGTACAGCTGGCGCGGGCGGCCGATCTTGTACGGGCTGGAGAGCATTTCTTTCCAGTGCGAGATCCAGCCCACGGTGCGTGCCAGGGCGAAGATCACGGTGAACATGCTGGTCGGAATGCCGATTGCCTTGAGGATGATCCCCGAGTAGAAGTCGACGTTCGGGTACAGCGAGCGTTCGATGAAGTACGGATCGGTCAGGGCGATCTCTTCCAGGCGCATGGCCAGTTCCAGCTGCGGGTCGTTCTTGATGCCCAGCTCGCGCAGGACTTCGTCGCAGGTCTGCTTCATCACGGTGGCGCGCGGGTCGCGGTTCTTGTACACGCGGTGACCGAAGCCCATCAGCTTGAACGGGTCGTTCTTGTCCTTGGCCTTGGCGATGAAGGTGTCGATGTTCGAGACATCGCCGATTTCATCGAGCATGGTCAGTACAGCTTCGTTCGCACCGCCGTGGGCCGGGCCCCACAGTGCAGCGATACCGGCGGCGATACAGGCGAACGGGTTGGCACCCGACGAGCCGGCCAGACGGACGGTGGAGGTGGAAGCGTTCTGCTCGTGGTCGGCATGGAGGATGAAGATCCGGTCCATTGCCTTGGCCAGCACCGGGCTGATCGGTTTGATCTCGCACGGGGTGTTGAACATCATGTGCAGGAAGTTTTCCGCGTACGACAGGTCGTTGCGCGGGTACATCATCGGCTGGCCCATGGAGTACTTGTAAACCATCGCGGCCAGGGTCGGCATCTTGGCGACCAGGCGCACCGCGGAAATTTCGCGGTGTTGCGGGTTATTGATGTCCAGGGAGTCGTGATAGAACGCCGACAGGGCGCCGACCACACCGCACATCACCGCCATCGGGTGAGCGTCGCGGCGGAAACCGTTGAAGAAGGACTTCAGCTGCTCGTGAACCATGGTGTGGTTCTTGACGGTGCTGACGAACTGGGCCTTCTGCTCGGCATTCGGCAGTTCGCCGTTGAGCAGCAGGTAGCAGGTTTCGAGGTAGTCGGACTGTTCGGCGAGTTGCTCGATCGGGTAGCCGCGGTGCAGCAGGATCCCTTTGTCGCCGTCAATATAGGTGATCTTCGACTCGCACGAGGCGGTCGCCATGAAACCGGGGTCGAAGGTGAAGTGACCAGTGGCCCCTAACCCGCGGACGTCGATTACATCAGGACCAACGGTGCCGGTTAAAATGGGCAGCTCGACGGGGGCAGCGCCCTCGATGACCAACTGCGCTTTTTTGTCAGCCATGTGGCCTCCTATTAATGCTTGAAATCATCAGACAGACCCCCCACGCAGGGCCCGCACCACTATAGAGGGATAAATTCAGATGTCAATTTGCCTAAAGGCTTGTTGAATCAGGCATTCAAGCCTGATTTTTCCCGAAATTCTCGCCCATTTACGCCTTTTGTTCGCTAAAGGCAATGCGCTATTTGGGCTACCCCGTCACGTTGTCATAAGCAGCCTAACTGTCTATACTCGGCACCCGACCGCCAGGGGCTTGCAAGCCCGAACTGCTGGGGGTCGCCGTTCCCTGGGTGGTGGGTACCTGACCAGTACACTTACCAACAACTTTGCCCTGATTCGCTAGGGGCTCTTCAGTGTGAAAAAAGCCGTGAAAAGCCAACGACCTGTAAACCTAGACCTAAGGACCATCAAGCTTCCTGTCACTGCGTACACGTCCATCCTGCACCGTATCTCCGGCGTCATCCTGTTCATCGGCCTTGCCATCATGCTTTATGCACTGGGCAAGTCGCTGGGTTCCGAGGAAGGCTTCGGTGAGGTGAAGGCGTGTCTGACCAGCCCGCTGGCCAAGTTCGTGACCTGGGGCCTGCTGTCCGCCCTGCTTTATCACCTCGTGGCAGGTGTTCGTCACCTGATCATGGACATGGGCATCGGTGAGACGCTGGAAGGCGGCAAGCTGGGCTCGAAAATCGTGATCGTCATCTCCGTGGTGCTGATCGTTCTGGTGGGAGTTTGGGTATGGTAACCAATGTCACGAACCTGTCGCGTTCGGGCCTCTATGACTGGATGGCGCAGCGCGTTTCTGCGGTCGTTCTCGCGGCTTACTTCATCTTCCTGATCGGCTACGTGGTCGCCCACCCAGGCATCGACTACACCCAGTGGCATGGTCTGTTCTCCAACAACGCGATGCGAATCTTCAGCTTGCTGGCCCTCGTTGCCCTGGGCGCTCACGCCTGGGTCGGCATGTGGACCATTGCAACCGACTACCTGACGCCTATGTCGTTCGGCAAGTCGGCAACTGCGATTCGTTTCCTGTTCCAGGCGGTATGCGGCGTTGCGATGTTCGCTTACTTCGTCTGGGGTGTGCAGATTCTCTGGGGTATCTGATCCATGGCTAGCATTCCAACCATTTCCTTCGACGCCATCATCATCGGTGGCGGCGGCGCCGGCATGCGCGCTGCGCTGCAACTGGCTCAAGGCGGCCACAAGACTGCCGTAGTCACCAAGGTCTTCCCGACCCGTTCGCACACTGTATCCGCCCAGGGCGGCATTACCTGCGCCATCGCTTCGGCCGACCCGAACGATGACTGGCGCTGGCACATGTACGATACCGTCAAGGGTTCCGACTACATCGGTGACCAGGACGCTATCGAATATATGTGTCAGGAAGGCCCGGCTGCGGTCTTCGAGCTGGACCACATGGGCCTGCCGTTCTCGCGCACCGAAACCGGCCGTATCTACCAGCGCCCGTTCGGTGGCCAGTCCAAGGACTTCGGTAAAGGTGGCCAGGCCGCCCGTACCTGTGCCGCATCCGACCGTACCGGTCACGCGCTGCTGCACACCCTGTACCAGGGCAACCTGAAAGCCGGTACCACCTTCCTCAACGAGTACTATGCCGTTGACCTGGTGAAGAACCAGGAAGGCGCCTTTGTCGGTGTGATCGCGATCTGCATCGAAACCGGCGAGACCATGTACATCAAGTCCAAGGCCACCGTTCTGGCCACTGGCGGTGCGGGCCGTATCTACGCCTCTACCACCAACGCCCTGATCAATACCGGTGACGGTATCGGCATGGCCCTGCGTGCCGGTGTACCGGTGCAGGACATCGAGATGTGGCAGTTCCACCCGACCGGCATCGCCGGCGCCGGTGTACTGGTTACCGAAGGTTGTCGCGGTGAAGGTGGTTACCTGATCAACGCCCACGGCGAGCGCTTCATGGAGCGTTACGCGCCGAACGCGAAAGACCTGGCCGGCCGCGACGTGGTTGCCCGTTCCATGGTCAAGGAAATCATCGCCGGCAACGGCGTGGGCCCGAACAAGGACCACGTACTGCTGAAGCTGGACCACCTGGGCGAGGAAGTGCTGCACAGCCGCCTGCCAGGTATCTGCGAACTGTCCAAGACCTTCGCCCACGTCGACCCAGTCGTCGCGCCGGTCCCGGTTGTTCCAACCTGCCACTACATGATGGGCGGCGTAGCCACCAACATTCATGGCCAGGCCATCACCATGGACGAAGAAGGCAAGGATCACATCATTCCTGGTCTGTTCGCCGTAGGTGAAGTGGCGTGCGTATCGGTTCACGGTGCCAACCGCCTGGGCGGCAACTCGCTGCTCGACCTGGTGGTGTTCGGCCGTGCTGCCGGCCTGCACCTGGAGAAGGCACTGAGCGACGGCATCGAACACCTCGACGCCAGCGATACCGACATCGACGTTGCCCTGAACCGCCTGAACAAGCTCAACGAGCGCTCCACTGGCGAAGACGTTGCCAGCCTGAAGCGCGAGCTGCAGAGCTGCATGCAGAACTACTTCGGTGTATTCCGTACTGGCGAATACATGCAGAAGGGTATCGAGCAGCTGGCCGGTCTGCGTGACCGTATCGCCAATGTGAAGATCAACGACAAGTCCCAGGCCTTCAACACCGCGCGTATCGAAGCGCTGGAGCTGCAGAACCTGCTGGAAGTCGCCGAAGCTACCGCCATCGCGGCCGAAGCCCGTAAAGAGTCCCGCGGCGCCCACGCCCGTGAAGACTTCGAAGACCGTGACGACGAAAACTGGCTGTGCCACACCCTGTACTACCCGGGTGAGAAGCGCGTTGCCAAGCGCGGCGTCAACTTTGCGCCGAAGACCGTTCCGGCCTTTGAGCCAAAAATCCGGACTTACTAAGGGTGGCTGCTATGTTGAAAGTCGAAGTTTACCGTTACAACCCCGACACCGACTCGGCGCCCAAGATGGAGTCGTTCGACGTCGATACCGGCGGCAAGGACCTGATGGTTCTCGATGTATTGGCGCTGATCAAGGAAAAGGACGAGGGTTTCTCGTACCGTCGCTCCTGCCGTGAAGGCGTGTGCGGTTCCGATGGCATGAACATGAACGGCAAGAACGGCCTGGCCTGCATCACCCCGCTGTCGGGTGTGGTCAAGGGCAACAAGCTGGTTCTGCGTCCGCTGCCAGGCCTGCCGGTCATTCGTGACCTGGTGGTCGACATGAGCATCTTCTACAAGCAGTACGAGAAGGTGAAGCCGTTCCTGCAGAACGATACCCCGGCACCGGCCATCGAGCGCCTGCAGTCGCCGGAAGACCGCGACAAGCTGGACGGCCTGTACGAGTGCATTCTGTGCGCTTGCTGCTCGACTTCCTGCCCGTCGTTCTGGTGGAACCCGGACAAGTTCCTGGGCCCCGCTGCCTTGCTGCAGGCCTACCGCTTCCTGGCCGACAGCCGCGACACCAAGACTCAGGAGCGCCTGGCGTCCCTGGATGACCCGTTCAGCGTATTCCGCTGCCGCGGGATCATGAACTGCGTAAACGTTTGCCCGAAAGGTCTGAACCCGACCAAGGCAATCGGTCACGTACGTAACATGCTGCTGCAAAGCGGCACCTGATACAAAGTGTTGTACCTGCAGTAAGCCGAGGTGCGGGTGGTGAGCCCGCACTGAGGTAAACCCGGGCAAGGGCCCACAAAGCCCGCGCTCATTACCTATGAAGATATGAGACCAGCAGGGGCTTTCCGGGCTGGTACCCGGAAAATCAGCAGGATCCAGGTGGCGTGGTTCAGTCGCTAGTTTTCGGACTTTTCCAGGTTTGCTGTGGCTCTCGCCGATCAGTCCCCTAATCGAGGGTGACCAAGCATGCAAGAAAGCGTGATGCAGCGCATGTGGGATAGCGCCCACCTTTCAGGTGGTAACGCTGCATATGTGGAAGAGCTCTACGAGCTCTACCTGCACGACCCTAACGCTGTGCCAGAAGAGTGGCGCACTTACTTCCAGAAGTTGCCAGCCGACGGCAGCACCGCTACCGATGTATCGCACTCGACAATCCGCGACCATTTCGTACTGCTGGCAAAGAACCAGCGCCGCGCCCAACCGGTATCTGCCGGGAGCGTGAGCAGTGAACACGAGAAGAAGCAGGTTGAAGTTCTGCGACTGATCCAGGCCTATCGTATGCGCGGTCATCAGGCTGCCAAGCTCGACCCGTTGGGGTTGTGGCAGCGCCCTGCGCCCGTAGACCTGTCGATCAATCACTACGGCTTGACCAATGCCGATCTTGATACGACCTTCCGTGCCGGCGACCTGTTCATCGGCAAAGAGGAGGCGAGCCTACGCGACATCTTCGATGCACTCCAGAAGACATATTGTCGCACCATTGGCGCCGAATTTACCCACATCGTCGATTCCGAGCAGCGCAGCTGGTTCCAGCAGCGCCTGGAAAGCGTGCGCGGCCGTCCGGAGTTTTCCGCCGACGTGCAGGCCCACCTGCTCGAGCGCGTTACCGCCGGTGAAGGCCTGGAGAAGTACCTGGGCACCAAGTACCCGGGCACCAAGCGCTTCGGCCTTGAAGGTGGCGAGAGCCTGATCCCGATGCTGGACGAAATGATCCAGCGTTCCGGCTCCTACGGCACCAAGGAAGTTGTCATCGGCATGGCCCACCGTGGCCGTCTGAACGTGCTGGTGAACACCTTCGGCAAGAACCCGCGCGAGCTGTTCGACGAGTTCGAAGGCAAGAAGATGAACGAGCTGGGCTCCGGTGACGTGAAGTATCACCAGGGCTTCTCCTCGAACGTGATGACCACCGGTGGCGAAGTTCACCTGGCCATGGCGTTCAACCCGTCCCACCTGGAAATCGTTTCGCCAGTGGTCGAGGGTTCGGTGCGCGCCCGTCAGGACCGTCGCAACGACACCGTTGGCGACAAGGTGCTGCCGATCTCGATCCACGGCGACGCAGCATTCGCCGGCCAGGGCGTGGTCATGGAAACCTTCCAGATGTCGCAGACCCGCGGTTTCAAGACCGGCGGTACCGTGCACATCGTGATCAACAACCAGGTTGGTTTCACCATCAGCAACCCGCTGGACGCGCGCTCCACCGAGTACGCCACCGACGTGGCCAAGATGATCCAGGCGCCGATCCTGCACGTGAACGGCGATGACCCGGAAGCAGTGCTGTTCGTCACCCAGCTGGCCATCGATTACCGCATGCAGTTCAAGCGTGACGTGGTCATCGACCTGGTCTGCTACCGTCGTCGCGGCCACAACGAGGCCGACGAGCCGAACGGCACCCAGCCGCTCATGTACCAGCAGATCAGCAAGCAGCGCACCACCCGTGAGCTGTACGCCGAGGCGCTGATCCAGGCCGGTCGTATCGATGCCGATCGCGCCCAGGCCAAGGTCGACGAGTACCGCAATGCGCTGGACAACGGCCTGCACGTGGTGAAGAGCCTGGTCAAGGAGCCGAACCGCGAGCTGTTCGTCGACTGGCGCCCCTACCTGGGCCATGCCTGGACCGCGCGTCACGACACCCGTTTCGACCTCAAGACCCTGCAAGACCTGTCGGCCAAGCTGCTTGAGCTGCCGGAAGGTTTCGTGGTCCAGCGTCAGGTGTCGAAGATCTACGAAGACCGTCAGAAGATGCAGGCCGGTGGCTTGCCGATCAACTGGGGTTATGCAGAGACCATGGCCTACGCCACCCTGCAGTTCGAAGGTCACCCGATCCGCATGACCGGCCAGGACATCGGCCGTGGCACCTTCTCGCACCGCCACGCGGTGTTGCACAACCAGAAGGACGCCAGCACCTACATCCCGCTGCAGAACCTGTTCCCGGGCCAGCCACGTTTCGACCTGTACGATTCGTTCCTGTCCGAAGAAGCGGTACTGGCGTTCGAATACGGCTACTCCACCACCACGCCGAACGCGCTGGTGATCTGGGAAGCCCAGTTCGGCGACTTCGCTAACGGTGCGCAAGTGGTGATCGACCAGTTCATCACCAGCGGCGAGCACAAGTGGGGCCGCCTGTGCGGTCTGACCATGCTGCTGCCACACGGTTATGAAGGGCAGGGGCCGGAGCACTCCTCCGCGCGTCTGGAGCGTTACCTGCAGCTGTGCGCCGAGCACAACATCCAGGTCTGCGTACCAACCACCCCGGCACAGATTTACCACCTGCTGCGTCGCCAGGTGATTCGCCCGCTGCGCAAGCCGCTGGTGGTCCTGACGCCGAAGTCGCTGCTGCGCCACAAGCTGGCCATCTCGACCCTGGAAGACCTGGCAGAAGGCTCGTTCCAGACCGTGATCCCGGAAATCGACGCAATCGATCCGGCCAAGGTCGAGCGCCTGGTGCTGTGCAGCGGCAAGGTCTACTACGACTTGCTGGAAAAACGCCGTGCCGAAGGCCGCGAAGACATCGCCATCCTGCGTCTCGAGCAGCTGTACCCGTTCCCGGAAGACGACCTGGTCGAAATCCTGGCGCAATACAGCAACCTCAAGCACGCCGTATGGTGCCAGGAAGAGCCGATGAACCAGGGCGCCTGGTACAGCAGCCAGCACCACATGCGCCGCATCCTGGGCCGCCACAACAAGGCACTGGTCCTGGAATACGCCGGCCGCGACGCTTCTGCCGCGCCAGCTTGTGGTTACGCTTCGAAGCACGCCGAACAGCAGGAAAAACTGCTGCAAGACGCCTTCACTGTCTAACGCCTTCGCGCACCTGAAACCGAATTTAAGGAAACACAGATAATGGCTATCGAGATCAAAGCCCCAACCTTCCCGGAATCGGTTGCCGATGGCACCGTTGCCACCTGGCACAAGAAGCCGGGCGAAGCCGTCAAGCGTGACGAGCTGATCGTCGACATCGAGACCGACAAGGTGGTCCTGGAAGTCCTGGCTACCGCTGACGGCGTACTGGGCGACATCGTCAAGGGCGAGGGCGACACCGTCCTGTCCGACGAAGTCCTGGGTTCGATCGTTGAAGGCGGTGCTGCTGCCGCGCCTGCCGCTGCCGCCGCACCTGCTGCTGCTCCGGCCGCCGCTGCTGCCGACGCTGGCGAAGACGACCCGATCGCTGCCCCGGCTGCCCGTAAGCTGGCTGAAGAGAACGGCATCGACCTGGCTACCGTTGCCGGTACCGGCAAAGGCGGTCGCGTCACCAAGGAAGATGTGGTAGCTGCTGTTGCCAACAAGAAGTCGGCACCTGCCGCTGCACCGGCTGCCAAGCCTGCTGCGGCCGCTGCGGCTCCGGTGGTCACCGCTGCTGGCGACCGCACCGAGAAGCGCGTGCCGATGACCCGCCTGCGTGCCAAGATCGCCGAGCGTCTGGTCGAAGCCCAGTCGAACATGGCCATGCTGACCACCTTCAACGAAGTCGACATGACCGAAGTCATGGCCCTGCGTTCGAAGTACAAGGACCTGTTCGAGAAGACCCACAACGGCGTACGCCTGGGCTTCATGTCGTTCTTCGTCAAGGCCGCCACCGAAGCCCTGAAGCGCTTCCCGGCTGTCAACGCATCGATCGACGGCAACGACATCGTCTACCACGGCTTCGCCGACGTCGGTGTTGCGGTTTCCAGCGACCGTGGCCTGGTGGTTCCGGTACTGCGTAACGCCGAGTCGATGAGCCTGGCTGAAATCGAAAACGGCATCGCCACCTTCGGCAAGAAGGCCCGTGACGGCAAGCTGTCGATTGAAGAAATGACCGGTGGCACCTTCACCATCACCAACGGCGGCACCTTCGGTTCGATGATGTCGACCCCGATCGTCAACCCGCCGCAGGCCGCAATCCTGGGCATGCACAACATCATCCAGCGTCCGATGGCCATCAACGGCCAGGTTGTGATTCGCCCGATGATGTACCTGGCGCTGTCCTACGATCACCGCCTGATCGATGGCAAGGAAGCGGTAACCTTCCTGGTCACCATCAAGAACCTGCTGGAAGATCCGTCTCGCCTGCTGCTGGACATCTAATCGAGCAGCTGTAAGCTGCAAGCGGCAAGCTTCAAGTAGAAGCCTGTCTGTCTTGCGGCTTGCAGCTTGCCGCTTGAAGCTCACAAGGAATCTTTTATGACCCAGAAATTCGATGTAGTGGTAATTGGTGCTGGTCCTGGCGGCTATGTGGCTGCCATCAAGGCCGCCCAACTCGGTCTGAAGACTGCCTGTATCGAGAAGTACACCGACGCCGAGGGCAAGCTGGCCCTGGGCGGCACCTGCCTGAACGTAGGTTGCATTCCTTCCAAGGCACTGCTGGACAGCTCCTGGAAGTACAAGGAAGCCAAAGAGAGCTTCAACGTTCACGGTATCTCCACTGGCGAAGTGAAGATGGACGTTGCCGCGATGGTTGGCCGCAAGGCCGGCATCGTCAAGAACCTGACCGGTGGCGTTGCCACCCTGTTCAAGGCCAACGGCGTTACCTCGATCCAGGGCCACGGCAAGCTGCTGGCTGGCAAGAAAGTCGAAGTTACCAAGGCTGACGGCACCACCGAAGTCATCGAAGCCGAGAACGTGATCCTGGCTTCCGGCTCGCGCCCGATCGACATTCCGCCGGCTCCGGTCGACCAGAATGTCATCGTCGACTCCACCGGCGCCCTGGAGTTCCAGGCCGTACCGAAGCGCCTGGGCGTTATCGGTGCTGGCGTGATCGGCCTGGAGCTGGGCTCGGTATGGGCTCGCCTGGGTGCTGAAGTGACCGTCCTGGAAGCCCTGGACACCTTCCTGATGGCTGCCGACACTGCCGTGTCGAAAGAAGCCCAGAAGACCCTGACCAAGCAAGGCCTGGACATCAAGCTGGGCGCTCGCGTCACCGGCTCGAAAGTCAACGGCAACGAAGTTGAAGTGACCTACACCAACGCCGAAGGCGAGCAGAAGATCACCTTCGACAAGCTGATCGTTGCGGTCGGCCGCCGCCCGGTGACCACTGATCTGCTGGCTGCCGACAGCGGCGTGACCATCGACGAGCGTGGCTATATCTTCGTCGACGATCACTGTGCCACCAGCGTACCGGGCGTATTCGCCATCGGTGACGTGGTACGCGGCATGATGCTGGCCCACAAGGCCTCGGAAGAGGGCATCATGGTGGTTGAGCGCATCAAGGGCCACAAGGCCCAGATGAACTACGACCTGATCCCGTCGGTCATCTACACCCACCCGGAAATCGCATGGGTGGGCAAGACCGAACAGTCCTTGAAGGCCGAGGGTGTTGAGGTTAACGTAGGCACCTTCCCGTTCGCGGCCAGCGGCCGTGCGATGGCTGCCAACGACACCGGTGGTTTCGTCAAGGTCATCGCCGATGCCAAGACCGACCGCGTTCTGGGTGTACACGTAATTGGCCCATCGGCTGCCGAACTGGTACAGCAGGGCGCAATCGCAATGGAATTCGGCACCAGTGCCGAGGATCTGGGCATGATGGTCTTCAGCCATCCAACCCTGTCCGAAGCGTTGCATGAAGCAGCGCTGGCAGTGAATGGCGGCGCCATTCACGTAGCCAACCGTAAGAAGCGTTAATCATAAGAAACCACGGCGGGCAGCCCGTCGTGAGTCTTGCGTGCATGACTCACCGCGGAACGTCCGCCGGACCGGATCACATGGGATAACCCGGGGTCAACGGTCACAGGTGGTGCGGCGCCAGTATTGGCGCAGCACCGAAGCGCAGTACCTAACGAAGACGGTAAAAAGCATGAATCTTCACGAGTATCAGGGTAAGCAGCTGTTCGCTGAGTACGGCCTGCCAGTTTCCAAGGGTTTCGCAGTCGACACCCCTGAAGCTGCAGCAGAAGCTTGCGACAAGATCGGCGGGAACGAGTGGGTCGTAAAAGCCCAGGTTCACGCAGGTGGTCGCGGTAAGGCGGGCGGCGTCAAGCTGGTTCGCAGCAAGGAAGACGCCAAGGCGTTCGCTGCGCAATGGTTGGGCAAGAATCTGGTTACCTACCAGACTGACGCCAACGGTCAGCCAGTCTCCAAGATCCTGGTCGAATCCTGCACTGACATCGCCAAAGAGCTGTACCTGGGCGCTGTAGTCGATCGTTCGAGCCGCCGTATCGTGTTCATGGCCTCCACCGAAGGTGGCGTGGACATCGAGAAAGTCGCGCACGACACTCCTGAGAAGATCCTCAAGGCTACCATCGACCCGCTGGTCGGCGCTCAGCCGTTCCAGGGTCGCGAGCTGGCATTCCAGCTGGGTCTGGAAGGCAAGCAAGTTACTCAGTTCGCCAAGATCTTCGTTGGCCTGGCCAAGCTGTTCAAGGATCACGACCTGGCACTGCTGGAAGTGAACCCGCTGGTGATCAAGGCCGATGGCGACCTGCACTGCCTCGATGCCAAGATCAACATCGACGCCAACGCCATGTACCGTCAGCCTAAGCTGAAAACCTTCCACGACCCGTCGCAGGACGACGCCCGTGAAGCCCACGCTGCCAAGTTCGAACTGAACTACGTTGCCCTTGAAGGCAACATCGGCTGCATGGTCAACGGTGCCGGCTTGGCCATGGGTACCATGGACATCGTCAACCTGCACGGCGGCAAGCCGGCCAACTTCCTCGACGTTGGCGGTGGTGCTACCAAAGAGCGCGTTACCGAAGCGTTCAAGATCATTCTGTCCGACAGCAATGTCGCGGCCGTTCTGGTCAACATCTTCGGCGGCATCGTTCGCTGCGACATGATTGCCGAAGGCATCATCGGTGCAGTGAAAGAAGTCGGCGTCAAGGTACCGGTTGTTGTTCGCCTTGAAGGTAACAACGCCGAACTGGGCGCTAAAGTACTGGCAGAAAGCGGTTTGAACATCATTGCGGCAACCAGCCTGACCGACGCTGCTCAACAAGTTGTCAAAGCTGCGGAGGGCAAGTAATGAGCGTCCTGATCAATAAAGACACCAAAGTCATCTGCCAGGGCTTCACTGGCTCGCAGGGTACTTTCCACTCCGAACAGGCCATCGCCTACGGCACCAAGATGGTCGGCGGCGTAACCCCAGGCAAGGGTGGCACCACCCACCTGGGCCTGCCGGTGTTCAACACCGTCAAGGAAGCCGTGGAAGCTACCGGCGCTGACGCCTCGGTTATCTACGTCCCGGCTCCGTTCTGCAAAGACTCGATCCTGGAAGCGGCCTTTGGCGGCATCAAGCTGATCGTTTGCATCACCGAAGGCATTCCTACCCTGGACATGCTGGATGCGAAGGTCAAGTGCGACGAGCTGGGTGTTACCCTGATCGGCCCTAACTGCCCAGGCGTCATCACCCCAGGCGAGTGCAAGATCGGCATCATGCCAGGTCACATTCACCTGCCAGGCAAGGTCGGTATCGTTTCGCGTTCCGGCACCCTGACCTACGAAGCTGTCAAGCAGACCACCGACGCCGGCTTCGGCCAGTCGACCTGCGTCGGCATCGGCGGTGACCCGATCCCGGGCTCCAACTTCATCGACATCCTGAAGCTGTTCCAGGAAGACCCGAAGACCGAAGCGATCGTCATGATCGGTGAGATCGGCGGTTCGGCTGAAGAAGAAGCCGCGGCCTACATCAAGGCCCACGTAACCAAGCCTGTCGTTTCCTACATCGCTGGTGTTACCGCACCTGCGGGCAAGCGCATGGGCCACGCTGGCGCCATCATTTCCGGCGGCAAGGGCACTGCGGACGAGAAGTTCGCCGCCCTGCAGGACGCAGGTGTAAAAACCGTGCGTTCCCTGGCTGACATCGGCAAGGCCCTGGCCGAGCTGACTGGCTGGGAAGCCAAGAAGTAATACGGCTACACCCCCCACGCGCACAGAGGCCACCTTCGGGTGGCCTTTGTCGTTTTTGGGATTGATGTTTTTCTGTGCCGGCCTCTTCGCGGGTGAACCCGCTCCTACAAGAGACCGCCACATTCCGGGCCTGCGGTGATCTCCATGTAGGAGCGGGTTCATCGAGGCGTCGAACCGCCGCGAAGAGGCCCTAACTGACAACATGGCTTTTTCGATGGGTTTGATAGGAATTTTCACACAGACGAATGTTTCAATCCGAGGATAATTCCTACTGTCCTCGGTTGCACAGACGACAAACATGTACGCACATCGGACAAGCAGCACTGTGCCAGTGCGTTTAACTGACAAAACAGTTACATTACGCGTTCACTCTGTGCCCGTACCCCAAAAGGGAACGACACGCTAAACGGGTCTGGCCTATCAAGCCGGGCAGCATTTCCCCTCATCCAAAGGGAAATCCCCTCTCGAATCCCGATTTCAGCAGTGTGGTACTACCTTAAATGAAAGTTCTCAAAGGCCAGGATATCCTGGCGCTTGGCTTTATGACGTTTGCGCTTTTCGTGGGTGCAGGCAATATCATCTTCCCGCCTATCGTCGGTCTGCAGTCTGGCCCGCACGTGTGGATGGCGGCCCTGGGCTTCCTGGTAACGGCCGTAGGCCTGCCGGTCATCACCGTGGTCGCCCTGGCCAAGGTCGGTGGCGGCATGGACGCCCTGAGCAGCCCGATCGGCAAGTTCTTCGGTGGCCTGCTGGCGGCCGTGTGCTACCTGTCGGTTGGCCCGCTGTTCGCTACCCCGCGTACCGCGACCGTGTCGTTCGAAGTGGGCGTTGCACCGCTGACCGGTGAGAGCCCGCTGGCGCTGTTCATCTACAGCCTGGTGTACTTCGCCGTGGTGCTGGCCGTGTCCATGTACCCGGGCAAGTTGCTCGATACCGTGGGCCGCTTCCTGGCGCCGCTGAAGATCATCGCCCTGGCCGCGCTGGGTATTGCTGCCTTCGCGCTGCCAGCGGGCAGCATTGGTGAGGCGCAGCCGGCCTATGCCGCCGCAGCCTTCTCCAAAGGCTTCTCCGATGGTTACCTGACCATGGATACCCTGGGTGCCCTGGTCTTCGGCATCGTCATCGTCAACGCCATCCGCTCGCGCGGCGTGGAGTCGCCGAAGCTGATCACCCGTTACGCCATCATTGCCGGCCTGATCGCCGGTGTCGGCTTGGCCCTGGTGTACATCAGCCTGTTCCGCCTGGGCGCCACCAGCCACGACATCGCGGCTGACGCCACCAACGGTGCGGCTGTTCTGCATGCCTATGTGCAGCACACCTTCGGCTCGCTGGGCAGTGGCTTCCTTGCCGTGCTGATCGCGCTGGCCTGCTTGGTGACGGCGGTTGGCCTGACCTGCGCTTGCGCCGAATACTTCAGCCAGATCCTGCCGCTGTCGTACCGCGCGCTGGTGGTGATCCTGGCCGGCTTCTCGCTGCTGATCTCCAACCTGGGCCTGACCAAGCTGATCATGTTCTCGATCCCGGTGCTTACTGCCATCTACCCGCCTTGCATCGTGGTGGTCGGCCTGAGCTTCGTGAAGGACCTGTGGAATTCGCCGACCCGCATTTTGGCGCCGGTGATGCTGGTGTCGCTGGTGTTCGGCATGGTCGACGCGATCAAGGGCAGCAGCATTGCCCACGTGCTGCCAGACTTCATGGCGCACCTGCCGCTGAGCGACCAGGGCCTGGCCTGGCTGGTGCCGTCGGTGGTGACCCTGGTTGGCGCCGTGGCCTGCGACCGCATGCTCGGCAAGCCGCGCGAGGCGCTGGCCTGACCTGGCAGGTTGAAACCTGAGGGCGGCACCGGCCACAAGCCGAAGGGTGTGCGCCAAGGGTTGAAACTGGAAAGCCCCGTATCCGAGAGGATGCGGGGCTTTTTGTTTGCGCCTGACAGGTGGCGCGATCAGGTGTAGGAGCGGCCTTGTGTCGCGATAGGGGTGCGAAGCGCCCCCAGGAATTCAGCTTCGCAGTACAGATTGCCGGGGCTGCTTTGCAGCCCTATCGCGACACAAGGCCGCTCCTACACTTGACCGCGTCAGATCTGGAGCTGCTTTAGTAGTGCAGATTTCTCTTTGCGGGTGTGCCTTTTGCCGCTTGCCAGCGTCGAAACCCGGTCCCTATCCTCTAGGCACCTGGCCCTTTCGGGAACCCTGCATGAACTTTATCCAAAGCAACCTCAACAACCTGTTGGCCATCGCCTGGTTCGCCCTGTGCTGGGGTGGCTACACCCGCTATGCGATCTGGAAGGGGCGCGACACTGCGTGCCTGGCCAGTGTGCTGCACCTGTACCGCGAAGACTGGATGCGCCGCATGCTGCTGCGCGACAACCGCATTGCCGACGCCAGTGTGATCGGCAACCTTGAGCGTAACGCATCGTTCTTTGCTTCCAGTACCCTGATCATCCTCGCCGGCATCCTCACCGTGCTCGGTGCCTCTGACCGGGCGCTGTCGCTGCTGGCCGACCTGCCACTGGTGCAGCAGGCCTCCCAGGGCATGTCAGAGATCAAGCTGTTGTGCCTGGCCATGGTCTTTGTCTATGCCTTCTTCACCTTCAGCTGGTGCATGCGCCAGTACAACTTTGCCGCGGTGCTGGTGGGCTCGGCTCCGATGATTGGCGAGCGGCTGGTCAACGAGCAGGAGCGCAAGGCATTCGCCTCGCGCGCGGCGCGGGTGTTATCGCTGGCGGCCAACCAGTTCAACTTCGGCCTGCGCGCCTATTACTTTGGCATGGCCATGCTCACCTGGTTCATCAGCCCGTGGTTGTTCATGATCGTCAGTGTGGGCGTTGTGCTGATTCTCTATCGCCGCGAGTTCCACTCCGATGTATTGGACGTCATGGTATTCACACCGACCGAACATGCGCCGACAGAGGCTGCAAAGGAAAGTTCAGCTATTAGCAACTGAAACGTTTAACTAATTAATGACAGGCACAAAAAAACCCGACATTGTCGGGTTTTTTTGTTTCGGTCGATTACTGCTTGGCAGGTTCGGCCGGGGTGGCTGGCGCCGCTTCCGGAGCCGGAGTAGCCGGAGCGGCTTCTTCGGCAGCCTTCTGCTCGGCTTCGGCCTGATCTTTGGCAGCTTCGGCGTTTTCCTTGGCAGCGTCGTTCATCTTATCCTGAGCTTCACCCATCTTTTCCTGGGCTTGTTCAGCATGTTCTTGTGCGTCCTGGGCTTTGTCTTCGCTCGCTTTATCGCAAGCGGCCAGGCCCATGGCAGCAGCCAGCATCAGAGCAAAAGCAAAAGGTTTACGCATGGGGGTGTTTCTCCTTGGTGGAATAAGTGACTTGTTCCTTCGAGTGCCACTACGCGGAATAAGTTCAACAAAGATTACAGATATATAACGCCGTGTTCTATATAGACTTTTTAATGAATTTATGCCGTTTAGCGGCGGCAGGTGGTTCTAGCCAATGAGCGATTCAACCTTGATGGCCATGGCCGAGCGTTTCCTCTCGGCATTGAAACATTGCCAGTTGTTGCAGATGCGTGTGGCGCAAGCCGATGACGCTGGCATGACCCTGATCCTGCCGTGGTCGCCGGCTATTGTCGGCAACCCGCAAACCGGTGCCGTGCATGGCGGTGCGTTGACCACGCTGATGGACACCACCTGCGGCATGGCCACGTTATGCGTGCTGCCGCGGTTCGAGGTGTGCCCGACCCTGGACCTGCGTATCGACTACATGCACCCGGCCGAAGCTGGCAAAGACATCTACGGGCATGCCCAGTGCTACCGGGTGACCCGTGACGTGATCTTCACCCGTGGCACCGCCTACCAGGACGACCCCGAGCAGCCCATTTGCCAGGTCGTGGGCACGTTCATGCGGCTGGGCCAGGAGATCAAGGGCGGCATCCGCTTCGGCAACAGCCTGAAGGAGGGTAGGGCATGATTCCGCACGCCGTTCGCCAGCGGCTTAACGCCGCCCATGCGCTGGGTGACTACCGGCCCTTGCTGGCGCTGATCCCCTACGCCGGGCTGATCGGCATCGCGTGCGAGCGCCAGGGCGATGACCTGCTGTTCCGCCTGCCGGCCAACCCGGACAACATCGGTAACCCGCTGTTGCCCGCTATCCACGGCGGGGTGATTGCCGGCTTCATGGAGTTGTCGGCAGCGCTGTACCTGCTGATCTACAGTGACAGCGCGAGCATTCCGAAGATCATCGATTTCTCCATCGACTACCTGCGCGCCGGGCATTTTCGCGATACCTACGCCCAGTGCCAGTTGTGGCGCCAGGGCCGGCGGGTGACCAACGTCGCCATCACTGCCTGGCAGGCTGACAGGCAGTCACCGATCGCCACGGCCCGCGCGCATTTCAAGATCGAGCCGGAAAAGCCCTTGAAATCATCCGGGCAGCCCCCATCTGAATGACATCCGCCAATAGCGCAGGCCGAACAGGCCGCCGGGCGCCACTGCCATCTGATCGGAGTTTCGAAGACCATGACTGTGGAAACACAAAAGGAAACGCTGGGCTTCCAGACCGAGGTAAAGCAACTGCTGCACCTCATGATTCACTCGCTGTACTCGAACAAGGAAATCTTCCTGCGGGAACTGATTTCCAACGCCTCCGACGCCGCCGACAAGCTGCGTTTCGAAGCCCTGGCCAAGCCAGAGTTGCTGGAAGGCGACGCTGACCTGAAGATTCGCCTGAGCTTCGACAAGGACGCCGGTACCGTGACCCTCGAGGACAACGGCATCGGCATGAGCCGCGAAGACGTCATCGCCCACCTGGGTACCATCGCCAAGTCCGGCACTGCCGACTTCATGAAGAACCTCACCGGTGACCAGAAGAAGGACTCGCACCTGATCGGTCAGTTCGGCGTGGGCTTCTACTCGGCCTTTATCGTTGCCGACAAAGTTGACGTGTATAGCCGTCGTGCCGGCCAGCCAGCTGCCGAGGGCGTGCACTGGTCGTCCAAGGGCGAGGGTGAGTTCGAAGTCGCCACCATCGACAAGCCACAGCGCGGTACCCGCATCGTGCTGCACTTGAAGAAGGACGAGCAGGAGTTCGCTGATGGTTGGCGCCTGCGCAACGTGGTCAAGAAGTACTCCGACCACATTGCCCTGCCGATCCAGCTGCCAAAAGAGCAAGCTGCCGCCGAGGGCGAAGAGCAGCCGGCCGAAGAGTGGGAAACCGTCAACCGCGCCAGTGCACTGTGGACCCGTTCGCGTACCGAGGTGAAGGACGAGGAATACCAGGAGTTCTACAAGCACATCGGCCACGACTTCGAAAACCCGCTGGCCTGGAGCCACAACAAGGTCGAAGGCAAGCTCGAATACAACTCGCTGCTGTACGTGCCGGCCCGCGCACCGTTTGACCTCTACCAGCGCGAAGCACCGCGCGGCCTGAAGTTGTACGTGCAGCGTGTGTTCATCATGGATCAGGCCGAATCGTTCCTGCCGCTGTACCTGCGCTTCATCAAGGGTGTGGTCGATTCCAACGACCTGTCGCTGAACGTCTCACGTGAAATCCTTCAGAAAGACCCGATCATCGATTCGATGAAGACTGCGCTGACCAAGCGCGTGCTGGACATGCTGGAGAAGCTGGCGAAGAACGAGCCAGAGCAGTACAAGGGTTTCTGGAAAAACTTCGGCCAGGTGCTGAAGGAAGGCCCGGCCGAAGACTTCGCCAACAAGGAAAAGATCGCCGGCCTGCTGCGCTTTGCCTCCACCCAGGACGACAGCGGCGAGCAGAGCGTTGCCCTGGCCGACTACCTGGCACGCGCCAAGGAAGGCCAGGACAAGATCTACTACCTCACCGGCGAGTCGTACGCGCAGGTCAAGAACAGCCCGCACCTGGAAGTCTTCCGCAAGAAAGGCATCGAAGTGCTGCTGCTGACCGACCGCATCGACGAGTGGCTGATGAGCTACCTCAACGAATTCGACGGCAAGTCGTTTGTCGACGTTGCCCGTGGCGACCTGGACCTGGGCAAGCTGGACTCGGAAGAGGACAAGAAAGCCCAGGAAGAAGTGGCCAAGGACAAGGAAGGCCTGGTCGAGCGCCTGAAAGCTGCGCTGGGTGACAGCGTGGCCGAAGTGCGCGTATCGCACCGCCTGACCGATTCGCCGGCGATCCTGGCGATTGGCGAGCAGGATCTCGGCCTGCAGATGCGCCAGATTCTGGAGGCCAGCGGGCAGAAGGTGCCGGAGTCGAAGCCGATCTTCGAGTTCAACCCAGGCCACCCGCTGATCGAGAAGCTGGACAACGAGCAGAGCGAAGACCGCTTCGCCGAGCTGTCGCACATCCTGTTCGATCAGGCGGCCCTGGCGGCCGGTGACAGCCTGAAGGACCCGGCGGCGTACGTTCGTCGCCTGAACAAGCTGTTGGTCGAGCTGTCTGCTTGAGTTGATGCAAAGGAAAGCCCGCTTCGGCGGGCTTTTTTATGACGAGTGCCAAAGGAGTGCTTGATGAGCAAAGTAATCGTCGAATCGCTGGTCTATCACCTGTCCGGCAAAACCTATGAAAGCCGCCTGGTCTATGAGCCAGGAGCCTTGGGCCGCCCTGGGTTGGTGATGGCGCCGAACTGGATGGGTATTGGCGAAGGTGCAGAGCGCATTGCCAAGGAAGTGGCCGAGAAGGGCTATGTGGTGCTGATTGCCGACCTGTATGGGCAATCGGTGCGCCCGTCCAATGCCGACGAGGCTGGCGCGGCGATGATGCCGCTGAAGAATGACCGTGGCGAACTGCGCAAGCGCATGCAGGAAGCCCTGGCGCAGCTGCTGGGGCAGTCGAAGGCGCTGCTGGAGCCGGGCAAGGTTGCCACCTTTGGTTTCTGCTTCGGTGGATGCTGTGCGCTGGAGCTGGCGCGGACGGGGGCCGACCTGCGTGCGGCGGTGTCGTTCCACGGTACCCTGGATACGCCGAACCCTGAGGATGCCAAGCGCATCAAGGGCTCGGTGCTGGTGCTGCACGGTGCTTCGGACCCGTTGGTGCCGAAAGAGCAGCTGCCGGCGTTTGAAGATGAGATGAATGCGGCCAAGGTCGACTGGCAGTTGCTCAGCTATGGCGGAGCAGTGCACTCGTTTACCGACCCGAATGCCAATGTGCCGGGCAAGATGCAGTATGACCGGCGCACTTCGGAGCGGGCGTTCCGCTCGATGCATAACCTGCTGACTGAAGTGTTCCAGCGCTGAGAATGCAGGGGGCCGCTCGGCGGCCCGTTCGCGACACAAGGCCGCTCCTACAGAAGATCGCGTTGATGATGTCTTGCGAGGCCCCCTGTAGGAGCGGCCTTGTGTCGCGATGGGCTGCAAAGCAGCCCCAAAATCACCTAGGCAACTCGATCCTCGAAGTTTCCCCCGGCACCCTCGGCCAATCCCCAGCAGCCCACCTGGCCCGGGCCCGTTCGATCAGCTCCGGCTCACTGGCCACGAAATTCCAGTTCATCCGCCGCGGCCCATCCAGCGGCGCGCCACCAATCAGCACCAGCTGGCATTCACCCTCCGCGTACAGCCTCACCTCTTCACCCTCCGGCAGCACCACCAGGCTGCACGGCGCCACGTCCTCATCGTTCATCTGCAGTTCTCCGTCCAGCAGATACAGCGCCCGCTGCGCATGCTCAGTCGGCACCACCAAGGTAGTTGCCGGTTGCATCTGCACATGCGCATACAGGGTAGGGGACAGCACCGGTACCGGTGACGCCAGGCAGAAACCGCTGCCGGCAATCATGCAGATGCGCACCCCGAGGCTGTCACTGACCGGCAGGCTGGCTGCCGGATGATGGCTGTAACTGGCGGCGCCTTGTTCATGCTCGCGCGGTGATGCCAGCCACACCTGCAAGCCGTGCAGGCGCGAACCGTGGGCGAGGGCGTCGGCGGGCGTACGCTCGACGTGGGCGACGCCGCTGCCCGCAGTCATCCAGCTGACATCGCCGGGCAACACACGCTGGTCCGAGCCCAGGCTGTCCTTGTGCAGGATCGCCCCTTCGAACAGGTAGGTCAGGGTCGACAGGCCAATATGCGGGTGCTGGCGGATGTCCATGCCATGCCCCGGGGCATAGTCGGTTTCGAGCATGTGGTCGAAAAACACGAATGGGCCAACACTGCGGCACTGCGCCGATGGCAGCGGGCGCAGGATCGGCTGGCCCTCGACCGACTCGGCGCGGGGGCGGATGACCAGTGGGCTGCTCATGAAGATGGCTCCAGGCGAGGTGGCGAAGCTGGAAGCATAACGGTTTGCCCGTTGCGGCTGAACCGTCTCGTTGGCCGGCCGGTCTACTCTTCTCGTACCTGGATAAGGAAGCTGCCCAATGATTGCCAGAGCGCTGGCTTGCGTACTGTTGTCTGCTTGTGTGTGCCAGGCGGCCCAGGCGCGCGACTACCGCTACAGCGATGCCCACCTGCACTACGTCGACTTCTTTCAGGAAAGCGAAGGCATGCCGGCATTGCTCAAGGCCATGGATGCCGCAGGCATTGAACAATCGATGATTTCCGGCATCCCGGTGGCCAAGAAGTGGCACGAAGACGAGCCCAAGCGCCCGCGCTACTACGCCGGTGACGATGCCGATGCCTACTGGTACAGCGCCACTGACACTTATGTGGCTGCCGCCCTGCAGCAGTTGCCGGCGGATCAGCGTAAACGCTTTCACGCGTTCCTGACTGGCTTCAACCCGGTGGACAAGAATGCCGTCAGCCATATCGAGCGCATGCTCGACATGTACCCGGGCATGTGGCAGGGCATCGGTGAGGTGTTCACCCGCCATGATGACCTGACTGCCTTGACCAGTGGTGACACGCCGCGCGCCAACAACGAGGCCATGACGCGTATCTACCATTTGGCCGCAGAGCGCGACCTGCCGGTGCTGCTGCATTCCAACATCACCTCCAAGCGCGAGCGCAATCCGCTGTACCTGGCAGAGATCGAAGAGCCGCTGCGCAATCACCCGCATACGCGGTTCATCTGGGCGCATGCCGGCAGCAGCATGGAGATACACCGGCACCAGACGCAGATGGACTTTTTGCTGCCGGTGTTGACGCGGTTGTTGGAGGATTACCCGAACCTGTATGTCGATCTGTCGTGGAGTGTGCTGCAGCCTTATCTGCTGGATGACAAGGGCGTGCCGCGCAAGGAATGGGTGGCGTTGGTCGAGAAGTACCCGGAACGGTTCATGCTGGGGTCGGATGTGGTGGGGCGGTTTGGCAGCCTGGGGGAGCAGTTGCACGGGTTCAGGCCGTTTCTGGATGCGTTGCCGGAACAGGTGGCCAACAAAGTGGCTCGGGAGAATTTTCTGGCGGTGTTGCCTAAACAATAGAGTTTCGCCTGTGCTGGCCTATTCGCGGGTAAACCCGCTCCTACACAGGTAATCTGCAATTTTCACGAATTATGACGTCCGTTGTAGGAGCGGGTTTACCCGCGAATAGGCCAGCACAGGCAACACAAATAAAAACGCCCCGAACCAGTCGGGGCGTTTTCAATTACAGCTGCGGCGTCTTACTTGCCTTCCCAGCGCTTGAGCACCAGGGTGGCGTTGGTGCCGCCGAAGCCGAAGCTGTTGCTCATCACGGTGGTGAGTTTGGCGTTCTCTTCGGTTTTGGTCAGGATCGGCAGGTCGGCGACCTCTGGGTCCAGCTCGTCGATGTTGGCGGAGCCGGCGATGAAGTTGTTTTCCATCATCAGCAGGCAGTAGATCGCCTCGTGCACACCGGCGGCGCCCAGCGAGTGGCCCGACAGGCTCTTGGTCGAGCTGATCTTCGGAGCCTTGTCGCCGAACACGGCACGAACACCTTTCATCTCGGCAACGTCACCGACCGGGGTCGAGGTGCCGTGGGTGTTCAGGTAGTCGATCGGGGTGTCGACGGTGGACAGCGCCTGCTGCATGCAGCGGATGGCGCCTTCGCCGCTCGGGGCAACCATGTCGTAGCCGTCGGAAGTTGCACCGTAGCCAACGATTTCGGCGTAGATCTTGGCGCCACGGGCCAGGGCGTGTTCCAGCTCCTCGACCACTACCATGCCGCCACCGCCAGCGATGACGAAGCCATCACGGTCAGCGTCGTAGGCGCGCGAGGCCAGCTCCGGGGTTTCGTTGCGCTTGGTCGACAGGGCGCCCATGGCATCGAACAGGAACGACTGGCTCCAGTGCTCTTCTTCACCGCCACCGGCGAAGACGATGTCCTGCTTGCCCCACTGGATCTGCTCCAGCGCGGTACCGATGCAGTGAGCCGAGGTGGCGCAGGCCGACGAGATCGAGTAGTTGATACCCTTGATCTTGAACGGGGTGGCCAGGCAGGCCGAAACGGTGCTGCCCATGGTGCGGGTTACACGGTATGGGCCGACGCGCTTGACGCCTTTCTCGCGCAGGGTGTCCAGCGCTTCCATCTGGTTCAGGGTCGAGGCGCCGCCGGAGCCAGCCACCAGGCCGGTACGCGGGTTGGACACTTGCTCTTCGGTCAGGCCGGAATCCTTGATCGCGTCCTGCATCGCCAGGTAGGCGTAGGCAGCCGCGTGGCCGACGAAACGGTAGACCTTGCGATCGATCAGTTCTTCGAGGTTGAGGTCGATGGACCCGGAAACCTGGCTACGCAGCCCCATTTCCTTGTATTCCGGGTTGTAACGGATACCCGGACGGCTGTTGCGCAGGTTTTCGGTGACGGTAGCTTTGTCATTGCCCAGGCACGAAACGATGCCCAGACCAGTGATAACGACGCGGCGCATGCGAATAACCCTTAGAAATTGTCAGTGGAGGTGAACACGCCGACCCGCAGGCCTTCGGCAGTGTAGATCTCGCGGCCGTCGACGCTGACCGAGCCATCGGCGATGGCCATGTTCAGCTTGCCCTTCAGGACGCGCTTGATATGAATGTTGTAAGTGACTTTCTTGGCGGTAGGCAATACCTGGCCGAAGAACTTCACTTCGCCCGAACCCAGCGCACGGCCACGGCCCGGCAGGCCCTGCCAGCCGAGGAAGAAACCGACCAGCTGCCACATGGCGTCAAGGCCCAGGCAGCCCGGCATGACCGGGTCGCCTTCGAAGTGGCAGGCAAAGAACCACAGGTCCGGGGTGATATCCAGCTCGGCGACCAACTCACCTTTGCCGTACTTGCCGCCTTCTTCGCTGATATGGGTGATGCGATCGACCATCAGCATGTTCGGCGCGGGCAGTTGCGCATTACCTGGGCCGAACAGCTCACCGCGACTGCAGCGCAGCAGGTCTTCCCGAGTAAAGGCGTGTTGTTTGGTCATGCGAGCTCCTCAATAACCCCCTGTGGCAGGGGATGAATCTTCCCGACCGGCCCGAAAACCAAAGGCTTCGGGGCGGTAGCCTACAGGTAGACTATTGCGTTGTGGTGAAAGTCACAGCGCACCTGGCGAAAGAAGTACAGGTGTGCACTGAAACGTCTATTTTCAGGTCCGATGAAGGTCCTGTCCAGTGTTTAAGACTGCCGCACTTTAGCATTTATCGCCAGTCGCGGTTGTCTGAGCGGGTAACCAGCGTTGCAATACGCGCTGCAGTTCGGTGCGGCGCAAGGGTTTGCTCAGGTAGTCGTCCATGCCGGCGGCCATGCAGCGCTCGCGGTCACCGTCGAGCACATTGGCAGTCAGGGCGATGATCGGTAAGCCGGCGCCGTTAGCCAGCTGGCGGATGCGTCGGGTGGCTTCATAGCCGTCCATGTGCGGCAGCCGGCAGTCCATCAGCACGGCGGCAAAGCGTTGCCGGCCGACCAGGTCAACCGCCTCAAGGCCGTCTACGGCCGTGCATACGGTCAGCCCCAGGCTGCGCAACATGGCTTCGATGACGCTCTGGTTGACCGGATTGTCCTCTACCAGCAGTACCTGTTTACCGTTGGGGGCGGGTGAGGGCGCGTCCGTTGGCCGCGGCAGCGGCACAGGGGCAGGGCTGGCCAGGGCCAGGGGCATCTCCAGGGTAAAGGTCGAACCCAGGCCTACACGGCTTTCGCCGCGCAGCTTGCCACCCATGCGCTCGGCCAAGGTACGGGCGATAGACAGCCCCAGACCGGTGCCGCCATAACGCCGGGAAATCGAACTGTCGGCTTGCTGGAAGGCCACGAACATCATTTCCAGGCGGTCGCTGTCGATGCCAATCCCGCTGTCACGCACGCTGCAGGTCAGCCATATCAGTTGCTGGTCGAGTACCTGCCAGCGGGCTTCGACCTGTACCTGGCCGCGTTCGGTGAACTTCAGTGCGTTGCCGACCAGGTTCAGCAAAATCTGGCGGATGCGTGTGGGGTCGCCGTTTACCTGCAACTGTTCGAGGCCGCTCGGCAGTTGCAGGTGCAGGCCCAGGCCGCGCTGCTGGGCGCTGTGCTGGAATGACTGGACACTGCTGGTGATCAGCTCGCCGAGGTTGAAGTCGATGTGTTCCAGCTGCAGCGCCGCCCGTTCGATGCGCGAGAAGTCGAGAATGTCGTTGATTACTTTCAGCAAGTGCCCGGTGGACTCGCTGGCTACCGCGGTGTAATCGGCCTGTTCATTGCTGAGTGGGGTGGTTTCCAGCAATTGCAGCATGCCCAGCACGCCATTCATTGGGGTGCGCAGTTCGTGGCTCATCATTGCCAGGAAGTCCGATTTGGCGCGGTTGGCCTGCTCGGCCTCTTCACGGGCCTGGACCAATTCGGCAATGGCCTGCTTCTGTTCATCGCTGGCTTGCTCCAGGGCGCTGGCCAGGTTGTTGATATGCCGCGCCAGGTGGCCCAGCTCGCTGTCGTCGACCACCGGCAAGGGGGTGTTGTACTCGCCTTGCTGAATGGCCTTGACCGCATGGCCCATGTCGCTGATCGGCTTGGCCAGGCTCAGGGCCAGGCGGCGCGCCAGCAAGAAGGTGAACAACAAGGCAAACAGCGCGAGGATGCCGGCCTTGATCACGATTTCCTGTTGACGTTGGCTGAAGGCGTCATCGGACATGCCGACGATCACCCGGCCCAGGTAGTCGTCACCGATGGCTGGGGTGGTGGCCTTGCCCTGTTGCAGGAAGTCGTTGTCCAGGCGGATCTGTTGCAGGCGGATGGGCGCCTGGAACACTTCGACCTGCTGGGCACGGTTGGTGCTTTCATCGGACTGCTCGACGTATACCAGAATGTGGTTGCGGCTGTCCTGCACCTCAAGGAAGCGCACGTGGGGGATGCTGAGGGTGGCGCGCATCAGCCCTTCGAGGACTTCATTGTTGCCGGAAATCACCCCGTATTCCGAAGCGGGTGCCAGCTGGTTGGCGATCAGTTGCCCCGTGTGGTTGAGCTCCTGGCGCAAGTCCTGGATACGCACGAAGGTAAAGAAGCTGATCAGCAGCAAGGTCAGCAGCAGGGCCGGGCCCAGGCTGATGATCTGGGTGCGGGTGTGAATGTCCCAGCTCAGGCGCTTGCTCATGGGGTGGGTTCTCCTTCGGCCAGGACCTTGGCGGCGGCGTTCGGATCGATCGGTTCAAGGCCCAGGGCACGGGCTACCTGCTGGTTGCCACTGACACCGTAGTGCGCCGGATACAAGCTGCGCGGCCAGCGCGCGGGCGGCTGGTCGAGCAACTGGTCGAGTTCTGCCAACCAGTCGTCTTGGTCGCTGTAACTGCTGGCCAGGGCGCCGGCGCGAACAAAGCCTGCGTTCGGGCCGATCAGGGCCATTTGCCGGCTATAGCTGCTCAGCAGCAGGTTCTTTGCGGTCTTGGAGTTGTACAGGTCGGGGTCGTCCAGGCCAAGCAGCACGTCACTGTTGCCCAGCAGGTGCTGCAGCGGCCGGTTGTCACGCGGGTCGGACCAGTCCTGGGCAACGATCTCCAGGCCCAGGGGGCGAGCGGCATGGCGCAATTCGTCGAGCAGGAAGCTGCTGTGCTCACCGTACAACACACCCACGCGCTGGGCCTGCGGCAGCAGGTAGCGCGCCAGGCGCAATTGCCGGCCGGGCGGTGCGTCACTCCACAGCAAGGTGAGGAACGCGGGGCGCGACTTTCCCAGGCGTTGTTCAGCCTGTACCCGGCTGACGCGCATGGCCAGGGCCGGAGGGCCGGCGGTTTCGGCCAAGCGCCACTCCAGCGCGGCATTATCGAGCAGGATCAGGCGCTGGTCGCTCTTGAGCTTGCCCGGGCGCGGCAGGTCGGCGGTGGCCTGGAAATGCACGTGGTCATGGGGCCGGCGGCTTTCCAGTGCGGCGACGAAATTGCGGATGCCGGGCTGGTCTTCGGCACCGATCAGGAGGATTTCGGCGGCCGACAACGGCCCCAGCGGCCACAGGCACAGCAGCAACAGGCGCAGCAGCAAGGCCATCAGAATTCCAGCTCCGCACTGACGCTCAGGCGGTGGCGGCTGTCGAAGCGGTTCTGCGCCGCCGTGGTCGGTTCATCGTCCAGGCGCTGTTGCCACAGCGCCGCCAGTTCAAGGTTGCTGCCATACACCCGAAAGCGCTTGGCCAGGCGCAGGTCCAAGCGCTCGTAACGGTATTCGTTGAGTGCATCGTCGCCGTAATAGAACAGTGCGCTCGACCAGCCGGCGCCCCATTCATGCATCCAGCCGGCCGAGCCGCTGTTGCGGGCGCTGAGGCGGCGGTCGTCTGTGTTGCTGGCCCACGCATCGACGTAGGCGTAGGTCAGGCGCAGGCGGTCGTGCAGGGTGGGGCGCCAGTCCAGTTGCGCCTCGCTGCCGGTGAACCGGGCCTTGTTGGCATTGCTGGCGATGTACTGGTTGTTCTTCAGTGGCTCGCTGATCATGCCAGTGATCTCGTCATAGAACAGCTTCACGTCCATGCTCAGGTCAATGTCGCTGAAGTAGCCGTTGTAGCCCAGCTCGCGCGAGCGCATGCGCTCCTGTTCGAGGTCGCCGGGGCCGCGGGTCTTGACAAAGTATTCGCCGTTTTGCAAACCGAATGCATTGGGGGAGAGGTTCTTGACCGTGTAGCTCCAGTTGACGTTGTTCTCGAACATGTCGGGGGAGCGCACGGCCTCAGAATACACCGCGCGCAGGCCGTGGCGCGGCGTGATCAGGTAGTTGACCGCGACGCGTGGGGTCAGCGAGCTGCCGGACAGGCGCGAGTCCTCGAACATGGCGCCGCCCTGCAGGATCCAGTGTTCGTCGGCGCGCCATTCCAGCTGGCCGAACAGGCGCCAGGTCTGGTCGTCGAGGCTGCCGTTGAAGTAGGTCTTCGAGTCGGCACGATCATAGCGGTAGTTCATGCCGCTGAGCAGGCGCAGGCTGTCGGTCAGGCTCAAGGTGTCCTGGATTTCCAGGTCGTAGCGGGTTTCGCGCGTGCTCTGGTCGACATCGCCGCAGACCGGCTGGCTACCGCCGGCCTTCCATTGTTCCTGCACCTTGTTCGACAGCGCGCTGAGCACCGGATCGCTGGTGGCAGGCAGGTCACCCAGGGCAACGCCACGTGCCACTTTTTCCGCAAAATCGGGGTTCATCTGCCAAAGCTGGGTCAGCTCGCTGCTGAATGACTGCAAGGCATCACAGGCGCGCCATACCTGTTGGCGGTCAAAGTGCTGCGCCGAGCCCTGGATGTACAGGCTGTGTTCGGCGCTGAAATCCTTGGTCCAGCGTATTGAGCCGGCGTAGTCCTTGGCATTGACGTCAGCGTTGTCGCCGGCTTCGTAGCGGGCAAACACCGGCTGGTAGGTATAAGGCCGCTGGTTGCTGCCTTCCTTCGCCGCCACTTGCCATTCCAGGGTCTGGTCGACGGCCAGGTTGTGGCTGGCGCTGAGGTTGAAGCGGTTCAGGCGGCGGCTGTCACGGTAGTCCTGGCCGAACTGGTTTTCGTCAAAGCCGTCGTCCTGCTGGCCCGAGACCGACAGGCGCATGTCGCCGCCCTCCCAGCCGAAGCCGTGGCTGAGGTAGTAATCGTTGATACCGTCCTGGCCGCGGGTCAGCTTCATGCGCGTGCCATGGCTGTCGGCCGGGTTGCGGGTGAGGATGTTGACCACGGCCATCAGCGCGTTGGCGCCATAACTGACCGTGTTCGGGCCGCGGAACACCTCGATGCGCTCGATATCCTCCATGGCCAGGGGGATGTCGCTCCAGTCCACCGTGGCCAGACCGGCGCGGTACACCGAGCGGCCATCGATCAGTACTTGCATGCGCCGGGCGTCGTTGACGTTACTGCCGTGGTAGTTGACCGTGGGCTGGTTGCCTGCACCGTAGCCGATCATCATGCCTGGCACCAGGCGCAACAGTTCGGGGATGTCGCGTGCGCCGCTGGCGCGGATCAGCTCGCTGTCGAGCACGGTCATGCTGCCCGGCACCGCTGCCGGTGACTGTTTAAGGCGCGTGGCGGTCAGAACCTGTGGCAGGTCGGTGTTGTCGATGAACAGGTCGTCGGCCACGGCCGGGCCGCCGAGCAGGGCAGTCAATATGAGCAGGTGTGGGTATGGGGGCGTGCCAGGGAACACAGAGCAGCCTTGTATCAGGATTGAAACAGGCATGGTAACTGACCTTGGGGGTTTTGCCAGTGGGGCTTCGGGTGTAGGGCTTGAATTGTGCAGCGCGGCGGAAATCGAGCGCCCCCCGCGCGGCGCTTCGCGGGGCAAGCCCGCTCCCACATCTGTTCCGGGCCAGTTACGCCTGTGAGTTCACCGCTGTCCGACTTGGTGCTTGTCGCGATATCGCGTCGAACAAACAAGGCGGACAGCGGTGATTTCACAGGAATGATTGGCCCGAAACAGACTGTGGGAGCGGGCTTGCCCCGCGAAGCGCCGCGCGGGCGGCGCTCGATTTCCGCCGCGCTGCACATTTCAAGCCTTACACCACAAACACCCTGACACTGGTTCTGTCGCAGACGAGCCGTATAATGGCGGGGTCGCCACTTAATTTTTGGCTTTAACGGATTGAATATGACTGAACAGCAACCTGTTGCAGTTCTGGGCGGCGGCAGCTTCGGCACCGCCGTGGCGAACCTGCTGGCGGAAAATGGTGTGCCGGTGCGCCAATGGATGCGCGACCCGGCGCAGGCCGAGGCCATGCGCCTCAATCGTGAGAACCCGCGTTACCTCAAAGGTATCCGCTTGCACGATGGCGTCGAGCCAGTCAACGACCTGCTGGCCACCCTGCAAGCCTGCGAGCTGGTGTTCGTTGCCCTGCCATCGAGCGCCTTGCGCAGCGTGCTGGCACCGCACGCCGAGTTGTTGCGTGGCAAGGGCCTGGTCAGCCTGACCAAGGGTATCGAGGCGCAGAGCTTCAAGCTGATGAGCCAGATTCTCGAAGAAATCGCCCCCGAGGCGCGCATTGGCGTGCTGTCCGGGCCCAACCTGGCACGCGAAATCGCCGAGCACGCGCTGACCGCCACGGTGGTCGCCAGCGAAGACGAAGCGTTGTGCCAGCACGTGCAAGAGGTGCTGCACGGGCGCACCTTCCGCGTTTACGCCAGTGCCGACCGCTTTGGCGTCGAACTGGGCGGGGCGCTTAAAAACGTCTATGCGATCATCGCCGGCATGGCTGTGGCGCTGGGAATGGGCGAGAACACCAAGAGCATGCTGATTACCCGGGCCTTGGCCGAGATGACCCGCTTTGCCGTCAGCCAGGGCGCCAACCCCATGACCTTCCTCGGCCTGGCCGGTGTCGGTGACCTGATCGTCACCTGCTCCTCGCCCAAGAGCCGCAACTACCAGGTGGGTTACGCGCTGGGCCAGGGCCAGAGCCTGGAGGAGGCGGTCAATCGCCTGGGCGAAGTGGCCGAAGGCGTCAACACGCTCAAGGTGCTAAAGGCCAAGGCCCACGAGGTACAGGTGTACATGCCGCTGGTGGCGGGCCTGCATGCCATCCTCTTCGAAGGCCGCACGCTAAACCAGGTGATCGAGCACCTGATGCGCGCCGAACCTAAGACCGACGTCGATTTCATTTCCATCAGCGGTTTCAACTGAGCCGAACAGAGCAAGGAGCGGTACATGAACGATACCCCGGAGCGCGCCCAGCGCGAGTCGATCATCCTGCGGGTGCTGTGGATGCTGGTGTTCCTGGTGGTCTGGCAACTGGCCGAACTGCTGCTGGGAGGCCTGGTGCTGGTGCAACTGATCTACCGCCTGGTATATGGCGCACCCAGCGCTAGCCTGATGAACTTCGGCGACAGCCTGAGCCAGTACCTGGCGCAGATCGGCCGTTTCGGCAGTTTCCACACGGACCAGAAGCCTTGGCCGTTCGCGGACTGGCCGGCAGCGCGTGCGCCGGAAGGTGAGGCTGCACACGCCGTGGCGCCGGCCCCCCACCCGGTGCGTGACGAGGAACCCAAGCTGTGAAGCTGTGGGTGCTGCGCCACGGTGAGGCAGAGCCACGGGCCAACACCGATGCCGAGCGCCGCCTGACTGCACATGGTCGCGAGCAGGTGCTGCACAGCGCTGCTCGTCTGCTGGGGCAGCCGCTGCAGGCGATCATCGCCAGCCCGTACGTACGCGCCCAGCAGACGGCGGCGCTGGTGCATGACACCCTGGGCTTTGCCGAGCCGGTGCGCACCGTGCCGTGGCTGACCCCGGAGAGCGATGTGCAGCAGGCCATCGGCGAAATCGAGCAGCTGGGGCTGGAGCATGTACTGCTGGTCAGCCACCAGCCGTTGGTGGGCGCCTTGGTCGGCGCGCTGGAACATGGCCACAAGCAGCAGCCGGCGGCCATGAGTACTGCCAGCCTGGCCGAGCTGGAAGGGGAGTGGCCGCTGGCTGGGTTGATGACTCTGCGGGCTCTTGACGCACCGGCTTGAGGACTGGGGGCTCCCACAAGTGCCCTGGAAATCGACAAGGCAACTGGCATTTCTGTCAGTTGCCGCACTTATCTATGCATTGCTAGCGTTGCCCCAAAGCAAGCAGTCAGGGAGCGACGAATGAGCGGTGTGATGTGGGAGCTGTTGTGCTCCCTGGACCTGCAATCCACCATTGAAAAGGTTGATCAGGGCGCTTCGCTTGATTTTGCCCAGTACAGCCTGCTGCGAGAAGCAGCCGATGCCAAACTTTATCAGTTGATGCACAAGGTCGCGGCCAATACCGAACTGGAGCCCGCCGTCAGGCAACAGAGCGAGCACGACCTGCTTACCCTCCAGGACGCCTGCCAGCGCGTAACCCACTTGCTGCAAACCAGTTGCCTGGCCTTGCGCCGGCTGCAACTGGGCTACCCGGACCAGCACCTGGCCCGTGAAGCGCTGCAGAGCCAGCTGGCTTACATGCAAGCGTGTCTGCGGCGGTCGCTGAACAGTTTCGACCGCTCCTCATGGCCTGATCGCCACCGCCGATGACCTTTCCGGACATTGCCGAAATCCCCTTCGGTACCGACAATGGGCCATCATCCCCGTCCGGACCTGGCGCCATGTCGCAGCAGATCTTCTTCGCCCATGCCAACGGTTTTCCTTCGGCCACCTACGGCAAGTTGTTTGCCGCGCTGGCGCCGGACTATCAAGTGCAGCACCTGGCCCAGCACGCGCACGATCCACGCTTTCCGGTGGACGATAATTGGCAGAGCCTGGTCGATGAGCTGTTGCATCACCTGGCGCAGCAGGACCAGCCGGTCTGGGGCGTCGGCCATTCGCTGGGTGGGGTACTGCACCTGCACGCGGCGTTGCGCTGCCCCGAGTATTACCGTGGGGTGGTCATGCTCGACTCGCCGGTGCTGACCCGTGCGGACCAGTGGTTGCTGCGCACTGCCAAGCGCTTTGGCTTTATCGACCGAATTACCCCGGCTGGGCGCACCCTGGGCCGTCGTGAAACCTTCAATGACCGCGACAGTGCCCGGGACTATTTCGCCGGCAAGTCATTGTTCCGCCATTTCGACCCCGACTGCCTCGATGCTTACGTAGAACACGGCCTGCAAACGATGGAACAAGGCCTGCAGTTGCGCTTTGATCCGGCGACTGAAATCAGCATTTACCGCAGCATCCCGCATACCAGCCCCGCCCCTGCGCGCCAGTTGCAGGTGCCGCTGGCCATGGTGCGCGGCGACCGGAGCAACGTTATTCGCCGCCACCATACTCTGGCCGTGCGTGGCATGCCCATGGGGGAGTACCACAGCGTGCCAGGCGGGCACATGTTCCCATTGGAGCGGCCGGCTGACACTGCCAGCCTGATCAAGGGCCTGTTCGACCGCTGGAGCCAGGCATGAGCGCGCAGGTCGAGGAAATCCGCCTGAGCCTGGGCCATATCGAACTGGCCGCGCACCTGTTCGGCCCCGAAGACGGGCTACCGGTGATCGCCCTGCATGGCTGGCTGGACAACGCCAACAGCTTCGCCCGCCTGGCGCCGCAATTGAAGGGGCTGCGCATTGTTGCCCTGGACCTGGCCGGGCATGGCTACTCGGAGCACCGCCCGCTTGGCGCCGGCTATGCGCTGGCGGACTATGCCCATGACGTGCTGCGGGTCGCCGAGCAACTGGGCTGGCAGCGTTTCGCCCTCCTGGGCCATTCGCTGGGGGCAATTATTTCGGTGCAACTGGCCGGCGCGTTGCCGGAGCGGGTCAGCCACCTGGCCTTGATCGACGGTGTCATCCCGCCGACCGGTGCCGCGCAGGATGCCGGTGAGCGCCTGGGCATGGCGTTGCAAGCCCAGCTGCGGCTGGATGGCAAGCGCAAATCGGTGTACACGACGCTGGAACAGGGCGTGCAGGCGCGCATGAAAGGCATGGTCGCGGTCAGCCGCGAGGCCGCCGAACTGTTGGCCCGGCGTGGCCTGATGCCAGTGCCAGGTGGCTACAGCTGGCGCAGCGACAGCCGGCTGACCCTGCCGTCGCCGGTGCGCCTGAGCGAAGCCCAGGCCATGGCCTATGTGCGCCGGGTGAACTGCCCGGCGCGGCTGGTGGTGGCCGCCGATGGCATGCTGGCGCGCCACACCCGTCTGTTGGAACAGCTACCCTTTGAGCAGGTGACACTGCCGGGTGGGCATCACCTGCACCTGAATGATGAACAGGGCGCGGCCCTTGTCGCAGACTGTTTCAATCGCTTCTTTGGCTTTGCTTGACTTGCACCGGACAAGTGTCGAGGCTTGGCGGGTTGAAAGGGAGACAACCATGCAACTGCCAGACATCCTGGAGCTTCACTTCGGCGCAGCGCGCCGCCTGGTTCGCCAATGAGCGCGCCTTTAGCCATCCGTACTGCAGTCGTCGCCTGCCTGGCGTTCGCCAGCCCCATGCTGTGGGCCGGCAGCCTGCCGGTGCCTCAAGACGCCAAGGTGGTCGACCAGCGTCCGGCCGTGGAGCAGGAGCGCGTCTATCCGCTGGGCCCGTTACGCAAGATCAGCGGCCGCCTGCGGGTCGAGGACAAGGTCGAAAGCCGCGGCCAGGTCAGTTCGGTCACCTACGAGCTGCCGGTCGAACGCAGCGCTCGTGAAGCCTTCACCAGCGCCCGCGAAGCGCTGCAGCGCGACGGTGGCTACCCGTTGTTCTGGTGTCAGGGCCGCGATTGCGGCGAGGCCAGCCTGTGGGCCAACGATGTGTTTGCCAATGCCCGCCTCAACGGTGGTGACGAACAGCAGGCGTTCATTCTGCTGCGCCGCTCGGCAGAAGAGGCCGACACGCTGGTCGCGCTGTACAGCGTTACCCGTGGCAACCGCCGCGCCTACCTGCATGTGGAGGAATTCGTCGCCGGCAGCCCGCTGGGCGACTTGCTGCCGACCGCCGCCACGGTGCTGCGCGAAATGCGCGACACCGGCAAGCTCGACTACCCTGACCTGGCTGCACCGCAAGACACCTGGGTGAGCCTGCTGGCCCGCAGCCTGAACCTCGACAGCACCTTGCGCGCCAGCCTCAGTGGCGCCCAGGCCGAGGCCTGGCGCGAGGCGTTGACCAAGGCTGGCGTGCGTAATGGCCGCCTCGAAGTTGGCACTGCGCCCACCGACGGCCTGCACCTTGAACTGATCCGTTGAACGAGCGCCCCCATGGTTAACAATGATCGCCTGCTGGTCCAGATTCTGCTGTTGGCGTTGCTGGGCGCTGGCCTGTGGGTGATGGCGCCGTTCATTTCGGCGCTGTTGTGGGGGGCCATCCTGGCTTTTGCCAGCTGGCCGTTGATGCGCTTGCTGACGCGTGTGCTGGGCGGGCGCGAGACGCTCGCGGCCAGCTTGCTGACCACTGCCTGGATCCTGATCGTGGCCCTGCCGCTGGTGTGGTTGGGGTTCAACCTGGCCGACCACATTCGTGATGCCACGGCGTTCGTGCGTGACGTGCAGGTTGACGGCCTGCCGGATGCGCCGGCCTGGTTGGGTGGCATCCCGTTCGTGGGCGAGCGCCTGGTCAGTGGGTGGCAGTCGCTGGACCAGCAGGGCTCGGCCTTGCTGGCCTCGGTCAAGCCGTACTTGGGGCAGGTGGGCAACTGGCTGCTGGCGCGCAGTGCGCAGATCGGCAGCGGTGTGCTGGAGCTGACCCTGAGCCTGGTGTTCGTGTTCTTCTTCTACCGTGACGGGCCGCGCTTGTCAGCGTTTGTACTGCGCTTGCTGCACCGTTTGATGGGCGAGCGTGCCGAGTACTACCTGGACCTGGTGGCCGGTACCGTACAGCGGGTGGTCAACGGGGTGATCGGCACGGCGGCGGCGCAGGGCCTGCTGGCGTTGATCGGCTTCCTGATTGCCGGCGTGCCGGGGGCTATCGTGCTGGGCCTGGTGACCTTCATGCTCAGCCTGATCCCCATGGGCCCGCCACTGGCCTGGATCCCGGCCACCGCCTGGCTGGTGTGGAAGGGCGAGTACGGCATGGCGGTGTTCCTGGGCATCTGGGGCACGTTCGTCATCAGCGGGGTGGACAACGTGCTCAAACCGTACCTGATCAGCCGCGGCGGTAACCTGCCGCTGGTGATCGTGTTGTTGGGGGTGTTTGGTGGCTTGCTGGCGTTTGGCTTTATCGGCCTGTTCATCGGGCCGACCTTGCTGGCGGTGGGTTACAGCTTGTTGCTGGACTGGAGCCGTAACGCTGAACAGCCGCCACTTCAGCGATAGCATGTTGAGGCTTCTTTGCAGCTAGGTGTTCGCCGTGGCTTTGGCAGTGCCTGTGAGATCGAGCGCCGCCCGCGCGGCGCTTCGCGGCACAAGGCCGCTCCCACATTTGTTTCGGGCCAATCACTCCTGTGACTTCATCACTGGCCGCCTTGTTTGTTCCATTCAATATCGGCTGTGCAACTGCTCTTCATCAATCTCCAGCCATGCACCTATGGTGCGCGCGCCAAAGGCACAGGAATAATTGGCCCGAAACAAATGTGGGAGCGGCCTTGTGCCGCGAAGCGCCGCGCGGGCGGCGCTCGATCTCGCAGGCCCTCAAAATCTCAAGGCAAGCACCTGTCGGCCATTACTGATTAACCAACTGTAATTAGGGCACCCCGCTCAGTACTTCCAGGTTACCGATGCGGTGAGATTGCGGGGCGCGCCGTAGTTGGTGGAGCCTGCCGACTGGTACAGCGATAGCAGGTACTTGCGGTCGAACACGTTGTTCAGGTTCAACGACGCACTCCAGTGTTCATCAAATTCGTAGCTACCCATCAGGTCCACCAGCGCGTAGGCCTCCTGGCGCACCCGGCTGTTGCCATCGGCCTGCGTCGCACTTTGCCATTGCACGCGTGTTCCGACCCGGGCTTGTGGCTGGCTCGGCAGGCGATAGGTGACACTGCCACGCAGGCTGTGGCTCGGCACATAGCGGCGGGTCTTGTCGCCCTTGTCATCCTCGATATGCACATAGGTGTAACCGGCGGCCAGGTCCAGGCCGGGCATCGCCTCGCCCGAGGCTTCCAGTTCCACACCCTGGCTGTCGTTATCTTCGCCACGGTAGGTGTACTGGCCATTGACGATTTCGCCAGTGGTCACCGCCACGTTCTGCTGTTCGGTCTTGAACAGGGCGGCGCTGACGGTCAGGCGGTCTTCCAGCAGGCTACCTTTTATGCCCAACTCGGTGCTTTTGCCTTCCAGCGGTTCGATCACGCCTCCGGCGCTGCTGCGCAGATACTGCGGTTTGAAGATCTCGGTCCAGCTGGCATACAGGCTCCATTGCGCGTTCAGGTCGTAGACCAGCCCGGTGTAGGGCGTGACCTTGCCGTGCACCCGGGTATCGTGTGCTGCGCCATAACCCATGCCATCGCCATCGGCACTGAGCATACGGGCGCCGGCAATCCAGTGCAGGTCATCGGCCAGGCTGAAACGTGCGCCGGCATACAGGCTTTTCTGGCGGTCGGTGAAGTGCTGGGTGTTGAGTTCGTCTGTGTAGGTCAGCGGTGGTTTCACCACGGCGCCAGCCAGTGCATCGGCAAGGCTGACAATTTCGTTTCCGGAACTGTTGCGGTAATAACCGCGCTCATCGTGGCGGCTACGGCCGTAATTGGCGCCGAGCGTCAGCTCGTGTTGCCGCCCGAACAGGGCAAAGGGGCCTGACAACTGCGCTTCGCCAATGAGCTGGTGTTCGGTACTGGTGGTGCGGTTGATATAGGCGAAGACGTCATCGGCGGTGAAAGGGATGGCGTATAGCATCTGGGTATCCTGATGCTGGTTTACTCCGGTCAGCGTAACTTTGCCTTGCCAGCCCTCGCCAAAGTCATGCGCCAGTTCCGCAAAGGCCCGTTGCGTATGGATATTCCAGTAGGTCCACGGTTGGCCAATACTCGAACTGCGGCTGGCGTAGTGAATCGGGTTGCCTTGGTAGTCGGCCATCGGCAGTGCGCCCCAGGTGCTGCCGTTGGCGTCGCTTTTCTGTTCGGAAAACCCCACGGTCAAGGTGTCTGCTTCGCTCAGGTCGAAGTCCAGCAGGCCCGCCGTGACATTCAGTTCGTGGCTGTAGCGGTCCAGATATGAGTTGCCCTTGTCGTGGGCGTAGATGAAGCGCCCGCGCACGTTGCCGCTGTCGGTCAAGGGGCCGCTCACATCCAGGTCTGCGCGGCGGTTGTCCCAGGCGCCGATGCTGGCGCCAATCCTGGCCTGGAAGGTGTCGGTCGGCCTTTTACGCACGAAGTTGACTGTGGCCGATGGATTCCCGGCCCCGCTCATCAGGCCGTTGGCACCGTGCAACACATCGATCTGCTCGAACTCGGCCAGGTCCTGGTCGCCCAGCAGTACACCGGACGAGAAGGGCATGCCCATGCCGTCGTATTCGAAGTTATCGATGGTGAAGCCGCGCGAGGTGAATGCCGTGCGGTCGGTTTCGAACTGCTCGACGGTGACGGTGGGGGCGTTGCGCAGCGCGTCCTTCACGCTGTTGAGCTTGAAGTCGTCGAGTTGTTCGCGGGTGACGCTGGACACCGCCTGGGGCGTTTCACGATTGCTCAGGCCCAGGCGTGTGGTACTGGTGGCGGGCCTGGCCTGGTAGCCGCGACTCTGGCCATTACTTTGGGCCTGCAGGTACTGCACCTGCGTCGGGGCCAAGGTCACCTGGTGGCCGGTGCCTTGGCTCTCGCCAGGCAGCAGATACAGGGTTGCGGCGTCGGTACGTGCGAAGTTGTAACCACTGCCTTGCAGCAACCTCGCCAGGCCGTCATCGGCCGAGTAGCTGCCGACCACCGCCGTGCTGCGCAGGCTGGCATCGACATTGCCGTCGAGCAGCACGTTTTGCCCGGATTGCTGGCTGAACACCAGCAGCGCCTGGCGCAGCGGCTGGGCCGGGATGTTCAGCGACAGTTTGTGTGGCGCGCTTGCCGCCGGCGTGGCGGGGGCCGACTGCGCCTGGGGGACGCCGGCCAGCATGGCACAGGCCATTGCTGCGCTGAGCACGCTGCGCTGCCAGCGTGGGTGGATCAAGAGGTTGCGGTCGTGTTGCGTGGCCATTCGGGGCGCCCCATGCAAATGCAAATATGCGAATAACGCTCAGTGCCGTTAAGACGCATGAGGCATTTGAATGTCTGATGGGACTTTGAAGTTTTTTAACAAAACCGCGCCTGCTTTGCGGTCAGGCGGGGTAGAGCAGGGTAACCAGGTCGGTATAGCGTGCCGTGCGCACCGCCAACGCGCGGGACAGCACATCGAGCATTTGCCCAGGTTGCTCCAGGTTGAGGATCAGGCTTACCCGCCGGGCCGCCAGTTGCTTGTCCATGATGAAGATACGCCCCTCGCGCCAGCGCTGCAGTTCATCCACCACCGCCTGCAACGGCTGGTTGAAGAACACCAGGCGCCCGCTGCGCCAGGCCAGTACCTGCTCCAGCTCGGCGCGCTGTATATCGCCGGTCGAGCGTGGGCTGAAACGCAGCGCCAGGCCTTCTTCCAGCTCGGTCTGCTGGGTGGCCGCCAGTACCTGAACGCGATGTCGGTGCACCGCTACCTGCGCGGCATCCGCGTGGCAGGACAAGGAGAACTCGGCCTCACTGCAGCGCAATTCACCGGCCTTGCTGACAACCGTGAATGGGCCTGCGCTGCTCGGCCGTACCATGAAGAACGCCTGCCCATGCAGCATTTCGACTACACGACGGGTTGGCGAAAAATCCAGGTTCATGGCGCTATGCCCGGCCATCTCCACGGTCGAGCCATCCGGCAGGCGGGCGATTCGTCGCTGTCCCACTGCGGTGCCCAGGTCGGCGAAGGGCGTGTCCATGCCCTTGAGCCAGAAAAAGCCGGCACTGGCACTGGCGGCTGCGGCACTGGCGGCGATCCCCATGCCGATGAAGCGGCGGCGAGAGAGGCGTGCTGGGGGCGCTTGCCTGGCCACAGGCGGCTGCAACAGCTGCGCCGAGGCGGCCCAAAGATTCTCCAGTTCCGCATAGGCCAGGGCATGGCGTGCGTCCGCCGCCACCCACGCAGCCCAAGCCTCGCGCTGTGCCGGGCTGGGCGTGCCGCCATGGAACAACGCGAACCAGGCGTTGGCCTGCTGACCGATGTCGTCGGCGGGCGAGGCGGGGTCGGTAAACGGCGGTTCGCGGTTCATGGGTTCAACGCTTCACAGGCAAGAGCAGGGTGGGTGCATTGTGGCAGGCCTTGCATTACCGGGACATGCCTTGTTTCAACAGTTCCAGGGCCTTGACCATGCGGCTGTAGGCCGTCTTGGGGGAGATACCCAGGCGGGCGCCGATGTCGACATAGGTCATGCCTTCGACCCGCACCATCAGAAAGACCTCGCGGCAGGGCTCGGGCATGTTCTGGATCACGCTGTTCAATGCGGCCAGTTGCTGATTGGCGATAGCCGCCTGTTCCAGGTTTGCGCAGGGCTGGGCCACTGCGTTGGCCTCGGGCGAGTCCAGTGGTTCGCTCTTGCGGTGCTGCTGGCGACGGGTATGGTCGATGAACAGGTTGCGCGCGCTGGAGAACAGGTAGGCGCGGAAGTTCTCGATGCGGCTGCGGCCCATCTGTTCAGAAAGGCGAATGAAGGTGTCCTGGGTCAGGTCGGCTGCGGTTTCCTTGCAGCGCAGGCGGCGGTCAAGATACGCCTGAATCTCTTCGCGATGGGCGAGATAGAGTGCCTTCAGATCTGAACCGGACATGGGCCACCTTGGCGGACGAGCGAGCGAGGGCGGCAAAATACCACAAATGAGAATTGTTTTGATTGGTGTTTGTACATGTTTGTGTGCCGGCCTCTTCGCGGGCTTGCCCGCTCCCCCAAGTCATGCATAAGCCTCAGGTCCTGCACACCTCCTGTGGGAGCGGGCAAGCCCGCGAAGAGGCCGGTCCAGACCCTTCAAAACGCTGATCTTTACGCATTCTTTATACCCACCCCCACCCCTCGATCTCGCCCCTTTACGCCCCTCCCTCGGACAATTCCCCCAAAGCGGCCCAAGCCGCACCACGGGGAGAACCACTCATGAACATGCTCGACGGGCTGTCACTGCTGCTGGCAGTGGCCTTGGCGTTTTATCTGCTGGTGGCGCTGCTGCGCGCCGATCGCAGCTAGGGAGCGGCCATGCACAGTTACGATTACGCCTTGCTCCTGGCATTCTTCGCCCTCGTGCTGCTACCGGCACCCTGGCTCGGGCGGTTCTACTACAAGGTCATGGAAGGCCAGCGCACCTGGCTGTCGCCGCTGCTGGGCCCGGTCGAGCAAGCCTGCTACCGGCTGGCCGGGGTAAACGCCAGCCAGGAGCAAAACTGGCGGAAGTACACCCTGGCCCTGCTGGCGTTCAACCTGGCCGGTTTCCTGCTGTTGTTTGCGGTGCTGCTGTTGCAGGGCCATCTGCCGCTCAACCCGCAGCACCTGCCGGGCCAGGAGTGGTCGCTGGCGTTCAATACCGCCGTCAGCTTCGTTACCAACACCAACTGGCAGGCCTACAGCGGCGAGGCGTCGGTCAGCTACCTGAGCCAGATGTTAGGCCTGACTGTGCAGAACTTTGTCAGCGCCGCCACCGGCCTGGCCGTGCTGGTTGCCCTGTGCCGAGGTATTGCCCGGCGCAGTACTTCGACGCTGGGCAACTTCTGGGTCGACATGACCCGCGCCACCCTCTACGGCCTGCTGCCGCTGTGCCTGCTGCTGGCATTGCTGCTGGTATGGCAGGGCGTACCGCAGAGCTTTGCCGACTATGCACACGCGCTGACGTTGCAGGGTGCTGACCAGACCATCCCGCTGGGCCCGGCCGCCAGCCAGATCGCCATCAAGCAACTGGGCACCAACGGTGGCGGGTTCTTCGGCGTCAACTCGGCGCACCCGTTCGAGAACCCCACGGCCTGGAGCAACCTGTTCGAGGTGGCGTCGATCATCCTTATTCCGGTGGCCCTGGTATTTACCTTCGGCCATTACGTGAAGGACCTGCGACAGAGCCGCGCGATCCTGGCCTGCATGCTGGCCCTGTTCCTGATCGGCGGCAGCACGGCGCTGTGGTCCGAGCACCAGCCCAACCCGGCCCTGGAAAGCGCGCAGGTACAGCAAAGCGCACCCATGGAGGGCAAGGAAAGCCGCTTCGGCACCACCGGTTCGGTGCTCTGGACAGTGACCACCACCGCCGCTTCCAACGGCTCGGTCAACGCCATGCACGACAGCCTCAACCCGCTGACCGGCATGGTGGCGATGGTCAACATGATGGTTGGCGAGGTGATTTTCGGCGGCGTCGGTGCCGGGCTGTACGGCATGTTGCTGTTTGTGCTGATCGCCGTATTCCTGGCCGGCTTGATGATTGGCCGCACCCCGGAGTACCTGGGCAAGAAGCTGCAGGCGCGTGAAGTGCAACTGCTGGTGGCGACCTTGCTGGTGATGCCCGTTGGCGTGCTGGTGCTGGGGGCGATAGCTGCCAGCCTGCCAGGCCCGGCGGGGGCGGTCAGCAACCCGGGGGCGCACGGTTTCAGCCAGTTGCTGTACGCCTACACCTCGGGCACGGCCAACAACGGCTCGGCCTTTGCCGGCTTTGGCGCCAACACGGTGTACCACAACCTGATGATCGGGCTGGCGATGCTCATCGGCCGCTTCGGCTACATCCTGCCGATCCTGGCGCTGGCCGGCAGCCTGGCAGCGAAGAAAAGCGCGCCCCAGGGGCTGAACAGTTTCCCCACCCATGGCCCGCTGTTCACCGGCCTGTTGCTGGTGACCATCCTGCTGGTCGGCGGCCTGACCTTCCTGCCGACCCTGGCCCTTGGGCCAATTGCTGAACACCTGAGCTTGGGTTTCTGAGGACTGACCATGAACATGCCCATTCCTGAAGTACAAGCCCGTCACAGTGCCAAGGACCAGACGCGGCTCGCCGCGCTGTGGCGGCCGGCACTGGTGCAGGCATTCGTCAAACTCGACCCGCGTCAGCTCAAGCGCTCGCCGGTCATGCTGGTGGTGGCCCTTACCGCCGTGCTGACAACCGTGTTGTGCTTAGCTCCCGGCAGCGGCGTCAGCACCGGCGTGGCCGTGCAGATCGCCCTGTGGCTGTGGTTTACGGTGCTGTTTGCCAACTTCGCCGAAGCCCTCGCCGAGGGCCGGGGCAAGGCACGCGCCGACAGCCTCAAGGCGGGTAGCCAGGGCCTCACCGCCCAGCGTCGCCAGCGTGATGGCAGCTACGAGACCGTTGCCGCCGGTGCCTTGCGCAAGGACGATGTGGTCCGCGTGGTGGCCGGCGAAATGATCCCCGGTGATGGCGAGGTGCTTGAAGGTATCGCTGCGGTCAACGAGGCCGCGATTACGGGCGAGTCTGCACCGGTCATTCGCGAATCAGGCGGCGACCGCTCCGCCGTGACCGGCAACACGCGGCTGGTTTCCGATTGGCTGCTGATCCGCATCACCAGCAACCCGGGCGAGTCGACCCTGGACCGGATGATTGCCCTGGTCGAAGGCGCCAAGCGGCAGAAAACCCCGAACGAGATCGCCCTCGACATCCTGCTGATCGGCCTGACCCTGATCTTCCTGGTCGTCGTGGTGACCTTGCAGCCGTTCGCCCACTTTGTCGGCGGCAGCCTGCCGCTGATCTTCCTCGCCGCCTTGCTGGTGACGCTGATCCCTACCACCATCGGCGGCCTGCTGTCGGCCATCGGTATTGCCGGCATGGACCGGCTGGTGCGGCTGAACGTGATTGCCCGCTCGGGCCGAGCTGTAGAGGCAGCCGGTGACGTGCACACGCTGATGCTCGACAAGACCGGCACCATCACCTTCGGCAACCGCCGCTGCAGTGCGCTGCATGCTGCGCCGGGCGTCACCGCCCGTGAACTGGGGGAAGGCGCCTTGCTGGCTTCGCTGGCCGACGACACTGCCGAAGGCAAGTCGATTGTCGAATACCTGCGCCAGCTGCATGACTTTGTCGAACCGCCTGCCGGGCAGTACCAGGCCGTGGCCTTCAGTGCCGAAACACGGCTGTCGGGCATCGACTTCCAGCAGCGCCGCTACCGCAAGGGCGCCGTCGACGCGGTGCTGGCTTTCGTCGGTATGCAGCGCCTGGAAATGCCGCCGGCGCTAGCCCGTGAAGTGGAGCGCATTGCCCAGAGCGGCGGCACACCGCTGCTGGTGTGCCTGGACAAGCGCCTGCTGGGGGTGATCCACCTCAAGGACGTGGTCAAGCCCGGAATCCGCGAGCGCTTCGCCGAGTTGCGCAAGCTGGGCATCCGCACGGTGATGGTAACTGGCGACAACCCGCTGACCGCTGCTGCCATTGCCGCTGAAGCGGGGGTGGATGATGTACTCGCCGAAGCTACGCCGGAGAAGAAACTGGCGCGCATTCGCCAGGAGCAGAACGACGGCCGCCTGGTGGCGATGTGCGGTGACGGTGCCAACGACGCCCCGGCACTGGCCCAGGCTGACGTGGGCATGGCCATGAACGACGGTACCCAGGCAGCGCGCGAGGCGGCCAACATGGTCGACCTCGACAGCGACCCGACCAAGCTGCTGGACGTGGTGCAGGTCGGCAAGGAGCTACTGGTTACCCGTGGTGCGCTGACCACGTTCTCCATCGCCAACGACGTGGCCAAGTACTTTGCCATCCTGCCGGCGCTGTTCGCCGCCATCTACCCGCAGCTGGGCGTGCTCAACCTGATGCAACTGGCCAGCCCGCAGAGCGCGATTCTGTCGGCCATCGTGTTCAACGCGCTGATCATCATCGTGTTGATCCCGCTGGCGCTGCGAGGCGTGCGGGTGCAGGCGGCCAGTGCTGCGCACCTGTTGCGGCGTAACCTGCTGGTCTACGGGCTGGGCGGCATTGCCGTGCCGTTTGCCGGGATCAAGCTGATCGATCTGTTGCTCAATGCCCTGCACCTGGTCTGAGGAGGCCGCCATGAATGCTTATGTACGCCCGGCATTGAGCCTGGCTTTGTTGATGACGCTGGTGACGGGGGCGCTCTACCCGCTGGCGGTGACCGGTATTGCCCAGGTGGTCTTCCCGAACCAGGCCAACGGCAGCCTGGTGCGCGATGAGCAGGGCAAGGTGCGCGGTTCGGCGCTGATCGCCCAGGACCTCCAGGGCGATGGCTGGTTCCATTCGCGGCCTTCGGCAGGTGCCTACGCTACCGTGGCCAGCAGTGCCAGCAACCTGGCACCGAGCAACCCGGCGCTGGTGGAACGGGTCAAGGCTGATGCGGCTGCGCTGTATCAGGCGCAGCAGGGGCCGGTGCCACAGGCATTGCTGACGACATCGGGCAGCGGCCTTGATCCGCACTTGTCACCGGAGGCAGTGGCTTACCAGATTCCGCGGGTGGCAGCGGCGCGGCAGTTGCCGGTGGAGCGCTTGCAAGCCTTGCAGGAAGAGGCCACCCTCCACCCATTGATTGGTCCGCCGGTGGTCAATGTGCTGGCGTTGAACCAGGCGCTTGATCAGTTGAATCACTGATATTGGGGCCTTCAAAGCAGGCCCAAAGAACCTGCAGGTCGCCGCAATACTAAAGGATGAAACATGAGTGATTCCGCCCGCGCAGACGCGCTGTTGGCTACTCTCCCGCGAACCGGCCGGGGCCGGCTGAAGGTGTTTCTCGGCGCCGCCCCCGGTGTCGGCAAGACGTTCGCCATGCTCCAGGCCGCCCACGCCCAGCAACGCCAAGGCGTGCAGGTGCTGGCCGGCGTCGTCGAAACCCACGGTCGCAGCGAAACCGAGGCGCTGCTTGCCGGCCTGCAACAGCAGCCCATGCTGCGTAGCCAGTACCGTGGCGTTACCCTGGAGGAAATGGACCTCGACGGCCTGCTGCAAGCCGCGCCCACCCTGGCGCTGGTCGATGAGCTGGCCCACACCAACGCCCCCGGCAGCCGCCACGCCAAACGCTGGCAAGACGTGCAGGAACTGCTGGCTGCAGGCATCGACGTGTACACCACGGTCAACGTCCAGCACCTGGAAAGCCTTAACGACAAAATTCGTGACATCACCGGTGTGCAAGTGCGCGAAACCCTGCCGGACTGGGTGCTGCAGGAAGCCTTCGAGCTGGTGCTGATCGACCTGCCGCCGCGCGAGCTGCTCGAACGCCTGCGCGAAGGCAAGGTGTACGTGCCCGAGCAGGCGCGGGCGGCCATCGATGCGTTCTTCTCGCAAACCAACCTCACCGCCCTGCGCGAACTGGCCATGCAGACGGCCGCCGCCCAGGTCGATGCCGACCTGGCCCACGGTTATCGCCAGCGCGGCCAGGAAGCCCCGGCCTTGCGCGGGCGCTTGCTGGTCGGTGTGGACGGTGACGACCAGGCCGAGCGCCTGGTGCGCCACGCCAGCCGCGTAGCCCAGCGCCGCCACCTGCCGTGGAGCCTGGTGCATGTGGATAACGGCCGCTTGCGTGACGAAACCGCACGCCTGCGCCTGCAGGCCGCCCAGCAGCTGGCCGAGCGCCTGGGCGGGGAAGTGGTATTGCTGCGCGCTGGCGAAGTGGCGCGCACGCTCATCCAGCATGCGGCCGAACGGCGTGCGAGCCTGGTGCTGGTCGGGCAGTCCCGCGATCGGCTATACCGGCGGCTGTTCGGGGCCGGTGTTGCTGCGCGGCTGCTGCGCGAAAGCCATGGCCTGGAAATCAACGTGCTGGACCGCGATGTTCAGCCTGCGGCGCCACGCTCGGCGGTGCGTCGGGTGTGGGTATGGCGGCATTACCTGTTGGCCTTGCTGGCGACCGTGATGGCTGCGGGCCTGGCCTGGGCGGTGTCGAGCGTGCTGGCGCTGCCGAATATCTCGCTGGTGTTCCTCGCTGCGGTGCTGCTGGTGGCGGTACGCAGCAGCCTGGGGCCTGCGCTGGCCTGTGCCGCGCTGTCGTTCCTCACCTACGACTTCTTGTTTATCCCGCCCAATTTCTCGTTCAGCATTCAGCGCGAAGAAGACGTGCTGACCTTGGTGTTCTTCCTGCTGATGGCCGCGCTTACCGGCAACCTGGCTGCCCGCCAGCGCCGCCAGTTGCAGGCGCTGCGCGAAACCCAGGCGCAGACCAGCCAGTTGCTCGACCTGTCGCGCCGGCTGACGGTGGCCACCGATCGCCAGGCTGTGTTCAACGCCGCCGGGCAGCACCTTGATGGCTGGCAGGACATGCAGGTGTGCCTGCTGGAGCGCAACGCCGAAGGCCAACTGCAGGTGGCCAGCGGCGCAGCCCACGCCTTCAGCGATACCGAACGAGCCGCCGCCGATTGGGCCTGGCAGCACGGCCAGGCCGCTGGTCACGGCAGCGACACCCTGCCCAATGGCCGTTGGTGGTGGTGGCCGTTGGCGGTGGACGAGCAGCCGCTGGCGCTGCTGGGCGTGCGCCCGCGCTCCGCTCAGCCGTTGAGCGACCCGCGCCGCCGCCTGCTTGTCGCCCTTGGCCAGCCGCTGGCCCAGGCCTTGGCCCGCGCCCGCCTGGCCGAACAGCTGGAGGCCGCGCGCCTGCATGGCGAAACCGAGCAGTTGCGCAGCGCCTTGCTGGCCTCTGTATCCCATGACTTGCGCACACCGTTGACCGCCATGCGCGGCAGCATAGACAGCCTGCTGGCGTTGGGCGAAGTAATCCCGGCCGAAGACCGCCGCGAGCTGCTGGAAGGCACCCGCAACGAGGCCGAGCGCCTCGACCGCTATATCCAGAACCTGCTGGACATGACCCGCCTGGGCCATGGTGGCCTCAAGCTCTCCCGCGACTGGGTAGCCCCGGCGGACATTGTCGGCAGTGCGCTCAACCGCCTGCGCGTGGTATTGGCGCCGCTGCGCGTGCACACCGACGTGCCGGCCGAGCTACCGTTGCTGTTCGTGCATGCCGCGCTGATCGAACAGGCGCTGGTCAATGTACTGGAGAACGCCGCACGCTTCTCGCCGGCGAATGGGCGGCTGGAGTTGCAAGTGGCGGTGCAGGATGAGCAGTTGCGCATTACCGTCAGCGACCAGGGCCCCGGCATCCCGGCAGCCGACCGCGAGAAGATCTTCGACATGTTCTACACCGCCGCCCGCGGCGATCGCGGCGGGCAGGGCACCGGCCTGGGCCTGGCGATCTGCCAGGGCATGATCGGCGCCCATGGCGGGCAGATCCTGGTGGGTGAAGGCATCGATGGCCAGGGCACCGGCATCACTCTATGCTTGCCGCTGCCCCCTCAACCTGAAGCCGAAAGCGAACGCCCATGAGCCAGTCCGCCACCCTGTTGGTCATTGACGATGAACCGCAGATTCGCAAGTTCCTGCGCATCAGCCTGGCCTCGCAAGGCTACAAGGTGCTCGAGGCGGCGACCGGCGCCGAAGGCCTTACTCAGGCGGCCCTGGGCAAGCCGGACCTGGTGGTGCTCGACCTGGGCCTGCCGGACATGGACGGCCAGCAGGTGCTGCGGGAGCTGCGCGAATGGAGCGCGGTGCCGGTGATGGTGCTGTCGGTGCGCGCCAGTGAAGTGCAGAAGGTCGATGCGCTGGATGGCGGTGCCAATGACTATGTGACCAAGCCGTTCGGCATCCAGGAGTTTCTCGCCCGGGTGCGTGCTTTGCTGCGCCAGGTACCGCAGGCCGGTGGTTCGGAGGTGGCGGCCAGCTTTGGGCCATTGACCGTGGATTTTGCGTTTCGCCGGGTGACCCTGGACGGTGTGGAAGTGGCGCTGACGCGCAAGGAGTATGCGCTGCTGGCGCTGTTGGCCGGTCACCCGGGGCGGGTGATTACCCAGCAGCAATTGCTCAAGGAAATCTGGGGGCCTAGCCATGTGGAGGACACCCACTATTTGCGGATCGTGGTGGGGCATCTGCGGCAGAAGCTGGGCGATGACCCCACGGCACCGCGGTTCATCATCACCGAGGCAGGGGTGGGGTACAGGTTGGTGGCGCCGACAGCATAACCCCGGAACCGCTCTCTTTGACTTGGCAGTGACCCTGTGGGAGCGGCTTTAGCCGCGAACACCGGCGCAGCCGGTGCCATGCACCGCGTTGGATTCTTCGCGGCTAAAGCCGCTCCCTCAGGGTATGCGGACTGCTTGGGAACTCAGTTTCAGCTCAACTCGTTGACTGCTCGCGCAGCCTCATCGATAGCGGCATGTGCATACGCTTCCCAGGCCGCATCGGAATTGGCGATCGCCACATTTCCGACTTTCTGCCGGGCCAGGTTCATCAGCTTCTCACTCTCTTCCTGGTCGTCGAACAGGCTGTTGGCATAGTACGCGTAACCATGCGGCCAACGGTTGATGGTGATGGCCTGCACATCCGTCTGGTAGTTGAAGCCAGCCGGCCCGAGTATGGCCTGGAGCTGATCACGGACCATGCCCTCCATCTGCTCGAAACTCATGGCGTACAGCTTGCTGCGGCCGACACGGGCCTGGCTGCGGGCATCGAGGCCGGCGTTGGGCGTGGTCGGCACGTAGACCATGTGCAGGCCGATGGGCTGGTTGGGATCGCGCGGATGGCGGTAGCCGCCAATGTCCACCGGGTAGTCCAGTTTGACACGGCTGTAGGGCTGGTTCGGGGCATAGATTTCGTGCACGCCAAGCTTCATGAAACTCTGCCAGTTGCGAATCACCACTTTGGTGTACACCAGCGGGAACTTCACGTTTTGCGCCAAGGCGTGAGCCTGCTCGGCGGAGAGGTCGCGCAGCAGGTAGGGGATCATCATGTTGTAGCAGGCCAGTACGCAGTGCTTGCTGTGTACCCGATGCAGCCGGCCGGCCCGGCTGTAGCCAATATCGACGCCTCCATCACGGTTGCTGACGCTGACGGCGGTGCTGTTCAGGCGCAGGCGCACCGGGCTTTGCGCAAGGTCCAGCCTGGTGTAGTCGAAGGGCGCCAGGACGATGTCGTCCATGGTGTTGCCGGGCGCAACAGCGGGGATCAGGCTGCGTACCAGAAGGCGTGCCAGCGAGGCGTTGCCGTCGGGGAAGTGGTAGATGTAGGGCTCTTCCATTTCTGCTTTCAGCTCGGCGCTGATTGGCGCCAGGCCCATGGCGGCGAAGCCGGGAAAGCCCACACCATAGGCATCGGCGGCGGCCACGGCGTCGATGCTCAGCGCGGAAAAGTCGTTGGTGCGGCTGAGAAAGTAGCGCGCTGCGACTTCGCTCAGGCCAACGTCCTTGCGCAAGAAGTCCTGATAGCTGGTCTTGGCCAGGTAGGTCTCTTTCTGCTCAAGGCTTTTGCCGGCCAGGTAATCGCGGGGGGCCTCGTGCAGGTCGATCAAGGCCTGGCGGTCGGCCTCGGGCAACGGGAAGTCACTGATGAACGCGCGCCAGCTGCGCGCGTTGAGTTTGTCCGGGGCGATGTCGTCGGCGACCATCGGTGTTGGGTCGCCACTGACCAGCTTTGCTTCGCCGAAGCCGGCCTGGTCGAAGAACACCCCACGAGACAGACCGAGGTTGGGGTAGAAGTTGCGGTCGAAGGCGGTCTGGAAACGGTTCACGTCCACGTTCAATTGCCTGAGCAGGCCATTGACCGTTTCGCTGTAGAGGTGGTTGGGCGACTGGAAGGCTTCGCTGCCGCCGTAGCCGAGGACCAGTTGCCCACCGGCCTGGAACTCGTTGCGTTTGGCGTGGCCGCCGAAGTCGTCGTGGTTTTCGATGATCAGCACGCGTGCGTGCGGGTGCTGCTGGCGGTAGAACCAGGCGGCGGACAGGCCGCTGATGCCGGCGCCGACCACCACCAGGTCGTAGTGCTCCTCTACCTTCAGGCTGCTGGTGTCGAATACCTTCTTCTCCCAGCCCATCTGGTGCGCCACCTCGAACGCGCCGGGGTGGCTGCCGCGCAGGCCGGTGAGGGCAGGGGGGTAGTAGCGGCCGGACGTTGCGGCCTGCAGTATCTGCAGCGGGGTGAGCCCTGCACCGAGGGTGAGGGCTACGCCATTGAGGAAGTCGCGTCGAGTGATGGTCATGTCAGTGTCCTTACCGGGTAACCATTGGTCTGCTCGAAGCGTAGCCGGGTATCGCTCAGGACCTCGGTGATTCTGTTTCAAAGCATTGGCGCATGACGTCCAGGTAGCGCCGGGCGCCCAGGCCCAGTGGCCGTGACTTGATCCAGATGATGTCCACCCACAAGCGCAGGCGGCTGGCCATGTTGTCGAAACGCACCTCAGCCAGTGCGCCTGAGGCAATCAGTGGTTCAACCAGCGGCTGCGGCAGGTAGGCCCAGCCCAGCCCGGATTGCACCAGATCGAGCGTGGCCAGGTAGCTGTCGGTCAGCCAGATGCGCCGCGACAGCACCATGCGCGGGTCCGAGCCGGTGGCCTTGCCGGAGGCAACAATGATCTGCCGTTGTTCAGCGAAGGCTTCTTCTGGCAACGGTGTGCCGCTGTTCTGCCCGGCCGGATGGCGCGGCGAGGCGACGGCCACCAGCAACTGGCTGCCGGCCTCAAGGAATGACTCGCGTTCATCGATGCCGGGGCGTTCGAACACCAGCGCCAGTTGCACACTGCCGTCGTGCAGCAGGCGAATGGCTTCGGTCTGGGTGGCCGAGCGCACTTCGATTTCCAGGCTTGGAAATGCCTGGGCGAGGACTTCCAGGGGCTGGCTCCAGCGGCCGGTCTGCAGCTCGGGGGCCATGGCGATGGTCAGGCGTTTTTCCAGGCCCTTGTGCAGTTGCAGGGCTTGGGCGTCGAGCAGGTTGAGCTGGCAGATCACCTGCCTGGCCTGGGGTTCCAGGGCCAGGGCGGCGCTGGTGGGCAGCGCCTTGCGTGTGGCGCGGTCGAACAGCGGCAGGTCCAGTTCGGCTTCCAGCTGGGCGATTGCCATGCTCACGGCAGAAGGCACACGGCCCAGCTTGCGGGCGGCGGCGGAGAATGAACCGGCGTCCAGCACGGCGAGGAAGATTGCCAGGGAATCGCTGGAGAAGGCCATGATGGGTGAACCTTTTTAATCGAAGGGTAATTGATGTTGCAGCAAAGGGTAGGCCGTGAGTTTCAGGGCGCCTGTGAGATCGAGCGCCGCCCGCGCGGCGCATCGCGGGGCAAGCCCGCTCCCACATCTGTTTCGGGCCAGTTAATCCTGTGCCACAGGCGCGCGCGCCCTTGGTGTATCACAGGAATTTGCAGAAGAGCAGGTGTGCAACCCTCGAAATCGAAGCGAACAAACAAGGCGGGTAGAGGTGAATGCCCAGGAGAGATTGGCCCGAAACAAATGTGGGAGCGGCCTTGCGCCGCGAAGCGCCGCGCGGGCGGCGCTCGATCTCACAGGCGCTAAAGATCTAAAGCCCAACACCCCCAGCCCCACCCAATTCCCTACAACCCTTCGCCAAGCACCCGGTCAATACTGTCGACAAAATAATCCACACTGGCCCGGCTGGTACACATCGGTGGCTTGATCTTGAGAATGTTCAGGTAATCTCCCGTCGGCTGCATGAAAATACCCAGATCCCGCAGCCGATCACACAGTAACAGGGTCTCTTCGGTCGCCGGCTCCAGCGTTTCACGGTCACGCACCAGTTCCAGCCCCAGGTAGAAACCCGACCCATGTGCCGCGCCCGCCAGCGGGTGCTTGTCTACCACTGCCTGCAACCGCGCCTTGAAGTAGCGCCCGGTGTCGCGGGCGTTGTCCCACAGGCCTTCTTCCTGCATCACGTCCAGCACGGCCATGCCGATGCGGCAGCTGACCGGGCTGCCTCCGGCCGAGGAAAAGAAGTAGCCCTCGGCCTCCAGCGCTTCGGCAATTTCGCGGCGGGTGATGACCACGCCCAGTGGTTGGCCATTGCCCATGCCCTTGGCCATGGTAATGATGTCGGGCACCACGCCTTGTTCCTCGAAGCCCCAGAAGTATTCGCCCAGGCGACCATAACCGACCTGCACTTCGTCGGCGATGCACACGCCGCCGCGGGCACGAACCTTGGCATAGGCTTCGCGCAGGTAGCCCGCGGGCAGCGAGATGCCGCCGGCATTGCCGTATACCGGTTCGCAGATGATGCCGGCCAGCTGGCGGCCATGGGCATCAAGATCAGCCAGCCTGGCGTCGACATCGCGCAGGTAGTCGGCAGCGCTGTCGGCCCCGCGGAAACGGCCGCGGAAGGTGTTCGGTGCTTCAACCGGGTGCACCCAGTCCGGGCGGGTGTCGAGGGCCTGCGGGTTGTCGGCGATCGAGGTAGAGATGGCATCGGTGGCTACTGACCAGCCGTGGTAGGCCTCCAGCACGCTGAGCAGGTCGCGCCCGCCGCTGTAGGCCCAGGCCAGGCGAATTGCCAGGTCGTTGGCTTCGGTGCCGCTGTTGACCATGAACACCCGGTCGAAGCCATCCGGTGCCAGGTCGAGCAGGCGCTCGGAGAATTCGGTGATGGCGGCATAGTGGAAGCGCGAGTTGGTGTTCAGCAGCGACCACTGCCGCGCCGATTCGGCGACCATGCGTGGGTGGCCATGGCCCAGCACCGCGACGTTGTTAAGCATGTCGAGGTACGAGCGGCCCTGCATGTCGATCAGGTAGTTGCGCCAGCCGCGTTCGATGTGTGGCGGTTGTGCGTAGTAGTGCTTTTGCGAGCGGGCGAAGCTGGCATCGCGGCGGGCCAGCAGGGCCTGTGGGTCTGGCAGCGGGTCGGCATCGCAATCGAAGCCCAGCAGCGCGGCCGGTGACGGGCACAGGGCCAGCCAGGCAGCAGCCTGCGAGGGGGCGGCGAAGAACGGCGGCCGGATACTGTTGTCCAGGCACAACTGCACACTGAGGAAGCCACAGCTGCTGCCCAGCGACTGACCCTGTTCCAAGACCTGGCCATCTGCCGGGGCACCTTCCAGCCCGTGCAGCCACAATGCCCAGTTCGCACTGCGCAGGCAGCCACGGCCATCGCCATGGCGCTGCCAGGTGCCGGCTGCTGGTGCTTGTACCAAACTGCCGTTGGGCACATGCAACTCAACGCCAAGGGCGCAGGTGGCCGGCTCTTCGGGGCGGTCGATATAGGTTTGCGACAGGCGATACTGCCCGTGCAGGCTGCAGGCCGGGGCGGGTTGCGCCCTCAGCAGGTGCTGGTCGAAGCCGGCTTGCTCCCAGTTGCCTGCTTCACAATGCAGGCTGAGCACGCCGAGGTCGAGGCGGGTCACGGCCTGCCCCTGCAGCTCGGGCAGCAGCGGGGCACAACCGCTCAGGTCCGGCGCGGCGGGTTGCAGGCCGGCAGCCTGCAGGATGGCCGCCTCCATCAGCGCAAACGGCACGGAGGTGGCGGTGTCGAAGATTTCCCATTCATGGGCGACGTTGTCGCGGGTGTACTGGTTACCCGGGTCAACGGCCAGTTGCTGCGCACTGCTCAGCACCAGGACCGCGGCGCGGTTAAGCACCAGTGGCCACAGGGCGCGTACTTCGGCTTCGGTCAGCGGGTTGAGCGCCTGATAAGCGCTGATCGCCGGCAGGATCCGCAGCGGGTTGCCTTCGGCATGGTGCAGCAGCGCAGCACAGGTCACCGACAGGTCAGCGATGCGCCAGGTCCGCAGCAGGTCGCCAAAGTCGATCACCCCTTGCAGTTGCCACTGGCGCTCGCCGTCACGGGCCCACACGGTGTTGTCGTCGGTGATGTCCAGGTGCACGGCCTGGCTCGGCAGGCGATCTACCAGCGGCGCCAGGTGTTCAGCGGCCACTCGGGTAGCCTGTTCGATGCGGCTGCGCTGGTCGGCGTTCTGCAGCACGGGCAGCAGGTGCTGGATCAGCGCCTGGGCGTGTTGCGGGTCCCATTGCAGGGTGCGCGCAAGGCCGGGGTGGTCGAAGCCGGCCAGGGCACTGTCGAGCCGTGCACAGAGCCTGCCCAGTTCGGCCATCAGCTGTGTCGGCATATGCTTGAGGCGGGTCAGCGGTTGGCCGTCGATGTAATCGAGCAGACGTACGCGCAATGGCTGGCCTTCGATGTCCACGGCCAGCAGGGTTTCGCCGCTGTGCGCCGCGCGCACGGTGGGCACCGGCAGGCCGTGCTCACGCAGGTAGGCGAGGGCGGCATGCTGCGCCTCAAGTTCGACCTGGGCGTAACTGCCATGGCAGGCCTTGAGCACGAAGTTGCCCTGCGCCGAGTCGACGCGCAAGTTCAGGTCCTGCTGGCTGCCCAGCGCCGACAACTCGCCAGCCACGCCGTAATGCACCTGCAGCAAGGCGTGCGCCTGGGCTTCGCTGAGCGCCGGGCCGGGCAGGCTGGAGCGCTGGATCAGTTGGTCGAGGGCAGGGGAGGCGGTTTGTTGTTGTTGGCTGGACATGGGCTCTACCGTTGGTACTGGGATGACTGAAGCGACTGTATGCCCACTCTGGCTGATGATGAAAGACGATCGTAATCAGAATTTCTGATGAATGGTGATCCGTTTTTATGGGGATGGTTGATGTTTGCATTTGTTAATAATTACCATTTGTGCCTTATTGCATTCCCCGCGCTGTCAGGACTTACCCAATGCCGCTCCCTACGCCTTCACGCCCTGCATTATTGGCAATCTGCTGTTCCGTTACGCTGATGGCGCAAGCTGCCGAGCCGATCCAGCTGGAGGCAACCGACGTCAGTGCGGATGCCTTGAAAGCGCGGCCAGGTGCATTGCCGGACGAATTCGCTGGCGGCCAGGTTGCACGCGGCGGGCAGATGGGCGTGTTGGGCAACCAGGACTACATGGACGTGCCCTTTACGATGACCAGCTATACCGCCAAGGTGATCGAGGATCAGCAGGCCGAAGACATCGGCGACGTGTTGGCCAACGATCCCTCGGTGCGCGAATCATTCGGCTTTGGCAACCAGTCCAAGGTCTTCGTGATTCGTGGCCTGCCGTTGGCGGGCGACGATATATCCTTCAACGGCCTGTACGGCATCCTGCCACGCCAGATCATGTCCACCGACGGTGTCGAGCGGGTCGAAGTGTTCAAGGGGCCCAATGCCTTCCTCAACGGCGTGAGCCCGACCGGCACCGGCCTGGGCGGCAACGTCAACCTGCAGCCCAAGCGGGCTGGCGACGTGCCGACCCGCCGTTACACCCAGGACATCAGCTCGGATGGCCGTATGGGCGAGCATCTGGATATCGGCCAGCGTTTTGGTGAAGACAACCGCTTCGGCGCGCGCCTGAACCTCAGCCAGCGCGAAGGTGAAACCGCCGTCGACGACCAGGACCAGCGCACCAAGCTATTCACCGCTGGCCTGGACTACCGCGGCGACAACTTTCGTGTGTCGACCGATATCGGCTACCAGAAGCAACGAATCAACCACTTGCGCAACTCGGTGCGCCTGGGCAGTACCACCACCAAGGCCCCGACCGCGCCGGATGCCAACCATAACTATGGCCAGAGCTGGAGCTACAGCGAGTCGGAAGACACCTTCGGCATGGTCCGTGGCGAATGGGACCTGAGCGACAACTGGACCGCCTACCTCGCCGGTGGTGCTCGCCACAGCCGCGAGCAGGGCACCTATGGCACGCCGGTGCTGGTCGGCAACAGCGGTGCAGCGACCATGACCCCATCCGACATTGTCCACGGCGAAGACAACACCAGCTTCAGCACCGGCCTGAATGGCCGGCTGCAGACAGGGCCGGTCAGCCACCAGATCGCCGTGGGCGCCAACACCCTGTGGACCCAGGCAGAAAACGCCTATACCTTCTATTCGCCGATCAGCACCCACATCTACGACACCGTGCAGCAGGCCAAACCGAGCACTGTTACCAGCACCGGTGGCGATATGGGCGACCCCGGTGTCACTGGCAAGACCCGCGCCCGCAGCATCGCGATTTCCGACACTATTGGCGTCTTTGATGACCGCCTTTTGCTGACTTACGGCCTGCGCCGGCAGCAGTTGCGGGTGGAAAGCTACAACTACGATGGTGGCACACTCCGAGGTGCGCCCAACCCAGCCAGTGACGGCAGCCGTAAAGGTGACCCGTACGACAAGTCGATCACCACGCCGGTGTACGGCATCGTGTTCAAGGCCACCGACAGCATTTCGTTGTATGCCAATCGCATTGAAGGCCTGGCTCAAGGACCGACGCCGCCAGCCACTGTGTCGAACGCCAACGAGATGTTCCCGCCGGGCCGAACCAAGCAGCTTGAAGCCGGTATCAAGTTCGACCGGCAGACCTTTGGTGCGAACCTGGCCGTGTTCCGCATCGAGAAACCGTCGGACGGCTATACCTTGAACAATGTCTTCATTCGCGACGGCGAACAGGTCAACAAAGGCCTGGAGCTGAGTGTATTCGGCGAGCCTGTCGAAGGCCTGCGCCTGATGGCCGGCGGCACGCGCATGACCTCGGAGCAGAAGAATACTGCCAACGGCAGCAACGATGGCAACCACGCCATTGGTGTACCGACCTTCCAGCTCAATGCCAGCGTCGACTGGGATGTGCCGGGCGTACCGGGGCTGGCGCTGAATGCGCGCATGCTGCGCACCGGTGGCCAGTTCGTCGATGCGGCGAACACCGTAAGCCTGCCAACCTGGAACCGTTTCGATGCCGGCGCCCGTTACAAGCTCAGGGTGGCGGAGAAGGACCTGACCTTACGGGTGAATGTCGAGAACCTGACTGACAAGAACTACTGGGCTTCGGCTAACGGCGGTTACCTGACCCAAGGTGATCCGCGCTTGGTGAAGTTCTCCGGTACGATTGATTTTTGATAATTCGGGCGTACGCATACCTTTGTAGGAGCGCGTTTATCGAGGCGTCGAACTGCCGCGTTGCGGCCCATCGCCGGCAAGCCATATAGGTACGGTACCTGGGGGAGTGGCTGGTATTCGGTGCAACACAGCCAACTGGCCCCAGGCAACGTCAGCCTCAGCGCATCATGCCCAGCTCGGCATCATCCATCAGCGCCTTGGCCATTGCACTCAGGTAGTGGGCGGCCCAGATCATCATCGGTTTCTCGTCCATCAGGCCGGTGATAGTCAGTTCGCGTACGTAGCCCATCAACTCCGATGATTGCTCGCGGGCGTCGCGGCAGGGAATGCCTGGCTCGATGCGGAACATAGGGTGGGTGCCGTTTTCGCCTTGGCAGAAGGTGGTTTTGCCTACGGTGTAATGGGTGTCTTCGGTGATCATTGTTTTATTCCCCCGAAATTTCTCGACTGCCTGGGCCGGCCTATTCGCGGGTGAACCCGCTCCTACATGGACAACTATCGTTGTAGGAGCGGGTTTACCCGCGAAGAGGCCCGTACAGGCAACACATCACTCAAGCCTCAGCGCAAAGTCCGAAGTTCGGTGGGCATCGCTGCGCATAGAGGGGGTGGGTGTGGGGGGGGATCGGGGACAATCTTCAACATCGCATAGTACCTTTGGTGAGGCTACTACCTGGCTGCTGTCAAACAGTTGGGTGGCAGCTGGACATGGGTTGACAGACCGGCGGACTATGCAAGTTCCGGCGCACGCGAACGTGCCCCACGTACAGCTGCCATAAAGGCGAGCCGTATACATAATACCGTTGCGGCCTGTCAAAGCCGTGTCGTTGATGAGCAACGACATGCCGAGACTAGAGCGCTGCCAGAGCAGCCGCAACGGAAAACACGCGGCAGGAGTATGTTTGGGAAATGGCCTACAGGGAAGGGGTTAAATCTGACATGCAGGGCATTCCGCGCCCGATTGCGTCAGGGCCGCGAGGTGCCTGCCTTTAGTTCTTGCGGTGTTGCGTAGGCCGAGCGCCGCCCGCGCGGCGCTTCGCGGGACAAGCCCGCTCCCACATCTGTTTCGGGCCAATTAATCCTGTGGCATCTTCGCGCGCCCCTTGGCGCATGGCTCGATATCGAGTCGTAAAAACAAGGGGCGCGCGCCAAAGGCACAGGCATTACTGGCCCGAAACAGATGTGGGAGCGGGCTTGTCCCGCGAAGCGCCGCGCGGGCGGCGCTCGATCTCAAAGGCGCTGAAAGGCTCAAGGCAAGCACTTGGCTACCCCTACAAAGCCTCAACCTCCAAAAACGCCGCCTCCAGCAACTGGCGGGTATACGGATGCTGCGGCGCATGAAAAATCGCCTGCGCATCCCCTTGCTCCACCACATGCCCATGCTTGATCACCATCAACTGGTGGCTCAACGCCTTGACCACCGCCAGGTCATGGCTGATGAACAGGTAGGTCAGGTTGTACTTCTGCTGCAGATTACGCAGCAGTTCCACCACCTGCCGCTGCACGGTGCGGTCCAGTGCCGAGGTGGGTTCATCCAGCAATATCAGCGCCGGCTTCAACACCAGCGCCCGGGCAATCGCAATACGCTGGCGCTGCCCGCCGGAAAATTCATGCGGGTAGCGATGCCGCGTGCGTGGGTCCAGCCCCACCTCTTCCAGCGCGGCGATGATCGCCGCTTCCTGTTCCTGCGCGTTGCCAATGCCGTGAATGCGCAACCCTTCACCGACAATGTCCGCCACGCACATGCGTGGGCTCAGGCTGCCAAACGGGTCCTGGAACACCACCTGCATCTCGCGCCGTAACGGCCGCACGGCTTTCTGGTTCAAGCCTTCGAGGTTCTGCCCATGGAAGCGAATGCCGCCCTGGCTGGAGATCAACCGCAAGATCGCCAGGCCCAAGGTCGACTTGCCCGAACCGGACTCGCCAACAATCCCCAGCGTCTGCCCCTGGGGCAAGCTGAAGTTGACCCCGTCCACGGCTTTTACATGGTCGACCGTGCGCCGCAGGAAGCCCTTCTTGATCGGGAACCACACCTTGAGGTCGTCCACCTCCAGCAATGGCGCGCCGACCGGGTTGTGCGCCGGCAACCCGCTGGGCTCGGCATTGATCAGCATCTGTGTGTAGTGGTGCTGTGGGGCGCTGAACAGCGTGGCGCAGTCAGCCTGCTCGACAATCTGCCCGCGCTGCATCACGCACACGCGGTGGGCGATGCGCCGCACCAGGTTCAAGTCATGGCTTATCAGCAGCAGGGCCATGCCCAAACGCGCCTGCAGTGCCTTGAGTAGATCAAGAATTTTCAACTGCACGGTCACGTCCAGCGCCGTGGTGGGTTCGTCGGCAATCAGCAGCTCCGGCTCGTTGGCCAAGGCCATGGCGATCATCACCCGCTGGCGCTGGCCGCCGGACAGTTCGTGGGGCAGGGCCTTGAGGCGTTTGCGCGGCTCGGGGATGCCGACCATTTCCAGCAGTTCCAGCGTGCGCGCAGTGGCTTCCTTGCCAGTCAGGCCCTTGTGCAGCAGGAGGATTTCATTGATCTGCTTCTCGATGCAATGCAGCGGGTTCAGCGAGGTCATCGGCTCCTGGAAGATCATCGCAATGCGGTTGCCGCGAATGCGTTGCAAGGTTTTCTCGTTCTGCAGCAGCAGGTCCTTGCCCTCAAAGCGGATGCTGCCGCTGGGGTGGCGTGCGAGGGGGTAGGGCAGCAGGCGCAGGATCGAATGCGCGGTCACCGACTTGCCCGAACCGCTCTCGCCGACCAGGGCCAGTGTCTCGCCCTTGCGGATGTCGAAGCTGATGCCGTCCACCACCCGGTTGACCTGGTCGCCGGTGACAAACTCCACCGCCAGGTCGCGCACTTCGATCAGGTTCTGTTCACTCATGTCACTTCCTCGGGTCGAAGGCATCGCGGGCGGATTCGCCAATGAACACCAGCAGGCTCAGCATCAAGGCCAGCACGGCAAATGCGCTGATGCCCAGCCACGGTGCCTGCAGGTTGGATTTGCCCTGGGCCACCAGCTCGCCCAGCGAGGGCGAACCGGCAGGCAGGCCGAAGCCGAGGAAATCCAGCGCAGTGAGGGTGCCGATGGCACCGGTGAGAATGAACGGCATGAACGTCATGGTCGAGATCATGGCGTTGGGCAGGATGTGCCGGTACATGATTGCGCCGTTGCGCATGCCCAGGGCCCGCGCAGCGCGCACGTACTCCAGGTTGCGCCCGCGCAGGAACTCGGCGCGCACCACGTCTACCAGGCTCATCCACGAGAACAGCAGCATGATGCCCAGCAGCCACCAGAAGTTCGGCTGCACGAAGCTGGCCAGGATGATCAGCAGGTACAGCACCGGCAGCCCTGACCAGATTTCCAGAAAGCGCTGCCCGGCCAGGTCGACCCAGCCGCCATAGAAGCCCTGCAAGGCGCCGGCGATGACGCCGACGATGGAGCTGGCCACGGTCAGGGTGAGGGCAAACAAGACCGAAATGCGGAAGCCGTAGATCACCCGTGCCAGTACGTCGCGGCCCTGGTCGTCGGTGCCCAGCCAGTTGTCTGCCGATGGCGGCGCCGGGGCGGGCCCGCGCAGGTCGTAGTTGATGCTCTGGTAGCTGAACGGGATGGGCGCCCACAGCACGAAGCTGTCTTTTTTCGCCAGCAGCTCGCGGATGTACGGGCTCTTGTAGTTGGCTTCCAGCGGGAATTCGCCGCCGAAGGTGGTTTCCGGGTAGCGCTTGAACGCCGGGAAGTACCATTCGCCGTCGTAGCGCACGGCTATCGGCTTGTCGTTGGCGATCAGTTCGGCGCCCAGGCTCAGGCCGAACAGGATCAGGAACAGCCACAGCGACCACCAGCCACGGCGGTTGGCCTTGAAGCGCTCGAAGCGCCGGCGGTTGAGGGGGGACAAGGCCATGTCAGTGCTCCCGGCTGGCGAAGTCGATGCGTGGATCGACCAGGGTGTAGGTCAGGTCGCCGATCAGCTTCACCACCAGCCCCAGCAGGGTGAAGATGAACAGGGTGCCGAAGACCACCGGGTAGTCGCGGTTGATGGCCGCTTCGAAACTCATCAGGCCCAGGCCGTCGAGGCTGAAGATCACCTCGATCAGCAAGGAGCCGGTGAAGAAGATGCCGATGAACGCCGAGGGGAAGCCGGCGATCACCAATAGCATGGCGTTGCGGAACACATGGCCGTACAGCACCCGTGGCCGGCTCAGGCCCTTGGCCTTGGCGGTGACCACGTACTGCTTGTTGATCTCGTCGAGGAAGCTGTTCTTGGTCAACAGGGTCATGGTGGCGAAGTTGCCGATGACCAACGCAGTAATCGGCAGCACCAGGTGCCAGAAGTAGTCCAGCACCTTGCCGGTGGTGCTCAGCTCGTCAAAGTTGTTGGAGGTGAGGCCGCGCAACGGGAACCAGTCGAAATAGCTGCCGCCGGCAAACAGCACGATCAGCAGGATGGCGAACAGGAATGCCGGAATGGCATAGCCGACGATGATCGCCGAACTGGTCCAGACGTCGAAGTGGCTGCCGTGGCGCACCGCCTTGGCGATGCCCAGCGGAATCGACACCAGGTACATGATCAGCGTGCTCCATAGCCCCAGCGAGATCGACACCGGCATCTTCTCGATGATCAGGTCGATGACTTTGGCATCGCGGAAGAAGCTGTCGCCGAAGTCCAGCCGGGCGTAGTTCTTGATCATGATCCACAGGCGTTCGGGCGGCGACTTGTCGAAGCCGTACATGCGCTCGATTTCTGCGATCAGCGCCGGGTCCAGGCCCTGGGCGCCGCGGTAGTTGGAGCCGGCCACGGACACTTCGGCGCCGCCGCCGGCAATGCGGCTGGTGGCGCCTTCGAAGCCCTCGAGCTTGGCGATCATCTGCTCGACCGGGCCGCCGGGGGCAGCCTGGACGATGATGAAGTTGATGATCAGGATGCCGAACAGGGTGGGGATGATCAGCAGCAGGCGCCGCAGGATGTAGGCCAGCATGTCAGTTGGCCTCGTCCGCAGGGGTTTCGCTGACCGCCGGGGTTACCCCAGGCTTGATCCACCAGGTGTCGATACCGATGTCGTACTTGGGCGACACCTTGGGGTGGCCGATGTGGTTCCAGTAGGCCACGCGCCAGGTCTTGATGTGCCAGTTGGGGATCACGTAATAACCCCACAGCAGCACGCGGTCGAGTGCACGGCAGTGGTCGACCAGGCTTTGCCGCGAGTCGGCGTTGATCAACTGGTCCACCAACTGGTCGATGGCCGGGTCGCGCAGGCCGATGAAGTTGCGGCTGCCGGGGTTGTCGGCGGCGGCGCTGGACCAGAACTCGCGCTGCTCGTTGCCCGGCGAGTTGGACTGCGGGTAGCCGCCGACGATCATGTCGTAGTCGCGTGAGCGCAGGCGGGTGATGTATTGCGACACGTCGACCCGGCGGATGTTCAGCTCGATCCCAAGGTCGGCGAGGTTGCGTTTGAATGGCAGCAGAATGCGCTCGAACTCAGTCTGCGCCAGCAGGAACTCGATGCTCACCGGCTTGCCCTGGGCATCGACCATCTTGTCGTCGACGATTTTCCAACCGGCTTCCTGCAGCAACTTGTAGGCCTGGCGCTGTTGTTCGCGGATCATGCCGCTGCCGTCGCTGACCGGGTTGTGGAAGGCCTCGGTGAATACCTGGTCAGGGATTTTGCCACGCAGCGGTTCCAGAATCTTCAGCTCGCCAGGGCCGGGCAGGCCATGGGCGGCCATTTCCGAGTTGTCGAAGTAGCTGCCGGTGCGGGTGTAGGCGCCGTTGAACAGCTGCTTGTTGGTCCACTCGTAATCCAGCAGCAGGCTCAAAGCCTGACGTACGCGCACATCCTGGAACACCGGGCGGCGGATGTTGAAGATGAAGCCCTGCATGCCGGTGGGGTTGCCGTTGGGCAACTCTTCCTTGATCAGCCGGCCATCGCGCACGGCGGGCACGTTGTAGGCGGTGGCCCAGTTTTTCGCGCTCACTTCCAGGCCATAATCGAATGCCCCGGCCTTGAGTGCTTCCAGCGCGACGGTGGTGTCGCGGTAGGAGTCGAACGTCATGACGTCAAAGTTATAGAAGCCACGGTTGATCGGCAGGTCCTTGGCCCAGTAGTCCTTGACCCGCTCGTAGCGCACCGAGCGCCCGGCCTTGACCTCAGCGACCTTGTACGGGCCGCTGCCCAGCGGGATTTCAAGGTTGCCGCGGTTGAAATCGCGGTTTTCGTACCAGTGCTTGGGCAGTACTGGCAACTGGCCAAGGATCAGCGGCAGCTCGCGGTTGTTCTGGTGCTTGAACTTGAACAACACTTTCAGCGGGTCTTCGGCGACCACTTCGGCGACGTCGGCGTAGTACTGGCGGTACAGCGGCGCGCCGTCCTTGATCAAGGCGTTGAAGGTGAATACCACATCTTCAGCGCGCATCGGGTGGCCGTCGTGGAAGCGTGCTTCCGGGCGCAGATAGAAACGCACCCAGCTGTTGTCCGGGGCTTTTTCGATCTTGCCGGCGACCAGGCCGTATTCGGTGAACGGCTCGTCCTGGCTCTGGCGCATCAGGGTGTCGTAGATGCTGCCGATGTTCTCGGCCGACACGCCTTTGTTGATGAACGGGTTGAGGCTGTCGAAGCCGCCGAAGCTGGACTGGCGGAAGGTGCCACCCTTGGGCGCATCGGGGTTGACGTAGTCGAAGTGCTTGAAGTCGGCGGGGTACTTGGGCGGCTCGTCGTACAGGGTCAGTGCGTGTTGCGGTGCGGCCAGGGCGGGAAGGCTCAGGCAGGCGAGCAACAGGCTGCCTGCCAGCCGGCGCAGACGGTGCGTTGGCATCATTGGGCTTTCTCCGAAGTCTTGATCCACCAGCTGTTCAGCCCGAGGGTGTAGGGCGGCGTGGTGACGAAGGCGAACCGGTTGCGGTAGGCCAGGCGATGGTTGTCGAGGTACCAGTTGGGGATCATGTAGTACTGCCATGAAAGTACGCGGTCCAGGGCGCGGGCGGCGGCAACCTGGTCGTCCCGGGTGCGTGCGGCCAGCAGCGTGTCGAGCAAGTGGTCGACCACCGGGTCCCTGACCCCAGCATAGTTCTTGCTGCCCTTGGTCGTGGCCTGGCTGGAATGGAAGTACAGCCACTGTTCAAGGCCGGGGCTCAGGGTCTGGTTGAGGGTCATCAGAATCATGTCGAAATCGAACTGGTCCAGGCGTTGTTTGTACTGGGCACGGTCCACGGTGCGCAAGCGCGCATCGATGCCGATGCTGGACAGATTTTCGACATAAGGTTGCAGGATGCGTTCAAGGTTGGGGTTTACCAGCAGCAGCTCCAGGCGCAACTGCTGGCCCTTGCTGTCGACCAGGCGCTGGCCGTTCAGTTTCCAGCCGGCCTCGGCGAGCAAGCCCAGGGCCTGGCGCAGGGTGTGGCGGCTGACCCCGCGGCCGTCGGTGTGGCTGACCTTGTACGGTTCGCTGAACAGCTTGGCGGGCAGTTGCTCGCGAAACGGCGCCAGCAGCAGCCATTCCTTGCCGGTGGGCACGCCGCTGGCGGCGAACTCGCTGTTGGGGTAGTAGCTGGTCGAGCGGCGGTAGGCGCTGCTAAACAGTGCGCGGTTGGTCCACTCGAAGTCGAGCATCAGCCCCAGCGCCTGGCGCACCCGTGGGTCGCTGAAGCTGGCCCGGCGGGTGTTCATGAACAGGCCCTGGGTTTGCGTGGGAATGCTGTGCGGGATCTGTGCCTTGATCACTTCGCCACGGCGCACGGCGGGGAAGTTGTAGCCGTTGGCCCAGTTCTTGGCCTGGTGCTCGATATAGATGTCGAACTCCCCAGCCTTGAACGCTTCGAAAGCCACCGTGGCGTCGCGGTAGAACTCGTACTCGACTCGCTTGAAGTTGTACTTGCCGCGGTTGACCGCCAGGTCTTTGCCCCAGTAGTTCTTCACCCGCTCGAACACCAGCCGGCGCCCGGGCTGCACCTCGGTGATGCGGTACGGCCCGCTGCCCAGTGGCGGCTCGAAGGTGGTGGCCTTGAAGTCGCGTTTTTGCCAGTAGTGCTTGGGCAGCACCGGCATTTCGCCCAGGCGCAGGATCAGCAACGGGTTGCCGGCGCGCTTGAACACGAAGCGGATGCGCAGCGGGCCGAGGATGTCTACCCGTTGCACTTCCTGCAGGTTGGTGCGGTAGATCGGGTGGCCGTCCTTGAGCAGCGTGCGATACGAGAAAGCCACGTCTGCCGAGGTGATTGGCTTGCCGTCATGCCAGCGGGCTTGCGGGCGCAGGTTGAACACTACCCAGCTGCGGTCCTCGCTGTATTCCACCGAGCGGGCGATCAGGCCGTAGCTGGAAGTGGGCTCGTCCCCGGACGGGTCGTATTGGCCGGTACCGACCATCAGCGGCTCGTTCAGCTCACTGATGCCGTATTGCTGGAAATTGGGCGTGGTAATCGGGCTCGACCCCTTGAAGGTATAGGGGTTGAGCGTGTCGAAGGTGCCAAAAGCCATGGCCCGCAACGTACCGCCCTTGGGCGCTTGCGGGTTGACCCAGTCGAAGTGGGTGAAGGTGGCTGGGTACTTGAGCGTGCCGAACTGCGCGTATCCGTGGCTTTCGCTCACCATCGCGACTGCGGGAAAGCTCAAGGCCAGGCTGATTGACAGCAGGAGGGGACGTATCAAGTCGGCATCCGATCCAGGGGCGTTGGGCTTTGATCGGGTACAGTAACAGCTTGGTGGGGTTGGAAAAAGAGAGGTGCTAGCTGCAAGCTCCAAGCTGCAAGAAAAAGCGGCGGTGTACGCGAATTGCTTTGTTCTTGCCGCTTGTAGCTTTCAGCTTGAGGCTTTTAATGGCCGAGGTAGACGGTCAGGGTCTGGCCTGGCTTGAGGGCGTGGCCGCTGCGCGGGTTCCAGCGCTTGAGGTGCTTCATTTCCACGTTGAAGCGCTTGGCCACCAAGTACAGCGAATCACCTTTGCGAACCTTGTATTGGGTGGTGCGCTGCGCCGAGGCGGCTACCCGGTTGCCGGCGGCGCTTGGCGCATTGCCACCGCGCAGGGCCAGTACCTGGCCGGCGCGCAGGCTGTTGCCGGACAGGCGGTTCCAGCGCTTGATGTCCTTGACCGACACGCGGTTGGCCTTGGCGATGGCGCCCAGGTTGTCGCCACGCTTTACCCGGTAGCTGCGCGCCGCCACCGGTGCCTTCGCTTCGGCCACGGCGCGGGCGAATGCGGCTTTCGGCGGTTGCAGGCTGACCAGTTGCTCCGGGTTGAGGTTGGACAGGCTGGCACTGAGCAGCTGTGCCTTGGCGGTCGGCACCAGCAGCTGTTTCGGGCCATCGACGGTCATGCGCTTCTTGAACGCAGGGTTGAGCTGGATCAGCTCGTCTTCGTCGATGTTGGCGAAGGCGGCAACCCGGGTCAGGTCCAGGCGTTCGTTGATCGCCACCGCTTCGAAGTACGGTTCGTTGGCGATCGGGGTGAGATTGACGCCATACGCTTCAGGCGTGGACACCACCTGCGACAGCGCCAGCAGCTTGGGCACGTAGTCACGGGTTTCCTGCGGCAGTGGCAGGTTCCAGTAGTCGGTCGGCAGGCCGAGCTTTTCGTTGCGTTCGATGGCCCGGCTGACGGTGCCTTCGCCGGCATTGTAGGCCGCCAGGGCCAGCAGCCAGTCGCCGTTGAACATGTCGTGCAGGCGGGTCAGGTAGTCCAGCGCTGCGTTGGTCGACGCGGTGACATCACGGCGGCCGTCGTAGAAGTTGGTCTGGCGCAGATTGAAGTGGCGACCGGTAGCCGGCATGAACTGCCACATGCCGGCAGCGCTGGCACGCGAGTAGGCCATCGGGTTGTAGGCGCTTTCGATGGCCGGCAGCAGGGCCAGCTCCAGCGGCATGTCGCGTTCTTCGAGGCGCTCGACAATGTAGTGCAGGTACAGGCTGCCACGCTCGCCGGCGCTTTCGATGAACGTCGGGTTGCTGGCGAACCACAGGCGCTGTTGCTCGATGCGCGGGTTGACGTCGATGTAGTCCTGAAGCACGAAACCCTGGCGCATGCGCTCCCAGACATCCTGGGGCGGCGCCTGCTCGGCCGGTTTGGCCAGCAGCGGCGAGGGCTTGTGCTTGATCCGCGCCTGGTAGCTGTGAGCGCGAACGCTATCGGATTCGTCGAGCTGACGGGTGCTCTGGCAGCCCACCAGGGTGGCGGCCAAAGCCAGCGCACTGATTTGGGCCAGGCGCGTCAGGGCGACGGAATGAGAGGTTCTGCGGCTACGAGAAGACATCGGCTGAGACGGGTATCCGGGCGAAAAAGTTCGGCGATTCTAGAAACCGCTCCGGGCCCGGTCAACCTTTGACCGTCGCTTGCGATATATCTTGCGGTTATCAGAAGGTGTCCTTCCAAGACCTCAAGGCAGCAAAAACAGCGACATGCGTGGGGTTTGAATGTCCCTTCCATTCGTCTGCTTTTTGTTTAACTAATGTTTCAGAGGTACGCAAGAAGGGGTTGGTCAGGCGTTCCAGGCCAATCGTTGATGGCAAGCTGATGCGATTGTCGGCGCGCAAACGGGTAACGTCATCGAACCGTTGTTGAACGTACGGATTGGTCGGTTCCACTGCCTGGGCAAAACGCAGGTTGCTGAGGGTGTATTCATGGGCGCAGTACACCTCGGTCTGCGCTGGCAGGGCGGCCAGGCGGGCGAGCGCAGGCTGCATCTGCTCGGCGGTGCCTTCGAACATGCGCCCGCAGCCGGCGGCAAACAGGGTGTCGCCACTGAACAGCAGGGGGGTTGCCGGCTGGTCGCTGAAGAACGCGATATGCCCCAGCGTGTGGCCGGGCACCGCCAGTACCTGGAAGGTCACGCCCAGCACGTCCAGCTGGTCGCCTTCGCCCAGCGCGAGGTCACGGCAAGGTATACGCTCATTGGCCGGGCCGCACACCCGTGCGCCGGTCAGTTGCTTGAGCCGTTCCACACCGCCGACGTGGTCGTTATGGTGGTGGGTGATGAGGATATCGCTCAATGCCCAATCGGGGTTGGCTGCCAGCCAGCGCTCCACTGGGCCGGCATCACCGGGGTCGACCACCGCACAACGGCGTTTGGCAGTATCCTGTAACAACCAGATGTAGTTGTCGGAGAAAGCGGGGAGAGCATCGATCTGTATCATGGTGCGGATCCGATTCGCCTAGCGTGGCACATGAGGGCATCTTAGCCGCGATGGCGCGGTGGGAGAACCTTCGAGGGAGAGCGCAATGACCGACCAAGCCTTTGCCCAGGCCGACCCGGACTGGGTCGAGCTGATCAGCCTGGCCCGTGAGTGGTTCAACGGCCCACTCGGCCGACTGATGCTCAAGGAAGAGGAAAAACTGCTGGAAGAAGAGCTGGGGCGCTTCTTTGGCGGTTACCTCGTGCACTACGGACCCTGCGCAGAGCCGCCGCCCAGCGCCCCTCAGGTGCAGCGCAACGTGCGCCTTGGCGCGCCGTTGCCTGGGGTGGAGATTGTTTGCGAAGAGCAGGCCTGGCCACTGAGCGAGCATGCCGCCGACGTGGTGGTGCTGCAGCATGGCCTGGACTTTTGCCTGTCGCCGCATGGCCTGCTGCGCGAGGCGGCCAGTGCGGTGCGCCCGGGCGGGCACCTGCTGATCGTCGGGATCAACCCGTGGAGCAGCTGGGGCATGCGCCACTTCTTCAGCCATGGTGCGCTGCGCAAGGCGCGCTGCATCTCGCCTTCGCGCGTGGGCGACTGGCTCAACCTGCTGGGCTTCGCGCTGGAGAAACGCCGCTTCGGGTGCTATCGTCCGCCGCTTGCCTCCCCGGCCTGGCAGCAACGGCTGGAAGGCTGGGAGCGGCTGGCCGGCGGCTGGCAGGGCTCCGGTGGCGGGGTGTACCTGCTGGTGGCGCGCAAGATGGTGGTGGGCCTGCGGCCGTTGCGCCAGGCGCGCCGCGAGCCGATGGGCAAGTTGCTGCCGTTGCCGCTGGCCAAGGTCAACCGCACGGCGGCCAACCCCGAAACTGACAAGCACTGAATTCAAGAGTGGTACATGAGCGATAGCGTCGAGATGTTTACTGATGGTGCCTGCAAGGGCAACCCTGGCCCGGGTGGCTGGGGCGTGCTGATGATCTACAAGGGCGTCGAGAAGGAACTGTGGGGCGGCGAGCGTGAGACCACCAACAACCGCATGGAGCTGATGGCCGCGATCCAGGGCCTGATGTCGCTGAAGCGCGAATGCGACGTGGTGCTGACCACCGACTCGCAGTACGTGATGAAGGGCATCAACGAATGGATGGTCAACTGGAAGAAGCGCGGCTGGAAAACCGCAGCCAAGGAGCCGGTGAAGAACGCCGACCTGTGGCAGCAGCTGGATGAACAGGTCAACCGCCACAAGGTGACCTGGAAGTGGGTGCGCGGCCATATTGGCCACGCCGGCAACGAGCGCGCGGACCAGTTGGCCAACCGTGGGGTCGATGAGGTGCGCGCCCAGCGTTGAGCTGGGGTACAATCGCGGCCTTTGTAACTGATGCAAGTTGGAGCGCCCCGCGTGGAGCAGCAGCAAGATAAACGGTTCGTCATTCTCGATACCGAAACCACGGGCATGCCGGTTGGCGAAGGCCACCGCATCATCGAGATCGGCTGTGTCGAAGTGATCGGCCGGCGCCTGACCGGGCGGCACTTCCACGTCTACCTGCAGCCGGACCGCGAAAGTGACGAGGGCGCGATCAACGTCCACGGCATCACCGATGCGTTCCTGGTCGGCAAGCCACGCTTTGGCGATGTTGCCGAGGAGTTCTTCGACTTCATCCAGGGCGCCACGCTGGTCATCCACAACGCAGCGTTTGACGTTGGTTTCATCAACAACGAATTCGCCTTGCTCGGCCAGCAACATCGCGCGGACGCTTCGCAGTACTGCACCATCCTCGATACCCTGCTGCTGGCGCGCTCGCGTCACCCGGGGCAGCGCAACAGCCTCGATGCGCTGTGCAAACGCTACGACATCGACAACTCGGGCCGTGAACTGCACGGCGCATTGCTCGACTCGGAGTTGCTGGCTGACGTCTACCTGGCGATGACCGGTGGCCAGACCAGCCTGTCGCTGGCTGGGCATGGCGCAGACGCCGAGGGTGACGGGCAGGGTATGGGTGGTAGCGAGATTCGGCGGATTACCGGGCGGGCGCCGGGGCGGGTGATCATGGCCAGTGCCGCGGAGCTGGAGGCGCATGCCGAGCGGTTGGCGGCGGTGGCCAAGTCGGCGGGCGGGCCGTCGATGTGGCAGGCGTTGACCGAGACACCGGCGGGCTGATTTTCAGCCTGTACTGGCCCTTTCGCGGGGGAACCCGCTCCCACAGGTATCGCGCCGCCCGGAAGGCTATTGCTGAACATGTGGGAGCGGGTTTACCCGCGAAGAGGCCAGTACAGGCAATACAAGGCTCAACTACCCTGAAATGGACGCCATGTCCTTCGGAGGTAGCCAGCGGATGTACAAGGACCTCAAGTTCCCGATCCTCATCGTCCACCGCGCCATCAAGGCCGACAGTGTCGCCGGCGAGCGGGTGCGGGGTATCGCCGACGAGCTGACCCAGGACGGATTCACCGTCATCAAGGCCGCCGACCACGCCGAAGCGCGCCTGGTCGCCGCCACCCACCATGGCCTGGCCTGTATGCTGATCGCCGCCGAAGGTGTTGGCGAGAACACCCACCTGCTGCAAAACATGGCCGAGCTGATCCGCCTGGCTCGCCTGCGTGCACCGAACCTGCCGATCTTCGCCCTGGGCGAGCAGGTCACCCTGGAAAACGCCCCTGCCGAGGCCATGAGCGAGCTCAACCAACTGCGCGGCATTCTCTATCTGTTCGAAGACACCGTACCATTTCTCGCCCGCCAGGTGGCGCGCGCTGCACATACGTACCTCGACGGCCTGCTGCCGCCGTTCTTCAAGGCGCTGGTGCAGCACACGGCGCAGTCCAACTATTCCTGGCACACCCCTGGGCACGGTGGCGGCGTGGCCTACCACAAAAGCCCTGTTGGCCAGGCCTTTCACCAGTTTTTCGGGGAGAACACCCTGCGTTCGGACTTGTCCGTTTCCGTGCCGGAACTGGGCTCGCTGCTCGACCATACCGGCCCGCTGGCCGAAGCCGAAGCCCGGGCGGCGTGTAACTTTGGCGCCGACCACACCTTCTTCGTCATCAATGGCACCTCCACCGCCAACAAGATCGTATGGCACGCCATGGTCGGCCGTGACGACCTGGTGCTAGTGGACCGCAACTGCCACAAGTCGGTGGTGCACGCGATCATCATGACCGGCGCCATCCCCCTGTACCTGTGCCCCGAGCGTAACGAACTCGGCATCATCGGGCCTATCCCGCCCAGCGAGTTCAGCGCCGAGGCGATTGCGGCGAAAATCCAGGCCAACCCGCTTGCCTGTGACCGCGGGCAGCGCATCAAGCTGGCGGTGGTCACCAACTGCACCTACGACGGGCTGTGCTATCACGCCGGGATGATCAAGCAGGCTTTGGGCGCCAGCGTTGAAGTGCTGCATTTTGATGAGGCGTGGTTCGCCTATGCGGCGTTCCATGAGTTCTTCACCGGGCGTTATGCCATGGGCACCGCCTGCGCCGCTGAAAGCCCGTTGGTGTTCAGCACGCACTCCACCCACAAACTGTTGGCGGCGTTCAGCCAGGCCTCGATGATCCATGTGCAGGAGGGGGCCAGGCGTCAGCTGGACCGTGACCGGTTCAACGAAGCCTTCATGATGCACATTTCGACTTCGCCGCAGTACAGCATCCTGGCCTCGCTGGATGTGGCCTCGACCATGATGGAGGGGCCGGCCGGGCGCTCGCTGCTGCAGGAGATGTTCGACGAGGCACTGAGCTTTCGGCGTGCGTTGGCCAACCTGCGCGAACACATCGCTGCCGATGACTGGTGGTTCAGCATCTGGCAGCCGCCCACTGCCGAAGGCATCCACCGCCTGGCGGCACAGGACTGGCTGCTGCAGCCGGGGGCGGATTGGCATGGTTTCGGTGAGGTGGCCGATGACTACGTGCTGCTTGACCCGCTGAAGGTGACCTTGGTAATGCCGGGCTTGAGCGCGGGCGGTGTGCTGGGCGAGCACGGCATCCCGGCGGCGGTGGTCAGCAAGTTTCTCTGGGAGCGTGGGCTGGTGGTGGAAAAAACCGGCCTGTACAGTTTCCTGGTGCTGTTCTCCATGGGCATCACCAAGGGCAAGTGGAGCACCTTGCTCACCGAGCTGCTGGAGTTCAAGCGCCACTATGATGGCAACTCCCTGCTGAACAGTTGCCTGCCCAGTGTGCTGGCCGCCGATGCCTCACGCTACCAGGGCATGGGCCTGCGCGACCTGTGCGATCAGTTGCATGACTGCTACCGCGCCAACGCCACCGCCAAGCAGCTGAAGCGGCTGTTCACGCGTTTGCCGGAAGTGGCCGTGAGCCCGGCCCGGGCCTATGACCAGATGGTGCGCGGCGAGGTGGAGGCGGTGCCGATCGAGGCGCTGCTGGGGCGTGTGTCGGCAGTGATGCTGGTGCCGTACCCGCCAGGCATTCCGTTGATCATGCCGGGGGAGCGGTTTACCGAGGCAACCCGCTCGATCCTTGACTACCTGGCTTTCGCCCGGGCGTTCAACCAGGGCTTCCCGGGTTTTGTCGCCGACGTGCATGGCCTGCAGAGCGAAAGCGGCAGCTACACGGTGGATTGCATCAAGGAATGCGGGTGATTTCGACGCCGCTGCGGGCCAGCTCGAAGCGGTTGTCACCCAGGTGATTGACCTTGTCGCCGATGGCCAGGCGGTAGGTGGTGATAGGGGCGCCCAGCGTGCTGCCGTCGAGTTGCAGGGTCGACTCCTGGAACTCATGCACGGGGTAGATGCGGCCTTCGGCGTCACGGGCGTGGAATTGGCCGACCATTACTGCTGCCATTTGGGTGGAAACCTCTGAATTACGTAGGAATTGTCTGAACCCATAGACCGTGGAACAGGCCCGGAAGTTTTCGCTGTACGGAAAAAAAACCAAGGTGCCGAGGAATGGTCATCTATAACTACAACGTCCCTTTACCCAGCAAAGGTTGGAAATTGCCATGAGCCAGGTGTATTCGGTAGCGGTTGTCGTCGGTAGCTTGCGCAAGGACTCCTACAACCGCAAGGTCGCCCGCGCCCTTTCGGAGCTGGCACCGTCCAGCCTTGCCCTGAAGATCGTCGAGATTGGCGACCTGCCGTTGTATAACGAGGATGTGGAAGCCGATGGGGCGCCGGAGGCCTGGAAGCGTTTTCGCGAGGAGATTCGTCGCAGCGATGCGGTGCTGTTCGTTACCCCCGAATACAACCGCTCGGTGCCGGGTTGCCTGAAGAATGCCATTGATGTCGGCTCGCGGCCGTACGGGCAAAGCGCCTGGAGTGGCAAGCCGACGGCGGTGGTGAGTGTGTCACCCGGGGCCATTGGTGGCTTTGGCGCCAACCATGCCGTGCGCCAGTCGCTGGTGTTCCTGGACATGCCGTGCATGCAGATGCCTGAGGCCTACATTGGCGGCGCGGCGAACCTGTTCGAGGGCTCGGGCAAGCTCAACGACAAGACTCGGCCGTTCTTGCAGGCGTTTGTCGACAAGTTTGCTTCCTGGGTAAAACTGAACCGGGCGGTCTGACCTGCCTTGAGCAAACATCGCTGAGCCCACGATCCCTGTAGGAGCGGCCTTGTGTCGCGAAAGGGCCGCAACGCGGCCCCAGCAATTTTTGCATTGACGCTGAAATCCTGGGGCTGCTTTGCAGCCCTTTCGCGACACAAGGCCGCTCCTACAAAAAGCGCTCATGGCGGCCAACCGCGTCTTAGCGGAAGCTGTAGGAAACCCCGGCATACACGCCAAACCCTTCACCCGGCGTAGAGCGGGCATTGTCGTTGCCAGCATCGTTATAGGCCGGTGTCACCGTCGCGGCATACCGCTTGTTGGTCAGGTTGCGCAGGTCCAGCCAGGTCTGCCAGTCCTGTTTCGGCGAATCCCAGCCAACCCGTGCGCCAAGCAGCGCATATTCATCGGCGTGGTAGCTGTTGGCATAGTCCACCCGCACCTTCGACGCCATCTGCGTATTCACCCCGGTATAAAAACCGCTCGGCCAGTCGTAGCGCAGTTCGGCCTGGTAGTAGTGCATGGGAATGCCGGGGAGGCGGTTGTCGCCAAACGTGTCGTCATCCCGGTAATGGAAGTCGCTGAAGGTGTAGGCCTGACGCAGGCTGAGCTTGCCGGTACCGGCGCGCTCCCACAGGGTGCTGTCGAGGCCAGCTTCCACGCCTTGGTGCACGGTGGCGCTGGCGTTGAACTCCGAGGTGAAGTTTGGCACCACTTCCACGGCGAGCAGTTCGTGGCGCACCTGCGAGTAGTACCAGGCCAGGTCCCAGCGGCCGAGCGCCGAGTCGCCGCGCGCACCCAGCTCCAGGGTGGTGGCGGTCTGGTTCTGCATTTCGATCGGCTGGATCTGCTTGCCGCCGGTGCTCGGCGCGCTCCAGATCAACGACCATGGGTGGGGCGGCTCGACCGAGCGGCTAAGGTTGCCGTACACCTGCAAGTCCGGGCGGATGTCGTAGCGCAGCCCCACGCGTGGCGCGTAGTCCCAGTCGTGCATGCTCACCTTGCCGCCTTCGGCGGGGTAGGTGACGTCGCTTTCGCGACGGGTGTAGATCATTGCCAGGCCGGTGGTCAGCCACAGGTTGGGCACCAGTTCCAGGTCGTTACCGACATGGAGCACGGTGTCCGAACCCTGATAGGTGAAATCGCGAGTACGTGCACCGAACACGTCGCCATTACGCGCGAACTGTGAAGCGCCGCTGTTGGGCAAGTGCTTGGTGGTACGCCAGCCTACAGTGGTTTTGCTTTCGTGGCCGAACAGGGTGTCGCGGCGGAAATAGTTGAGCGTGCCGCTGACGTCGGTATAGGCCACTTTCAGGCGCATCGGCCCTTCGCGCAGGTCCATCGGGTAATCGTGGTAGACCAGGCCTGCTTCCAGGCGCGCGTCATCGTCAAGGTAGAAGGTGGTCTTGTTGCCGACCCAGGTGCTACCCGGCTGTGGGCGGCTGTCGTCGCGGGCCAGGTAGGCCGGGTTGGCCGCCCGCGGATGGTGCTTGATCTGGTCCTTGGTCAGGCGCCCGGCCAGTTCGTTTTCGGTTTCCCGGTAGCGCAGGTAGAAACGGGTTTCCAGATTCGGGTTGAAGCGGTAGCCGACATTGGCGGCAATGCCTTTGGCGCTGCCGCTGCTGTGATCCTGGTAGCCGTCATATTCCGAATCGGTCAGCGCCACGTAGTAGTCGAGGTTACCCAGCACCTGGCCCGAGCTGATATGCCGGTGCTGGTAGCCGCGGCTGCCAATTTCATAGCGTACCTGCAGGGGCGCGGCGTCGTAACCGGTGTGGGTGACGTAGTTGATCGCACCGCCCAGGGCCAGCGAGCCCTGATCAAAGCCATTGGCACCGCGCAACACCTCGGCTCGGCTCAGCCACAGCGGTTCGAACAACTCATAAGGGGTACCCCCTGGGCCGGTCAGCGGCAGGCCGTCGAACATCGTGTACACCCCAGAGCCGTGCGCCCCCGGCGCACGGTTGATGCCCGAGCCACGGATCGACAACTTGATGCCGTCATTGCCTGCCGATTGCGCGAACACACCGGGCTGGTAGGCCAGCACATCCTGGTTGCTGGCCACCCGGCCTTGCCCTACTCGCTGCATGTCCACCAGGTTGCTGGCGCCTGGTATTTCGCGCAGGCGGTCCCTGGCGGCCGTCAGTTCGTTCTGCTCCTCATCGGTGATCAGCACCTGGCCCAACTCGACCGAAGATGCCGCCAGGGCGGGCTGGGCGGTGCCGATAGCAGCCAGCAGGCCGAGGCAGGATGACAGGGGCAAAACGCAACGCATTGTACGACTCCAGGCGAAAGGCGAATGGACAACGGCGTTGAGACGAGCGAAATGCCGCTTGGAGCACGAAGAAAATGGGCAATTTTCGTGCGGTCTTCGTCAGACGCTTTTGTACGAAAGTTCTTTACAAGCCCTGGCGATGGAGGCGAACGGGCTGTGCTCCGTAAGGTGACTGCAGACCGGCAGCAATGCCTCGCTCAATCACCCGTGGAGTTGAAACATGACCGACAACGCTCGACACTCGCAGCAACCCCCGGCGGACGCCCCGGTTCGCCTGACCCCACGTGAACAGCAGGTGCTGTTGTGGTGCGCCTACGGCAAGAGTTCGTGGGAGATCGGCCAGATCCTGGCATGCAAGGAATCGACCGTGAACTTCCACGTGTCCAACATTCTGCGCAAATTCGATGTGCCCACCCGGGTGGCGGCGGTAATCAAGGCCATTCGCTACGGCATGCTGGCCGAGCAATGAGGGGGTGATGCATGAGTAACGATCCTCGGCTGCCGCGCTTTGCCGATTGCCATGACCCGTTCTGGCCACGGGTGGACCTCGGCAGCCTGCGTGAACGCCTGAACCTGCAGCGGCCTGTCAGTGACGCTGCGCTGGAGGTGGCTGCCCGCTGCGCCGCCATTGATGCCGCACGCGAATTCGCCCGTTGGCGCGCGGCGCTGCGTGAGCGGGGCTACAAACGCCTCGAGGATGTGGCCGGGCATGACCAGGGGCGTGCCCTGCGGGTGTGCTACATCCTTTATGTCGAAGCGGCGGTCATGCATAGCCTGGGTTCGATCGCCTACCTGAGGGGTTCGCGACGAGGGCTGAGCCATGCCTGAGCAATCTGTTCTCGACAACGTGGCACCGGCCGTAATGGAGCTGCTGGGCGTTGATGGCAATGTACTGTTCGCAGCGTTGTTGGGGGCACTGCTGGTAAGTGCTGCGCGTGACCGGTTGATCACCAATACCGCCAGGCGCCTGACGCTGGGCAAGAAATTGCTGCTGGTGTTTGTGGCTGTGGGGGTGGGACATGTGTTCGAGCCACTGGTTTCGTCATTGGTGCCTTTGTTGACCCGTGGCATGGCGGCGTTCGTGGCTGCCGTGGTGGTCATCCCCATCAGCCTCAAGGTCATGGTCCTGGTGGATACGCTGGACCCGCGTGAGCTGATTCAGCGCTGGCGCCGCCGAGGTTAACCATTGGCCACGCCGCCGAGCTCGCTCAACTGCTGTTCCAACTGCTGGATGCGTTGCTTGTCCTTGATGAACAGCAGGATGGACTGGCGGTCATTGGGCGATAGCGTACGCAGACGCTCAAGCATGTCGCACTCCCAGTCAACATGATCCGGGCCTGTGGTGGCCTGCTTGGCCTGGCCCAGCAACAGCCAGTCCAGCGAGCAGGCATGTTGCCTGGCAATATCTATGCAAAGTGAGTAAGGAATGCTGTCGCGAACCTTCCAGCTGCTCAGCGTCTGCGGGCTTATCGAGAGCGCCCTCGACAGCTCGGCATCGGACTTGGCGCCGGTCAGCAGCTTAAGGCGGGTAAGCACCGCAGCAAGTACGTGAGTACTCATAACAAATATCCATGACTGGTTTAATGATATTCCATGGGCTTAAACTACTCGTTATGAATACAGCCCTGCGTTTTAAGGAGCATATCTGCAATGAGAAACATCAAACTGAAGAATTCACCCACCTTTGCAGTTAATACTGACACAGCCCAGCGAGCATTCTCACAGCAGATGCAGCTTAACAGTGCTTGCAGGTACTTGCCGTGAGTACATACAAGCTGGTTTGCCCGCATTGCCACAGCCGGATGCGCATCCGCACCAGCGAAGGGCGACATATTTTCCTGCGCATCGCTTATTTGCAATGCACCACCGAGGCGTGTGGCTGGTCGGTGCGTGCCGAATTTGAGATGACCCATGAGCTTTCCCCCAGCGGCATGCCCAACCCGGAAGTCTACCTGCCTTCGGCCAATGGTGATTTGCGCAAGGCAGCGCTGCCGGGGGCAGGGCAGGGCAACCCCGGCGAATGAGCCAGCATGCTCAGCGATAGAAAACGCGCAGATAAAAAAACACCCCGCATAAGCGGGGTGTTTTGTATTGCCAGGGCAATCAGCCGATCAGTTGCAGGCCGGCTTGCTGGACCATTTCCAGCAGCGGTTGCGGGTAGACACCCAGCACGAAGGCGAGAATGGCGATGGCCAGCAGCATGACGCCACCGGTGCGCTGTTCCCACTTCAGCGGGGCGTCGTGGCGACGCAGGTTCGGCTCGACCAGGTACAGGGTGACCATGACGCGCAGGTAGTAGTACACGCCGATGGCGCTACCGATTACCAGGGCGCCGACCAGCCACCACAGGTGCGACTCGACGCCGGTGGCGATGATGTAGAACTTGCCGATGAAGCCGGCAGTCAGCGGGATACCCGCCAGCGACAGCATCATCACGGTCAGTACCGCGGTCAGGTACGGACGGCGCCAGAACAGGCCGCGGTACTCGTACAGCGCATCGGCGTCACGGCCGCCGTAAGGCGAGGACATCAGGGTGATGACACCGAACGCGCCCAGGCTGGTGATCACATAGGTGACCAGGTACACGCCCATGGCTTCCAGGGCCAGGCCTTTGCTGGCGACCAGGGCGATGACCAAGTAACCGAAGTGGGCGATGGACGAGTAACCCAGCAGGCGCTTGAGGTTGCTCTGGGTCAGCGCCAGCAGGTTACCGACCAGGATCGAGGCGACGGCGATGACTGCCAGTACGGTGCTCAGCGCGCCGCTGCTGGCAGCAGGTGAGAGCATGAACAGGCGTACTACCACGGCGAACACCGCGACCTTGCTGGCGGTTGCCAGGAATGCGGCGACCGGCGCCGGGGCGCCTTCGTACACGTCTGGGGTCCACAGGTGGAACGGCACCAGCGACAGCTTGAAGGCCAGGCCGACCAGCATCATGCCCAGGCCCAGTTGGGCCACCAGGCTTGGCATGTTGGTGGCAGCCAGGGCCTTGCCGATCTGGTCGAAGCTCAGGCTGCCGGCGTCGGCGTACAGCAAGGCCATGCCGAACAGCAGGAAGGCGGAGCCGGCGGCCGACAGCACCATGTACTTGATGCCGGCTTCCAGTGAGCGCTTGTTGAAGAACGCATACGCCACCAGGCCGTAGACCGGCACCGACAGCAGCTCCAGGCCGATGAACAGGCCGGCCAAGTGGTTGGCGCTGACCAGCACCAGGCCGCCGAGGGCCGACATCAGTAGCAGCAGGTAGAGCTCTTCTCGGTTGCCCGGGAAGCCCTTGGAGCCTTCGCCGAGGTAGGCGTGGGCGAGGGTGACGCAGGCCAGCGTGGCCACCAGGATGATCGCCATGTACAGGCAGGCGAACTTGTCGAGGGTGATCAGCGGGGTGACCGCCAGCGGCGCAACCTTCAGCGCCGGCAGGATCGACAACAGGGCCAAATTCAGGCCCACGGTGGACAGCAGGAAGGTTTGCGAGTGGTTGCGCTTCCAGGCGATCGCCAGCATCACCACCACCGTGGTGATGGTGGTGATCAGCATCGGCGCCAATGCGATGAAGTGTTGAGTGGTGAATTCCATAGCGCTCTTACCGGGCCGAAGCGAGTTGAGTGAAAGCGGAACCGAGCCACTGCTGCACACCATTCATGGTGGCGGCAGAGGTGTCGAGGAACGGCTGCGGATACACGCCCAGCAGGATCAGCAGTACCGCCAGACCCAGCACCATGATCAGCTCGCGACCGTCCATGCCGGCCAGCACGGTGTCGGTCTTGGCCGGGCCAAAGTAGGCGCGGTGGATCATGATCAGCGAGTACACCGAACCGAATACCAGGCCGGTGGTGGCTATCACGGTGATCCACGGTACATGCACGAAGCTGCCGAGCAGGATCAGGAACTCGCCGACGAAGTTGCCGGTGCCTGGCAGGCCCAGCGATGCGGCGGCGAAGAACAGGCTGATGGCTGGCAGGTAGGCGATGCGGTGCCACAGGCCGCCCATCTGGCGCATGTCACGGGTGTGCAGGCGCTCGTAAAGCTGGCCGGACAGGATGAACAGCGCGGCAGCCGACAGGCCGTGGGCCAGCATCTGGATCACCGCGCCTTGCAGGGCCTGCTGGCTGCCGGAGTAGATACCGATCAGCACGAAGCCCATGTGCGAAACGCTGGAGAAGGCGATCAGGCGCTTGATGTCGGTTTGCGCGAAGGCCAGGAAGGCACCGTAGAAGATACCGATCAGGCCCAGGGTCATGGCGATCGGCGCGAACTCGGCCGAGGCGTTCGGGAACAGCGGCAGGGCAAAGCGCAGCAGGCCGTAGGCCGCCGTCTTCAGCAGGATACCAGCCAGGTCCACGGAACCTGCGGTGGGTGCCTGGGCGTGAGCGTCAGGCAGCCAGGAGTGGAATGGCACCACCGGCAGCTTCACCGCGAAGGCGATGAAGAAGCCCAGCATCAGCACGTATTCCACGCCCGCTGGCAGTTCGGCCTTGAGCAGGTCGCTGTAGTTGAAGGTGAGTACGCCGGTGGCGTTGTAGTTGACCAGCACCAAGCCCAGGATCGCCACCAGCATGATCAGGCCGCTGGCCTGGGTGAAGATGAAGAACTTGGTCGCCGCGTAGATCCGGGTCTTCTTGCCGTCTGCCGAGCTGTGACCCCAGAGCGCGATGAGGAAGTACATCGGCACCAGCATCATTTCCCAGAAGAAGAAGAACAGGAACAGGTCCAGGGCCAGGAACACACCGACCACGCCGCCGAGGATCCACATCAGGTTGAGGTGGAAGAAGCCGACGTGGCGCTGGATTTCTTTCCAGGAGCACAGTACCGACAGCACACCGAGCAGGCCGGTGAGCAGGATCATCAGCAGCGACAGGCCGTCGAGGGCCAGGTGGATGCTGATGCCGAAGCGCTTGATCCACTCGACTTTGTATTCGAGTGCCCAGGCAGGTTCGGCGCCTGGAGCAGGCGCGAGGGTGTAGTCGCCGTTAGCCCACAGCCACAGGCCGATGCCGAGCAGCAGGGACATGGTCAGCAGCGCGATCCAGCGCGGCAGGGTAGAGCCGAAGCGCTCACCCAGCCAGCACAGGAAGCCGCCGATGAAGGGGATCAGGATCAGCCAAGGCAAAATCATGACGGGTTGGTTTCCTTTGGCAAAGTCGCAAGATTCATAGTCATACCGCAGCCACTACCACGGCACCGAGCACCAGCACGGCACCCACGGCGATCGAGGCGGTGTACCAGCGCAGCTGGCCAGTCTCGGTCTTGCTCATGGCGACGTGGCCGCCACGCGCCATCCGCGGAATCAGGCCGATGGTGCGGTCAACCGGGTCCTTGCGCAGGATGTGGCTGATCAGCAGGTACGGTTTGACGAAAAGCTTGTCGTAGATCCAGTCGAAGCCCCAGGCGGCGAACCACCAGGCCGACAGGACACGGCCGATGCTGCTGTTGGCGACGGCGCTGACGAAGCTGCGCTTGCCCAGGAACAGCAGGGCCGACAACAGGATACCGGCGATGGCAATGGCACCCGAGGTGATTTCCAGCGCATGCTTGGCTTCGCCACCGGCGTGGCCAGCGCTTTCAGGCAGCACGCCTGCCAGCGGCGGGGTGATCCAGGCGCCGACGAAGGTCGACAGCACGATCAGCACGCCCAGCGGCAGCCAGTGGCTGATGCCGTGGCCAGCGTGGGCTTCGGTCTTGGCTTCGCCGTGGAAGGCGATGAAGATCAGACGGAAGGTGTACAGCGAGGTCATGAATGCACCGACCAGGCCGGCGTACAGCAGGCCGGTATTGCCGCTGGCGAAGGCTTCCCAGAGGATCTCGTCCTTGGAGTAGAAGCCCACGGTCACGATCGGCAGTGCAGCCAGGGCCGCGCCACCGACCACGAAGCTGGCGTAGGCCAGCGGCAGTTTCTTCCACAGGCCACCCATCTTGAAGATGTTCTGTTCGTGGTGGCAGGCAACGATCACCGCACCAGAGGCAAGGAACAGCAGGGCCTTGAAGAAGGCGTGGGTCATCAGGTGGAAGATCGCCGCGTCCCAGGCACCAACGCCCAGGGCCAGGAACATGTAGCCGATCTGGCTCATGGTCGAGTAGGCGAGGATACGCTTGATGTCGGTCTGCACCAGCGCGGCGAAGCCGGCCAGTACCAGGGTCACGCCACCGACAACACCGACCAGGTGCAGGATGTCCGGCGCCAGCAGGAACAGGCCGTTGGTACGGGCAATCAGGTACACGCCCGCGGTCACCATGGTGGCGGCGTGGATCAGTGCCGAAACCGGGGTCGGGCCAGCCATGGCGTCCGCCAGCCAGGTCTGCAGTGGCAACTGGGCCGATTTACCGACCGCACCGCCCAGCAGCATCAGCGTAGCCAGCACCATCCAGGTGTCGCCCGCCTGGAACTTCTGCGGTGCCAGCACCAGCAGTTCTTGCACGTTCAGGGTACCCAGCTGGGCGAACAGGATGAACAGGCCGATGGCCATGAACACGTCGCCGATACGGGTGACGATGAATGCCTTGAGCGCTGCGTTACCGTTGTTGCGGTTGCTGTAGTAGAAACCGATCAGCAGGTACGAGCACAGGCCAACGCCTTCCCAGCCAAAGTAGATGAACAGCAGGTTATCGCCCAGGATCAGGAAAAGCATACTGGCGATGAACAGGTTGGTGTACGAGAAGAAGCGCGAGTAGCCGGCTTCGCCACGCATGTACCAGGAAGCGAACAGGTGGATCAGGAAGCCGACGCCGGTGACCACGCCCAGCATGGTGACGGACAGGCCGTCGACATACAGGGTGAAGTTGGGCGCAAAGCCATCCACCGACATCCACTGCCACAGCAGCTGGCTGTATGCGCCGCCCTCAGGCGGGGCGACGTTGAATTGCCAGATGACGTAGGCGGCAACGGCGGCCGACAGGCCTACCGAACCGACGCCGATCAGCGCGGACAGGTTCTCCGAGAACCGACCACGCGAGAACGACAGCAGCAGGAAGCCGATGAGGGGGAAGACGAAAGTCAGGAAGATAAGGTTCATCCGCGCATCTCACTGGCAGCATCGATGTCGAGAGTGTGGAAGCGGCGATACAGCTGCAGCAGGATAGCCAGGCCAATGCTGGCCTCGGCGGCTGCCAGGCTGATCACCAGAATGAACATCACCTGGCCGTCGGGTTGGACCCAACGGGCACCGGCGACGACGAACGCCAGGGCAGAGGCGTTCATCATGACTTCCAGGCTCATGAGCACGAAGAGGATGTTGCGGCGGACCATCAGGCCAACCAGACCTAAGCAGAACAGGATGCCGGCAACTGCCAGACCATGCTCGAGAGGGATAGCACCCATGATTTACTCCTTCGCCTCGTTGCGGCCCAGGTGGAAGGCGGTGACCGCTGCAGCCAGCAGCAGCATCGATGCCAGTTCGACCACCAGCAGGTACGGACCGAACAGGCTGATACCTACCTCTTTCGGGCCCACGGTGGTACCGCTGATGCCAGCGCCGCTCGGGGTGACGAACAGCACGTACAGCAGCTCTGCCAGCAGCAGGGTGCCGAGGATGACCGGCCCGGCCCAGATGCCGGGCTTGAGCCAGCCGCGTTCCTGGGCGACCGAGGCCGGCCCCAGGTTGAGCATCATCACCACGAACACGAACAGCACCATGATGGCGCCGGCGTAGGCGATCACTTCCAGGGCACCGGCGAACGGCGCACCCAGGGAGAAGAAGATCATGGCCACGGAAATCAGCGAAATGATCAGGTAAAGCAAGGCGTGCACGGGGTTGGTACCGGTCACCACCCGAAGGGTGGAGACCACGGCGATCCCGGATGCGAAGTAGAAAGCGAATTCCATCTTTCTGTCCTTATGGGAGCAAGCTCTTCACGTTGATCGGCTCGGCTTCGTTCTGTGCAGAGCCCTTCGGCTTGCCAGCGATTGCCATACCCGCAACACGGTAGAAGTTGTAGTCAGGGTTCTTGCCGGGGCCGGAGATCAGCAGATCTTCTTTCTCGTACACCAGGTCCTGACGCTTGAACTCGGCCATTTCGAAATCCGGCGTCAGCTGGATCGCGGTGGTCGGGCACGCTTCTTCACACAGGCCGCAGAAAATGCAACGCGAGAAGTTGATGCGGAAGAACTCCGGGTACCAGCGGCCGTCCTCGGTCTCGGCCTTCTGCAGCGAGATGCAGCCAACCGGGCAGGCCACCGCGCAGAGGTTGCACGCTACGCAGCGCTCCTCGCCATCGGGGTCGCGGGTAAGGACGATGCGGCCGCGGTAGCGCGGCGGCAGGTACACGGGTTCTTCGGGGTACTGCAGGGTGTCGCGCTTGCGGAACCCGTGGGAGAACACCATTGCCAGGCTGCGCAGCTGAGTGCCGGTGCCCTTAACGATGTCGCCGATATACTTGAACATGGGTCAAATCCTCACTGGGCCGCGACGGCTGGCGTGTTGTAGAGCACGATCGCAGCGGTCACCAGCAAATTGATCAGGGTCAGCGGCAGGCAGAACTTCCAGCTGAAGTCCATCACCTGGTCATAGCGTGGGCGCGGGATCGAGGCGCGCAGCAGGATGAACAGCATGATGAAGAACGCGGTCTTCAATGCGAACCACAGGAACGGCAGTTGCGGCAGGATGCCGAACGGGCCGTGCCAGCCGCCGAAGAACAGGGTTACCAGCAGCGCCGAGATGAGGATGATGCCGATGTACTCACCGACGAAGAACATGCCCCACTTCATGCCGGCATACTCGATGTGGTAGCCGTCGGCCAGTTCCTGTTCTGCTTCCGGTTGGTCGAACGGGTGACGGTGAGTCACGGCGACGCCAGCGATGAAGAAGGTGCAGAAGCCGAAGAACTGCGGAATGATGAACCACAGGTTCTGCGCCTGGTACTCGACGATGTCGCGCATGTTGAACGAGCCCACCTGCACCACCACGCCCATCAGCGCCAGGCCCAGGAACACTTCGTACGACACGGTCTGTGCCGAAGCACGCAAGCTGCCCAGCAGGGCGTACTTGTTGTTCGACGACCAGCCGGCGAACAGCACCGCGTAGACCGACAGGCCGGCCATGGCGAAGAAGAACAGCAGGCCGATGTTCAGGTCGGCAACGCCCCAGCCCGGTGTGATCGGGATGATCGAGAAGCCGATCAGCAGGGCGCTCATGGCCACGACCGGCGCCAGGGTGAAGATCATCTTGTCGACGAAGGGCGGGTTCCAGTCTTCCTTGAAGAACATCTTCAGCATGTCGGCAGCGATCTGGAACATGCCGAACGGGCCGACACGGTTCGGACCGTAGCGGTCCTGCCACCAGCCCAGCAGGCGGCGCTCGACGAAGCTGAGCAGGGCGCCGCAGACCACCACGGCCAGCAGCACCACGATAGCCTTGACGACCTGGATCATCACATCGATCACTTCGGGGGTGAACCAGCTCATTGTGCTGCCTCCTGCAGGCCTTCGACGGATGCACCGAAGATGGCAGGCGGGATGCCGGCCAGGCCTTTCGGCAGCGCGACCAGGCCAGCGCCCAGCTCTTCATTGATACGCAGCGGCAGGCGCAGGGCCACGCCAGCAACGGTCAGGCTCAGCAGGGCACCGTCGTTGACGCCCAGGCGGTCGGCTTCGGACTTGGCCAGGCCGACATAGGCGGCCGGGATGCGCTGTTGCACCGGGGCGGCGCGCGAGGAGCTTTCTTCGCTGCCGAACAGGTGGAAGAACGGCACGGCAGTCCAGGTGCCACGGGCCGGGTTGAAGGCACCCGGAATGGCGTTGAACCAGTTCAGGCGGTCGCCTTGCGATTCGATCAGGCGCACGCCTGGGTCACCGGCACGCAGGTGGCCACCGACCTCATCCTGAAACTTGTTCCAGGCTTGTGGCGAGTTCCAGCCCGGCGACCAGGCGAACGGCACCTGCTGGCGCGGTTCGGCCGAACCCGAGTAGCCTTCCATGGAGAAGGCAAACGCGGTGTCCTTGTCTTGCGGGGTGCGCGGCTCGTGCACGCTGATGTTGGCGCGCATGGCGGTACGGCCGGAGTAGCGCAGCGGCTCACGGGCCAGCTTCATGCCCTTGATGCGGAACGCGGCGCTTGGTGCGGCGTTGACGATACCGGCCAGTTGCGGGGCGGCTTGGGCGCAGGCGCTGGTCACGTGGTCCAGCTGGGTCCAGTCGACCGGCTTGTTCAGCAGGGTGGCACGCAGGGCGTGCATCCAGCGCCAGCCTTCGTGGATCTGGATGCTGCTGTCCAGGTACTGCGGGTCGAACACCTGGAAGAAGCGTTGGGCACGGCCTTCCTGGCTGACCAGGGTACCGTCGCCTTCGGCGAACGAGGCGGCTGGCAGCACCAGGTGGGCGCGGTCGACCGTCGGGGTTTTCGAGTGGTCGGCAACGATTACCACCTTGGCCGCAGCCAGGGCTGCGTCGACCTTGGCGGCCGGTACGCGGGCGTACAGGTCGTTTTCCAGCACGACGATGGCGTCGGCCTTGCCGCTGATGATCGCGTCCAGCGCGGCATCGACAGATTCCCCACCGAGCATGGCCAGGCCGATGCTGTTGGCTTCAGGCACCACCAGGCTCAGCGAGCCGTTCTTCTCGCGCAGCTTGAGAGCCTTGGCGATGTTGGCGGCGGCTTCGATCAGTGCCGGGTCGGCCAGCGAAGTACCGGCAACCACCAGTGGGCGCTTGGCAGCGACCAGGGCGTCGGCGATACGCTGGGCCAGGGCCTTGGCTTCGTCGTCCAGGCCGGCGACTGCCGGTGCGCTCGGGTCGATGGCGTGAGCCACGGCGAAACCGATGCGGGCCAGGTCGGCCGGGGCGGCGTGCACGCACTCCTCGGCAACGTCGTCCAGCTTGGTTTCAGCCAGCGAGGCGATGAACAGCGGGTACAGCGCGTGCTGGCCGATGTTCTTCACCGCGGCGTCGAGCCATGGCTGCACTTTCATCGCTTCGGCCATGGCCTCGGCCTTGCCCTTGGTGGCCTGGCGCACGGCCAGGGCGACACGGGCAGCGGTCTGGGTCAGGTCTTCGCCGAGCACGAACACGGCGTCGTGGTCTTCGATGTCGCGCAGGGTCGGCACTGGCAGCGGGCTGTTGTTCAGCACGTTCAGTGCCAGGCGTACGCGGGCCAGTTCGCCAGCTTCCATGCCGGAGTAGAAATACTCGGCACCGACCAGCTCACGCAGGCCATAGTTGCTTTCGAGGCTGGCGCGTGGCGAGCCGATACCGACGATGGTGCGGCCGCGCAGCAGGTCGGCGGCCTTGTCCAGGGCAGCATCCAGGCCCAGCTTGGAACCGTCGGCCAGGTGTGGCTGGCGTGGGCGGTCCTTGCGGTTGACGTAGCCGTAGCCGAAACGGCCACGGTCGCACAGGAAGTACTGGTTGACCGAACCGTTGAAGCGGTTCTCGATGCGGCGCAGTTCGCCGTAACGCTCACCCGGGCTGATGTTGCAGCCGCTGGAGCAGCCGTGGCAGATGCTTGGGGCGAACTGCATGTCCCACTTGCGGTTGTAGCGCTCGGAGTGGGTCTTGTCGGTGAATACGCCGGTCGGGCAGACCTCGGTCAGGTTGCCGGAGAATTCGCTTTCGAGCACGCCGTCTTCGACGCGGCCGAAGTACACGTTGTCGTGGGCGCCGTACACGCCCAGGTCGGTACCACCGGCGTAGTCCTTGTAGTAGCGCACGCAGCGGTAGCAGGCGATGCAGCGGTTCATCTCATGGGCGATGAACGGGCCGAGGTCCTGGTTCTGGTGGGTACGCTTGGTGAAACGGTAGCGGCGCTCGTTGTGGCCGGTCATTACCGTCATGTCCTGCAGGTGGCAGTGACCACCTTCCTCGCACACCGGGCAGTCGTGCGGGTGGTTGGTCATCAGCCATTCGACGACGCTGGCGCGGAACGCCTTGGACTCTTCGTCTTCGATGGAGATCCAGGTGCCGTCGGAGGCAGGGGTCATGCAGGACATGACGATACGACCACGGGTGTCGTTTTCGTCGGTGTACTGCTTGACCGCGCACTGCCGGCAGGCGCCAACGCTACCAAGCGCCGGGTGCCAGCAGAAATAAGGGATGTCGAGGCCGAGTGACAGACACGCCTGTAACAGGTTGTCTGCACCGTTGACTTCGAGCGCTTTGCCGTCTACGTGGATAGTGGCCATTGTTCAAAGTTCTTCGTTGGCCCGCGTGAGCGGGCGTGGCTAATGGAAATCGGTGAGCTTGCGACACGCCTCGATCGCTCGGGCCTGCCGGCAAGCTGGCGAGTGGCACGGGCCACCCGCCTAATCATCTTGTTATGCGCCGACCACGATCGGTTTGGCCAGGTCAGGGCGAAGGGTGTCACCAGCGGATGCTGGAGCGACACCGGCCTCGAACTCGGACCGGAAGTATTTGATGGCACTGCCCAATGGCTCGACGGCACCCGGTGCGTGAGCACAGAAGGTACGGCCTGGGCCGAGGAAGTTGACCAGCCCCAGCAGCGTCTCGATGTCTTCGGCGCGGCCCTGGCCATTTTCCAGTGCGCGCAGCATCTTCACGCTCCATGGCAGGCCGTCACGGCATGGGGTGCACCAGCCGCACGACTCGCGGGCGAAGAACTCCTCCATGTTGCGCAGCAGCGAAACCATGTTGACGCTGTCGTCCACTGCCATGGCCAGGCCGGTGCCCATACGGGTGCCAACCTTGGCGATGCCACCGGCGTACATCTGCGCGTCGAGGTGCTCGGGCAGCAGGAAGCCGGTACCGGCGCCGCCTGGCTGCCAGCACTTGAGCTTGAAGCCGTCGCGCATGCCACCGGCGTAGTCTTCGAACAACTCGCGGGCGGTAACGCCGAACGGCAGTTCCCACAAGCCCGGGTTCTTCACCTTGCCGGAGAAGCCCATCAGCTTGGTGCCGTGGTCTTCGCTGCCTTCACGGGCCAGCGACTTGTACCAGTCGTTGCCGTTGGCGACGATGGCCGGCACGTTGCACAGGGTTTCGACGTTGTTCACGCACGTCGGCTTGCCCCACACGCCAACGGCGGCAGGGAAGGGCGGCTTGGAGCGAGGGTTGGCGCGGCGGCCTTCCAGCGAGTTGATCAGTGCGGTTTCTTCACCGCAGATATAGCGGCCGGCACCGGTGTGCACGAACAGCTCGAAATCGAAACCGCTGCCGAGGATGTTCTTGCCCAGCAGGCCGGCGGCCTTGGCTTCGTCGATGGCGCGGTTGAGGTTTTTCGCTGCGGTGGTGTATTCGCCACGCAGGAAGATGTAGCCACGGTAGGCCTTCAGGGCGCGGGCGCTGATCAGCATGCCCTCGACCAGCAGATGGGGCTGTTGCTCCATCAGCATGCGGTCCTTCCAGGTGTTCGGCTCCATTTCGTCGGCGTTGCACAGCAGGTAGCGGATGTTCATGGATTCGTCTTTGGGCATCAGGCCCCACTTCACGCCAGTGGGGAAGCCCGCACCCCCACGGCCCTTGAGGCCGGAGTCCTTGACCGCCTGCACGATATCGTCCTGCGACATTTGCGCCAGTGCCTTGCGGGCAGCGGCGTAGCCGTTTTTCGATTCGTACTCGGCCAGCCATACCGGTTCGCCGTCATCACGCAGGCGCCAGGTCAGCGGGTGGGTTTCGGCCGTGCGCGCGATGCGGTTGGCCGGGCCGAAGGAAGTAATGGTCATACGTAACCCTCCAGCAGCTTGGAAACGCCAGTCGGTTGCACGTCGCCAAAGGTGTCGTCGTCGATCATCAGCGCCGGGGCCTTGTCGCAGTTGCCCAGGCAGCACACCGGCAGCAGGGTGAAGCGCCCGTCTGCAGTGGTTTGGCCCAGACCGATGCCCAGTTCGCTCTGGATCTGGCTGACCACCGACTCGTGGCCGCCGATGTAGCAGACCATGCTGTCGCACACGCGAATGATGTGGCGGCCGACCGGCTGACGGAAGATCTGGCTGTAGAAGGTGGCGACACCCTCGACGTCGCTGGCCGGGATACCCAGCACTTCGCCGATGGCGTGGATGGCACCGTCCGGCACCCAGCCACGTTCCTTCTGGACGATCTTCAGGGCTTCGATGGACGCCGCGCGCGGGTCCTCGTAGTGATGCATTTCATGCTCGATGGCCGAGCGCTCGGTTTCGCTCAGGGCGAAACGGTCTGTCTGGATAAGCGTGCTGTTCATGCTTAGCGGTCCACGTCAGCCATAACGAAGTCGATACTGCCCAGGTACGCAATGAGGTCGGCGACCATGCTGCCTTTGATCACCGAAGGGATCTGCTGCAGGTGCGGGTAGCTCGGGGTACGGATCCGGGTGCGGTAGCTCATGGTGCCGCCATCGCTCGTCAGGTAGTAACTGTTGATGCCCTTGGTCGCCTCGATCATCTGGAATGACTCGTTGGCCGGCATGACCGGGCCCCACGAGACTTGCAGGAAGTGCGTGATCAGGGTTTCGATGTGCTGCAGGGTGCGCTCTTTCGGCGGCGGCGTGGTCAGCGGGTGGTCCGCCTTGTACGGGCCTTCCGGCATGTTGCGCAGGCACTGGTCGATGATGCGGATACTCTGGCGCATCTCCTCGACACGGACCATGCAGCGATCGTAGGCATCGCCATTGTGGGCCAGCGGTACTTCGAACTCGAAGTTCTCGTAGCCGGAGTAAGGGCGGGCTTTACGCAGGTCGAAATCGCAACCGGTGGAGCGCAGGCCGGCACCGGTGGTACCCCATTCCAGCGCTTCCTTGGTGTTGTACGCGGCAACGCCGATGGTACGGCCCTTGAGGATGCTGTTCTGCAGGGCAGCCTTGGTGTATTCGTCGAGGCGCTTGGGCAGCCATTCGACGAAGTCCTTGACCAGCTTGTCCCAGCCGCGCGGCAGGTCGTGGGCAACACCACCGATGCGGTACCAGGCCGGGTGCAGGCGGAAACCGGTGATCGCTTCGATCACGGTGTAGGCGCGCTGGCGGTCGGTGAAGGTGAAGAACACCGGGGTCATGGCGCCAACGTCCTGGATATAGGTACCCAGGAACAGCAGGTGGCTGGTGATGCGGAAGAACTCGGCCAGCATGATGCGGATCACGTCGACCTTCTGCGGCACCTGGATGCCGGCCAGCTTCTCGACGGCGAGCACGTATGGCAGGTTGTTCATCACCCCGCCGAGGTAGTCGATACGGTCGGTGTAGGGGATGAAGCTGTGCCAGGACTGGCGCTCGGCCATCTTCTCGGCGCCACGGTGGTGGTAGCCGATGTCCGGTACGCAGTCGACGATCTCTTCACCGTCCAGCTGCAGGACGATACGGAACGCACCGTGGGCCGAAGGGTGGTTGGGGCCGAGGTTGAGGAACATGTAGTCCTCGTTGGCGCCCTGACGCTTCATGCCCCAGGCTTCCGGGTTGAAACGCGCCGATTCCTCTTCAAGCTGCTGCTTGGCCAGGGTCAGGCTGTACGGGTCGAACTCGGTGGCACGGGCCGGGTAGTCCTTGCGCAGCGGGTGACCTTCCCAGGTGGGCGGCATCATGATGCGGCTGAGGTGCGGGTGGCCGGCAAAGTCGATGCCGAACATGTCCCAGACTTCGCGCTCGTACCAGTTTGCGTTCGGCCAGATACCGGTGACGGTCGGCAGGTTCAGGTCGCCTTCGCTGAGCGACACCTTGATCATCACGTCGCTGTTACGCTCGACCGACAGCAGGTGGTAGAACACGCTGAAGTCGGCGGCAGGCAGGCCGCGGCGCTGGGTGCGCAGGCGTTCATCGACACCGTGCAGGTCGTACAGCATGCTGTACGGTTTGGCCACGCCACGCAGGAAGCTGAGCACCTCTTTGAGCTGCGCGCGCTTGACCCACAGCACGGGCATGCCGGTGCGGGTTTCCTGGGCGACGAATGCTTCGGCGCCAAAACGGTTGTGCAGTTCGACGACCACATCCTGGTCGTCAGCCTTGTAGGGCGGAATGAAAATAGCGTTGTCCGCTGTCATGGTCTCGGTCGCTTTGGGTCAACGTTAAGAATGAAGCCAGGCCGCCGGCTCCTTCGGGAGCGGGCGGCAGGTCGCTGGATCAGACTTCGTCGGGGCTGCGCAGGTTGGTTACGGCAATGCGCTGCTCACGACGCAGGTCTTTCTGGGCTGGCATCTCGGCACGGTAAATGCCTTGATCACCAACAACCCAGGAAAGCGGGCGTCGTTCTTGGCCGATCGACTCCTGCAGCAGCATCAAGCCTTGCAGGAAAGCCTCAGGGCGTGGCGGGCAGCCAGGCACATAGACGTCCACGGGGAGGAACTTGTCGACCCCCTGAACGACCGAGTAGATGTCGTACATGCCACCGGAGTTGGCGCACGAGCCCATGGAGATGACCCACTTGGGTTCGAGCATCTGCTCGTACAGGCGCTGGATGATCGGCGCCATCTTCACGAAGCAGGTACCGGCGATGACCATGAAGTCGGCCTGACGCGGCGAGGCCCGGATGACTTCGGCGCCGAAGCGGGCGATGTCGTGGGGTGCCGTGAAGGCCGTGGTCATTTCCACGTAGCAGCAGGACAGGCCGAAGTTGTACGGCCAGAGGGAGTTCTTGCGACCCCAGTTGACCGCGCCACGCAGCACATCTTCGAGTTTCCCCATGTAGATGTTCTTGTGGACCTGGTCCTCTAGCAGCTGATCGGTGACGGTTTCCCGTTCACCGACCGGGTACTGCTCGTTGGGCGCATCCGGATCGATTCTGGTGAGATTGTATTGCATGCCAAAGCCTCATTGTTTCAGCTTCGCTTGCCGCTTGCGGCGACCTTCGGGAGCCCAATCAAGTGCCCCGACGCGCCAAAGGTAGACAAGACCTGCCAACAGAATTGCTATGAAAACGAGCGCTTCGATGAACCCGGTCCAGCCGCTTTCGCGGACAGACACAGACCATGCAAAGAGAAAGAGGGCTTCGATATCGAAGATCACGAACAGCATCGCGACCAGATAGAATTTGGCGGACAGGCGCAGGCGGGCGCTGCCGGTGGGCAGCATGCCGGATTCGAAGGGTTCGTTCTTGGCGCGGCCCCAGGCCTTGCTACCAAGCAGGCTGGACAGGCCGAGCATGAAGGCACACAGGCCGACGACACCCAGGAGGAAGATGGCAAAGCCCCAGTTGTGGGCGATGAGTCCTGCCGAATCGGACATGCTAAAAATCCTTATACAGAGACCCAGCTCTGCAGTCTGAAATAAGTAAAGCGGCGACGTGGTGTCGCAGGTGCAGTGACCAAATGTCGCAGCTGAGTCAATCGCGCTGATTTTATGGGTAAACCCGGTGCAAGTAAAATTTCTGTAGCAAATTTATTCGTAGCATTAAGTACAAAACCCGCTTGTAACTGGCTGAAAGCCTTGAAATTCGGGCATTGCGTGCGCTTTTGTTAATTATGTTTCTTGCGACTGGTAACGAATTACAAGTTTCGTAATGATAATTAATATCATTTGATCTGATGCCACGTAATTGGGCTGTTCTGCACCTTGTAAAGTTCCTCTGGCGATTCCCCCTACTTGTAAATGCGAAAGGCTCGTGTTCTATCAGCTTCCAGCGCCGCTTGCACCGCTCTGTGTCAATACTTTATCGGTTGAGCGATGACCGACTGATGAAGCGATGGCCCATTGGCCGAGCCAGTAGGCGAGGATGATCAGGTACGGTCCGGCGGCAAAGGGGCTGACGAAGCGGTCGATGCCGATCAGGCTATCAGAGCATACGAACAGGCCGGCACCGAGTGCGGCCAGGCCACCGCAGGCCAGGGCGCGCCAGAGCATGGCGCTGATAGCCAGGGCGTACACTGCAACCGGGATCAGCAGCGGGCCGAGGCCGTGGCTGGCAAGTACGCTGAACAGGGTGATGCCGGTGAGGGCGCTGAGGAATAAAGCGGGCAGGGCCGGGCGCAGCGTTTTGCTGTAATAGGCGCGCAGGTAGGCCAGGTGGGCAAAGAGGAATGCGACCAAGCCGAACACGAACAGGTCGGCAGGGATGGCCAGCAGGGTGTCGCCGATTACCGAGCAGGCCAGGCCGATCGAGATCCAGTTGCGATAGGGCGAGGCGGGGGTGCCGCGCAGCCAGGCGATCAGGGTCAGCACCGGGATGGGTTTGGCCAGCAGGGCGAGCATCGGGTTGTCGCTGGCCAGTGCATATAGATAGAGGGCGGCGGCGGCCAGGGCGATTGTGGTCAGGTGGCTTGGACGGAGCATGGGCGGTCCTTGCTGCTGGGCTGCCACAAGCATAGACCTGATTGTGGGGTTTGTTGTTGATGCATTGGTATTGGGTGAGGGCTGGCATGGGTATGGCGAGAGGAATTTAGCGCATGTGAGATCGAGCGCCGCCCGCGCGGCGCTTCGCGGGACAAGCCCGCTCCCACATCTGTTTCGGGCCAGTTAATCCTGTGCCTTTGGCGCGCGCACCTTGGGTGCATGGCTGAAAATTGATGAGGAGCAGCGGCGTCCCCTTCGATATCGAAGGGAACAAACAAGGCGGACAGCGGTGGCCATCACAGGATGGACTGGCCCGAGACAGATGTGGGAGCGGGCTTGTCCCGCGAAGCGCCGCGCGGGCGGCGCTCGATTTGAGCAACACCGCAAAAACCAGGGCAGACACCTCGCCGCCCTGACGCAATCTGGCGCAGAACACCTGGCATGTCAGATTTAGCCCCGATGCATGAACTGGAGGCGCTGTGGGCTTTGCTTGAGTCGGCATCGACTCAGTGCAGATGTCCATCTAGCTCAGGACTCTGCACTAGGGCATAAGTGATGTGTCGCCTGGGCTGGCCTCTTCGCGGGTAAACCCGCTCCTACAACGATAGTTGTCCCATGTGGAGCGGGTTTACCCGCGAAGAGGCCGGCACAGGCATTCGAGAATATCAGGGGATACACCAATGGTCCCGTACAGTCCTGTGGGTGGGTTCATCGAGGCGTCGAACCGCCGCGGAAGGGCCGGTACGGGCAAAAAGAAAGGCCCGGGGCGTTCACAAGCCCCGGGCCTCTATTCAACCGCAACCCACTATCAGTGGAACTGCTCTTCCTCAGTCGAACCGGTCAGTGCAGTCACCGACGAAGCCCCACCCTGAATCACAGTGGTCATGTCGTCGAAGTAGCCAGTGCCCACTTCCTGCTGGTGCGCCACGAAGGTGTAGCCCTTGCTGGCGTCAGCGAATTCCTGCTCCTGCAGCTTCACGTAGGCGGTCATGTCGTTGCGGGCGTAGTCGTGCGCCAGGTTGAACATGCCGTGCCACATGTTGTGGATGCCGGCCAGGGTGATGAACTGGTGCTTGTAGCCCATGGCCGACAGCTCGCGCTGGAACTTGGCGATGGTGGCGTCGTCCAGGTTCTTCTTCCAGTTGAAGGAAGGCGAGCAGTTGTACGACAGGATCTGGTCCGGGTACTCCTTCTTGATCGCTTCGGCGAAGCGGCGGGCTTCGTCCAGGTCCGGCTTGGCGGTTTCGCACCAGATCAGGTCGGCGTACGGGGCATAGGCCAGGCCGCGGGCGATGGCCTGGTCGAGGCCGGCGCGTACCTTGTAGAAGCCTTCACGGGTGCGCTCGCCAATCACGAACGGCTGGTCGTACGGGTCGCAGTCGCTGGTCAGCAGGTCGGCGGCGTTGGCGTCGGTACGGGCCAGGATGATGGTCGGTACGCCCGATACGTCAGCAGCCAGGCGCGCAGCCACCAGCTTTTGTACGGCTTCCTGGGTCGGTACCAGTACCTTGCCACCCATGTGGCCGCATTTTTTCACCGAGGCCAGCTGGTCTTCGAAGTGCACGCCGGCAGCGCCTGCCTCGATCATGTTCTTCATCAGCTCGTAGGCGTTCAGAACGCCGCCGAAACCGGCTTCGGCGTCAGCCACGATCGGTGCGAAGTAGTCGATGTAGCCTTCGTCGCCCGGGTTCTTGCCGGCTTTCCACTGGATTTGGTCGGCGCGGCGGAACGAGTTGTTGATGCGCTTGACCACGGTCGGTACCGAGTCGACCGGGTACAGCGACTGGTCGGGGTACATCGACTCGGCCGAGTTGTTGTCGGCGGCAACCTGCCAGCCGGACAGGTAGATGGCCTGGATGCCGGCTTTTACCTGTTGCACTGCCTGGCCACCGGTCAGGGCGCCCATGCAGTTGACGAAATCTTTTTCTGGGCGGAAGGACGGGTGGGCACCTTGGGTGACCAGCTTCCACAGTTTTTCTGCGCCTTGGCGAGCCAGGGTGTGCTCAGGCTGCAGGGAGCCACGCAGGCGAACGACATCGGCGGCGGTGTAGGTACGGGTCACGCCTTTCCAGCGCGGGTTCTCGGCCCAATCTTTCTCGAGGGCTGCAATTTGCTGTTCGCGTGTGAGTGCCATGGAAATAAACCTCGTCGCATCGATCTTGGGTTAATTGTGCTGATGCTCGGGGCAGATCAGGGACCTGGCGGCTGTCCTGTCCGGGGGAGTGCGGCGGCGAACGTGAAGGCTCGGAGGAGGAAGGAGGTGCAGACCAAGCGCAAGTGTGCTCCGGCAGGTCGGCTCGTGGTTGCCTTGCTGCGGTGCTACGCGATTGCCAGTACTGCGGTGATGCGCTTCCGTCCCTCGGGACAACTTCTTCGTTGCAGTCGCAATCCCGTCGAACCGCCTTGTGGGCCGTGTAGACACGAGGCGCCTCCAGGGGTGGGAGGAGCACGCCTCGAAGGCCCTTGCCAGGGCCCCTGATTAGCGGGAGCGAGGCCATCATGCCCTTGGGAAAAAGACCCTGTCAAATGTTTTGTAGTGGAATTTTTAACTTACTACATCTTTGGTCTAATGCGACTTGGTAGTCAGTTTCAAGGCCTTTGGTCGAGGCCTTGAAACGCCTGGGATCAGTCGAGAAGGTCGACTTTGACACGCAAAGTCATGTTTTCACCGCGTTGAGTGCTGTAACTGCGGCTTGACGTGCTGCGATCGGCTTGGCTCTGCTGGTTGTAACCCGCCAGGGTGATCCACTCGCCAAGCTTGCCGGTGATGGTCGTGTCGGTGCTTTGTACTTTCACTACATCAGCGCGTTCGTTGCTGATGCGATCATTATTGGTGCTTATTTGCAGACGAACCGTATCACCGCTCAAGCGTGGGGTGACGTAGAAACCCTGGGTCACATTGCGGTATTCGGTATTGCTCTGGAGGCGCCCGTAACCGTCGGTGCTAGTGCTGGTAATCGGGATGCTCTGGCCGACCTGGATCAGGGCAGGCTGGCCTTCGCTGGCCTGTACCTGCTGCATGCCACCTTCGCGGTTGCTGGTGCCGTAGTGGATGACCCGCGCGTTGCCACGGTTGTCCTGGAAGTTGCTGTCGTTGTTGTCGACGCTGATCAGCAGGCGCTTGGGCGCGGTGTCCAGCTGTTGCAGCAAGGCGCGCAGGTCATCGATGCGCTCGGGGCTGGCGTTGACGATCAGCTTGTTCTCAAAGGCGCTGACCGAGCCGTCGTTGGCGATAAACGCCTGCACGGCGGGCATAAGTTCGGCGCTGCTGCGGTGCTGTAGCGGCAGTACCTCTGTGGCGGCCTGGGCCGTAAGGCTGGCGACCACCAGCAGAGCAGCAAGTAGGGGGCGTAGCGGCATGTCCATGATCTCCGCAAGTGGAATCAACATGATGGCAAATTTACTGACTTCCTGCTGGACCTGGATCACGTCGGCGGTGTGGCGTGACAGGGTCATTTATCGGGTATTATCTTGCAGGGTATAAATTATAGTCACCAAGATAATTGAGGATAATTGCATGTCTCCCATTCGCCCGCTTCTGCGTCGCGATCAATTGGCTAAGGCCTTGGGTCAAGACTTGGCTGGCGAGTCGCTGGTTGATTACAGCTCGGGCATGTTCCTTGCCGCGCCCCGACGCACGGGCAAGAGCACCTTCCTCAACAACGACTTCATCCCGGAATGCATACGGCGCGGCTGGCTACCGGTATACGTCGACCTGTGGTCGGACCGAGACGCCGCGCCGGCAGAGCTCATCAGTGGCGCCATCGGTGCTGCGCTGGGCAGCTTTGAAGGGGCGCTGGCCAAGGCTGCGAAAAAGGCCGGTATCGACAAGATAAACCTGCTGCGTACCCTCAGCTGGGATTTCACCCGCCCGCAACTGCCTGAGGGGACTACCTTGGCTCAGGCACTTGCCGTGTTGCATCAGGTGTCGGGGCAGATGGTGGTGCTAATCATCGACGAGGCCCAGCATGCCCTCAACAGTGAAGATGGCCTGAACGCAATGTTTGCACTGAAGGCTGCGCGTGACCACCTCAACCGCGGCGACCGCCCGGACGGCCTGCGCCTGGTGTTGACCGGTTCCAGTCGCGACAAGCTGGCCAACCTGGTGCTGAAAAGCAAGCAGCCGTTCTTTGGTGCCAGTATCACGCCATTTCCATTGCTGGGGCGTGAATATGTCGAGTTCATCGCCGCTTTGTGGAACCGGCGCCTGGCCGACAGTAACCAGTTCAAGGTCGAGGACCTGGCGTACGCTTTCGAACTGGTTGGCCGCCGCCCGGAAATGCTCAACAAGCTGTTGGCCGAAGTCAGTGTCGGCTTGGGTGAAGCGGGCAACCTGGGTGAACTGCTGCGCAACGGGGCATTCAATCATCAGGCCGGCGTGTGGAGCGACTACGAAAGCGCCTGGAACGAACTTTCGCCCCTGCAGCAGGCAGTGCTTGAGGTAATGGCCGAACGCACGCTGCGCCGCCAGCCGTTTTCGCCGTTTACCGAGCAAACCCTGGCCGATGTCAGCCGCAAGCTGGAACTGGCCCAGGCCGTGGCCAATGCCAGTACGCCCAACGTACAAAAGGCCCTTGATGCATTGCGGGACAAGGAACTGGTATGGAAGGCCAATCGTGGCGAGTATGCGCTTGAGGATGCTTCCATGGCCGAATGGCTCGCCCGCGACAAGACAGTGACCGGCCGCAGCTGAACCTTTGATCTGCCCCGCCAGTCGCACGCACATGGCGTAAGTGGGGCTTATTGCATGAAGCGTTGCCTGATCCTGTCGTTGTGGCTATGCAGCCTGGGTGCCCAGGCTGCAGCTGATTCGTTGCGCATCAAGCAACTGCAGCGTTGTGGTGAGTTGCTCGGTGAAGGCGGGCAACAATGGTGTCTGCGCGCCGAGGGGCTCGGGGGCGGTCTGCCGACGGTCTGGCTCGGCGGTGCAAAGCTGCCGCCAGCCAGTATCGAGTGGCAAGATGACCGTCTGACGCTGAAACTGACCAACCAGGCCCGTGGCAGCGCACCGCTGTGGCTGGAGGACGGCGGCGGCAGCAGTAACCCGGTCTGGCTGACAAGCCAACGCAGCCATGTTGTTGCAGCAGCCTCTGACGAGGTGGCGAAGAATATGGATGGCCTCACCACCTATGTCGACTTGGTCAGCCTTTTGATCGAAGAAAAACACGATGGCCTCCGCGAAGCCCGACGGATCGCCGACAAATTCGGCGCCCGGGTCGTGGGTGCCATACCGCCGCTGAATGTCTACCAGCTGCGCTTGCCGGTAAACGACCTGGAACAGCGCGACGCGATGATCCTGCGCATGGGCAGTGAAGTCAGCGTGGATGCCGTGATTATCGAGGAGTCTGCCCCCGAGCGCGGTGAGGAAGGCAGTGGGCGCGACCCCGGGGACATCGACCAGGCCGAGGAGTGGGCCGCCAATCGCTTCATGGACGCACTGTATTACTACCAGCGACGAATTGCCGCTTCGCGTATACCGGTGCAGCCGGTGCGGGTGGGGGTAATCGAGCGTGAAGTGGACTTTGACGCGCCAGGTTTCAGCGATTACCGAGGTGGCTGCAAGCAGGCCCTGACGTGTCTGTACGCGCGTGACGGCAATCGCCCGAGCAGTCACGGCACCCATGTCGCCGGCATTATTGCCGCGCAGGATCACGGATTTTTGCCAGGTCTGGGCAAACAGAGTCCTGGCTTCGAGGTGATTGTCGAGCGCAACTCGGATGCGGGCATCACCGCTAACATTGCTGCGTCAGTGAACCTGGTCGAGGACGGCGTGCGGGTGTTGAACTGGAGTTGGGGCATTCACCGGATCGGGGCACGCGACGTCAAGGGCGACCGGGTGGATTCGCTGGTGCGTTCCGGGTTGGCCATGAGTGGCTATGAGGAGCTGCTTGAAGAATTCTTCCTCTGGCTGCGCGCCGAGCACCCCGATGTAGTTGTCGTGAATTCGGCGGGCAATGGGGCGTCCTGGTCGGGGACCGACGAATATCGACTGCCATCGTCCTTCATCACCGAACAACTGCTGGTCGTGGGCGGGCACCAGCGCAGTGACAACGCGGTGGCTGTCGAAGACCCGCAGCACGTGCGCAAACGCCACAGTTCCAACATCGACATGCGTGTGGATGTCAGTGCGGCGGCCTGCATTCGCCCGGTGGCCGGCGCGCTGTCGCATTGCGGAACGTCGTACGCAACGCCGCTGGTCACTGCCACCGTGGCGGCGATGCTGTCGATCAACCCGGCCCTGACCCCGCAGCAGCTGCGCATGTTGCTGCGGCGCAGCGCCTTGACCTTGGGCACCGAGCAGGATTTCGAAGCGATGGACGCCGAGGACCTGACGGCGCCGATCCTGCCATCGGAGCGTGGCGGTCAGCTGAACCACCCCGACCTTGGGCGCTCGGCGCGGCTGGACATGCAGCGCGCGCTGGACCTGGCGGTACAAAGCCGCGAACGCGTGCGTTGAACGGTGGCCGCTGTCAGACAAATTCCGTAACATCGCGCCCCTTGTTTTTTGTACCGTCCGCCCCGGACCGCCTCACAGGATGCCCATGAAACCCGCCCGACTACGCGCCGACCTGCTTGCCGGCCTGACCACCTCGTTCGCCCTGGTGCCCGAGTGCATCGCCTTTGCCCTGGTGGCCCACCTCAACCCACTGATGGGCCTGTATGGCGCGTTCATCATCTGCACCCTGACGGCGCTGTTCGGCGGCCGTCCGGGCATGATTTCCGGTGCTGCCGGCTCGATGGCGGTGGTGATCGTCGCGTTGGTCGTGCAGCACGGCGTGCAGTACTTGCTGGCCACGGTGCTGTTGGGCGGGGTAGTGATGATCCTGTTTGGCCTGCTGCGCTTGGGAAAACTGGTACGCCTGGTGCCTTACCCGGTCATGCTTGGCTTCGTCAACGGCCTGGCCATCGTCATTGCCATGGCCCAGCTGGAGCACTTCAAGGATGGCGAGCACTGGCTGAGCGGGGCGCCGCTGTACCTGATGATCGGCCTGGTGGCGCTGACCATGGCGGTGGTTTATGTGCTGCCGAAGCTGACCCGTGCGGTGCCGCCGGCGCTGGTGGCGATTCTGGGTGTTGGCCTGCTGGTGTATCTGCTTGGCCTGCCCACCCGCACCCTGGGTGACATGGCGCATATCGCTGGCGGCTTCCCGGGGCTGGCGCTGCCGGATGTGCCGTGGAACCTCGAAACCCTGAAAATCATCGCCCCCTATGCGGTGCTGATGGCCATGGTCGGCCTGCTGGAAACCCTGCTGACGTTGAACCTGACCGATGAAATTACCGAGAGCCGCGGCTACCCGGACCGCGAATGCGTGGCCTTGGGCGCGGCGAACATGGTTTCCGGTTTGTGCGGTGGCATGGGCGGTTGCGCGATGATCGGTCAGACGGTGATCAACCTCAGCTCCGATGGCCGAGGCCGGCTGTCGGGGGTCGTGGCCGGGGTGATGATTCTGCTGTTCGTGTTGTTCCTGTCGCCGCTGATCGAGCGAATTCCGCTGGCGGCCCTGGTCGGGGTGATGTTTGTGGTGGCGCAGCAGACCTTTGCCTGGGCCTCGTTGCGGGTGCTGCACAAGGTGCCGGTGAATGATGTGCTGGCGATCATTGCGGTGACGGTGGTGACGGTGTTTACCGACCTGGCCACCGCCGTGCTGTTTGGTATCGTCATCGCAGCGGTGAACTTTGCCTGGCAGCATGCGCGTGAGCTGTATGCCGATAGCCATGTGGACGAGGAGGGGGGTAAGCACTACCAGGTGCATGGCACGTTGTTCTTTGCCTCGACTACCCCGTTCCTCAACCAATTTGACCCGGCCAATGACCCGGGCAAAGTTACCCTGGATTGCCAGCACTTGAGCTTTGTCGATTACTCGGCGATTGCGGCGTTGAAGACGTTGCGTGAGCGCTATGCCAAGGCGGGCAAGCATTTGCGCGTGGTGCATTTGTCGGAGCGGTGCAAGAAGCTGTTGAAACGGGCGGGGGAGCAGCACTGATAACGGGTTGTTGCCTGTGCTGGCCTCTTCGCGGCCAAAGCCGCTCCTACAAGTATTTCACCGGAGTCGAAAACGGTGGGGTCCCTGTAGGAGCGGCTTTAGCCGCGAAGAGGCCAGCACAGGAGAACATCATTCCCCGCGGTTCTTCTTGACGATGCCATCGGCAATGCTCGCCGGGGCTTCTGCATAGCGGGTGAACTCCATCGAGAAGCTGGCCCGGCCCTGGGTCATCGAGCGCATCGAGGTGGCGTAGCCGAACATCTCGCCCAGCGGCACCTCGGCGCGGATCACCTTGCCCGCCGGTGTCTCGTCACCGTCCTGGATCATGCCGCGGCGCCGGCTCAGGTCGCCGAGTATGTCGCCCTGGTATTCCTCGGGCGTAACAACCTCAACCTTCATCACCGGCTCCAGCAGCACCGCACCGCCTTTCTGCGACAGCTGCTTGGTGGCCATCGACGCAGCGATCTTGTAGGCCATTTCGTTGGAGTCGACGTCGTGGTACGAGCCGTCGAAGACCGCCGCCTTGAGGTTGATCAGCGGGTAGCCGGCGAGCACGCCGTTCTTCATCTGCTCCTCGATACCCTTCTGAATCGCCGGGATGTACTCGCGCGGTACCACGCCGCCGACGATCTCGTTGATGAACTCCAGGCCTTCCTTGCCTTCGTCGCCTGGGGCAAAGCGGATCCAGCAATGGCCATACTGGCCACGGCCACCGGACTGGCGGACGAAGCGGCCCTCGATTTCGCAGGTGTTGCGGATTTTTTCGCGGTAGGCCACCTGTGGCTTGCCGATGTTGGCCTCGACGTTGAACTCGCGACGCATGCGGTCGACGATGATGTCCAGGTGCAGCTCGCCCATGCCAGAGATGATCGTCTGGCCGGTCTCTTCGTCGGTGCGCACGCGGAATGACGGGTCTTCCTGGGCCAGCTTGCCGAGGGCGATGCCCATTTTTTCCTGGTCGGCCTTGGTCTTCGGCTCCACCGCTACGGAAATCACCGGGTCAGGGAAGTCCATGCGTTCGAGGATGATCGGCTTGTCCATGTCGCACAGGGTGTCGCCGGTGGTCACGTCCTTCATGCCGATCAGCGCAGCGATGTCCCCGGCGCACACGTCCTTGATTTCGGCGCGCTGGTTGGCGTGCATCTGTACCATGCGGCCGATGCGTTCCTTCTTGCCTTTGACCGAGTTGAGTACCGCATTGCCGGAACTGAGCACGCCGGAATACACCCGGGCGAAGGTGAGGGTGCCGACGAAGGGGTCGGTGGCGATCTTGAAGGCCAAAGCCGAGAACGGTTCCTTGTCGTCGGCGTGGCGCTCCAGGTGCTTGTTTTCGTCGTCGGGGTCGGTGCCCTTGATTGCCGGGATTTCCGACGGGGCCGGCAGGTAGTCGATGACCGCGTCGAGCATCAGCGGTACGCCCTTGTTCTTGAACGACGAGCCGAGGATGGTTGGCACGATCTCGTTGGCGATGGTGCGCTGGCGCAGCGCGGCCTTGATCTCGTCGACGCTCAGTTCCTCGCCTTCGAGAAACTTGGTGGTCAGCTCGTCGTTGGCTTCGGCGGCAGCTTCGACCATGTGCGCCCGCCACTCTTCGGCCAGCGCCTGCAATTCGGCGGGGATGTCTTCTTCGCGGTAGCTGGTGCCGTTGTCGGCATCGTTCCAGTAGATGGCCTTCATCTTCACCAGGTCGATCTGGCCGATGAAGTTTTCTTCGCTGCCGATCGCCAGCTGAATCGGCACCGGGTGGTGGCCCAGGCGCTGGTCGATCTGTTTGACCACCCGCAGAAAGTCGGCGCCCTGGCGGTCCATCTTGTTGATGTAGGCCAAGCGCGGCACGTGGTATTTGTTGGCTTGGCGCCAGACCGTCTCGGACTGCGGCTCGACGCCGTCAGCGCCGCTGAAGACCACGACGGCGCCATCGAGCACGCGCAACGAGCGCTCCACCTCGATGGTGAAGTCGACGTGGCCGGGCGTGTCGATGATGTTGAAGCGGTACTTGTCGGCGAACTGCTTGGTCGAGCCCTGCCAGAACGCCGTGGTCGCCGCCGAGGTAATGGTGATGCCGCGCTCCTGCTCCTGGGCCATCCAGTCCATGGTCGCGGCGCCATCGTGCACCTCGCCCATCTTGTGGTTGACCCCGGTGTAGAACAGGATCCGCTCGGTGGTGGTGGTCTTGCCGGCGTCTACGTGGGCGACGATGCCGATATTGCGGTACAGCTCGATGGGCGTTGTGCGGGCCATGGCGGACTACCTGCGGCTGGGCGGATTCCACCACGTTAGCAGACCGGTGGAATCCTGCCGTGCCGCCGGGCCGTCAGTCGGCCTGGGCTTGCAGCATCCACTGGCCATCCACTTCATGGGCCAGGCCGCTGGCCGGCAGCAGGGCCAGCAGGCGCGGGTGCAGGGTGGCTTCGGTGAAGGTCTTGAGGGTAGTCAGGTCCAGCGCGCCGATCAGGGTCAGGTCGGCCTTGGTGTACGACAGCCAGGCCTTTTTCAGCACCTGGGCAACGTCGCTGCCGGCGGTGCTGGCGAAGCGGCGGTGCCACTGTCGGCCTTCGAAGGTGAAGGTGTGCGCGTGGCTGTAGGTGCTCTGGTCGGCGCAGTCCAGGCAGCGGTGGCAGCGGCATGGGCCTTCGCCGAAGGCGTTGCGCAGGTAGCTGTTGAAGTCTACGACGGGCTTGAGGGACAGGCGTTTGTCGACATCGAACAGGTCGGCGATCAGGGGTTCTTCGGCGCTCACTCGGGATCCTCGTGTGGTGTGGCGTGCATCGGCGGGCACCCTAACAGATCGGGGCCTGCAGATCATCTTTTGCAGGGACTGCACAGTATTCAAAGGCTGTGTTGTACCTGTGAGAGCGGGTTCACCCGCGAAGAGGCCGGTAGAGACAACAGAGACCGCCTGCCGTACTCTACGCGCCCATACGCCAAACCCCCACTGAGGTAACCCCGCTTGAGCACCAAGTACCCGTACATCGCCACCGTCACCATCAGCGCCGAAGACCGCGGCGGGGATACCGAAGCTTCGGAAAACCCCAACATGCGCGTTGGCCTGGAGGCGGTGACCGAGACCCTGAAAAAGGTGCATTTCGTCGGTACGCTCGCGGCCCCCGAAAAGAATGCCACGCACATCTGCGTGACCCTGGAGAACGGCCTGACTTACTACGGCCCGATCGTCAACGGCCACGCCGAACTTGAAGGCGGCTGGATTGCCTTCGAGTCCGACATGCTTACCCCGGCTGAACTGGGCCTGTAAAACTCAGTTCAATTCCGCCAGGCACTGCTCGAGGATATCCAGGCCTTCTTCGAGCACCTCGGCCTCGATGGTCAGCGGTGCCAGCAGGCGAATGATGTGCCGTGCTTTACCGCTCGGCATCAGCAGCAGGCCTTTGGCCCGCGCCGCTTCCATCACCTTGGCCAGCTGCGCCGGGGCTGGGCTGCCATCGGCATTAACGAACTCGATGCCACGCATGGCGCCCACGCCGGTCAGGCGGCCGATGAACGGGCTAAGGCCTGAGGCCTTCCAGCGCTGGTGGCGACTGACGATGGCCTGCTCCTGGCGCTCACCCCAGGTGGCCACGTTCTCGTCGGTCATCTGCGCCAGGCTGGCCAGCGCCGCCGCGCAGGCAATCGGGTTGCCCGAGTAGGTGCCACCCAGGCCGCCCTTGGGCAGCGACGCCATCACGTCCTTGCGCCCGACCACCGCACCCAGCGGCATGCCCCCGGCAATGCTCTTGGCCAGCAGCAGCAGGTCGGGCTCGATCCCTAAGCGCGGGAAGGCGAAGCGCTGGCCGGTGCGGCCAAAGCCCGACTGGATCTCGTCGATGATGATCAGGATGCCGCGTTCGTCGCAGAAGCGGCGCAGGGCCTGTGCGAAGGCCGGGTCGAGGGCCAGGAAACCGCCTTCGCCCTGCACCGGTTCAAGAATGAACGCCGCCACATCTTCCACCGCCAGCTCGACGTTGAACAGACGGTCCATGGCTTTGAGCGCCTGTTCGCAGGTTACCCCGGTATCGGCGCTGGGGTAGGGCAGGTGGTACACCGGCCCAGGCAGTTCGCCGACCCGTTGCTTGTAGGGGGCGACCTTGCCGTTGAGGTTCAGGGTGGCCAGGGTGCGGCCGTGGAAGCCGCCGTCGAAGGCGATGATGGCGCGCTTGCCGGTGGCGCCACGGGCCACTTTCAGGGCGTTTTCCGCGGCTTCCGCGCCGCTGTTGGTGAGCATGCCGGCCAGCGGGTAGCTGACCGGTACGAACTGGCTCAGCTGCTCCATCAGGGCCAGGTACGGGCCATGGGGTGCGGCGTTGAAGGCGTAGTGAGTCAGGCGCGTGGCCTGGGCCTGGATCGCTTCGACCACGGCCGGGTTGCAGTGGCCCAGGTTGAGCACACCGATACCGCCGACGAAGTCGATGTAACGTTTGCCGTCAGTGTCCCAGACTTCGGCGTTGCGGCCATGGGAAAGTGTGATCGGGTGAACGATGGCAATGGATTGGCTGATACTTTCCTGGTTCATGGGCACGCGGGACCTTGTTCGAGTTTCTTATTATCCAAGCGTGTTGGCGGGTTCTTCCGCAAACGAATTATTCGATTGCGGTCATTCCATGGATTCGTGATCTGCCCTTTGATTTGTGTTGCCTTTGCCGGCCTCTTCGCGGGTGAATCGGATCGCCGCACCGCCGCTCCTACAGGGATCGCACAATGCCCAGGCCTGTGGTGATCCTGTAGGAGCGGGTTCACCCGCGAAGAGGCCGGATCAGGAAACATCAATCCCCCTCAGCCACCCGCTCCCGAATCCACTGCACAAAGGCCCGAATCTTGGGCACTTCGGCGGCATGCTCGGCATGTGCGATGAAGTGTCGGCCATTGCTCGCCACCGGGTGGTCCCAGGCCACCACCAGCTTGCCTTCGCTCAGTTCTTCGGCCACCAGGTAACGCGGAATCAGGGCAATGCCGCAACCGGCAATGGCCGCACGAATGCACAGGTAGAACGTGTCGAAGCGCGGCCCGTGGTAGCTATTCTGGCTGTGCAGGCCCAACCCCAGAAACCATTCGTGCCAGGCCTCCGGCCGCGACACGCATTGCAACAGGCGGTGCTCGGTCAGCGCCTGGGCGCTGTCGAAACGGTGGTTGGCCAGCAGCTGCGGGCTGCACACAGGCACTACCTCTTCGCTGAACAGCTCGATGCAAGTCGCCCCGGGCCAAGTGCCCTGGCCGAAGAAAAACGCAATATCGGCCTTGGACTGCACCAGGTCAAACGGCTCCAGCTCGTTGCGCACGTCCAGGTGAATGCGTGGGTAACGGTCGCCGAAACCCTTGAGCCTGGGCACCAGCCAGCGCGCGCCGAAGGTGGGCTGGGTGGCGATACGCAGTACTTCGGTTTCGTCGCCGTAGCTGAGGATGTAGCGGCTGGAAATGTCGATCTGGGTGAGGATCTTGTTCACTTCGGTGAGGTACAGCGCGCCGGCCGGTGTCAGGTGCAGGCGCCGGCGAATGCGCTGGAACAGCGAGTGCGAAAGCATGTCCTCAAGCTGCGCCACCTGCTTGCTGACGGCGCTCTGGGTCAGGTGCAGTTCCTGCGCCGCACGGGTGAAGCTGAGGTGGCGGGCGGCCGCTTCGAAGCACTGAAGGGCGGTGGTCGAAGGCATCAGGCGTTTGGACATGACGGGCAAATACCGAGCAAAAAAGGAAGAAGTTCATTCCAAAGAGGAATCATGTGGTTCGAAAAGGTCGTTTGTTGACCCCGGCCTATAGATTAATACTGACCTGGATCAACGATTACAACCGGTCATGCGAAGAGGAGGTCAGTACCCGCATTCGGCATCTGCAAAACAACAACAACGACTATCAGACATTTACAAGAATTCTGCTCCGACCTTCAGCCGCCACGCCGCGGCCGACCCATTCGAGGGTTCTTCATGGCTTCGCAAGACAATAAGAAACAGCGTTCGCTGCAACACGGCCTGACCTCGCGTCAGGTGTCCATGATCTCCATCGCCGGCATCATCGGTGCCGGCCTGTTCATCGGCTCGTCCAACGCCATCGCCACCGCCGGCCCGGCCATCCTCATCTCCTATGCCATGACCGGCCTGCTGGTGTTACTGGTGATGCGCATGCTCGGTGAAATGGCCATCGCCAACCCCAACAGCGGCTCGTTCTCCACCTATGCCTCCGAGGCCATCGGACCGTGGGCCGGCTTTACCATCGGCTGGCTGTACTGGTGGTTCTGGGTGCTGATCATTCCGGTCGAGGCGATTGCCGGTGCCGATATCCTGCATGCCTACTTCCCCGGCGTGCCGTCGTGGCTGTTCGCCTTCCTGATCATGCTGGTGCTGTCCGGCACCAACCTGGTCAGCGTGAAGAACTTCGGCGCCTTCGAATATTGGTTCGCGCTGGTCAAGGTGGTGGCGATCATCGGCTTCATCGGTGTCTGCACCCTGGCGGTGTTTGGCTTCTGGCCGCTGGCCGAGGTGTCCGGGGTTAGCCGGCTGTGGGACACCGGCGGCTTCATGCCCAATGGCTTCGGCACTGTGCTGGGTGGCGTGCTGATTACCATCTTCTCGTTCTTCGGCGCCGAGATCGTCACCATCGCTGCTGACGAAACCGCCAACCCGAAAGACAAGATCCGCCGCGCCACCAACCTGGTGGTGTACCGCATCGCCATCTTCTACCTGGCGTCGATCTTCCTGGTGGTGTCGCTGGTAGCCTGGAACGACCCGGCGTTGAAAGCGGTCGGTTCGTTCCAGCGGGTGCTGGAAGTGCTGAACGTGCCGGGTGCCAAGCTGCTGGTCGACCTGGTGGTGCTGGTGGCCGTGACCAGCTGCATGAACTCGGGCCTGTACACCGCTTCGCGCATGCTTTATTCGCTGGGTGCCCGTGGCCAGGCGCTGAGCGTGACCAAGCGCATCTCCGGCTCGGGCGTGCCGACTGTGGCGGTGATCTTCTCCACCCTGGCGGGCTTTGCCGGTTGCCTGGTCAACTATGTGTTCCCGGGCAAGGTATTCGGCTTCCTGTTGTCTACCACCGGTGCCATCGCCTTGCTGGTGTACCTGGTGATTGCCGTGTCGCAACTGCGCATGCGGGCCCGTGCCGAGCGCGAAGGGCGCCCGCTGGAGCTGAAGATGTGGCTGTTCCCGTACCTGACCTGGCTGGTGATCGGCACCATTGCCCTGGTGCTGGGCTACATGCTGTTCAGCGATGCCTACCGCTATGAAACGCTGATGACCGCGGGTGTGACCGCATTCATCCTGCTGGTTTCGCTGACCCAGCGGCGCGCCAAGGTGGTTGCCCAGACCGCCTGATGTTTCTGCTTTAATGGGGGCGTTGCGCGCCCCCCTATCTATAAGCACAGGAAGCGTATGAACGACCACACCCTTTCCCTGCAGGCCCTGGCGGCGCCTGAAGGTACCTGCTACGGCTGCGGCTGTTCTCACCCCAGCGGCCTGCACCTGCAAAGCCATTGGGACAACGACGGCATCCACCTGGTGTGCCGGCATGCACCTGACAGCACCTTTATTGGCTGGCCCGGCCTGGTGTATGGCGGCCTGCTGGCGATGCTGGTCGATTGCCATTCCAACTGGACGGCCATGGCTTACCACTACCGTCACGAAGGCCGCGAGCCGGGTAGCCTGCCGCGAATCGACTGCGTCACCGGCACGCTCAACCTGACGTACCTGAAACCTACGCCAATGGGTGTCGAGCTGTTGCTCAAGGCGCGCGTGGAGGGTGAAGTGGGGCGCAAGAGCCGGGTGATCTGCGAAGTGTGGGCCGACGATGTGCTGACCGTGACAGCCGACTCGGTGTTTGTCCGCGTCGATACCGAAAAGCTCAAGCTCAAGGCCCACGGCCAGGCCTGAGCTTCCAGCGCTGATAAGCGGTCGGTGATGGTCAGCGGCCGGGGATGTCTTTAGAGTGACAGGTTCATTCCCAGGCAAGGTTGATCATGACCGATCTCAGTGCGTTCCCCATCACCCGCAAGTGGCCCGCCAAACACCCCGAACTGCTGCAGTTGTATTCGCTGCCAACGCCTAACGGCGTCAAGGTTTCGATCATGCTCGAAGAGATCGGCCTGGCCTACGAGCCGCACAAGGTCAGCTTCGACAATGACGACCAGCTCAGCCCAGCGTTCATCTCGTTGAGTGCCAACAACAAGATCCCGGCCATCCTCGACCCCAACGGGCCGGGCGGCCAGCCGTTGCCGCTGTTTGAGTCGGGCGCGATCCTGCAGTACCTGGCGGAGAAGAGCGGGCAGTTGCTGAGCCAGGACCCGGCCCAGCGTTACCAGACCCTGCAGTGGTTGATGTTCCAGATGGGCGGCATCGGGCCGATGTTCGGCCAGGTCGGTTTCTTCCATTTCTTTGCTGGCAAGGAATATGAAGACAAGCGCCCGCGTGACCGTTATGTGAACGAGTCCAAGCGTTTGCTTGGCGTGCTGGACCGGCACTTGAACGGCCGGGAGTGGATGGTCGACGCGTACAGCATCGCCGATATTGCGATCTTCCCGTGGGTGCGTAACCTGGTGGAGCGGTACAACGCCCGCGATTTAGTGGGCTTTGATCAGTTCACGAACGTGCAGCGGGTGCTGGCGAAGTTCCTTGAGCGGCCGGCGGTGCAGCGGGGCCTGAAAGTTCCGGGCTGATCAGGTAAACCCGCTCTCATAGAATTGCACATAACTCATTGAGTTAGCAGGGACACTATGGGAGCGGTTTTAGCCGCGAACACCGGCGCAGCCGGTGCCATGCACCGCGTTGGATTCTTCGCGGCTAAAGCCGCTCCCACAGGGTATGGTGTGCACATTCAGAAAATCTGGGTCAGCAGCCAGTACAGGCTCCCTGCCAACAGCATCGCCGCCGGCAGGGTCAGCACCCAAGCCATCAGCAAATTGATCAGCGTGCGTTTGTGAACGCCCGAACCATTGGCCACCATGGTCCCGGCCACGCCGGAACTCAGCACATGTGTCGTCGACACCGGCAACCCGAACATATCCGCTGCGCCAATGGTGCACATCGCCACCACTTCGGCCGAAGCGCCTTGTGCATAGCTGAGGTGCGTCTTGCCAATCTTCTCGCCCACTGTCACCACGATGCGCCGCCATCCCACCAGGGTACCCAGCCCCAACGCGATGGCCACGGCCACCTTTACCCACAGCGGGATGTAGCGCGTGGCGTCATCCAGTTGGGTCTTGAACAGTTGCAATTGGCCGCGGGTGTCGGCATCGAACGCGACCAGCCGGTTTTTTTCGATCAGGCGGATGGCTTCACTGGTCAGGTACATGTCATTGCGTACATTCGCCATGGCTTCGGCCGGCACGCGCTTGATCGAACCATAGCCTTTGACCTGCTCGCCGATCACCCCGGTCAACGCTGCCAGCGCCGGTACCAGTTGCGGGCTGACCTTGGGGGCGGCGATGAACAGCGTCAGTACCTGGCGCGGGTCGGCCGGTGCCGGATGCGGGTCGCTGCGTACCAGCGCCTGGCGGGTCACCTCGGCGACGGCGGAAAACTGCAGGGCCTGCTCGTTGGGCATGGTCTTGTTCAGTGCATACGCCATGGGCAGGGTGCCGACCAGGATCAGCATGATCAGGCCCATGCCTTTCTGGCCGTCGTTGGAACCGTGGGCAAACGACACCCCGGTGCAAGTCAGGATCAACACAGAGCGGATCCACCATGGCGGCGGGGTCCGGACTTCCGGCGCCTGGTACAGCGCCTTGCGCTTGACCAGCGCGCGCAGGGCCAGCAGCAGCAGGGCAGCGCAGGCAAACCCGATCAGTGGGGAGAACAACAGGGCATAACCGACCTTGCTGGCCTGGCTCCAGTCCACGCCGCTGGTGCCGTCACGCCCGTGCATCAGTGCATTGGCCACGCCCACGCCGATGATCGAACCGATCAGGGTGTGCGAGGATGATGCCGGCAGGCCCAGCCACCAGGTGCCGAGGTTCCAGATAATCGCCGCCAGCAACAGGGCGAAGACCATGGCAAACCCGGCGGATGAGCCGACCTGCAGAATCAGCTCGACCGGCAACAGCGCGATGATGCCGAACGCCACTGCGCCGCTGGAAAGCAGCACCCCGAGGAAATTGCACAGCCCGGACCACACCACGGCCACCGGCGCCGGCAACGAATGGGTGTAGATCACCGTGGCAACCGCATTGGCGGTGTCATGAAAGCCATTGACGAATTCGAAGCCCAGGGCAATCAGCAGCGCCAGGCCCAATAGCAGGAAGGGTGTGACCGTGGTGATTACTGTGCCGCTGGCGGTCACGTCTTGCTTGAGGCTCCAGGCGGTGTAGGCAATGCCGGCCAGTAGCAGGCCGAAGAACAGCAACAAGGTGGCGCGCCCTGGCTTCTGGCCAAGTTGTGGGCGTGAATCGCATTGGGCCAGTTGCGCCTGGCTGGCCAGTGACGGGGTTGCCATGGGGGCTCCGGTCGGCGTTGGGAGAAAGTGCCGAAGGCCTTGAGCATAGAAACAATTGGTAACCCGACCGTGACCTCGATCAATGAATTATCTAGGCTCAAGACAGACGGTAAGGGCAGGAGATAGTCATGATTTGCTGCAAGCGCGTCTATGACGCGGCTGCAAAGGAGGATGGCCAGCGCGTGCTTGTCGATCGCCTGTGGCCGCGCAACAAGCGCAAGGAAGACCTGCACGGGCAGTGGTTGCGAGAAGTGGCACCTTCGGCGCAATTGCGTAAGGCGTTTCACCAGGGCAAGGTCGATTTTGCCGGTTTTACCCAACACTACCGGCAGGAGCTGGCCGCTCATCCGGAGTATTGGTATCCACTGCTGGACATGGCGGGAAAGGGGAGGCTGACCCTGCTCTATGCTGGCAAGGATACCGAGCACAACAATGCCCGGGTGCTGGCTGACTGGTTGGAAGACGAGCTGGACAGGCGCGGGCCTGGAAGTTCGCCGGTGTGTTATGCCAATGAGCCTTGATTTTTTTCCCTGCTGTATTGGCCATTGTAGGAGCGGCCTTGTGTCGCGATAGGGCCGCAGAGCGGCCCCAGCAATTTGTGCGTTAAGGCGAAGATCCCGGGGCTGCTTTGCAGCCCTATCGCGACACAAGGCCGCTCCTACAAAGGTCTCCCCGCGCCCGAGAGCCGAAATAACCATGCCCCTACAACTAACCCCCGCCACCGCCAGCCACTGCACCTTCGCCCGCAACCTCACTCGCCGGGCCATGCTGCCTTACTACCGCGAGTTCGACCTGCTGTGGATCGAGGAAGCCTTTGACGAGGCCTGGGGCTGGCGCGAGCAGTGGTTGGTGACTGAGGGCGACACCATGCTGGGCTTCTGTAGCCTCAGCCAGGACCGCCAGGCATTGTTCATCCGCGAGTTGCACCTGTTACCCGAGCACCGTGGGCGCGGGGTTGGCAGCTGGGTGCTGAAGCAGTTGGCGCTATGGGCCAGGCAGAGGCGCTTGCCGTTGTTGCGCCTGATGGTGTTCCGCAGCAACCCGGCCCGCTTGCTGTACCAGCGCCATGGCTTCGTCGAAATGGGTGAAGACGGTTGTTTCGTGCGGATGCAGCGAGCAATCAGATAATAGCGAAATGATGGCTTGTCGCGGCCAAAGCGCATGGGCATAGTGGATCCAAACATTCAGGACCACTTTCGGTCGTGCATGAGCAATGTCAGGAAAGAGGAGCAGCCCATGAATGGAATCGGTCCGCGACTGCGAGAAGAACGTGAGCGACTGGGCATGACCCAGCGCGTATTTGGTGATATTGGCGGGGTCGAACCCAACGCCCAGGGCAAGTACGAAAGCGGCGAACGTACGCCCCGGATCGATTATCTGGCAGCGTTGGCGGCCAAGGGCGTGGATGCGCTGTACGTGCTCAGTGGCATTCGCTCGCCGGCACCGCTCGAAGGTTTGAGTGCGGACGAGTCCGGTTTGCTGGGGGCTTTCCGGCAGTTGTCGTTCGACGATCAGGCGGCGCTCTGGCACCTGCTCGGGCGCCTGGTTGGCCAGGATAAAGCCCAACAAAAAGTGCGTCCTCTCACACTTGAGCGTCAGACGCTTCTTACAGAGGTAATGCGTTAGGCCCACCGTGAAAAATTTTGTTAAGGTGGCGGGATCCAATCGCCCTGTTAACGAGGTGTGTGCTTGATTAGGGTCTTAGTGGTCGATGATCACGATCTGGTACGAACCGGTATTACACGCATGCTGGCCGACATCGATGGCCTGCAGGTGGTGGGTGAGGGCGATTCGGGTGAGTCGGCGCTCAAGCTGGCCCGTGAGCTGAAACCGGACGTGGTGCTGATGGATGTGAAAATGCCCGGCATCGGCGGCCTGGAGGCTACCCGTAAACTGCTGCGCAGCCACCCGGACATCAAGGTGGTTGCCGTGACCGTGTGCGAGGAAGACCCGTTCCCCACGCGCTTGTTGCAAGCCGGCGCTGCTGGCTACCTGACCAAGGGCGCAGGCCTTGATGAAATGGTCCAGGCGATCCGCCTGGCGTTTGCCGGCCAGCGCTACATCAGCCCGCAGATTGCCCAGCAACTGGCGCTGAAACCGTTCCAGCCGCAGGGCTCGCCGTTCGACGCGTTGTCCGAGCGGGAAATCCAGATTGCCCTGATGATTGTCGGCTGCCAGAAAGTGCAGATCATCTCCGACAAGTTGTGCCTCTCGCCCAAGACCGTCAATACTTACCGGTATCGGATCTTTGAAAAACTCTCGGTCACCAGCGACGTCGAACTGACCTTGCTGGCCGTTCGCCACGGTATGGTTGACGCAAGCCTGTAAAAACCTCATGTCCCAAGTCTTTGATGCCAGCGCATTCCTGGCAACCTGCAGCGGTCGCCCGGGCGTTTACCGGATGTTCGACGGCGAAGCCCGGCTGCTTTACGTGGGCAAGGCCAAGAACCTGAAGAAGCGGCTTGCCAGCTATTTCCGCAAGACCGGCCTGGCGCCCAAGACCGCTGCGCTGGTTGCGCGCATCGCCCAGGTCGAAACCACCATCACCGCCAACGAAACCGAGGCGTTGTTGCTGGAGCAGAACCTGATCAAGGAATGGCGGCCGCCGTACAACATCCTGTTGCGCGATGATAAGTCCTACCCTTACGTGTTCTTGTCCGACGGTGAGTTCCCGCGTCTGGGCATCCACCGTGGGGCGAAAAAGGCCAAGGGCCGCTATTTCGGCCCATACCCCAGCGCCGGTGCCATTCGCGAAAGCCTCAGCCTGCTGCAAAAGGCCTTTTCCGTACGCCAGTGCGAGGACAGCTACTACGCCAACCGTACCCGGCCGTGCCTGCAATACCAGATAAAACGCTGCAAAGGGCCCTGCACCGACCTGGTCAGTGCCGAGGAATACGCCGAGGACGTGCGCCACTCGGTCATGTTCCTGGAAGGCCGCAGCCAGCAACTGGGCAACGAGCTGAATGCCGAGATGGAAAAGGCCGCCATGGCCCTCGATTTCGAAAAGGCTGCCGAGTTGCGCGACCAGATTGCCCTGCTGCGCCGTGTGCAGGACCAGCAGTACATCGAAGGCGGCAGCGGCGATGTCGACGTCATTGCGGCTTTCGTCAACCCGGGTGGCGCCTGCGTGCACCTGATCAGCGTGCGCGGCGGGCGGGTACTGGGCAGCAAGAACTTCTTCCCGCAGGTCGGCATCGAGGAGGAGGTGGCCGAGGTCATGGCCGCGTTCCTCTCGCAGTACTACCTGGGCAACGCCGAACGCGAACTGCCTGGCGAGTTGATCGTCAACGTGGTTCACGAAGACTTTGACGCCATCACCGAGGCACTGCACACCCTGCGTGGCCGCGAACTGACTATCAGCCACCGGGTACGCGGCACCCGCGCCCGCTGGCAGCAGCTGGCAGTGACCAACGCCGAGCAGGCGCTGAATGCGCGCCTGGCCAACCGCCAGCACATGGCCGCGCGTTTCGAGGCGCTGGCCGAAGTACTGGGCCTGGATGAGGTGCCGCAACGCCTGGAGTGTTACGACATCAGCCATTCCAGCGGCGAAGCCACCGTGGCCAGCTGCGTGGTGTTCGGCCCCGAAGGCCCGCTGAAGTCCGACTACCGGCGCTTCAACATCGAAGGCGTCACTGCCGGTGACGACTATGCCGCCATGCACCAGGCGCTGACCCGCCGTTACGGGCGCATCAAGGACGGTGAAGGCAAGCTGCCCGACGTGCTGCTGGTGGACGGCGGCAAGGGCCAGTTGAACATGGCCCGCGACGTGATGCAGGAGCTGGGTTTCACCGACCTCACGCTGCTCGGCGTGGCCAAGGGCGTGACGCGCAAGGCCGGTTTCGAAACCCTGTACCTGAACGACGTGCACCACGAATTTACCCTCAAGGGCGACTCGGCAGCCTTGCACCTGATCCAGCAGATCCGCGACGAAGCCCACCGTTTTGCCATCACCGGCCACCGCGCCCGCCGTGGCAAGGCCCGCCGGGTGTCGAGCCTGGAGGATGTCGCCGGGGTAGGGCCGAAGCGCCGGCGCGACCTGCTGAAACATTTCGGCGGCTTGCAGGAGCTCAACCGCGCCAGTATCGATGAGATCGCCAAAGCCCCCGGCATCAGTAAAAAGCTTGCCGAATCAATTTATGCCAGCCTGCATAGCGAGTAGAATGCCGGGCTCAACTTGCGGCCAGTCGTACCGATGAATATTCCAAACCTGCTCACCGTTCTACGCGTCCTGCTTATCCCGATTTTCATTCTGCTGTTCTACATGCCGTATCACTGGAGCTACATGGCCGCCAGCAGTGTGTTCGCCGTTGCTGCCGCCACCGACTGGCTGGACGGCTACCTGGCGCGTCGCCTGCAGCAGAGCACGCCGTTCGGGGCCTTCCTCGATCCGGTGGCCGACAAGCTGATGGTGGCGGTGGCCCTGGTGCTGCTGGTGCAGACCCACGCCAACTTTTGGCTGACCCTGCCGGCGGCGGTAATCATCGGCCGCGAGATCGTGGTATCGGCGCTGCGCGAGTGGATGGCCGAACTGGGCGCGCGGGCGCATGTGGCGGTGTCCAACCTGGGCAAATGGAAGACCGCGGCGCAAATGCTGGCGCTGGTGATTCTGCTGGCCAACCCGCCGGCGGTGACGTTCTGGGTAATCCTCGGTTATGGCTTGCTGCTGGTGGCAGCGGGGCTGACGCTGTGGTCGATGGTGCACTACCTGCTGGCCGCCTGGCCGCATCTGCGCGAAGGCTCGGAACAGAAATAAAAGTTTTTTTGAATCAAGGGGTTGACGCGGTTTTGGAAATCGCTAGAATGGCACCCATCACGACGCGGGAATAGCTCAGTTGGTAGAGCACGACCTTGCCAAGGTCGGGGTCGCGAGTTCGAGTCTCGTTTCCCGCTCCAGTTATAGATCTACAGAGTTCCATGGAAGTCTGTAAGTCGTTGAAAAAAGGGCCTTAGGGCCCTTTTTTCGTTCCAGCGGAAACCACCGAAAACCGGCAGTATCCGGGAAATTTAAGGCCAGATTTGAGGCCAGAATTGGAAATGCCCCAATTCGCTTTTCCGGTGGAGCTTGGTGGAGCACGAGACGAGCATTTGGCCTCTGACAGGTTCAGGAGGTCACCATGGCACTCTCGGAGATGGCGATTCGGCACGCCCGAGTCACTGGGAAGGACTATACGCTCGCTGACAGCGATGGCCTGATTCTTCACATCACCGCGCAGGGCGGGAAGATCTGGCATTTCCGTTACTACTGGGCCGGCAAGCAGAAGCGCATGTCGTTTGGTAGTTATCCGCAGCTCGGTTTACGGGGTGCGCGGACGAAGCGTGATGAAGCCCGGGCGCTGATCGCTCAGGGTACCAATCCCAGCGAACAGCGTAAGCAGCAGCGCCTGGCGGTTCGCCTCTCCAGCGATCATGCCTTCGAGGTCGTGTTCAACCAGTGGATCGCCTTTCGCCGCCTGAGTCTCAAGGAAGGCCGGCAGAGCACGCTGTCGCAAATTTTGCGCATCTTCAGCAAAGATATTCTTCCCTACCTCGGTGACCGCTCCATCTACGACGTCAGTCGTCATGTGCTCATGGGGGTGCTGGACCGCATCGAGTCTCGTGGCGCGTTCACCACCGCAGAAAAGTGCCGCACCTGGCTCAATCAATTGTTCCGCTACGCGCTTGTGCGCGTAGCGGGGCTTGAGCACAACCCCGCTGCAGACCTGGATGTGGTGGCGATGCCCAAGCCACCTGTAGAGCACAATCCTTTCCTGCGCATGGATGAGTTGCCTCAACTTCTGAACAAGCTGCGCGGCTATCATGGTGGGCAGCAGACCCTGTTGGGCATCTGGCTATTGTTGCTTACCGGAGTGCGCACCGGTGAGCTGCGTTTGGCCTCGCCGGATCAATTCGACCTGGAGCGGCGGCTCTGGGTCATCCCGCCTGAGGTGGTCAAGCAGCTGCAGCTCAAGATGCGTAAAAGCCGCAGCCAGGCCTCCAAGGTGCCGCCCTACATCGTGCCGCTATCTGTCCAGGCGGTGGAGGTGGTGAGGCTGCTGCTCGATCGTGTGGTGCCTGCGCAGCGGCATTTGCTTGCCCATCGGAGTGACTTGAGCAAGCGGATCAGCGAGAACACGTTGAACAGTGCGCTGCGGCGCATGGGGTTCGCTGATCGACTCACCGGGCACGGTATGCGTGCCACTATCTCCACTGCGCTCAATGAGATCGGTTATCCGAAAGTCTGGATTGATGCTCAGCTTTCGCATGCTGATCCCGACAAGGTCAGTGCCTCGTATAATCATGCTGAGTATGTCGAGCAGCGCCGGGCCATGATGCAGGATTGGGCCAATCGCCTGGATCTCTGGGCTCTAGGGCATGCTCAGGCAGCAGGAGCCCCCTTGACAATCCGATTGGAAGGGACGGCTTCACAGCCGATGTCGACGAATGCTTTGCGGGTTGCAGCACCGTTGCAACATGTCTGTACTCAATCCGAGTCGCGAGCGGGACGGAAGGGCGGGAGAGCAAACTGGCGGCCGTCGCTCGAGTCGGACTCTCAGGTGCCAAGCCTTGAGGTCTCTGATATTCAAAAGGAACGTGCGCAGATGCTTGCTATCTACGAAGCGCCAACTAACCTTCCACTCCCCGCGTTCGCTCGTCTAGCAGGCAAGTCCCGTGACCAGATTAATCGTGATATCAAAGCACGCCGCATTCTCTCGCTCAGCCTGGGTAACCGGGGGCAGCGTATTCCTGATTGGCAGCTAGATCCCTTGAAGCACAAACTGGTGCTGGCAGTATTCGACGCCCTCCCTTCATTGGAGGCTTGGAGTGTCCACCGACTATTGAGTGAACCGCACGCTCAGTTACGCGGTAATTCTCCACATAGTGTTGTGACCCTAGAAAATTTTGACGAATTACTTAAGATTCTGACTGGTGAATGTTAGCGCTTATGTATTAATTAACAAGGTGTCGGAAAGGCTATCAATCCTCTGGGTAGTAAATCTCACTGCGTCTGCCTGCATGCAGCGCGCCGCCCAGTTCGTTTGACAGAAACACCATGCCATTTAGGAGGGTGCCGGGCAGAGTGGATTTTGGTGAACAGATCTCCGACCACATTCTATGCTTCATCCAACAGATTGTAGCGCTTAGCGAAGTTAGTATTCCAAAGCGTATGGTAAGACTATGCTGCCATTTTTTACTGAAGCGTGCACTCATATGTCCTCCCTAAAGGATAAGCGTCTAGCTGTTATTCTTTCTGGATTGCCAAGGATTTGGAGAACGACGTTGTTCTTCGAGTTTATTATGGCGTTGCCGAAGATTTTTTCGAATTTGGTGTGTGTGAATTCCATCGAGGGAAGTTGTATGTCAGCGCAAAGACCTGCGAGGTAGTCAGGGAGGCGTACATGCTCCGCGTAGTCAGTTTTTCCGTCCATGAATGGGTAAGCAAAAATATACTGTGGTTTATTTGGGTTCTTCACAATCCCCGACTGAGCTCGAGCAACGAGAAACAGCACAAAAGCTATATCGAATGCGACCTCATTGTATTTTTCGAATGTCGCATCTCGGTCGGTGATCCATCTGATGTAAGCCGGCTCTTTGAGCTGGTTAAGCGTCAAGAAGAGGAATGCAGCGAGCGTTGATGTCAACAACACCTGCCTCGCGAGTTTCGCATTGAATTTCTTGCGTTTCACTTCGGACGCAAAATCTCCCAACGCTTTATCAATTCGTTGCCAGTATTCTTTATCAATACCCGGTTCACTCAGCCAGGATGCGATCAGTTCCCGCATGTCGAGGCAAAACCCGTGAATATTATCGTCAGTGATGAAGTCTCGAAGCAGCTTCGACTCTCGCTCTACGATGAATGAGACGCTGAAGGCTACAGGGCAGTTGAGGTAGGAAATCAAGCCATCCGACGCCTGCCGGGTTTTCTTGAGATCCTTGGGAGCCACGTTGGCGATGTACTCCGAGAAATTCTTATCGGTGTCGTGCATCAGCGTGATGACGAACGAAAAGCTGTCGTTCGCCTTCTCCGTGTTCCCTACGCAGTAGTCCGAAAAAATATTCCAAGTTGCGTCTGGCGGGTACTGTTTGAACCAGGCCTGCATATCGCTAGTGAGCGAGGGGCTGTTGTCTGTGAGCAGCTTGAGTAGATCGAACATGCGTTTCCCTGCTGATGATGTGAAGATGCCATCCTAACAGCGGCAACAGAGAACGGTGCCAGCAAAGCTCAACGTGGTCGAGATTCACGAAGCGCTCCTACTTCTCACTGCCATCTCGGTCCCAGTCACCTCACCAGCGTATCCCAATCGCATCAGCAACAGTTTGATCCTCATCCTCACGGCGATGGACCTGGCCAAGGCCGACCCGTGGACGCTCCGGCAGAAATTCAGCGTGGTGGTGGAAAAGACTGCCCGCGAGCTCGCCGGCACACCGTGTCTGGAAATGGATGAGGCGGAGCCGCCGAAGCGAGATTTGCCGTAGCCGGATGTTTGGCAAGCAGTTGACCGAGCTGGCACCGATCAAGCAGGCGGTGGCCACCTACGCCGGCCGCGCAGCAGAAAAGCTCCGTGCCCAAGGATCAGTGTGCAAGCGCCTGCGAGTGAGCATCCGAACCGGAATGTTCAACCCGGACGAAGTGCGCCCCGCCCAGGGCGCCTTGGTGGAGTTGCCGTATCCGACCTTTGACACGTTGCTGATGACGCGGCTGGCCACCTATGCTGTCGAGCGGATCTACCGGCCCGGGTTCCGGTACAGCAAGGCCGAGGTGCTGTTGGTGGACCTGCGGCAGCCCGGCGAATTTTCTGAGGATTTGCTTGCGCTCAAGCAGCCAGTGGCGTGTGACCGGCTTATGCAGGTGATGGATGACATCAATCAGCGCTGGGGGAGGGGACGATGCGGAGCGCCAGTGTGCCGGCGACACCTGACTGGGGCATGAGGCGGGAGATGGTGAGTCAGTCGTACACAACGAGGATCCAGCAGTTGTGGGCGGTAAAGTGATGCTGCTGGCGTAGGAGGTGGGCAGTGCTAGAGATTGGCGGGCTGGTCAATGCGCTGGTTTGAAATTTTTCGTGTCCACCCCTTGACACAGAAATTAAATTAAGTAAATTTAATTTCTGTGTCAAGAAAAGCCGAGGTGGTACGAAATGGACATTTTTGGAAGCAAAGCCCAAAAATTACTAGGAGAAGCGCAAAATCTCCTTAACAGGGCCCATGAAGAGATGTCAAAAGACATCGAGGCATTGAAAGACAAGCAAATACAGACAGATGAGCGACTGGCTCGGATGGAGGCAAAGCACGATGAAGCAGCCCTAAAGATAGGTAAACTTCAAGAGTCTTTAGATGAGATTAGGGATAGCGCAATTCGAGGTGAGGTAGCAAGCGGTCAAAAGACCAAGGATGTAGCTCAGAAATTTGGGCTCTCACCTGCGCGAGTATCTCAAATTGCCCCTAGGCGTCGATATAACAACGGATAATAGTTGTAGTGTTGAGTCGTATTTCATCGGCTTGTCTCTCCGATGGAAGTTAGTTGATAATTATAGATCTTGGGCTGCCAAGGGTATGTCAAGCAGGGAGTGTTGCAGTGGATATCGAGCGACTTCAGGTTGAGGGTGGTTTCTTAGATGGCTTGGATCTCAAGTTTGCGCCAGGGCTAAACGTCATCATTGGTGCAAGAGGTACGGGGAAAACCTCTGTTATTGAACTCATAAGATATGCCCTTGGTGCTCGCAGTCATACCGCCGAAGCAAAAAACCGATCCCTTGACCATGCTAGGGCAGTTCTAGAAGGTGGAGAGGTCACGATAGTTTTAAACGATCTGATTGATGAAATCACCGTTTCGCGCGCCGCAGACGAGGACCAGCCGCGATCACCTGGACGGTTCGTGGCACCAATTGTTTTATCTCAGACAGAGGTCGAAACTCTTGGGCTGAGCGACGCAGGTCGCCTCTCTTTGATAGATGGATTCATTAATTCGCGTAGTGGGCTATCGGCAAATGAAGCGTCAGTGGTTAGCTCAATAAAAAGTATTTATAAAGAATTGCTTTCGGTTGATGCTGAGATTTTATCGCTCTCGGAAGAAGTTGTAAAAATCCCTAGCTTGATAGCACAGTTACAGCAGCAAGAGGGACAGCTTAAAGAACTTCAAGGTAATTCAATTGAAGTGTTTAAAAAACAAGCAGAGTCTTCCGCGCTCGCTGAGGAGTTGGCCGCAGCGTCAGCTAGGGAGGATGTCATTGCACGTTTTGAAAGCCACGCGTCTGAGTGGCGGAGCACGCTAGAAAGGCTGCTTGCGGAAGAGTACGGTCCAGACGCTTGGACCGGTGAGCCAAGTGCAGATCCAGTTGGCGATCTTCGGAATATTTACGGAAGTGCTATTAGAAAAATCACAGAGGCTTCGAAAGAATTTGAGCGCGTTGAGGCGCAATCGCGATTGCGAAGGGAGCAAATTTCTGCTGGCAATGTAGATATAGAACGCAAGGCTCGAGGATTACGTATGGAACTCGATAAGGTGTCTGAGGGAACAGGCGCGTTGAGCAGGAGTATCTCTATTATCAAGTCTCAGATAGCTCAGATCAATACCCGGTCTAATGTCTTAGACGAACGTAAAAAAAGGCTATCGACTCTTCGGGCACGGCGGGATGAAGCAGTAAACGAGCTTCAAAATATTAGGTTGGAACGTTTCAGTCTTCGCTGTGGTGTGGCGGAAAAAATTAACCAGTCTCTTTCACCTCATGTGAAAGTCGAAGTAGAGCAGTCTTCGCAACTAGGTGAGTATGCTAAGTCACTGACGGATGCACTTAAGGGAAGTGGTATCAAGTATAATGACCTAGCTCTAAGGATTGCTGAAAACCTTAGTCCCAGAGAACTTGTCAATATCGTTGATAATAGCGCATTCGAAGCACTATCTGAAATATTGGAGATACCAAAAGAACGTGCTGCGAGAGTAGTTGCGCAGTTTAGGGAGTTTGGTCTTGCAGATATACTGACTTGCGATATTCAAGATGATGTAAGCATGAGTCTGCTGGACGGAGTAGATTATAAGGAGGTATCTGCTCTGTCCGCCGGTCAACGTTGCACAGTTATTTTATCGATAGTCTTGCAGCACTCCGAAAGGGTTTTGATAATCGACCAGCCAGAAGACCATCTTGACAACGCTTTTGTGGCTAATACAATAATTAAAACGCTTAACAAGCGTAAGGGGCGTGGCCAGGTGATCTTGTCAACCCATAACGCTAATATTCCTGTTTTGGGTAAAGCGGATTTGATTGTTGAGTTGACGTCTGATGGGCGAAATGGATTTATTCAGGTGAATAAGCCTTTAACACATCCTGAGGCAGTGACCGCCATTAGCACTGTAATGGAGGGCGGCGTGGATGCATTTGATACTCGCGCTAAATTCTATAAAGATAATTCATTGTGATTACTCGTGAAGAGGCTACGGCCTCACTGGCTAGTGATTCAGTAGACAAAAGGTTGGAAGCTGCGCGGTATTTTTCGAAGGCTGCGGAGCCATCAGATTCGGCGTTGCTATCGCGGGCGCTTGCTAAAGAAAGCGCTCGATGGGTTAAGCGGGCTCTTGAACGAGCTCTAGATCGAATTCAGATTGGCCCCAAAAGGAATACAACAAAAGAGGTAGAATCAGTTGTTGAGGCTGACGAAGAACAGCTGTTGAGAGATTTAAGGGCGCAAGCTGTCGACGAGGTGTCACGAACAATTCTTCATGAGTTTTCACCCCTCATTGGATCTCTAAGGCTAGTAGCGGAGATGGAGGTAACTCAATATGAAAACTCTAGGACGAAGCATTGCGTTGAGCGTCTCAATGGATTGCTTGAAGCTGTTGGGAAGCTAAAAAAAGCGGCATCCACTCCTTCTTATAGTGAGTTTGATCTATCAGAGCTACTCGCTGAATGTATAGCGGTTTTGAATATACCTGATGATAAGATCATTATACGGGTTGCCGGCATTAGACCTTACATAGTCCAAGCTGATAGGTACTCACTTGGATTGGCGATCGATAACGGAATTAGAAATGCAATAGAAGCGGTTCAGGAATTTTCAACGGTCACTCCTGCGGAGATTTTGATAAATTGGGGGCCGGCTGGCTCTGAGAATTGGTTAGCGATTTTAGACTGCGGCCCAGGTTTTACTGGTAATCTAGATGAAGCTTTCAAGCTCGGCGTCTCGAATAAAGATGAGCATTTCGGCTATGGGCTTACAACTGCTCAGCTTTCGATGCGATCTATGGAGGGCGATGTGTATATCTCCAATAAATCTGAAGGTGGCGCCAGATTTGAATTGAGGTGGTACAGGAACTATGCAAGTACTATTCGTTGAAGATAATTCATCCTTCGCTGAGACCCTAACGTCGGTTGTAAGTAACAAACTTCCGGGGATATGTTGGGATTTAGTCGATAACTCTGGTTCGGCGGAAAAGCTGCTTGAAGAAAAGTTTTATGACTTGGTGATACTTGATCTCTGTATGCCAAATGTCACATCTGGACTTGAGAAGAGTGTGGAGTACGGTCAGCGACTGTTTTATTCTGTTCAGAAAGCCCTGCCTGGAACCCCGATTTATATTTTAACTGGCTCCGATCCTGATAGTTTCGCAACAGGGTTGTCGCGACACGGCGAAAGAATTAAGCTTTGGGGGGCGGAAAAGGAATTTCCCACTGTTTTATATTTCAAGAAAAATCAAGCGCCAGAGCTTGTAGAGGAACTTTCTCAGGTTTATGAAGAAATCTCGGCAGTTAATTCAATATCTATAAATACTCGCGGAAGATTTATTGAATTTACAAAAGGTCAAGATCGGGCGTTAAAGACTTTCGTGAGAAGTATGGGCGGGGTCGATAGTGTTTATTATCCATTGAGCGGCTTGTCGGGGTCTTTGGTTGGACGTGTCGAAGTCAGGGACGTACGATTGAATGTCATTGGTGCGTTTGTGGCAAAACTGGGCGCTGCCTCTAAGATCCAAAAAGAAGGCGAGTCTTACCTGCGCTATGTAAGATTGATGCCTATGAATACTTTCACGCCTTTGTTGTCTAAGATGGATAGAGGGCTCAAGGACAATAGTGCAATATTTTATACATTGGCTGAGGGGTTTAAAGAGAATCTGTTCGAGGTGATAAGGAGGGATAGTGATGTTGCACTCGAAGTGATTCAGCGAGTTCGTACTAGCTTGGACCGATGGGGTGCTGTGCGAGAAGTATCAAAGTGCACGGTTGGCGATGTGCGAAAAGCAAAGGTTAGCGATGAGGTTTTCGAGGATTTAGTAAAAAAATTCGGTCTAGATGAAGTCCGGAGTGTCGAAAATATCTCTATTAGTGCGTCGGTCTCTTGCATTCATGGTGACTTGCATGGCGGCAATGTCCTGGTAAATCAAGCTGGATTTCCAGTTTTAATCGATTTTGGTGATGTGGGCTCAAGTTATACAGGTTTGGACCCAATCACCCTTGAAATGAGCCTGATTTTCCATCCGGACTGCGTATTGTCGGGCGTTTCTAAGGAGATGATCTCAGTCTTGGAGCACTGGCCAAACATAGATTCATATATTCAAACAAATCCGTTTGGTCGTGTGGTTAAGTATTGTCGTGACTGGGCATACGATATAAGTGGAGACGATCGTTCAGTTCTGGCTGCTGGGTATGCGTTCGCTTTGCGACAACTGAAATATGAAACGGTTAGCCATGAAAAAACGCTTGCATTAATAAAGCGGATCTCGGAAGCATTGGTCGGAAGCTCACGATGAGTATCGCTGGAGGACATTGAAAGATAGTGGCTCTCATCTACTAAACGGAAGCTTGCTAGACCACTGCATCTCCAACACTGGCGTGCATGTGATTGACTGCCCAGTCGACTACAGCCAGAACGACCACATTCTGAACAGCGAGCTGCGTGCACGGGCGCTGGAGGTCAGAAACGTGAGCCAGTAGCCCACGTCCGATAACGTGGGCTGCCTTGCTGAGACCCATAGGCTTTTAGGGACGCGCGAGTCTGGCCAGAATCGCAGACGAGTCCTAATCAGAACGATCAACTTTCAGACGCCATAGGCAGCAACGTTAAAAAAGGGTTGTTGCCAGGAGGCTCTCCTAAAATTGCCCTGGGGTCGCTTAGCAAGTAGCCATTCAACGAGCTGGCGCTACGGGGGCCTCTAACTCTGCATGTCCAAATGTTCCGGCCATTGGGCGTCTTCAAATGTACATGCAGCTTCTCAAATTGACGTTGGAGGTGCCGCCAGGCCTCGCTTTGAGGGTCTGGTTTGACCAACTCTGGGTGTTCGGCGGCGAAGCGTTGAAAAATACCGGGCGTGACCAGAAAAAGAGTTCCGTCCACGGTGTGCAGCTTTGCCTTACGGTCGTTGATCACTAAGCGATGCGTATGGAGTCCTTCGCGCAGCCACTCGAGAAAGGCAAGCCCCAAGGCATCCTGGGGGGAGGCAGTGGCAGATTGGGGGCTTACAATGCTTGTTTCATTCTCGATTTCGTCAGGCTCCTCCAACAAGTCCATCAAATCGTCGAGATAGTCGGAATCCTGATTCGGGTGCTCGGGCGAGGCCTGTACTCTGTCTGGCACTGATTGCGGTCGATCCACTGCTGACTCGCTGGTTTCACTCGACGGCAGGGGATGCTCCATCATCGGCTCAACCGTGCCGCTGAAGCTGAGTGGCCGGGGTTCGTTGGCCCAAATCAGGCTGGGTTGCAGGCGGAGGAACGTGAAGCGATGCTGCCAGTCGCCGTCCGTGACAGTGGCGATCCAAACCGCCTTGCCTTCCGGTGACGCTTCCACCAATCCATGGGACTGCAGCTCATCGAACAAGGCGATGTTGGACGATGGGATACCGTCTACAGCCTGAGCCAGCAGATGCGCCCGCAGCCTGTCGGTAGTGGTCTTGCTGACCAGCCACAGGTGGTCTTCGGTGAGCCAGCCGGCCGCGCCGGGCTGGTTGAGCTTGAGCTCGTTCTTGACCAAGTGGCGCAGACCTGTCAGCAGATGATGCTGCAGCGAGTGCTTGGGCGCCTGCAAGGCCTTCGCGGGATTACCACCGATGTTTTGCGCGGTGGACACCCGGTCAGCTTGCAGCACCAATTCCCCGAGTGTGCCAGCGTGCTCGTAGTGGTCGGCGAGCAGGAACAGCAATTGGCCCCACAAATCGGGGGAATCGCTGAGCCAGTCGAGCAGGGCTGGCGGCAAGAGCTGCGTGTAGAGCAGCCCGGCCGCGGCGCCGTGCAGCTTGTAATCGCGGTCGGGGTTGTAGCGGAAACGGTAGGGCTGGTTTATAGGACCGTGCCAGGGGTGCCAGTGCTCTCCGCTTTGGTACTCCACCTGCAAATCGACGGCGATTTTGCCGATGTCATGGAGCAGGGCACCGTAGGCAATCGCGGCGCTCCAGGCATCGGCTTGGGCTGCCTGGTCTTCCGGTGCAGCACCGCTGGGAAGTAGATAGGATTGGCGTAGCTTCAAGCTGCAGGTCACCAGCTCCAACCCGTGATCGAGCATGCCCCCGGGATAGGCGTGATGATGGCTTTCGCTTGCCGGGAGTTGCTGTACGAAGCTGGCGTAGCGGCGGATGGGCTCGAGGTAGAGTCGATCAAACTGCGCTTCGGAGAGGGCCGTGTACTGCCAGATGCGTTCGAGCAGCTTTCTCCGGTGATCGGCGGCAAGTAGAGATTCGGCCGACTGGGGGAGCATGAAGCCCTCGGCGATGGGAGTGGGGGTGGGCTCTGCCGCCTCACCTTTTTTAAATGTTAACCACCAGCGTTTCATCGCATGACCTGCTGTTCGTTCGGGAGGTCCTTTTGCCTTTTCGGATAGAGCTCTTACCCTTGCGCCCCCTTCCATTGCCGCCGTTACCCTTTACCGCCTTGGCCCTTTTCACGCGTGTGATAATTCGAAGCCAGGTCCATCGGGATCGGCGGCCGCTCGGAATAGCCGTCCCTTTGTTCAGGGCGTAGACTGCCCGGCATGATTTCTAGAGCTGGGGCGCTGATGACGTTGAGTGATGCGGTATTGGTCGTGTTATTGGCTGATCGGATTCATGGCACGGATGCGGCCATCCGATCTGCAGCCAAGCGCTGTGCGAAAAAGCTGCCCCGCAGCCAGCGCGATATCGTGTTCAAGATTGGAAACAGCGCAAATCCGCGGAAACTTGTGGCGCACCTGTGTCAGCACTTGCCTGATTGAGCTCCCAAACGAGGTCGTTTTAACCGGCACCTTGCAAGAGCGCGTGCGCTTTAAGTAAATCCTCGGCTAAATCCGCAGTCTCAGTTATTATTCCAGCACTTGTCCCACGCCTAGGAAGATTATTCATGTCCAAACTTGCCGAATTCAAAGCGCTGGAAGCGCAACTGGCCGCGCAGCTGCAACAGCTGGATGCCATGAAAAACGACTCCGGTTTGAAGCAGGAAATCGAGTTTGAACAGAAACTCAAAGCGTTACTGGAAGAGTACGGCATGGGCCTGCGCCAGGTAATTAGTATTCTGGATCCAGCCAAGGGCCTGAGCGTACCGACCGCGAGTGCGTCCAGCAACAGTCAGCGTAAGCCTCGCGAGGTGAAGCGCTACAAGCATCCGCAGAGCGGTGAGATTGTGGAGACCAAGGGCGGCAACCACAAGATCCTCAAACAGTGGAAGCAGGAGCACGGCTCGGACACCGTTGAGAGCTGGGTGCAGTAATCACTGACTTACTGACAGCAGTAAAAGTCGCGCTGCAGACAAAACAAAGGCCCCGGTTAGGGGCCTTTTTACTGGGTGTGAAATCACACGGTGAGGCGTGTGGGTGTATCCGTGGCTTGATCGGACTGCAAGGCCAACAGGTACTCAGAGGCTTCCCGGGCCTGACCACTGGCGCGGAAAATGGCTCGTTTGTCTTCCTTGAGTATCTTCAGCCAGGACGCCAGGTATTCCTCGTGACGCAACTCACCTGTGGTACCGGTGAGTGCGCAGAGAAACGCGGCGCCCATTTCTGCGACCAGCTCCTCGAAGGCATACGCCGTAGAGCCGAATGCATGCCCGCCGGTGATACCTTCACGGTTCAGACGCGACCGGTGGCCCGACCAGTGTGTCAGCTCATGCAGAGCCGTTGCATAGTAGCTGCCGACGTCTTCGAACTGCGCCTTCGTAGGCAGTTGGATCAGATCACGGATCGGCTGATAGAACGCGTCATCGCTGTAGCGATGCTCGATGCGCGCCCCGCTGGCGATCAGCAGTTGCTCGGCCGGTTCATGATTGATGAAGGTCGCCGGCTCAGTGTGCTCGGTGGAGGCTGGCTCCTCGTCAGGCAAGCCTTCGGTCTGCTCAATGTTGAACAGGCAGTGCGTGCGCAGGATCGCGAACTGCACCAATTTGATGTTGCCCTGTTCATCGCGAACGACCTGGCCGTCCTCATCATGCGCCTCCTTGCTCAACGGTTTGTATAGCACCGCGAGGGTGGATTGCTCGCCCTTGCGCACATGGCCGCCAGCCTTGCGTGCCTGATTGAAGGTCAGCCAGCGATCCTGGGTGAACCCTCGCAGGCGGGCCTCAGCCCACAACAGTGGAACGTTGATGCCGGCGTAGGGCCGCCGGGTAATGGCGTTGATGGGAAATGGAGAGTCAGCGCTCGAACCTGCGGTGGTCCAGGGTTTGATCCAAGGGATTACGCCTTGGCTCAGGGCACTGACGATCTTGTTGGTGACGTCCAGGTAGATATCGGACATGGCGTTCTCCGGTCGTGAAGGGGGGAACGCTGCCCGGCCGGGAAGGGTTCCCGGTGGGGGTAGAGGAGGCTGCGACGGTGCTGAGTGGGTCAGAGGGCGGCGATGTCTACCGCGCTCTCATCAGGCAGTCGGACCAGCAAAAAAGCCGGACCGCTGCGTGGTATGACACGAGCCAGTTGAAGCTGCGGCAGGTGGGCAATTTCTGACGTGCCGTTGCTCTGCAGGTCGAACTGCAGTGCTACGGGACGGTGCAAGGCAAGCGGTGCAGAGGTCAGCGCGCTATTGAGTAGTTCTGCCAAGCGAAGTGCGGACTGTTCAACCGGCTCCTCGCCTGTGGCAGGTTCAATGAACTGCCGCCAGACACCTGGGCTCAGCACAATGGCAGTGGAGAGGTGGTTCATTCTAGACATGGTGGCCTCCGGTTAGCAGGTTCCGCGTCACCTTTCTGAGGTTCGGTGTGGATTTGCCCGATCCGATCAACCCGCCGAGCAGGGAGCGTTTGTCCATTAAAACGCGCCTGAACGTGGGGTCAATCTCGGATTCTGACCTCTTTTGAACGGCTATATCCAGGGCGTTCCAAGGAAGACTATCGGCCTCGAATTCCTGACCAGCGGCGATCTCCACTCAGCCTGAATGTAGTGTGTAAAGCCTCCCGAAAGGCCCGCTAGGTGCCTCTCGGGAAGCGCGAAGTGCTCGCTTTTACGTTCAAGGTTTTCCCGCAGGATCAACCTCGACGGCCAGGTACAGATGGGTAGAGGTGGCCTCCACCACCAGCGATCCTGCAGTGCCGCGAAGGCTGGCTAGAACGGGATCATCGACGTCAAAGTACTCAGTAAAATCATCGCCGCCGAATTCATCGCGAGCGCGACTCCACCAAGTGTCGAAGTCGTCGACGGCAGGGTTGCAACCGGTGGCATAGGCCACGCGTTTACGTCCACCGCCATCTGGTTTGCTTTCGCCAACCTCTGACATGAGGTAGACGCCGTGGTCTTTGACCAATATCACTCTGCAACCGTTGATGCCGGCCTCTGCCAATACGGCGTGAAGTTCAGTACCTGTGAAACGCAGCATGATGAGATCCTCCAGAAGGTGCGGAGGAATGCCACCCATGCGGGAGAATTCCCAGCACTGATATGGATTGGGTTTGGGGGCGTCGAAGACGCCGGCTCAATGAGCTATGGGGGGATTGGAAGGCGTTCATCACCGGGGAACGGTGACCATGCGAGCTGCCGAACGCGAATCGCATTTGGGGATAACCATCACAAACGTGACGTAGCCTCAAAGGTTACGGCTACCTGGGATGCTGGATAACCAGCGATTGCACTTACTCAATATCAGGCCGGCTGGCTGTGGTCAACGGCGGGGCAGGTGCAGAGTCAGGATCCGTGTCCGCATAGTTCCATGGCGATGTTTCAGTCCGCTGCTGAACGATGAGCGGTACTGTTCGCGGGACTGAAAGGAGTAAACTTGAATCTTGGATCCAACGGGCTACCGGCCTGTGGAGGTGTAACATGAGTACCAAAATCCGTCCTCATTCAGTTCCGGGCCTTTTAGGTTCTAGCCTTGGAACAGCCTGGCGAAATTTGGCATCCAAATTAGTAAGCGCTCAAAGTTCGACTCAATTACCGCATAGAAAATTTTGGGTTACGGCAGCTGTTAGACTACTTTGCTTGATTGGCCTTGCTGCAGTAGCTCTCGCCTTTGCTCTGCTGATCATCACCAGCCTGGCAGTTGCTTTGGTTCGAAGCTGGTGGGAGAACGGCGAACCATTGGCGAGTCGAGAAGAATCAGTCCCAGACTCTCTGGGTGCTGACCTCTATATTGGCGATTATGATAGCAACGGCCATTACATAGGTGACTTTAAGTCACCTGATTGATTTTTTGCCGGCACTAGTCAATTGCGCTGTGCCTTTGCTTGCAGCGTCGGTTGCATTCTTACCGCCACTTGCCAACATACTCTGGATCCCGTTACCCACGGCATAACCTGCCCAGCTTAAAGTGCCCACGAACAATGCAGGCAATACAATGAACATTGCCCCCATGACGTACTCGATTACCTGCGCGGTGACTGTTCCGTCCATGAAGCCTGCCGTCGGCAACGACAACAGTGCCTGGTCTGTGGCTGAGACTTGGTTGTATAGCGTTTCCAGCATGCTCGAATCGACCCAGCGCGCAAGCTCCCACCAGAACGTCAGCATGTGCAGGGTGAACAGCGCGAACGTGATCGTCATGAGCGCCTTGAGCTGGTAGGTGCTGATCAGCAGCACCAGTGGCAAGCTGATGATCGTGCCCATGATCAGGAAGGCTTGAACCATGGGTAAGGCTGCACGTAAGGCATTCATTGCTGGGAAATTGCTGAAAGAACCCAGGGCCAGGCCGGTGTTAGTGGCTAGGTTGTTGAGCCCTTGCGTCAGTGAACCGCCCCGAGCACTGCTGCCGTAGTCCTGGAACACTTGCCCGGGTGCCATACTCAATGACTGTTGCCGCGGGCTCACCAGCTCGCGCAAGGTAGCGTCTTCGATCTCGGTGGTGGTGCGCCCAGTCAGCCAGCCCCGCAACTGCGACATCAGCGATGGATCGACCTCGGCCACCAAACGATCACGTAATCCGATGGTGCCATCGCTCCACCACTGCTTGCAGGTGGGATAACCAGCACCGTTGTCGAGCTGGGGCAGAGATGTATCTCTCGTCTCGTCGTATGGCCAATCGACCTTGGGCATTCGCGAGCGATCGGTATCGTAGTAGCCCGGTGTGCTGAGTAGGTAGGTTGAGCCGATCCAGGACGCGTCGTAGCTCTGGGATTCGTCCAAATCGGGCCGATTGGTAAAGAGCCGTGAGCGCGAAAAGCCGTAGCAGTCCCGGGTGAAGTCGGCAACTTCCTGCAGCAGCACCTGGTCGTTGATCCGCGAGCTGTCGATCTCCATCCGCATTGCACGGATGTCGGGTGCACACGGGATCGATGCGGTCGCCGCGGCGGTGATGCCTTTGCTCATGGCATGCACCAGGAACCACCACACGGGCACGTTCGCGGATTTCTCGCCGATGGTGTTGAAAGTTGTGCCCCAAGCCGTGTCCGCTGGTTTGGCCATGGAAACCCCACAGCGCTGGCTCGCCGCATCGTCAAAGCTCACGGAGGACAGGTTGAGCGGAAAGAACGGCATGCAGCCAAACAGTATGACCACGTAGCTCATCCACAGCCTGTTCTCGACGCGAGGGATCGATAACAGCCCCTTGTTGCCCTCGTCGGCACCCTGTTGGCGGGCCGACAGCCATTCCTGCAGGATGATCGCGCCGAACGGAGCGGCGAACAGCCCGGTGTCCGCCAGCGTGTTCCAGATGCCGTTATTGATGATCCAGGCCAGCAGCGAAAGGTAATACTCGAGGTAGCTGTTGGTGCTCATGTTCATGGCTGCACCTCACATACGAGACAGTTCGACCAGGATGATCGAGCAGAAGCCGATCAAGCCCAGGCGCTTCAGCCGTTGCTGATCTGCAGGCGTGGGTCGTCTGCGCAACGCTGCGGCCCAACCGGCGAACATCAGGGTGTACAAGAGCGCGCGCCAGCACGCGAAGTAAGGCGTTGTCACTCGTGCAGGTTCGAGCCAATTCAACTGGGTCACGGACAGGTGCAGCGCCATCCAAGCAATCATCAAGATGCCCAGCATGACACCGAGCACCAGCAGTACACGTGCGAGCGTGAACCTTACCGATAATGAGATCATGGCGTGCTCCTCTCCTGTTCGGCCCGGCGCAGTCGGTCCGGCTCCGGATCGCGCCGATCGATGCTACGCGAGGCGTCGGCGCCGCCGGCGTGGCGATCGAGGACCAGGCTGGCGGTATTGGTGGCCAGCGCCTGGCGTACCTGCAGCTCGGTTTGCAGCAGGCGGATCTCGCGCTCGAGGGTTTCGACGTTGCTGTTGAGGGCACTGGTGGCGGGCTGCGCTGAGGCCACGTTGGGTTCGTGGCTGCCGGCAAACAGCGTGCGCTGTAACAGCATCGCTTTGTAGATCACACTCGATAGCGCGGTCTCGCTGGCCAGGCGTCGGGCCAGCAGGTTCTGGTCGGGGTCGTCGCGTAGCCCCTCGATGACACCGCGGGAGACCTGCAACAATGGGCTGGAGACCTTGCCTAGGTTCTCCGGTGTCGGCTGCTCGGCGCCTGAGACCATGCGTTGCAAGCCTTCAAGATTTTCCGTGTAGGTTTCCTGGATCAGCGGCGACAGCCCGGTACCGGCAGTTATGCGCAGCGTCTCGCAATCGTCGCAGGTCTGAACCTCGGTTTCCCCGAGCACACGCGTCGCCCACTCGGAGGCTTCCTCGGGGCTCGACCAGGCTTGGCAGATTGCGCCATTCTGGCAAGCCGAACCAAGAGCCGAGGGATCCTCGATCGCCCGGTTGTGCAGCAGGTTGTAGCCGGCTTTGACCACGTCCGACGTCACCCGGATGGGTTGCTGGCCGTTGCCACCGGCTTTTTGCCCACCGACCCAACTGACGCCGTTATTGCCGTTGTTGGATTCGGTGTCCTTCACCGCCGTAACGGCATCACCGCCGGACTGCTCGAGGTTGTGCTGCATCTCCTGGTTCTGCGCCAGCGCGCCCCAGCCGGCCTGGTCGACCTTGTCGGCCATCTTCGCCGCCATTGCCTGGCAGGTGAGCTTGGAGCGGTCGAAGTCGATCCGTCCCTGCAGAACACCATTGCTCAGCAGCTCGTACAACCCGGGGTTGGCCCGCTGGATGATCATCGCCGGCAGCGACATGACGGCCTGCGTGGCGTTCTGGATGACGTTGCCCATGATTTGCTGGAAACCCTGGGTGGCGCCATTGAGCTGGTTCTGCAGGGTGTTCGAGAGGTTCATGTTTCCGCACATCATGTTGGCGCGCCAAGACATGCCCACGCCAAGGCCATTGGGTCGGTAGAGCGAGGAGGGCGCTCCTGCCGCTGAACCGCCGCCGATTGTGTACATCACCCGGTCGTCCAGCACCTGAGCCTGGTCACCAAGGTGGTAGCCGTTCTCGGCGGCGTGGCCCACGGCATAGACGAGGAAGCACAGAAATCCGAGGAAGTAGGTCTTCATCATTGGCCTCCGTCAAAATCGATGCTGAACAGGAAGGTCTGGCCCATGCGCTGGCAGCAGCGGTAGGGCCGCCACAGCGACCAGGCATAGGCACCGTCGGCGCTCTGGATCGCTGGGCTGGGGAAGATGGCGCAGGTGCTTTGGATCACCGGCGTGAGCAATTGCCAGCGGTGGTTGTTGACGTTGTTCTCAATCACCGGCTGCGGCGGCCAGTAGCCAGGCGCTGGCATCGGCTGCAGCGGCCGATAGACGTGCGGCTGGCCAACGCGAGTGATGAAGTCGCTGGCGCGCTGCGCCATCACGGCACCGGCCTTGAAATCGTCGGGCTGCACCAGAAAACCGTGACGTGGGTAGACGCTACCCCACATGTCGCCAAGTGCCTGGCTGCCGATCTCGCGCATGCCCGGCACCAGTGCTTGCGGGTAGACAGATTCGGGAATGGCCTGGCGCCACGCCAGCGGGTCGAGCGTGCTGAGGTAATAGGGTGCAAACGGCACGGCACCGCTCGGGCACGCATAGCCGAACGAGTGCGCCAAGGCTGTCAGGGCAGCGCCGCCGGGATGCCCGATGCCATCGACATTCTTGAACCGTGGCAGGTTATCGCGCTGCGGGGAAGGCGTGATCAGGTTGCCACCTCCTTGGGATGCTGACGTCGGTGTCGACAGTGCCGACATCTCGCTCCAAGGGTTGCCGCCAGTGTCGGCGTAACTCGACACCACCAGCTCGGGAATGAAGTGACGGATCTTTGGCGAGGTGCGCACCGTGCAGCCGAACGGCGTGCAGAGCAGCCAGTAGCAGATACCGACGACCCGGTACTCCAGGCACTGCAGCGAAGTGACCGAAGCGATGATGGTCGGGGTGGTCAGTGCCAGGCACTGCTCGGTGGCGATGAGCAGAACCGCCGCAGTGAGCGCACGGCGTCGGTCAGTCTTCCTGGGCTTCGGTAATCTGCAGCGGATGGAGGCGGTCACGTTCATGGGCAACGCTCGGCAGGTGGCAGCGGTGTGCATCCATGCGCCAAGTTTCAGCATCCCGGATCCGGCACTGGAGGAGGGGAGACAAACTGAGCCCAGGTAGATCGGTTTCGTCTGGCGGCTGATTGAGGTGAGCGAGTCAGGCAAATAAGCGAAAGAGTACAAATGTGCTCTTGTCGATTATTTGCTGAACAAAGGGGTTGCGAACAGTCCTGGCGGTATCGGTCACAACATGCCGCGCAGGCAATCGATGTCGGCCGCGACCTGCAGGGCGGCCTCCAGCTCGGACTGCTGGTGCTCCTCCATCAATCGCCAGCGCTGGGCTTTTTCCTCGGGCTCGGTCATGGCCAGAGCGAGGTACAGGCTCGGTGGCACCGCGCGGAACAGCGTCTCCAGGTTCTTCGACAGAACTACGCCCTCGGTGTACTTCCCCGAGGCCTTGCTCGCGGAGAGCAGCAGCGTCTTTTGCGCCGGCGTGAGTTTCTTGAAGCGGGCGATTTCCTCGATTTCCGCCGGCGGCATGTTCAGGCAGATCCACCACTCGATCATGTTGAGCATGGTCTGCGCCGCGTCGGGGAAGTCGGCCAGATTCTGCGTCGCCAGCCAAAACCAGGCGCCCAGCTTGCGCCACATCTTCGTGCCCTTGACCACAAAGGGTGCGAGCAACGGGTTCTTGGTGATGATGTGGCCTTCGTCGGTGACCATGATGATCGGCCGCCCGAGGTACTGGTCGCGTTCGGCGATGTTGTTCACCGTGTTCATCAGGCTGATGTAGCTGATCGACATCTGCGCTTCGTAACCCTCGCGGGCGTAGGTGGCGAGGTCGACAATCGTCACATCGCTCTCTGGCCAGGGCGTGCCGGGCCGGTCAAACAGGGCGCCCTCGAAACCTTGGCAAAACAGGTCGATGGACTCGCCCATCTCCTGGGCGCGCTCCCGGCGTTTGTCAGGCAAATGGGCGTCGCTGGCGACTTGGCGCAGGGCATCGCGGACATGCCGCGTCAGCACCTGTTGTTCGGTCGCTGCGCAGTGCTGGGCGGCATCAAGGATGCACTCGCGGATCAGGCTGCGGTCTGCGCGGGTCAGGCGCGCCTCTTCCTTGGCCTCACCACCGGTGATCATCAGCCGTGCGGTGATCTCCAACTCTCCCAATACGTCGCGCTGCTCATCACTGTCCGGCGCCGTTTCATCTAGGTCTTCGGTCGACAGGCTGGCGACCTGATCCGGGTGCTCGATCAGCCGACGGGCATCGGCGAACGGTGCCAGGCTCAAGCCACTGCCGGGTTTGAGCTGCACCTTGTTGACGGACAATCCGAGCGTGGCGAAGTAGTCGCCCTGCAGGCCAAAGGAGTTGCCCGCTTCAACGATGAACAGCCGCGGCCGGTACACGGCCATGACCTGCATCAGGATCGAAACCAAGGTAGCCGACTTGCCAGCGCCGGTCGGGCCGAACAACAGCAGGTGGCCATTCATGGAGCGGTCGAAACGTGACAACGGGTCAAACGACAGCGGTGCACCCCCACGGTTGAAGAACGTGATGCCCGGGTTGCCGGTACCGATGCTGCGGCCCCAAAGCGGCAGCAGGTTGGCGACATGCTGGGTAAACAACAGTCGGGTGTACCAGTTGCGCGTGTCGCGGGCCGGGTTGTAGACCATCGGCAGCCAGCGCAGGTAGCTGTTGCACGCCGCCACTTCATCGCCCTCGCGCACCGGCTGCAGGCCGGCGCCGAGCAGTACGTTGGCGGCCTGAATCGAGCGCTGGCGCAGCTGCTGTTCATCCGCACCGCGCAGGTACAACGCCAGCGTGCCGCGGTACAGCTTGTGCTGGCGCCCAATCAGCGCGCGTGCTTCCTCCACGTCCTGGCGGGTCTGGGTTGAGGCGAGGTTTTCGCCGATGGCTTTGCGCGCCAGACGGTTGAGATGCTCCTCGAGTACATCCTGAGGCGTGATCACCAGGGTCAGGCTCATGACCGCCTGCTCGGGCAACTGATCGAACAAGGCGTTCAACGCCTCGCCTTTACGCGTTTCGCCGGTCAGCTGGCCGATATGCGGTGGCCTGCGCAGCTTGTCGACCACCATCACGGCGTGTGGCTGTTGATCGAAGTACCATACGCCCTGTTCACTATCGGAGCGGGGTTCCTGGAAGAACAGCCGCTCAGCAAAATCGTGGTCGAATGGCAGCGGCAGCTCCTCGCCGTCGTCCGTCTCCGGATAGGGCACGCGTCGATAGAACGCCGCGGGAGATCCGTCAGTGAGGGCTGGGGAAGGGTTGAACCAGGGCAGCAACCAGGCGTAGAAGTCGCGTCCGGTCAACCGTCGAGGGCTGACCCCGCAGGCCTGCAGCGAGGCCATCAGGCGGTCGCAGGTGCGGCTCAGCAGCTGAGACGGGCTCTGCCCGTCTTCCTCACCCTGGTCCCCGAGCCAGCGGTAGACCACCAGACGAATCCGCCGATTGCTGCCGCGCCAGGGCAGGTGGGACACGACATGGTCGTCGAACAGCCCTCCCGGTTTAGCAAGGGCGTCGAGGTGACGCTGCATCGAAGCGAGGAAGGCTTGGGTAAACGGTGTGCCGAGAGCCCTTGGCGCGATGTAGCGCTCCAGGCGTTCGAGGTACGGGGCAAAGTCACTGTCGTCCTGGCAGAAAAACTGCACCACCCAGGGCGCCTGGTCGAGCTCGTCGAAGCTGTCCTGCAGCGCATCTTCCAGGGCGTCGCGGGCCGCCATCAGCCACTCGGGCTCACGGCCCTCGGTCCCGATCGGCTGCAGCTCGAACACCGCGCCCACGGAGCGGTTGTCGTCGAGCAGAAAACACTGCTCGTCCTCGAGATATTCGACCCAGGGCAGGTGATCGGTAAAGCTGGGATTGTGCGCATACTGGGCGGACTCGTCGGCAAGCGTCGCGCGCCGGCGCTGTGCAGCGCGCCAGGGCTTCCAGCGCGGCGGGTCGTAACTCGGGTCATCGGCCATCACAGATCGTCCAGGCGTTCGCCGGGCAGCGCGTACTGGACCTTCTCGTACAGCGGGAACACGGTCGAGTAGCCTGGCACCGGGGTCTGCTGGGTACCGGCCAGGTGCGGGTACACGTACATGACCAGGTCAGGGTTGGGCAGTCGCGGGAACTGCGCGCGGATCTCGTTGGCTGCAGTGCGCGTGTAAGCGCTTTGGTTGCCTATCAGGCGCTCAGGGTCGAGCACCGGACGGCGCAGTTCGCCACGCGCTTCCTGCAACTGCTGCTGGGAACCGACGGAGCCCCCGCCGTTCCAGATGTCCAGCATGGTTTGATCACCGTGGGGCAGCATTTCCTCCTTGCTGGTGGAGCAGCCGCTCAGGTGCAGGGCGAGCAGCAGACTAATCCAGATCCAGTACCGAAACAGATGGGCTTTCATGGTTCACTCTCCGGCCTTTCGGCTCGTAGTCGATGCTGATCTCGTGATCCAGGTGCAGCGCCACCTTGGCCCCGGGCGGCACGTAGATGGCGGCAAAGGCTTCGCCATAGAGCTTGTTGATCCACTCACGGATATCGCCAATGCCACCGCTGATGACTGAGTTCAGCGCGCTGTTGCCGCTGTTCTGGGTCAAGCCCAGGCTGCCGCCGGCCGAGTTGATGAACGAGGTGTTGGTTTGCTCGCTGCCCATTGCTGCAGCGAAGCCGGCACCGGCTGCGGTGATCAGGCTCTGGCTGCCCAGGTATTGCTGGGCATTGGAGCGGCGCTCCCCAGAAATGCAGGGAATGCCGTAGGGATCGGAGATGTAGCCCAGCCCGCCGCGGATTTTCTCGGTATCGGAGGTTTGGGTGCTGCTGCGATTGCGGCTGACGACCTTCTGCGGCTGTGGCACCGTGCGAACAGTCCCGTCGCTGAAGACAAAGGTGATGGATTCAACCTGGCCGCGCACGCAGGACAACGTCCAGTCGCCGGCGGCGGTGCCGCTCATGACCGCTCCGACCACGTCTGGCAGGTCGATGCCGTTGGCGGTGAGGTTGTCCGGGCCCACCAGTACCTTGAACGGATACGGGTCATTCACGGTGCCGTCCACCGGGACGCGGCCAATCAGCGCGGTCATGGCAATCGAGCCCATCAACGTCGAGTTTTCAGGGATTGTGTAGACGGGCTTGGCGCCCTCGGCGCGGTACTGAGTGTTCTCCAGATCACGCTCGCCTTTGGCGACGGCACGCAAACGGTCCTGGCCTCGATCAATGGCGTTGTTGTCCAGGCCGTGCAGGTCCTTGAAGGTCGACGTCAGCGATGACAATGGACCGTCGGCCTTCCCAATGCCCTCCTGCCCGGTGCGCGCATTCGACGGCTCGATCCACTGCACTGCGTCAGCCGCCGATTGCGCACCCGAAAACTGTTGCTCGTCGCCCGGCTCAAGGCCAAAGCCTGCGGGGAGATCGGACTTGGAGGCCGGCTTGTTGGTGAGCTGGTCCTTGAGCCTGGACAGCAGGCCCTGGGTTTCGCGGTGCTGCTGTTCGGCCTTCTGCCGGGCATCGTTGGCCTGCTGGCGCTGCTCGGTGACCTGCTGGGTGACGCTGTTCAAAGTGCTCTGGATGCGCGTGTCGACATTGCCTTCGCGCGAGCGCAGTCGGTTGTTCTCGGTTTGCAGGGCATCGTTGCCTTTCTTCAGCGTCTGCATCTCACTGCGCATCGCCTTGACCTGGCCGATCAGGGTGGCCACGGTGTCGCGAGGAGTGTCGCCCGCGATGCCCAGGGCCTTGGCCTGTTCCGCGCTGAGCGTGGTTTTGTCCGGATCGCGAGTGAGCTGGCCGTCCGGCGCGGCCATCCAGGATTTGCCGATGATCAGTACGATGCCGAGCAGGACTCCGGGTACCAGGAACTTCAGCAGGCCATTAGCTTTCATGATCGGCAGCCTCCGTCGTTGGCGGGGGCAACAGCATGGCGTGCTTCAGGTCGCTTCCGCGGGTGACGAGGTAGGCCACGGTGGTGTCTTCAGGCGTACCGGCGAGGCCGAGATCAGCGTGTTGGAACGTCGCGGCGTACAGCGTGGCCTGCAGGTGACGCGGGTCCAGCGCGACCTTGCCGGGGCCGCGGTTCACGATCTTTACCGCCGTTACCCAGTAGTCGCCCAACCGCCACGCAGCAAGCGCCTTGATCGAAACCCGCTCGGTCGGCAGCAAGGTGCTGAACGCGATGGAATCGGTCAGCGGCACACGCCGCACGCCAGGCAAAGGCGCCACGGTACGCAGAGGTGCATAGAGGTTCTGTGCAGCATAACGGGTAAGCACCACCGGTACCGGCGTCGCAGAGGGGGCTGCATCCTTCTCAGTCTTCGCATCCGGCGCCTGGATCTGGGTCACGATCTTGACCGGTTCCAGCGCCTCGCTGCCCTCAAGCGCCTCGATATCGATCAAGATGATGTCGCCCGTCTTCACCGACTGCAGCTGCAGCCGGGTAGTGGGGAGCGCTTCGGCGGCACGCAGATACACCGTACCCGCGACGGATTGCACGCGCAGCTTGCTGGCGATCGCACTGGGCAGTCCAACGCGAACGTCTTCATCGAGCATCAGGACCCGCTCTTGGCCCACCGTGAGCGGAACGACCAAGGGCAAGCGTTCCCAGTATTTGACCTCGACGGCGCCGACTGCTGAACACCAGCCGCTGACCATCACCAGAATCAGGATCAAGACACGCATCATCACGCACCTCCCGGCAGTGTCAGCTTCTGCGGTGTGCCTTCGTAGCAGTCCAGCGCCAGGCCCCATTTGTTGCGCTCGGGATCGACGTCGAAGCGCACCACGCGCAGCGGATAGCGCACCACTACGCGTTTCACCGGCTCGGCGGCGTAGTACTCGTCGGCATTGAGGTCGAGCTTGACCAGCCAGCTGTGCTTATCCAGCTGCTTCACCCGCAAGTCGGGGTCGTCGCTGTAACCGCGGCCCAGCACCTCATACACCCCGCGCACCCGGCCACGCAGCTCGCCGGCGGCCTTGCGATATTCGAAGTCACCGTCGAAGAACGTCTTGCAGGCAGGTGTCAGGTAGGGCTGCAGGGCAAAGATGGCGCGGTGGTAATCGACCTCACCGTCGGTGGGCCAGCGGTTGAGCTGGCCGAAGATGTACAGGGCGAAGGCGTAGATATTCTCGGGCGGCACATCCCACCACTTGCGCGTGCTGCCTGAGCGCAGATCCGGTGGTACGTGAATGGTGAGCTCGGAGGGCGCGGCCTGCCAGCCGTACCACAGCCCGCCGCACAGCAGCGCCAGGATGGCCGCGGCCAGGCGCAGGCTGAAAATATGCGCTTGCTGCGCATCCACCTTGTTGCGGAAGCGGCTCATGGGAAGGTCCTCCTATGCCGGCGAGTCCGGCGCACGGCCCACGGCCCCGAATGCAGGATCAGTTGGTGCGAACCGATGCCCCAATGCACCGCCACGTGCCACTGCAGTCGCCGGTACAACCAGGTTTCGGGGCGGGCACGCTTGGCCCGGCGCAGCAGCTTGCCGCCGCCAAGCAACACCAACGCCATGCACAAGAACATGCAGGTAGGGAGAGTCGCGATGGAGGCGGTGGTCACCGCCAGCGGCGCTCCGAGGATCACGCCCAGCGCGGCACCGACGATCAGGGCGACCCACATCTCGTCGTTGGTGAGGCCGCGCAGGACGGCCGGGTCACGGTTGAGACGCTCCGGCAGGAAGGTCAGTGTGCCGTCAGGCAGAGTGGCAGGGGCGTCGGACATGTTGACCTCACAGAATCGTCGCGGCTTTGGTGAGGAACCACAGAATCACCACCACCAGCAGCGCGCCGACGCCGACTACGGCGCCGAGGTCCTTCCAGGTCTTACGCTGGTTCTGTACGTCGGCGTAGACGGTGAGCGAATGCCAGGCCACGCCCAGGAAAGCGAGGGTGGCGATCAGCAGGCCGAGCAGGATGCCACCGTCGTAGGCGTAGTTTTTGATGGTGTCGATCAGGCCCGAACCTTCACCCCGGGAGGGTGCCTCCATAGTCGGCAGGTCAGCCCTGGCGAACGTCGAACTCAGCAAAACCAGACCGCTGCACAGGGCTTTTGAACAGATGTCCCGCGCCAGAGGGAGCGGGCGTTGGCAATAGTGGGAGAGTTTCATGGCACGGTCTCCGGGTTACGACAGCATGAAAAACATCAGCACGATCAGGGCGAGGGCTAGGCGCAGCGTGCTGCCGCCTAGCGCACCAAAATTGAGGTTTCCGGCCGCCCAGCCGCGGTAGCTGGCCCACAGTGCCCAGGTGCACCAGAGCAATGCGAGCACCAGCACCGATGAGCGCCACAGCACCGAACTGAGCTGCGGGGTAAACCCGGCCACGGCTGAGAACGCACTCAGTTGAGCGTCAGTCATGCTCATTGGAAGGCCTCGGCTGGGGCGCTTCAGCACGATAATCACCGGCTAGCTCGACCAGATCGGCCGGTTGCGCGCGGGAGGGTGACAGGTATCGGTGGATGCCTTGATTAACAAGCTCAAGGTCCGCAGCAAACCTTGTGTAATCAAAGCTATAACGGGATCCAGCGGTATCGACTGAGCCGCTGCTTGCGCGATTGGCCAATTGCCCCATAGCAGTGATCTGCCGCTGTACAAGACCCAAATCCGATCGCTCGCGAACATCTTGGGCCGCGACACCTAATGTCACAAAAAAAGAGATGAGCAGTGAGTAGGGGGTGAGGTTCATGGCAAGATCCAGAAGAGTATCTGGGGCTCACTGTAATAAGTTGGCCAGCATTTGGCATGAGTCAAAAGGATTGGCGGAACATCAATTTAAAGGATTTTGGGGTTCGGCGGGGGGGGGCTTTGATTTAGATATGTTAGAAGGCGTAGGTTTATGCGAAGATAGCACCGTCGTAGTTGTAGTTGCCGGTCGTTGAACTGCGCAGGGTTAGTTACGGATTAAACTGGTGAGTGACTGCTGCGGCCCGAAAAGTGTTGTGAAGGACTGCAGCAGTTCTACTGTTTTCTCAAGTTGTCGATAGCGGTGCGATGCACTTGCCTTCGAGATGGATGTATTTGAACTTGACGCCCTCGGTAGATTCTTTAAAAACCGCATCTAGGTCATCGAAGGATGCTGCAACGATGGCTTGGAAATTTGTCTGATTTGCTAGCATCCGAAAAAGTGCTTGCTGGCTTTTAGTAGCCATCGAGTGTTGTCCGGGTTCATCCATCATGATAAAGCCGGGATGATTTCCCGGGATGTCCCTACTTGAAGCCGTCTGATAGAGAGCCATGATGTAGCTCCATATGAGTCTCACGAAATCACTTGCGCTGGAGTTTTGAGCCATGTTTCCATTACGCGCTGCCTGTGCTTTGGTTTTTGCATCGCTGGGAGAATCTACAATTTCTCGAAGCTCTAACCGAGATAGCTGAGGTAGAAGGGTGTCTTCGTTGAAGACGATGTCTTCAATTTCCGCGCTAAGATAATCGAATTCACCTGCATTGCCGCGAAAGTGCTGCGAAAATCGTCGGATGCGTTTCTTGTCTTCATCCGTATACCGGTCTTTGGGCAGATTTTTTCTCTTGTTTTGGTTGGTCTTGAACTCGAGTGAGAGCTTATGTAGTACTGTAATGGCATCTTCGAGTTGGTCGGAGAATTCTTCTAGTTTTTCGATCTCCCACTCGACCAAGACTTGCTTTTTAACGGCGGCTTGGGAGACGGCGCTTCCTCTGGTTGCATCTCTTCGCAAGGAGCTAAGTATTGATCGCTCTTTTTCTAACTGTGCCGCAAGGTTTCGGCATATTATTTCTGCGTCGCGAATTTTTAACTCAATGCCTGCTTCTTGTTTGGCAAGCATCTTTGCTTGGCTTTCTAGGTAGTGGATGTTAGTGTCAATATCCATCGCCGTTCCGGTGAGGTTTATGCTCACCAATGAGTCTTCGATGTGCTGATGACATGTTGGGCAAGAGTCTTCTGCAGCATGTATGTGCTTGCTTGCGCCATATTCTCTTAGCTTTTTCGTGGTTTTGTTTCGAGTTAGTTCTTCTTGGGTTTGTTGCTTGATTTGGATGTGAGCGCTAAGAGTTGAATTGTAGATTGTTAGGTTGCTGAGAGACGTTTCATAGTCGGCTGCTAGTTTGGTTACTGCGGATGTTTGCTTTTGTAGTTCTTCGGAAATTAGAGATCCAGTTGAGCCGTTCTCTGGATTTATTGCTAGATCTAGGTCTCTGTATTTTTTCTTCAGTGTGGCGATAGTTGTGTACAGGTTAGATTGCTCGCCGTCCGCTATCCGTAATGCTTCAACCTTGTTCTGATCGAAGTCAGATGTTATGCGTGTTGATAGTCCAGTTAGGCTTAGTCTAAGGAGAGAGGCTTGCGATGAGATCTCTTTCTGCTTTGAGGTCCAGTCGTTATGAAGCTTGACTGATTCCAGATCAAGCTCCATACGCTTCGATTCTTGCTCAAACACCCCTAGGCCGAGCAGAAACTCTACAACTCGTACGCGAGCATTACTCACGCTGTAGTAGGGGATGTTGGCGATGTAGTCTGTCCAGCCGCGCTTTTGCTCTATAGCTAACGCCGCGAAGATCGCCTGGAGGTACAGCTTTACTTGCTTTCCGTTAGAGTCATGAACCTTGGGCAGCTGAAGACCAAGGAAGCTCTCAAGATAAGTGAAGAATCCTTCTTTATAAACGGCGCTGTAGTTGTCGTGGATGAATTTGTAGCTTACTTGCTTAGTATCGCTCTCAGAGGAGGCTGCCTCTGACACCTCGGCCAATTTTGTATTATGATTTGCGCTTTTGATCCATCGTCTGATAGTGCTGACTCTTCCTTGGCGATTTTCAATCTCAATGGTGACATAAGACTCTGATATTGCATGCTTCTTTTCGTCATGAATTACATAGTCTCGGACAGCATAGGAAAGTGCGGCTTCCCCTTTGCCGCCTACAAGCTCCTCCATTCCGAGTGAGTATAGTAGGCAATTTACAATAGTGCTCTTCCCAGAGGAGTTTGAGCCCCGAATGATATTCAGTCCCTTTTGGAAGTCTGTAGAAAACCCAAAATTCCCGCCTGAGCAGATGATGTTTATGCAGAAAGACTTGATGTACATGCTCTATTCCCAATCCCTGGCTGTTTTTGCGACCATTTTCTCTGTAAGTTTTTTACCAATTTTGTCTAGTTGAGCCTTTTCAGTTGATAGAAATTTTGGGTCGCTGGCAATTTCTGATAAGAATTCTTGCCCTGCTGGCAGGATTACAATCCCAGTTTCATCTGATTTGAGAATGTCTTCTTCTGAGGCTATTTGAAGGGCTACAGCCAGTGCTGGGTCAAATCCCCAGACCGGTATCGAAAGTTGCTTGTTTTGCGTTGCAGCCTTCAGGTCCTCAATTCGGGAGTCTTTTTTTAAGGCCCAGTTGATTAGGTGTAGCTTTAATAGGCTGCATTTTTGTGCTCGGCCGCAAGTGTCGATAATAAGTAAACACTGGGCTATTTTGTACAACGGCCTATGTTCTGCTAGAACCGGGGCGGGGCGCGATGTAAACTTTAGTGTGGCCATTTTTAGTTACTCGCTATAGTCAAGCTGACAAGCGCCCAGCCAGTATGATATTTCATTGGCTACAATCTTTGATGCTAGTGCGTAATCTACGGATGGACTTGTTTCTCGTATTAGGAGTTCTGTAAGCTCGCTGCGAATTTTTTCAGTCAATACGTCCGGGGTGGCGTTAAGGGTGTCTGACCATTCTGCGACATGTTGATGAAAAGCAGAAAGTAATCTTTTTACTTTTTGATATATTAGCGGAGATGCCTTATTCAGTTCGTCATGAAATTTGTTATATCTAAGGAAGCCGTCCAAGGTGGATGAATATAAGCGCTCGACTTTAGATTTGTGAGCAGGGTTCTCCATGTCAAACTCGACCTTGCGAAAGCCAGCTGCGACCCTGGCAATGGTCTTCCGCAAGATGTTTTCTTCGTAATCAATGCTCTCAGTGTCTGGGAACGGCAGGTCGAGAGTTATTCCTGGGATGTGGAGTGCCTTGCCCTGCATTGCTTGGAAACTATGAATGTCTTTTTCATAGTGCTCAGCAGTGTGTAGGTCGATTCTGAAATCAGGGTGAATCGCCCCTGGTTTCGTAGACACCTCCAAGCCTCATAATGAGGCCCAAATAGGAGGTGCCATGAGTCGTCAGCGTTACCCCGAAGAATTCAAGATCGAAGCGGTCAAGCAAGTGACCGAGAAAGGCAAACCCGTCGCCGATGTCGCCCAGCGCCTGGGCATGTCTGTGCACAGCCTTTACGCCTGGATCAAGGTCTACAGCAAGCCCCAAGAGCAGGGTCAGCAAGACGAGGATCAGCAGGCCGAACTGCGCAAGCTGCGCGCTGAACTCAAGCGCGTGACGGAAGAGCGAGACATCTTAAAAAAGGCCGCC
>NZ_JBIVHY010000015.1:0-126957 GCF_044749445.1 Pseudomonas sp. NPDC089408
TCAAGATCAAGATCAAGATCAAGATCAAGATCAAGATCAAGATCAAGATCAAGATCAAGATCAAGATCAAGATCAAGATCAAGATCAAGATCAAGGGCCGAGACCGGCGTTACTTCGTATGCACCGTAAACGCTACCAACCTCACCACCACCGGCCTCACCATCAACACACAGACAAACGCCACCGGCATCGCCAACTGGTAAGCCTTCAACACATTGCTCAGATACTCCGGGGTCACCCCGCCATTCGCCGCGGTGATCACGAAGCACATCAACAGCGCCATGATCGACGACATGTAGAAAGCAAACACATAAGGCGTGGCACCTGGGTGTAATTTACGGCGGCTGCGCGTTTGGGACAGGTTACTCATGCAAACTCCTGAAGGGTCAGTGGAGGTGCAGGTTAACAACGCGCTCAACGGCAGCAGTAGACCAGCAGGATTGAGTTCTTTATAAAGAAATCCTTACGAATCCAAAGAGCCTCCCCATGGACCTGCTCAACGCCATCCGCTGTTTCATCAAGGTGGTCGAAGCCGGCAGCATCGTCGCCGGCGCCCGAAACCTCGGCCTCAGCCCGGCTGCAGTCAGCCAGAACCTGGCCCGCCTGGAAAGCCACCTGCACGTGCGCTTGCTCAGCCGTACCACCCGCAGCATGGCCCTTACCCCAGCCGGTGCCCAGTACTACCAGCGCGTCAGCCATATCGAGCGCGACCTGGCCCAGGCCGAGCAGGCCGTTACCACCCCCGACAGTGAACCCCAGGGCCGGCTGTGCATTGCCTCGACCTCAGCCTTCGGTCGCCACGTCCTGGCGCCATTGATACCGGCATTCAGCGCCCGTTATCCACTGCTTTCGATAGAGTTGGTAACGACTGACCGCCGCGTCAACCATGCCCGTGAAGACGTCGACGTCAGCCTGCGCATTACCCCGCAACTGGAAGACCAGCTACTGGCCCGGCACATCGCCCGTATCCCGTTCATGTGCTGTGCCTCACCCGGCTACCTGCAAAGCGCCGGCGTGCCGACCACGCCCGAGGCGTTGCGCGATCACCGTTGCCTGGTGTTCCGCTACCCGGTGGATGGCCGCTTCCTGCGTTGGGGGTTCATGCGTGACGGGCTGCGATTTGAGCCGGTTTTCGGCAGCGTGCTCATCAGCGATGACATCGATGCCCTGACCCAGATGGCCCTGCACGACGGCGGCATCACCCGCCTGGCCGAGTTCATGGTGCGGCCGCACCTTGCTTCTGGCGCACTGGTACCGCTGTTCGAGTACAGCGACAGCGGCCAGGCTTACGCCCAGACCGAACCGATGGACATCTACCTGTGCCTGGTCGACCGCTTTGCCATGACCACCAAGGCCCGCGTGTTCATGGACTATCTACGCGAAAGCCTCGGGGACAGCTGGCAGGTGCAGGCATGAAAAAACCGCCACGAGGGCGGTTTTTTGGTAGGGCGCGTACGAATCAGAAGCGGTAGGTGAGCGACGCACCAATACCGTGAGCGCTGTTCTCGTACTTGGCCTGGTAGCTGCCCTTGGTCGCGCTGACCAGATTGACCTTGGTGTCCTCTTCCCACAGGTAGGAGTAGGCCACGTCGATGGTCATGTCGTCGTTCGGGCTCCAGCCGGCACCCAGGCTGAAGACCTTGCGGTCGCCGGTCGGGATGCGTGGCGAACGGTCATGGTTGTTGGTCGGCGACTGGTCGACGGTGAAGCCGGTACGCAGTACCCACTCCTTGTTGACCTTGTACGACGCACCAATGGCATGTGCCCAGGTGTCATGCCAGTTCTGCTCTTCGGTAATGGTCTGGAACGCAGAACCTGCCAGTGGTGCCGGGACATCGTTCTGCACGGTGATGTTTTCCAGACGACTCCAGCGCGTCCAGGTGCTGCCCGCGTACAAAGTCCACTGGTCGTCCAGTTCATGGGTAACCGAAAGGTCAACCGATTCCGGCGTCTTGATCTTCAGCGTGGCGTCGAACTTGTTGCCGTTGAACGGCCCGATCAGCGGGGTGCTGACGCGGGTTTTGCCCTCTAGCTTGTAGTCGACCATCGAGTGGTAGGTCAGGCCTACACGCGTGCGGTCGGTGGCTTGCACCAGCAGGCCGATATTGTAACCAACGGCAGTATCGTCACCCTTGATCTTCACTTCGCCGTCATTACGGCCCGGAGTGAACGGGTTGATCAGGCTAGAGCCCAGTTCCCCTTCGATGCGGTTGATGGTTGGACCGAAACCGATCGAGACCTTGTCGTTGAAGGCATAGCTGACAGTTGGCTGGAACGTGACGACCTGAACGTGGCTCTTTTTACCCCAGTAACGGGCGGCGTCATCGCTGCCATAGTCGGTTACCAGGCCGAACGGTACGTAGATACCGAAGCCGACGCTCCAGTGGTCGTCGATCGGCTTGACGTAGTAACCCATGGGGACGCCAACGAACGGCACCATGTCACCATCGGTTTCCCCCCCGAGGTTGCTGCCCGGGCCCGAGATGTCGGTCTTGGCGATGACGGCGGCGCCGCCCACGGTGACTTGTTCGCGCTTGAGGCGGGACATGCCGGCAGGGTTGCCGAACACGGTGCTGGCATCTTCGGCAGAAGAAGAACGTCCCGCGAAACCTGTGCCCATGCTGCTGATGCTTTGCTCGTTGAGGGCGAAGCCCGCAGCGAACAGTTGGCTGGATGCCAGGGTGACAGCAACGGCTAGGGAGGTTTTGAGCATTACTTTTTTCATTATTAGAAAACTCCTTGGGATCTCCGGGGCGAAAAGCTACCAACAAATCACGCGCCGCGCTATAGCCTCAATCGCAGGAGATAGAGCGTTTTTGTAGGACAATCCGACCAAAATTCCCTTTTTTCCGGTAAAGCTGTAGGACGTGTCTTAAGATGCCTGGGGTAATTTCTGATCTATGCAGGCATGCCAGGCATGGGTGAAGTCGCGTAAGCGGCCTTGGGGGTTGAAAATCTGTCGCCAGATCCGTGCCTGTGCCAACAAATCGTCAACGGCCGGTAACGGCGTTGCCTGCTCTTCGATGAGCATCCAGGCAATGGCAGTGGAGTAGCGCAGGTTGACCGTGAGTTCCAGGTGCGGGCCGCCCAGGAAGGCGTGTTGGCTGGCCAGGCCGCGGATCATGCTGGCGAGGTCGGGGTCACGGGCGAGGTAATCGTCCCATAGCGCCTGGTGGCGATGCTCCCCGATACGGTACAGGCCGTGCCCGCGTCGGTCATGCAGGGCTGAGCCGAGTGCCGACTGGCTGGCGGCAATGCCCAGCAACAAGGCTTCGGCGCTGGCGCAGTGACGGTTCAGGTAGACCAGGGTGGGTCGGATCACATACTGACACAATTCATTCGCCGCGATACCCATGATGCCCTCGAGCAGTAAAGGGCCGGACGGGCGCTGGAGCTTGGCAGCTGGTGAATGATCAGGCCCGCCGGAAGCGGCAAGCACCGCTCGAGTTGAAGTGTAGTGTGATAATCGTGGTGTAAAGAGCTGTTTTTAAATCGATTACTGCCTGAGATTCCGGGCTATATGCCCTAAGGCAATTATGCCAAGAACGTTCAGGCAGGCTTGCGATGGGACGATTCAGCGCTTGAATGCCGCGGTATTCGCCGCTCACGCAGTGAGCGACTGGCGTGTCCGGGCGATCACCGCCTGCAGCGGTTCATTGCGGCTGTACTGTTCAGGGTACAGGCGCTCGGTGTGGCGGGCGACGCCGTGTTCGTCTACCAGGGTAAAGCTGAAGCTGCCCTTGCGTGGTGCAACGATAAGGCACTTCAACGGCGAGAAGGCCTGGGAGAGGGTGCCAATGGCAGCCTGAATTTTATGATGAGTTTGCATATTGTTGGAGGTTCCTGCTTTAAACACGGGGGTTATGATCCGTGCATGATAGAAACGTTCCAGTGACGTCTTTATTAAGGGACGAACGAACCTGACTGGAACAGGGCAGCCAGAGAGAGCGCAATCAAAGGTGGGCGCTTGGGCTGACTGGTAGGTACTTCAGAGGGCAGGCAGCACGCCGGGGCCAAGGTTCTAGGCCGTCGAGTGGAATCCTGATCAATCTGTCACGTGATTCGTGCTTGAACAGCGCAAGGCTGGCGAGTGAATCATCGAATTGGCCGGTCCTGGTTTCAGCAGCGCGACTCTTGGGAGGAGCGGGGTCTGCAAGGACGTTTTGGCCCGAATTGACTTTCAGCTTGGTACTAACGAGGCGCACCTTAACAAAAGCGCAGGTGCTTGGCAAGCGCTACGTTTGATCAGGTGAGCCGCGCAGTATGGCGCGTAATTGCGCCGCTGGGAAGAGGGGGCAAATGGCCCGTATCCACGCTGATGTACGCTTTTCGTGCACTCAATTGAAGGTTGATGGGGCACTTGTTCACATTCGGGGCAACGCCTGTAACAGCTTGGCAACACCTCACACCCGCTTCGCCAATGCCTTGACTGGACGGTTAAGTCAATGAAAAAAAACACTTTTCTTAGCTGGTGAAAAAATCGTCAGTTTGACCGAAGCCCCCAATTCGCGGGGCTTTGCGGGGTATGTAAGGGGGTTGTCCACCGAGTTATCCACAGGAACTGTGGATTGTCCCGGGCGCTTGCTCTAGTACGGGTGTGCCAGCAACGGGGTGAACTGTCCGACAATCCTTATGCGCCGATAGACCGGTTGGTCATGCACCCGAAAACGTCAAGAAAAGATCATTGAAATTATTTTTCAATCCTCCATAAATCGACGGGTCAGGGCGAAAAAAAAAGAGTAGAGTGGCGCGCCTTTCGAGTTGCCAAACCTGTTGCTCATGAAGTTCCGCAGTAAACACCTCGCCAGCCCCGCTGTCTCGACACCCGCACCTCCCGGCAAACGGTTTTCCCTGAAAGTGGCCTTGTGGCTGCTTGATAGCCCGCGCCTGGGTGACAAGCCCCAGATCAAACACTTGGCCGGGCGGCTGTTGAAACAGCCGGCGCGCCAGGGCGTAGTGGTCGCGCAAAGCCGCCTCGGGCAGATGCTATGCCGTGACTGCGGCAATGCCCGCGACCGGCGCATCGGCCATGACCTGCTGCGCCAGGCCGCCCGTGCCGGGGACCGGCGTGCGCAGCTGGAATATGCGCGGTTGTGCCAGCAAAGCGAGCCGGAGCAGGCGCGGTATTGGCTGGAGCTGGCGGCGGGGCAGGGGTCTCAGGAAGCGCGGCGGCTGTTGCGGCAGTGGTTTTCTGGTTGAGGGGTGTGTTGCTTAGGTGATCGCCTGAACATTTTCAGCGCCTGTGAGATCGAGCGCCCCCGCGCGGCGCTTCGCGGCACAAGGCCGCTCCCACATCTGTTTCGGGCCAGTCCATCCTGTGAGGCTTCCGCTGTCCGCCTTGTTTGTTCCATGCCATATCGAGGGGACACAACTGCCCTTCATCGATATCCAGCCATGCACCAGGGGGCGCGCGCCTCTGGCACAGGATTAACTGGCCCGAAACAGATGTGGGAGCGGCCTTGCGCCGCGAAGCGCCGCGCGGGCGGCGCGCGATTTACCAGGCGAAGTAAATGCTGCGGCAAGCACCAGGCTGATAAGCTGCACTCAATTTGCATCAGAGCGATCGGGGTAAGCATGACAGTGGATCTGGCCAGCATTCTGCTGGGCTTGGTGGCAGGTGCATTACCTTGCCTAGGGTGGGTCATGCAGGTGCAGCGCCGCCAGGGCGCACGGCAAGGCGAGCAGGCTTTGCTCGAAGAGCGCCTCAATGCCGCCCAGCTGGCCCAGGCCGGCCTGCAGGCGCAGCTTGACGCCAGCCGCGACGAGGTCAGCGACCTTAGCGAAGCCAACACCATCAAGCAGACCCAGTTGGCCGCCCAGGGCCGCGAGCTGGAGCTGCTGCAGATCGAGCGCGACAACGCCCGCGACGCCGCCCACGCCTGGAGCCTCGAACGCGCCAACCGCGAAGCCGAACTGCGCCGCCTGGAAGCGCAAACCGCACGCCTGGAGGCTGAACTGCGAGAGCAGCAGGAAAGCCATCAGCAGCGCCTGGAAGACCTGCAGGAAGCCCGTGACACCCTGCGCGCTCAGTTCGCCGACATGGCCACCAAGATCTTTGACGAGCGCGAGCAGCGCTTCGCCCAGACCAGCCAGCAACACCTCGGCCAGTTGCTCGACCCGCTCAAGGAACGTATCCAGTCCTTCGAGAAACGCGTCGAGGAGAGCTACCAGCAGGAAGCCCGTGAGCGTTTCTCGCTGGGCAAGGAACTGGAGCGCCTGCAACAGTTGAACCTGCGCCTGTCCGACGAAGCTACTAACCTCACCCAGGCCTTGAAAGGCCAGAAAACCCAGGGCAACTGGGGTGAGCTGATTCTTGAGCGGGTGCTGGAGCATGCCGGCCTGGAAAAAGGCCGCGAGTACCAGACCCAGGTCAGCCTGAAGAGCGCTGACGGCGAGCGCTTCCAGCCCGATGTACTGATCATGCTGCCCGGCGACAAGCAGGTGGTGGTGGACGCCAAGGTCAGCCTCACTGCCTACCAACAGTTTGTTTCGGGCAACGATGAGGCTGCGCTCAAGCAGCACGTGCAGTCGCTGCGCAGCCATGTCAAAGGCCTGTCGAGCAAGGACTACAACCGCCTCGAAGGCTTGCACAGCCTGGATTTCGTGCTGCTGTTCGTGCCCATCGAGGCGGCCTTCTCGGCCGCCCTGCAGGCCGAGCCGAACCTGTTCCAGGAAGCTTTCGACCGGCAAATCGTGATTGTCAGCCCCACCACCTTGCTGGCCACCTTGCGGGTGATCGACAGCCTGTGGAAGCAGGAACGCCAGGGCCAGAACGCCCGCGAAATCGCCGAGCGTGCCGGCTGGCTATACGACAAGTTCGTGCTGTTCATCCAGGACCTGGACGAGCTAGGCAGCCGCCTGCAACAGGTGGACAAGGCGTACGCTGCGGCGCGCAACAAGCTGTGCGAAGGGCGCGGCAACCTGGTCAGCCGCAGCGAACAACTGAAGCTGCTGGGGGCCCGTGCCAGCAAGAGCCTGCCCGCCGACCTGCTGGAGCGGGCGCTGTCCGACGAGGCGCTGCCCGACGAAGCGGTTACTGAACCAGGCTCAGATGGCGATTGAGCAGGGCGCGCAGGGCCGCTGGCTTGACTGGCTTGGCCAGGTAATCCAAACCGGATGCATGGACCAGGGCGATGGTTTCCTTGCTGCCGTCGGCACTGATCACCACGCCCGGCACCGGTTCGCCCAGCCGCGCGCGTAGCCAACCCATCAGCCCGGTGCCGGTCTCGCCGTCATCCAAGTGATAGTCCACCAGCGCCAGGTGCGGGCGCATGCCTTTGCCCAGCAAGGCTTCGCATTCGGCCTGGTTGCGCGCAGTCCACACCTGGCAGCCCCAGCGGCTGAGCAGGCTGTTCATGCCGATCAGGATGCTGTCTTCGTTGTCCACGCACAGCACCTGTAAACCGGCCAGTGGCTGGCCTGCCTGCTCCACCGGGGCGGCGGCTGCCGGGGCGGCCTGGCGGGCAATCGGCACGCTGACGCGAAACACCGTGCCCTTGCCCGGCCACGAGCGTACTTCCAGTGGGTGGCCAAGTACCCGGCACAGGCCGTCGGCGATCGCCAGGCCCAGGCCCAGGCCTTTCTCGGCGCGGGTCTGGTGGCTGTCCAGGCGCTTGAACTCCTGGAAGATCACCTGCAGCTTGTCATCGGCGATGCCCGGGCCACGGTCCCATACTTCCAGCCACAGGCGTTCGCCCTGGCGGCGCGCGCCCAGCAGGATCGGGCTCTTGCCGTAGCGCAGGGCATTGGTCAGGAAGTTTTGCAGCACCCGGCGCAGCAGTTTCATGTCGCTGTCCACGCGCAGGCGGCTACCGCGCAGGCGGAACTCCAGGCCCTTCTCGGCGGCCAGCAGCTTGAACTCGGCGCCCAGGGTGTCGAACAGTTCGTTGAGGGCGAACGGCTTGGCATCCGGGGTGATCTTGCCGTTTTCCAGGCGCGAGATGTCCAGCAGGTCGCTGATCAGCTCTTCGGCCGAGCGTAGCGAGCTGTCCATGTGCTGTACCAGTTGCTGGGCTTCTTCGTTCATGCCTTCGGCCTGCTGCGACAAGGCGGCAGAGAACAGCCGTGCGGCGTTCAGCGGTTGCATCAGGTCATGGCTGACTGCAGCCAGGAAGCGGGTTTTGGACTTGCTGACCGCTTCGGCCTGGCTCTTGGCTTCGGACAGTGCCTGGTTCAGCTGCGACAGCTCGTGTGTACGCTCGGCCACCCGTTGCTCCAGGCCTTCGTTGGCATCACGCAGGGCCTGTTCGGCTTCGCGGAACGGTGTGATATCGGTAAAGCTCATGACGAAGCCGCCACCCGGCATCGGGTTGCCGATCAGCTCGATCACCCGGCCATTGGGGAACAGGCGCTCGGAAGAGTGCGCACGGCCCTGGCGCATCCAGTGCAGGCGTCGCGCCACATGCACCTGCGCCTCGCCCGGGCCGCACAGCCCGCGTTCGGCGTTGTAGCGGATAATGTCGGCAATCGGCCGGCCGACGCTGATCAGCCCGTCGGGGTAGTTGAACAGCTCCAGGTAACGGCGGTTCCAGGCTACCAGGTGCAGGTTCTGGTCAACCACGCTGATGCCCTGGTTGATGTTTTCGATGGCGCCTTGCAGCAGGGCGCGGTTGAACTGCAGCACCTCGCTGGCCTCGTCGGCAATGCGCACCACGTCTTCCAGCTGCATGTCGCGGCCTTCGATGGCGGCCTTGACCACGGCGCGGGTCGACGAGGTGCCGAGCACACCGGCCAGCAGGCGTTCGGTGTGCTCGATCCAGTCACCGTCGGCGTTCTGGTTGGGGTTGAAACCCTTGCCCTGGCGGTAGGCAAAGCGAATGAAGCTTTGCCGGGCGCGCTCTTCGCCGACAAAGCGCGAGGCCAGGGTCAGCAGGTCATCGATCTGCACCGCCAGCAGTGGCTTGCTGCTGGGCCGGGCACTGGTTTGCTGGCCGATGAAGCGGCCGGCCTGCCAGTGCTCGGAAACCCGTGTGCGCGACAGTACCGAAACCCAGGCAAACAGGGTGAAGTTACCCGCCAGCGACAGCACCACGCCCTGGGTCAACGGGCTGATCGGCAGGTCCAGCGGGTTGCCGTGCAACCACGCCAGCCCCGGGAACAGCTGCAGCGACCAGCCCAGGCTGTGCGCGGCAATCGGCAGTACCAAGGTGTAGAACCACAGGAATATACCCGCGGCCAGGCCGGCGAACACACCGCGACGGTTGGCCTGCTTCCAGTACAGCGCGCCGAGCATGGCCGGGGTCAGCTGGGTCACGGCGGCAAAGGCGATCTGGCCGATGGTCGCCAAACTGGCGGTGGACCCCAGCAGGCGATAGCTGACATAGGCCAGCAGCAGGATCACCACGATGGTTACCCGGCGTACCGAGAGCATCCAGTGACGGAACGCTTCGAACGGCCGCTCGGCGTTGTTGCGGCGCAGCAGCCACGGCAGCAGCATGTCGTTGGAAACCATGGTCGACAGCGCCACGGCCTCGACGATGACCATGCCGGTGGCTGCCGAAGCGCCGCCGATGAACGCCAGCAGGGCCAGGCTCGGGTGCGCTTCGGCCAGTGGCAGGCTGATGACGAACGAGTCGGAAATCACCGTACCCGGCAGCAGCATCTGCCCGGCCAGGGCAATCGGCACCACGAACAGTGCCGCCAGCACCAGGTACATCGGAAATACCCAGCGCGCCAGGCGCATGTCCTGGGGTTCGATGTTCTCCACGACGGTGACATGGAACTGCCGCGGTAGGCAGATGATTGCCATCATCGCCACGGCGGTCTGCACCACCATCGACGGCCAGTTGATGGTTTCCTGCCAGTAGTCCTGCAAGTGGATCGACTGGCGTGCCTGGCTGAACAGGTCGTCGAAGCCGTCGTACAGGTTGAACACGATGAAGATGCCCACGGCCAGGAAGGCCAGCAGCTTGATCAGCGATTCGAAGGCAATGGCCAGGACCATGCCGCGGTGGTGTTCGGTCACGTCGAGGCTGCGGGTGCCGAAGACGATGGCGAACAATGCCAGCACCAGCGATACCACCAGCGCGGTGTCCTGCACGCGGGTGCCGGTGGCGTCGGCGTTGGCGCCGATCAGCAGGTTCACGCCCAGCACGATACCCTTGAGCTGCAGGGCGATGTACGGCAACACGCCGACCAGGCAGATCAGTGCCACCACAACCGCCAGGCTCTGCGATTTGCCGTAACGTGCTGCGATGAAGTCGGCGATTGAGGTGATGTTCTGCTGCTTGCTGATCAGCACCATCTTCTGCAGCACCCAGGGCGCGAAGACCATCAGCAGCACCGGGCCCAGGTAGATCGGCAAGAACGCCCACAGCTGTTCGGCGGCCTGGCCGACGGCACCGAAGAATGTCCAGCTGGTGCAATACACGGCCAGCGACAGGCTGTACACCCAGGCACGCAGCTTCGGCGGCAACGGCGTGCTGCGGCGGTCGCCATAGAAGGCGATGGCGAACATGACGGCCATATAGGCCAGGGCGACCACGGCGATCAGCCCGCTGGACAACGACATGAAGACTCCGAAGCAAAAAGATAACGCGGTCCCGATCAATCAGTCTGGCACGCAGGTGCCGCTTCGTCAGCGCCGACGATGGTCGCAGTGGCAGGGGGTCGCAGGGGGCATCTTCATTAACCTGTACCGGCCTATTCGCGGGTAAACCCGCTCCTACAGGGGAACGATGTCGTTGTAGGAGCGGGTTCACCCGCGAATAGGCCAGCACAGGCAACATCAACCCCTACGGGTACCAAACCCATAAAACACCCCCGCCAGTATCACCGACAACACCAGCAGGTAGAAGATCACCCCCGGCCACACATGCACCAAGGCAAACCCCACCATCACCGGCCCCAATGCCGCCCCCAGGTTGGACAGGTTCTGCGCACCGTAATACACCCCGCGCAAGTGATCCGGGGCGATCAGGTCGATGAACATGTATTCGGCCGGGATCACGATGATTTCGCCCAGGGTGAACACCAGCATGGCCAGGCACCAGGCCAGCACCGAGCCGGCCATGGCAAAGCCCAGCAACCCGGCAATGAACAGGCCCATGCCGGCCAGCAGCCAAGGCATCAGGCGCTGGCGGCTGATGCGCCGGCCAATCAGGTACTGCAGGGCAATCACCGTCACTGCGTTGGTGGTCACCAGGTAGCCGACCAGCCGCGCCGCCTCGGCCGGGCTGCTGGTAACCACCAGGTACTGCGACAGGTAGGCGGTAAACTGGCCGAACACCACCGCGCTCAGCACCCCGCCCAGGGTGAAACACACCAGCCGCCGGTCGCGCACCAGCCCCAGCGCCACCTGGCTGAAACCGGCCGCTGGCTTGTCCGCACGAGCCTGCAGGCTACGGTCGCCATAGCGCCAGTAGGCCACGCACATGGCCAGGCCAAGCAGGGCAGAGGCGATGAACGGCATGTGGTCGTTCAGCTCCAGCATGGCGACGCCCAACAGCGGGCCGGCGGCGTAGCCGACGTTACTGAGGGTGTACTTGATGGCGAACACCTCGGCGCGCTCCTCCACCGGCAGCAACGCACAGAAGCCTGCCTTGGTGGCGATATCGACCACTGCCAGGGCCAGGTTGATCAGCACCAGGCAAAGGAAAAACAGCAGCGCTGATGAACTGGCGACCGCCGCGACGAAGGCCAGGGCGAACAGCAGGGTGCTGGCGCTGACCAGCGTGTGGTTGCGCAAGGTATCGACCAGGTGGCCGCCATACAAACTCAGCAGCGAGGCGATGATCAGCGCGCCACCGATCAGCAGGCCGATCTGGCTGATCGGCAGCTGGAAATTGTCGGCCAGGTACACCACCAGATAGGGCAGGGTAAGGGCGCGGGCGACGGTGAGAATGAAGGTGGTAGTGAGCAGCAGGCGAACGGTGTGCGGGTAGCGTTTGATGGCGGCGAGCATTGCCACGTCCTTGTTGTTCTGGTTTGCCGGGTTCAAGCATAAGCAATATTCAAATGCCTGCGCGATCCCTTGTAGGAGCGGGTTTACCCGCGAAGCAGGCGGCGCGGTGCCTGGCACGGGCTGCGCCCGTGTTCGCGGGTAAACCCGCTCCTACAAGGGATCGCACCGACCCGGCGACCGGCGGAGGATTGACAGCCCGCCAGCCAAGAGGAATACTCTGCCAAATTCATATATATGTTTATATAACAAGACGAGAGCGAGACCCATGCACCCATTGACCGGTGATGCTCGACTGCCCCGCTACCAACAGCTGCGCGACCACATGGTCGAGCAGATCGCCAACAACCGCTGGCGCCCAGGCGAGGCGATCCCGACCGAAGCCGCCCTGGCCACCGAGTTTGACATGTCGGTCGGCACCGTGCGCAAGGCTGTCGATGTGCTGGTGGCCGAAGGCGTGCTGGAGCGCCAGCAGGGCCGCGGCACCTTCATCCGCCGCCCGCAGTTCCAGTCTTCGCTGTTCCGCTTCTTCCGCTTCGAAGCCGCCAACGGCGAGCGCCTGGTGCCAGAAAGCCGCATCCTTTCCATCGAGCCGCTCGCCGCGCCATCGGCCGTGGCTGCGGCACTGGGCCTGGCGGTTGAAGCCGACGTCATCCGCATCATCCGCACGCGTCTGCTCGGCGCCCAGCCGGTGCTGGCCGAAGAAATCTGGCTGCCGCGCCAGACCTTCCAGCCGCTGCTCGATGTGGAGTTGAACAGCAAAGGCCCGTTGTTGTACCCGATTTACGAAGAGCTGTGCGGCCAGGTCGTCGCCTACGCCGAAGAGACCCTGACCGCCGAAGCGGTTGACGCCGTGCATGGCCGCCTGCTGCAACTTCCGGCCGACAGCCCGGTAGTGGTGATCGAGCGCCTGGCCCGTGACTACGCCGGCAAGCCGTTGGAATGGCGCCGCTCGCGCGGCCATGCGCAGCACTTCCGCTACCGCATCGACATCCGCTAAGCCGGCCGCTGCACCCGTTTACCCGTATGCGCCGTGCTGTCACGGCGCAGTGGCTTCGCCTGCCCGGTCGCCAGCGCGCCAAGCACTTCGGCACGCCCGGCCGTAACACACACGACTACAAGGATAACAACCATGTTCAGCTGGTATCGCCAGATCACCTCACGGGAACGCAAGACGTTCTGGGCCTGCTTCGGCGGTTGGTCGCTCGATGCGCTGGAAGTGCAGATGTTCGGCCTGGCCATCCCCGCGCTGATCGCCGCGTTCTCCCTGAGCAAGGGCGATGCCGGCTTGATCAGTGGCCTTACTCTGGTGACCTCGGCCATCGGCGGCTGGCTGGGCGGCACCCTGTCCGACCGCTACGGCCGCGTGCGCACCTTGCAGTGGATGATCCTCTGGTTCTCGTGCTTTACCTTTCTCTCGGCGTTCGTCACCGGCTTCTACCCGCTGCTGTTCGTCAAAGCCATGCAAGGCTTTGGCATCGGTGGCGAATGGGCTGCCGGTGCAGTGCTGATGGCCGAAACCATCAACCCGAAATACCGCGGCAAAGTCATGGGCACGGTGCAGAGCGCCTGGGCCGTGGGCTGGGGCCTGGCGGTGGCGCTGTTCACGCTGATCTACTCGCTGGTGCCGCAGGAGTTCGCCTGGCGGGTGATGTTCTTCGTCGGCCTGTTGCCGTCGCTGCTGATCATCTGGGTGCGCCGCAATGTGCCCGAGCCAGACAGCTTCCAGCGCCTGCAGAAAGAAAACGCCATCCCCATCAGCTTCTTCCAGTCCATGGCCGGGATCTTCCGCCCGGAACTGCTGCGCGTGACCTTGCTCGGCGGCCTGCTTGGCCTGGGTGCCCACGGTGGTTACCACGCCGTGATGACCTGGCTGCCGACCTTCCTCAAGACCGAGCGCAACCTGTCGGTGTTGAACTCTGGGGGCTACCTGGCGGTGATCATTCTGGCCTTCTGGTGCGGTTGCGTGGTCAGCGGCCTGCTGATCGACCGCATCGGCCGGCGCAAGAACATCTTGTTGTTCGCCCTGTGCTGCGTGCTGACCGTGCAGGCCTACGTGTTCTTCCCGCTGAGTAACACGCAGATGCTGTTCCTCGGCTTCCCGCTGGGCTTTTTCGCCGCCGGTATCCCGGCCAGCCTGGGGGCGTTCTTCAATGAACTGTACCCCGCTGAAGTGCGCGGCGCCGGGGTGGGCTTCTGCTACAACTTCGGCCGCGTGCTGTCGGCCGTGTTCCCGTTCCTGGTCGGCCACATGAGTGAGTCGATGTCGCTGGGCAGTGCCATCGGCATCGACGCCGGCATTGCCTATGGCGTGGCCGTGATCGCTGCCCTGTGCCTGCCGGAGACTCGCGGGCGCAACCTTGAATCTGCACCTGCGCCGGAAATGGCCGGCGCGGTCGCCAAGTAACCTGACCTTGTTTGTATGAGAACCATGCCTGACGCTCCTGCATTACACCTGACCGCCATTGACAGCCATGCCCACGTGTTCAGCCGTGGGCTGAACCTGGCCAGCGAACGACGTTATGCGCCCAGCTACGATGCGCCACTGGGTGACTACCTGGGCCAGCTGCTGGCCCACGGTTTCAGCCATGGCGTACTGGTCCAGCCCAGCTTCCTCGGGACCGACAACCGCTACCTGCTCAGCGCCCTGCAGACCGTGCCGGGGCAGCTGCGCGGGGTGGTGATGCTGGAGCGCGACGTCGAGCGTGAGGCATTGGATGAAATGGCCCGGCTGGGCGTAAGGGGTGTTCGCCTGAACCTTATGGGCCAGGCGCTGCCCGAACTGGCCGGTGCCGAATGGCGGCCGCTGCTGGAGCGTATTGGCGAGCAGGGCTGGCACCTGGAATTGCATCGGCAGGTGGCGGACATACCGACACTGGTGCAGGCGCTGCAACCTTATGGCCTGGACATCGTCATTGACCACTTTGGCCGGCCCGATGCCCGCCGTGGGCTGGGGCAGCCCGGGTTTGCCGAGCTGTTGACCCTGGGCGGGCAGGGCAAGGTGTGGGTAAAGGTGTCGGGGATCTATCGGCTGGAGGGCTCGCCTGAGGAAAACCTGGCATTCGCCCGCTCGGCGCTGTGTGCGCTGGAGGCACATTACGGGGCTGAGCGGTTGCTGTGGGGCAGCGACTGGCCGCACACCCAGCATGAGACGGCGGTCAGTTATGCCACTGCTGTCGAACAGTTCGAAGCCTTGGGTTGTTCGGCTGAACTGCGCCAGGCGCTGTTGGTGGATACCGCTCGGGCGTTGTTCGGTTTCGAGTGATGCAGCGCCTGCTCCGGCCCTTTCGCGGCTAAAGCCGCTCCTACAACAGGCTACGTTTCCATTGTAGGAGCGGCTTTAGCCGCGAAGAGGCCAGAACAGGCACACGCAGCAATCACAGCCTGCACACAAGTGGCAGCGCAACAGGATCAGGTTTTCGCGAACCTGATTGGTCGCAATATTTCAGGGCATCAGCTCAAAGCTGGCCGTCTGCACGGTTTGCGAGTCCAGCCCGACCATCACATCAAACCAGCCGGGCTCGCTGACCCAGCGCAAGTTTCGGTCAACGAAACTGAGCGCAGCGGGGGAAAGTTGCACCGTCACCTGACGTTCCTGGCCGGGTTCGAGGGCCAGCTTCTCAAAGCCTTTCAGCTCTTTAACGGGGCGGCTCACCGAGGCACTGCGATCGCGAATGTACAGTTGCACGACGGTTTCCCCTGCGCGCAAGCCCTCGTTGCGCACCGTTACCTGTACTTGCAGAGCCTGCCCGGGCTGCAGGCGTGCGCTGGACAAACGTGGTGCCGAGACACTGAAGTCGGTGTAGCTCAAGCCGTAGCCAAAGGGGTAGAGCGGCGTATCGTCGATGTCGTAGTAACGCGAGCGGTAGACGGATGGCCTTGCCGGATCGAACGGCCGGCCGGTATTGAGATGGTTGTAGTACAGCGGGATCTGGCCAACGCTGCGCGGGAACGTCACCGGCAGTTTGCCGGACGGGTTGTATTCACCAAACAGCACATCAGCAATGGCATTACCCCCTTCGCTGCCGCTGAACCAGGTTTCCAGCACGGCGTCGGCCCATTGGCTTTCGTCGCCGATGGTCAGCGGCCGGCCATTCATCAGCACCAGCACCAGGGGTTTGCCGGTCGCTTTCAGCGCGCGCAGCAGGGCACGTTGCTGCCCCGGCAGGTTCAGGTCGGTCCTGCTGGCGCCCTCGTGTGACATGCCGCGGGCCTCGCCCAGCGCCGCTACCACCACATCCGCCTGACGGGCGACGGTCACCGCCTCGGCAATCATGGTTTCAGTTGGGCGTGGGTCGAAGCTGACCTGATTGTCTGCAAGCAGGGCGAATGCCTGCGGGTTGTCACTGATGTTTGCCCCTTTTGCATACAGCAGCGTTGCTTTGCCAGCCAGGCCACTCTGCAGCCCCTGGCGCAACGTCACTGCCTGGTCTGGCTTGCCGTTGGCGTGCCAACTGCCAAGAATATCCACGGCATTGTCGGCCAAGGGGCCGACTAGGGCGATGCGTGCATGCCGGCTCAACGGCAGTGTCTGATCGTGATTTTTCAGCAATACCAGCGAGCGACGCGCCATGTCCCTGGCCTGGGCGCGGTGCAAGCGTTGGTCTTGGTTTGCCGGGGCGCCTTGTAGATGGCGATAAGGGTCATCGAAGAGGCCAAGTTCGTACTTGGTAGCCAGCACCTGGCGTACGGCGCTGTCGAGTTGCTGCGCTGTCACCTCCCCCAGCGTGACCCGGCGAGGTAGGCCGTACGCGAAGTAGCGGTCTCTCATGCTCATCTGCGTGCCGGCAGTGAATGCCGCCTGTGCGGCCCGTTCACCATCCTCGGCCACGCCATGGGCGATCAACTCCTCGACGGCGCCGTGGTCACCGATGACCAGGCCGTTGTACTGCCATTGCTGGCGCAGTATGTCGTGCAGTAACCAGCCGTTGGCGGTCGCCGGCACCCCGTCGAGGCTGGTCAGTGCGGTCATCACAGCGCCGGCTCCGGCATCGACGGCGGCCTTGAAGGGCGGCAGGTAGTCTTGCACAAGGCGCCGTGCACTCATGTCCGTGGTGTTGTAATCGCGACCGCCTTCCACCGCGCCGTAGCCGGCAAAATGTTTGACGCAGGCCATCAGGCTATCCCTCGCTCCCAATGTCGGCCCCTGTAATGCCGGTATCACTGCTTCGGCAATGCGCGACGTCAGATAGGTGTCTTCGCCATAGCCTTCCGACATCCGGCCCCAGCGTGGGTCGCGGCTGATGTCCAGCATCGGGGCGAAAGTCATGTCCAGGCCAATGGCGGTGGCTTCGCGCGCGGCTATCCGGGCGCTTTTGCCGATCGCCTGCAAGTCCCAGCTGGCAGCCTGGCCCAGGCTGATAGGGAATATCGTCTGCTGGCCGTGCAGGACATCCCCGGCAAAAAACAGCGGAATGTGCAGGCGGCTGCGTTGGGCTGCTGCCTCCTGCAGTTCGCGCAGGCTTGCCTGGCTGGCAGCGGGGGAGGTGAACATGGCGCCGACATGCCCGTCGACAATGCTGTCTAGCTTTGCCTGTGGATTTGGGCCAGCGCTGGCGTACTCCATGCGCAACTGGCCGACCTTTTCCTGCAAGGTCATCTGCCCGACAAGGCTGTCGAGCAGCCTGTCCTTGTCTGCTTGCACGTCGCTGGCAGCGGCGCTGTTGGCTATCAGCCACACGGTCAGGGCCGCAGTTGCACGGCACACGGTAAACATGCGCGCTCTGGCGAGTCGTCTTGTCATTGTGCTGACTCTTGGCTGATCGAACCCGGACAGTGGCGCCTGGACGATGCAACTCGCTACTGGTAGTTCTGTCAGTTGACTTCGACGATGTGGCTTTGCATGGCCCGTATGCAATCTAATAAGGCAACTGCCATTCGTGGCTGAACCCAGGACCAAGGACGATGAGTCACTCCTCGCAATTCACCTTGCTCGGCAAGCGGCGCTTCCTGCCGTTCTTCATTACCCAGTCGCTGGGTGCCTTCAACGACAACCTGTTCAAGCAGTCGCTGATTCTGGCGATCCTGTTCAAGCTCAGCCTGGGCGACGGTGACCGGTCGATCTGGGTCAACCTGTGCGCCTTGCTGTTCATCCTGCCGTTCTTCCTGTTCTCGGCACTGGGCGGGCAGTTTGGCGAGAAGTTCGCCAAGGACGCGTTGATCCGTGCGATCAAGCTGGCCGAAATCGCCATCATGGCGATCGGCGCACTGGGTTTTATCACCAACCACCTGGCGCTGATGCTGGTGGCGCTGTTCGGCATGGGCACGCACTCGGCGCTGTTCGGCCCGGTAAAGTACTCGATCCTGCCCCAGGCCTTGCGGGAGGAAGAGCTGGTCGGTGGCAACGGGCTGGTGGAGACCGGCACCTTCCTGGCCATCCTCGCTGGCACCATCGGCGCCGGGGTGATGATGTCGGCCGACAGCTACGCCACGGTGGTGGCCGGCGGCGTGGTCGGCACCGCGGTGCTCGGCTACCTGGCCAGCCGCTGGATCCCGCGGGCGGCGGCCGCCGCGCCGTACATGGCGCTGGACTGGAATATCTTCAAACAGTCGTGGGCGATTTTGCGCATGGGCCTGGGCCAGCCGCCGGCGGTGTCGCGTTCGATCGTCGGCAACTCGTGGTTCTGGTTTGTCGGCGCCATCTACCTCACACAGATCCCGGCTTACGCCAAGGACTGGCTGCACGGTGACGGCACCGTGGTCACGCTGGTGCTGACGCTGTTCTCGGTGGGCATTGCGCTGGGCTCGTTGCTGTGCGAACGCCTGAGCGGGCGCAAGGTGGAAATCGGCCTGGTGCCGTTCGGCTCGTTCGGCCTGACCCTGTTCGGCCTGCTGTGGTGGTGGCACTCCGGCGATGTGCCGGCCGCCGCGGCGCCGCACGACTGGCTGGCGCTGCTGGGCATGCGCCAGGCCTGGTGGATTTTGCTGTCGATCGTCGGCCTCGGTGTGTTCGGCGGCTTTTACATCGTGCCACTCTATGCCTTGATCCAGGCACGCACCGCCGAGGACCAGCGCGCCCGGGTGATTGCCGCCAACAACATCCTCAATGCCTTGTTCATGGTGGTGTCGGCGGTGCTCACCATCGTCCTGCTGGGCCTGGCCGAGCTGAGCATCCCGCAGCTGTTCCTGGTGGTTTCGCTGCTCAATATCGCGGTCAACGCCTATATCTTCAGGATCGTGCCCGAGTTCACCATGCGTTTCCTGATCTGGCTGCTCAGCCACTCGATGTACCGCGTGCAGCACCGCGACCTCGAGCGCATCCCTGACGAAGGCGCGGCGTTGCTGGTGTGCAACCACGTTTCGTTCGTCGACGCGCTGCTGCTGGGCGGGGCCATTCGCCGGCCGATCCGCTTTGTCATGTACTACAAGATCTACAACCTGCCGGTGCTCAACTTTGTGTTTCGCACGGCCGGTGCCATCCCGATTGCCGGGCGCAACGAAGACCTGGCCACCTACGAGCGGGCGTTCGCGCGGATTGCCGAATACCTGGCCGATGGCGAACTGGTGTGCATCTTCCCGGAAGGCAAGTTGACCGGGGATGGCGAAATCGATGTGTTCAAGGGCGGCGTCAACCGCATCCTCGAAGAAACCCCGGTGCCGGTGATTCCGCTGGCCTTGCAGGGCTTGTGGGGCAGCTTCTTCAGCCGCGACCCGGGCAAAGGCTTCTTCAAGCGTTTGTGGTCGCGGGTGACCATCGTGGCCGGCGCCGCCATCCCGGTGGAGGCGGCGCAGCCAGATGCCTTGCGGGAGCAGGTCAGCCGCTTGCGCGGTAACCTGCGTTAGAGGCGGGGGTTAGCTGGCGCTGACTTTCAGGCCGACCAGGCCAATGATGATCAGCGCCACGCTGGCCAGGCGCACCAGCGCCATCGACTCGCCAAACAGGATGATGCCGGCGATGACCGTGCCCACGGCGCCAACGCCGGTCCAGATGGCGTAGGCGGTGCCCAGCGGCAACTCCTTCATGGCCAGGCCCAGCAGGCCCAGGCTGATGGCCATGGCGGCAACGGTAAGTACGGTGGGCAGTGGCTTACTGAAGCCGTCGGTGTATTTCAGGCCGACGGCCCAGCCAACCTCGAACAGGCCGGCGAAGAACAGGATGATCCAGGACATGGTGCTTCTCCATCGTTGCGAATGATGGGGCCGTCCCCGGAATGGTCACGCAGTGCGTCGTGAGGCCGTCCTCACAGTGGGCACCATGGTGCACACCTGGAAGGTTCAGGGCAAGCCTGTACCGGCCCTTTCGCGGGTGAACCCGCTCCTACAGGGACCGCACAATGCTGAAACATGTGCGGTCCTTGTAGGAGCGGGTTCACCCGCGAATAGGCCCGGTCAGGCACCATCAATGCCTGGCCGGTTCCCCGCCTTCAGCCTCACCCCCAGGCTCCCCCATCCGCCGGAACCAGGTCGACAGCAGCGCCCCGGAAATGTTGTGCCACACGCTGAACAACGCGCTCGGCACCGCCGCCAACGGCGAAAAATGCGCCGCCGCCAACGCCGCCCCCAGCCCGGAGTTCTGCATGCCCACCTCCAGCGCCAGCGACTTGCGCTGGGCCAGTGGCAGCTTGCACAGCTTGCCGGTCAGGTACCCCAGCAGATAGCCGAAGGTGTTGTGCAGCATCACCACCGCCATGATCAGCAACCCCGACTCGGCGATCTTCGCCTGACTGGCCGCCACCACCGCGCACACGATCATCACGATGCTTACCACCGACACCAGCGGCAGCACCTGCACCGCCGCCTGCACGCGGGCACCGAGCAGGCGCTGGGCCACGACCCCTAGCACGATCGGCAGCATGACCAACTGCAGGATCGACCAGAACATGTCCATGAAGGACACCGGCAACCAGGCCGAGGCGAGAAACCAGATCAGCGCCGGGGTCAGCAGCGGTGCCAGCAGGGTAGTGACTGCGGCAATGGCCACGGCCAGTGCCAGGTCGCCACGCGACAGCCACACCATCACGTTCGACGCCGTGCCGCTTGGGCAGCAACCGACCAGGATCACGCCCACGGCTATTTCCGGCGGCAGGTGGAATAGCTGGCACAGCAGCCAGGCCATGCCCGGCATGATCACGAAGTGCGCAACCACCCCCAGCATCACCCGCCACGGCTGGCGGGCGAGGGCGGCGAAGTCGTCGAGCTTGAGGGTGAGCCCCATGCCGAACATCACCAGCCCCAGCAGCGGCACGATGGCGACCTTGAGGGCAATGAACCATTGCGGTTGCAGGAAGGCCAGCACGGCGAATACCAGCACCCACAGGGCGAAGGTATTGCCGACGAAGCGGCTGAGGGCGGCGAGGGCACGCATGGGGGGCAATTCCTTTTCTATTTATAGCTTTGTGAATTTCAAGGGCCTCTTCGCGGGTGAACCCGCTCCTACAGGGACTCCACCATATTCAGGCCTGTGGTGATCCTGTAGGAGCGGGTTCACCCGCGAAGAGGCCGGTACTGTCTCAGGAAATCTCCCAGGCCAGCACCGGCATTTCATATCACTCAGACCCCTTGCGGAATCTCCTCGCCACCCAGCGCCTCGAACAACACCGGCAGGAACTCGGCAAAGGTCATCATCATCAGCTGGAAGCTGGCGTCAAACTGCTGCGCAGCCTCATCACCACCATCCTGCTCGGCTTGCTCCTGCAGCAGCTCTTCGAACTTCAGGCGCTTGATCACCATCTTGTCGTCAAGGATGAACGACAGCTTGTCCTGCCAGGCCAGGGCCAGCTGGGTGACCACCTTGCCAGTGCTCAGGTGCAGCTGGATTTCCTCGCTGGTCAGGTCCTGGCGCTTGCAACGCACGATGCCGCCATCTTCGGCGGTGTCGCGCAGTTCACACTCGTCCAGTACATAGAAGCCTTCGGCGGCCTGTTGCGACTTGACCCAGTCGGTCATGGTGGCAACCGGGGCAATTTTAACGGTGGCCGGGCGTACTGGCAGCGAGCCCATCACTTCACGCAGGGTCGACAGCAGGTCTTCGGCACGCTTGGCGCTGGCCGAGTTGACCAGGATCACGCCCTGGCGCGGGGCGATGGCGGCGAAGATCATCGAGCGGCGGATGAACGCGCGTGGCAGGAAGGCCTGGATGATCTCGTCCTTGATCTGGTCGCGTTCCTTTTTATAGACCTTGCGCATCTGCTCGGTCTCGATCTCTTCGACCTTTTCCTTGACCGCATCGTTGACCACGCTGCTCGGCAGGATGCGTTCTTCTTTACGTGCGGCAATCAGCAGGTACTCGCCGCTGACATGCACCAGGGGAGCGTCTTCGCCTTTGCCGAACGGCGCGACGAAACCATAGGTGGTCAGCTCCTGGCTGGCGCAGGGGCGGGCCGGCTTGCTGGCCAGGGCGGCTTCCAGCGCTTCAGGCTCGAACGGTACATCCTGGGTCAGGCGGTAGGTCAGCAGGTTCTTGAACCACATGAGGGGCAATCTCTCCTTAATGCATAAGGCGGGCATTATTCTCCGAGCAGTGCTCTCAGGCCAACCCTGTCAGAGGGCCAGCAGCCGGATATGCGTGAAGAAAATGCCCGGCACCGCTAGGTCTTTGAAAGGCCTGAGGTTTTTTTTGAAAAAAGTTTAAAAAGTGCTTGCCAGGGTGTAGGGCCGTCCGTAGAATGCGCGCCACACCGAGACGAAGGGTGATTAGCTCAGCCGGGAGAGCATCTGCCTTACAAGCAGAGGGTCGGCGGTTCGATCCCGTCATCACCCACCACTCGATGTATAGCGCAGCGGTAGTTCAGTCGGTTAGAATACCGGCCTGTCACGCCGGGGGTCGCGGGTTCGAGTCCCGTCCGCTGCGCCATATTCCACTTCCAGGGCCCACTGAACACCCGGAAGTAACAGAGAAAGCGACCTTAGGGTCGCTTTTTTTGTGCCTGAGATTTACGGGCTGATTTAAATGTAAAAAATCTTCGATAAGTGCTTGCCAGAGCGCCAAGTCGCCCGTAGAATGCGCGCCACACCGAGAGACATGGGTGATTAGCTCAGCCGGGAGAGCATCTGCCTTACAAGCAGAGGGTCGGCGGTTCGATCCCGTCATCACCCACCACTCGATGTATAGCGCAGCGGTAGTTCAGTCGGTTAGAATACCGGCCTGTCACGCCGGGGGTCGCGGGTTCGAGTCCCGTCCGCTGCGCCATATTCCACTTCCAGGGCCTACTGAACACCCGGAAGTAACAGAGAAAGCGACCTTAGGGTCGCTTTTTTTGTTTGTGCGTTCTGCAAGGTTTCATTGCCTGTGGGATCTTGGGGCCGCTTTGCGGCCCATCGCGACGCAAGGCCGCTCTCAGGCAGTGACGCGGTCTCCTGTAGGAGCGGCCTTGCGTCGCGAAAGGGGCGCAAAGCGCCCCCGGCAATCTCAGCGGCGAAGCTCCTCTTCCCGCAACGTCAACACCTCAAACCCATCCTCAATCACCGCCACCGTATGCTCCCATTGCGCTGACAAGCTGTGGTCCCGGGTAATCACCGTCCAGCCATCCTTCAATTCGCGGGTACCACGCCCACCCTGGTTGATCATCGGTTCGATGGTAAACACCATGCCCGGCTTCAGCTTCATGCCCATGCCACGCTGGCCAATGTGCAGCACCTCCGGCCCTTCATGCATCTGCTGGCCAATGCCATGCCCGCAGTATTCGCGCACCACGCTGTAGCCCGCCGCCTCGGCATGGGCCTGTACGGCATGGCCGATATCACCCAGCGTTGCGCCAGGGCGCACCTGCTCGATGCCTTTCCACAGCGCGTCATAGGTGGTTTCGACCAGGCGCCGGGCTTCATCGCTGATCTGTCCGATGCTGTACATCTTCGACGAGTCGGCAATGTAGCCCCCCTGTTCCAGGGTGATATCGACGTTGACGATCGAGCCTTCCTTCAACACTTCGTCGGCCTTGGGCATGCCGTGGCAGACCACATGGTCACCGAGGTATTGAGCGAGTAGGGGAAACCGTACTGGCCCTTGCTCGCTGGCCGTGCCTTGAGCGTTTCGACAATGAACGCCTCGGCGCGGTCGTTGATCTGCATTGTGGTCACGCCCGGGCGGATGAAGCTGTCGAGGTCGGCAAACACCTGGGCCAGCAGTTGGCCGGCGCGGCGCATCAGGTCGAGTTGGGCGGGGGTCTTGAGGATCACCTGGGACATGGGGGGAGGGCGGTTGCTCATGCTGGAATGTGCCCCAGCATAGCGCCTGGGGGTGTGAGGTTGCCACCGCATGGTGCGCTGCCTGTGCCGGCCTCTTCGCGGGTGAACCCGCTCCTACAGGACAGCGTCGCCCGCAGGCCTTGTGATATCCCTGTAGGAGCGGGCTCACCCGCGAAAGGGCCGGTACAGCTGGCCCATAAATTGCTGATTCACCGCTATCCCGGGCCATCAACGTCGACAGCCCACAAAACCTCACGACAAAGGCGCCGTGTTGCCCCGCTTGCTTCAGCAAGCCGGGGCAGCCGGCGCCTTTTTGCGTTTTCCACAGGAGCCCGCCCATGGCCATCAGCGAAGTGCGCAGCGTTTGCCCCTACTGCGGCGTCGGTTGCGGCATCGTCATGAGCGTTGCCGATGGCAAGGTCGGCAAGATCAGCGGCGACAAGCAGCACCCCAGCAACTTCGGTCGCCTGTGCACCAAAGGCCTCACCGCACATGTGCCCCTGACGGCCGCCGGGCGCATGGAAGATGCCTATGTGCGCCAGCAACGCAGCCAGCAACCGGTGCGCACCAGCATCGACCAGGCCATCGCCGTCAGCGCTGCTCGCCTGCGCGCCATCATCGACCAGCACGGCCCCGATGCCGTGGCGCTGTACGTGTCGGGGCAGATGTCGCTGGAAGCCCAGTACCTGGCCAACAAGCTGGCCAAAGGGTTTATCCGCACTCGCCACATCGAGTCCAACTCGCGGCTGTGCATGGCCAGCGCTGGCAGCGGCTACAAGCTGTCGCTCGGCGCCGACGGCCCGCCCGGCAGCTACCAGGACTTCGAGCACGCCGACGTGTTCCTGGTGATCGGCGCCAACATGGCCGACTGCCACCCGATCCTGTTCCTGCGCCTGCTCGACCGGGTCAAGGCCGGCGCCAGGCTGATCGTCGTCGACCCACGGCGCAGCGCCACCGCCGACAAGGCCGACCTGTTCCTGCAGGTGCGCCCGGGCAGTGATATGGCTTTGCTCAACGGCCTGTTGCACCTGCTGCAGCGTAACGGCCACACCCACCCCGACTTCATTGCGCGCCACACCGAAGGCTGGGCCGAACTGTCCGCCTTGCTCGACGACTACACCCCTGAGCGTGTGGCCGCCATTACCGGGTTGGCCGAGGCCGACATCATCCAGGCGGCGCAGTGGATCGGTAGCGCCAATAACTGGATGAGCTGCTGGACCATGGGCCTGAACCAGAGCATCCACGGCACCTGGCACAGCAACGCAATCTGCAACCTGCACCTGGCCACCGGCGCCATCTGCCGCCCCGGCAGCGGGCCGTTCTCGCTGACCGGCCAGCCCAATGCCATGGGCGGCCGCGAGATGGGTTACATGGGCCCGGGCCTGCCAGGCCAGCGCTCGGCACTGGTGGCGCAAGACCGCGCATTTGTCGAGCAGCAGTGGCAGTTGGCACCCGGCAGCCTGCGCAGCGAAGGCGGCGAGGGTACAGTGGCGCTGTTCGAACAGATGAAGACCGGCGAGGTGAAAGCCTGCTGGATCATCTGCAGCAACCCGGTGGCCAGTGTCGCCAACCGCCAGCAAGTGATCGACGGGCTGCGCCAGGCCGAGCTGGTGATTACCCAGGACGCCTTCCTCGACACCGAAACCAACCGCTACGCCGACATCCTGCTGCCCGCCGCGCTATGGGCCGAAGGCGAGGGCGTGATGATCAACAGCGAACGCAACCTGACCCTGATGCCGCGTGCTGTCGAGCCGCCGGGGCAGAGCCTGCCGGATTGGCAGATCATCGCCCGCGTGGCGTGTGCCATGGGTTACGCCGATGCTTTCGACTACCCCGACGCCGAAGCGGTGTACGAAGAAATCCGCCGCTTCCACAACCCGGCAACCGGCTACGACCTGCGCGGCATCGGCTATGCCGAGCTGCGCCAGCAACCCCGGCAGTGGCCCAGCGCGCCGGGTCGCGAACACGACCGCAGCCCGCTGCGCTACCTCAATGACGGCAGCAGCCAGGCGCTGCTGCTCGATGCCTACGGTGAGCGCCCGCCGTTGGCCTTCCCGACTGCCAGCGGCAAGGCGCGCTTCTTCGCCCGGCCCTGGTTGCCGGCACCAGAGTTGCCGGATGACGACTACCCCCTGGTGCTCAACACTGGCCGTGTGCAGCACCAGTGGCACACCTTGACCAAGACCGGCAAGGTGCCGGCGTTGAACAAGCTGGAACCCGGCCCCTTCGTCGAGATCCACCCTGAAGATGCCGCCCGGCTGGGCATTGCCGAAAAGGATCAGGTGGCCATTCGCTCACGTCGCGGCCAGGCCGTGTTGCCCGCCCGTATCAGCGACCGGGTGATGCCCGGTCACTGCTTTGCACCGTTTCACTGGAACGACCTGATCGGCGAGCAACTGGCAATCAATGCCGTGACCTGCGACGCGGTCGACCCGCTGTCGCTGCAGCCTGCATTCAAGCACTGCGCCGTGGCCCTGGAGCGGGTCGCCGGCGAACGCATCGACACCCTTGAGCTGAACCCTGCCACTTCGGAGCCTGCCCGCATGCCGACCGCCACCCTGTCCCGTCTGCTTGGCCTGGACGCCCTGCCAGCTCCGGTGCTGGCCGAAGAGGAACGCCACTACCTGCAAGGCTTTCTGCTGGGCCTGGACCAGGCCCGCGCCGAAGGCGTGCCCAGCCTGCCGGCCAGTGCGCCGCTGGCAGCCAGCCGCCGCTTGTTCGTCGATGGCCTGCTGGCCGGGCTGTTTGCGCAACCGGCGGCATTACCGGTCACCGCCCAGGCGGCGCCGCGGCATCAGGTGCTGTGGGCCTCGCAGACCGGCAACGGCGAGCGGCTGGCCGAACGCTGTGCCGAGCGCCTGCGCAGCGCAGGCCTGCAGGTGCAGCTGAACGGCATGGAGGCGGTCAGCCCGCAGCAGCTTCAGGGCGCCGCCAGCGTGCTACTGATCGCCAGCACCTTTGGCGATGGCGATGCGCCCGACAGCGCGGCGAGTTTCTGGCAGGCCTTGCACGGCGAGCAGGGCGCCCATTGCGCCGAACTGCCGTACGCCGTGCTGGCCCTGGGCGACTCCAGTTACGACCAGTTTTGCGGCTTTGGCCGCAAGCTCGACCAGCGCCTGGCCGAGCTGGGTGGGCGCCGCCTGCTGCAACGGGTGGACTGTGAGCCGGACTTCGACGAGGCCTTCGCCGGCTGGCTCGAGGCGTTGTTGCCGGCCCTGGGCAGCAACGCTGCGCCGCAGCCGGTCAGCGAGCCGGCACCCAGGGTGGCCTACAGCAAGCAGCAACCCTGGGCTGCCCGCCTGCTGGAAAACCGCCTGCTCAACGGCCCCGGCGCCAGCAAGGAAACCCGGCAACTGGTGTTCGACCTGAGCGGCAGCGGCTTCACCTATTGCGCCGGTGATGCCCTGGGTGTGTGGCCGAGCAATTGCCCGGCCCTGGTCGATGAACTGCTGGTGCTGATGCAGCTCGATGGCCAGGCCATGGTCGAGCTGAAAGGCCTGCCCGCCATGCCACTGGCCGAGGCCCTGCAAAGCCATCTGGAAATTGCCAGGGTCACCCCACAGCAACTGCAGGCATTCGCCTACTCTGCACCCGAGCTGCAGCGTTTGCTGCAGCCCGAGTGCAAGGCCCAGCTGCAGGACTGGCTGTGGGGCCGGCAGCTGGCCGATGTGCTGCGCGCCTTCCCCCAACAGTTGCCACTGGCCAGTTGGCTGGCGTTACTCAAACCGTTGCAGCCGCGTCTTTATTCAATCAGCTCCAGCCCGCTGGCGCACCCGCAGCAGGTGCACCTGACTGTTTCGACGGTGCGCTATGGCGAACGCAAAGGCGTGTGCTCAAGCTTTTTGGCCGACCGTGCGCAGGCGCGTAAGGTGGCGATCTTCCCGCAGGTGTCCAAGCACTTCCGCTTGCCGGAGGACGACAGCGTGCCGGTGATCATGGTCGGCCCTGGAACCGGCATTGCGCCGTTCCGCGCGTTCCTCGAAGAGCGAGAGGCGCGAGGGGCGAAAGGGCGTAACTGGCTGTTCTTTGGCGAGCAGTATGCGGCCAGCGATTTCTATTACCGGGAGCAATTGCAGGCCTGGCAAGCAGCAGGGCACTTGCGCCTGGACACGGCGTTTTCGCGTGACCAGGCCGAGAAGATTTATGTTCAGCAGCGCATGCTTGAACAGGGCGCGCAGCTGTGGCAGTGGCTGGAGGCGGGGGCGTACTTCTATGTGTGTGGCGATGCCCAGCGCATGGCCAAGGATGTGGATGCGGCGCTGCGGAGGATTGTGGCCGAGCATGGCGGGATGGATGCAGCGGCGGCTGCGGCTTATGTCGATAATTTGGGCAAGGCCAAGCGTTATCGGCGGGATGTGTATTGATGTGCTCCAGGATGGGGATGAGTGCACCGTGAATGTGCATGGCTGTGCCGGCCTCTTCGCGGGTAAACCCGCTCCTACACAGGTCTTCATAGCCCCACAAACCGTGTAGGAGCGGGTTCACCCGCGAAGAGGCCAGCACAGGCAACCTGATTGGCACACTCCCTGCTTTACCCAGATACAACAAAGCCCACTGATCAACGGCGATCAACCCGGGCCCCCTACCGTGATGAATACAGGCAAAGGCGCCTGGAGCTTCGGCTCCAGGCGCTTTTTTTTTGATCGAGGATCGGCTTATGAAGGCAACAGTGAGCAGCGTGCAACGAGAGCGACTGGTCATTATCGGCAACGGCATGGTTGGCCACCATTGTGTCGAACAACTGGTCAGCCGCGGCGCCCTGCAGCAGTTCGAGGTGCGGGTCTTCGGCGAAGAGCGCCAGCGCGCCTACGACCGTGTGCACTTGTCCGAGTACTTCGGCGGCAGCTGTGCCGAAACCCTGGCCCTGTGCGAGCACGATTTCTACAACACCCACGGGGTGCACCTGCACCTGGGCGAAGCGGTGCTGGAAATCGACCGCGAGCGCTGCGAGGTGGTCACTGCCGAAGGCCGCTACGGCTACGACCAGCTGGTGCTGGCCACCGGCTCCTACCCCTTCGTACCGCCGATCGAAGGCTCCAGCGGCAATGCTCGCCTGGTCTACCGCACCCTCGATGACCTCGACGGCATTCGCGCTGCCGCCACCGAGGCGCGCCGTGGCGTGGTGGTCGGGGGGGGCCTGCTCGGCCTGGAAGCCGCCAATGCGCTGAAGTCGCTGGGCCTGGAAGCCCATGTTGTCGAGTTTGCGCCACGGCTGATGCCGGTCCAGTTGGACGGCGAGGGCGGTGCCGCGCTCAAGGCGCAGATCGAGGCCCTTGGCGTGGGTGTACACCTGTCGCGCGCCACCCAGTCGATCAGCGCAGGTGAGGCCTACCGCTACCGCATGAACTTCGACGGCGGCGAGTACCTGGAAACCGACCTGATCGTGTTCTCCGCCGGTATCCGCCCGCAGGATGCGCTGGGCCGTGCCTGCGGCCTGGAGGTTGCCGCACGCGGTGGCGTGGTCATCGACAACCACTGCCGCAGCAGCGACCCGCGCATCTTCGCCATCGGCGAATGTGCGTCGTGGAACGGCAGCGTGTTCGGCCTGGTCGCCCCGGGCTACAGCATGGCGCGCAACCTAGCGGCGTTGTTGATGGGCGAGGCGGCAGTGGCGTTTACTGGCGCCGACATGTCGACCAAGCTCAAGCTGCTGGGCGTGGATGTCGGTTCGATCGGCGATGCTCATGGTGCCACCCCGGGGGCGCGCAGCTACCGCTTCATCGACGAAGCCAACAGCGCTTATCGCCGCCTGGTGGTGGATGCCAGCGGCAAGCACGTGCTCGGTGCGGTGCTGGTCGGCGATAACAGCTACTACGACACCCTGCTGCAGTACGCCCAGAACGGCATCGCCCTGCCGGCCGACCCGGCCGCGCTGATCCTGCCGCAAGGCGGTGGCGCGCCGGCCCTGGGCGCCGATGCGTTGCCCGACAGCGCGACCATCTGCTCCTGCCACAACGTCAGCAAGGGCGCGGTGTGCGCCGCCATCGACAGCGGTTGCAGCGACCTCGCGGCGGTCAAGGGCTGCACCAAGGCCGCGACCGGCTGCGGGGGTTGCGCGGCCCTGCTCAAGCAAGTCTTCGAACACGCGCTGACTGCCCGTGGCGTGGCGGTGGACAAGAGCCTGTGCGAGCACTTCGTCTACACCCGGCAGGAGCTGTATGGCCTGGTGCGGGTAGAGGGCATCCGTACCTTCAGCGAGCTGCTCGAACGCCATGGCAAAGGCCACACCGGCTGTGACATCTGCAAGCCGGCAGTGGGCAACATTCTCGCTTCGTGCTGGAACCAGCCGATCATGGACCCGGCGCTGGTGCCACTGCAGGACACCAATGACACCTTCATGGCCAACATGCAGAAGAACGGCACCTACTCGGTGGTGCCGCGCATCCCCGGCGGTGAAATCACCCCCGACAAGCTCATCGTCATCGGCCAGGTGGCCAAGAAGTACGACCTGTACACCAAGATCACCGGTGGCCAGCGCATTGACCTGTTCGGCGCCCAGCTGCACGAACTGCCGCTGATCTGGGGCGAACTGATTGACGCCGGTTTCGAGACCGGCCACGCCTACGGCAAGTCGACCCGCACGGTGAAGTCGTGCGTGGGCAGCACCTGGTGCCGTTACGGCGTGCAGGACAGCGTCGCCATGGCCCTGCGCCTGGAAGACCGCTACAAAGGCCTGCGCAGCCCGCACAAGCTCAAGTTCGCCGTGTCGGGCTGCACCCGTGAGTGCGCAGAGGCACAGAGCAAGGACATTGGCGTGATCGCCACCGACAAGGGCTGGAACCTGTACGTGTGCGGCAACGGCGGCATGCGCCCACGGCATGCCGAACTGTTCGCTACCGACCTTGACGACGAAACCCTGGTACGCCTGATCGACCGCGTGCTGATGTTCTACATCCGCACCGCCGACAAGCTGCAGCGCACGTCGGTGTGGCGCGAGAACCTGGAAGGCGGGCTGGACTACCTGAAGCAGGTGGTCATCGACGACAGCCTGGGCCTGGCCGCCGAGCTGGAAGCGCAGATGCAGCATGTGGTCGAGCAGTACGAATGCGAATGGGCCAACGCCCTCAACGACCCGGAAAAGCTCAAGCGCTTCCGAACCTTCGTCAACGACCATCGTGCCGACCCGGATGTGCATTTCGTGCGCGAACGTGAACAACGCCGGCCAGCGGCGCCGTTGCACCTGATCCCTACTGTCGAGGAGGCTGTCTGATGAACCTGTCCAATGCTGCTGTGAAAACCCGCGAAAACTGGCAGGCGGTATGCCAAGTGCAAGACCTGGTGGCCGATTCTGGTGTGGTGGTGTGGCTCGACGGTGCGCAGGTGGCGCTGTTCTACCTACCTGGGCAAGCCCAAACGCTGTACGCGGTGGACAACCGCGACCCACGCTCCGGCGCCAACATCATCGGCCGTGGCCTGGTGGGGAGTGTGCAAGGTGAGCTGGTGGTGGCGGCGCCGTTGTACAAGCAGCACTTCAGCTTGCAGAGCGGGGAATGCCTGGAGGATGGCGGGCAGCGGTTGCGGGTGTGGCCGGTGCGGTTGAATGGGGGGGCGGTGGAACTGGCTGTAGCCTGATCAATCGCTGGGGGCGCTTCGCGCCCCTTTCGCGACACAAGGCCGCTCCTACAGGGGATCGCGTACCCTTGTAGGAGCGGCCTTGCGTCGCGATGGGCTGCAAAGCAGCCCCGACAATTTCTGCAATGTCGCTGCAACCCCGGGGCCGCTTTGCGGCCCATCGTAGCGGTTCGTCGCCACGACAAGCCAGCTCCTACAATGGGCCGCGCAGGCCAGAGGATTTATGTAGGGCAGTTGCCGCGCAATGATATCCGCTGTTTTTGAACTGTGGCCCTTGTCAGTGCAGGCTGACCCGCGAGTGGTGGGTACAGGCCTTGTTGCAACTGTTATATCTGCCAGTACATTTGTCTTGATGGTGTGTGCATGATAGGCAGTAGTGCAGAGAATAAAGGTTACTGGCATCGTGTTAACAATGAGTTCAACAACCCGAAAGTATTTCTATGGACGCAAGGGTTTTTCAACACTTGTCAGCGCGGATGATTGTCTCTCCTGCATGCGCTTTGAAACGGGGCTATCAGCCATTCGCCTATCAACCGGTTTAACCAGAATTATCGGCAGCGATGCACAAGGTTCGGTGCTGTCTGAAATTGAAAGTGCGGCTTGCGCTCATCGGTGTTTTACTGTTTACGGACTGGCTGCACCTCGGCCGGTCAAGGATATTGGCTTCAAAGGTGAGCGTTGCGACAGGTTGATGCAGTGCTACCCTCTAGGGAATGGTTACCGTACCTACAGCCCTGTGTTGATGCGCTTTTACAGCGCCGATAACCAATCACCGTTTGGCAAAGGCGGGTTGAATGCTTACGCCTTTGTCAAAGGCGATCCTGTCAACTTGAGCGACCCCAGCGGTCATTCACCAAACGCTGGAAAAGGTGGGGGTTTCTATTACAGGGGGCCCATCAAAGTGATCGAAGGTATGCGGGTTTTCTTTTCTCAGGATGCGTCTGGAACGCGGGTTTTGAACATCGGCGCTCATGGTGTTGCCGGCAGAATCGGAAGTCAGCGGGTCAACCATCCGGCTCGTACAGTTGTGCAAACCTTGCAAAAACATGGCTACGCCATGAACGGGCAGGAAACGCATATCCTGGCATGTAACTCTGCCAACGGCACACCCTCTTTTATTCAAGACATGGCCAACATTACTCAGGCGCCCTCGACAGGCTATCAGGGCAGTTTGTGGACGGATGATAATCGGCCGGCCATGATCAATGGCAGCATGGACAATTACTGGGTCAAGCTGATCAAGACGATGGCTGCTGATGATTCCGATTACGCACGGTTCGCCTATGCGCCTGTCACGGTCAAACCGGCAGTAGCGGCACGGAAACTATCGGATGAGCCAAAAGATTTGGCCACCAAGCTGAGGCAATGATTACCTGAAGCCTAATGCCAGTCAGTTAAAGCTACTGGGGCCGCAACGCGGCCCCAAATTGCTTGACTGACTGGCATTAACCTGAAGCCTCTCTATCATTATTGCCTGTTCCGGCGCTTTCGCGGCGGTTCGACGCCGCGAAAGCGCCGGAACGAGCTGATTAGATCACCAACCCCTGAGGCGTACGCCCGGCAAACACATCCACCAGGCTGGCCACCACCATCTCGCCCATGCGCGTGCGGGTCTGCACTGTGGCACTGGCGCGGTGCGGCTGCAGCACCACATCCTCACGCTCGAACAACGCCTCGGGCGCGCGCGGTTCATCGGCAAACACATCCAGCGCCGCGCCAGCGATCTCGCCAGCCTGCAACGCCGCGATCAAGGCGGGCTCATCCACCAGCTTGCCGCGCGCGATGTTGATCAGGTAAGCCTCGCTGCCCAACGCCCGCAGCACGTCGCGATTGATCAGCGCCTCACCCTTGTCGGCCGCTGCCGCAAGGATCAGCGCATCGCTGTCCCTGGCCAACTGCAGCAGGTCGGCCTCGAACCCATAAGGCACATCCAGCGCCTGCAGGTCGGTATAGCGAATCGGGCAACCAAATGCGGCCGCCCGCTGCGCCACCGCACGGCCGACCCGGCCCATGCCGACGATGCCCACGCGCATGCCCGACACCTGACGCGCCAGTGGCAACGGTGCCAGCGGTGTGGCACTGGTGGCCCAACGGCCGGCGCGTACGAAACGGTCACCGGTGCAGATACCCCGGCACAAGCCAATCAGCAGGCCGATGGCAAGGTCGGCAACGTCTTCGGTAAGGGCGCCGATGGTCGCTGTTACCTGGATGCCGCGGTCGCGGGCGTAGGCCAGGTCGATCGCGTCGGTGCCGACACCATTGACCGCGATCACTTCCAGGTTCGGCAGGCGCGCCATCAGTGCCTGGCTGATACCGGTGTGGCCACCGGTGATCACGCCGCGAATATTGTCAGCATGCTGGCTGACATAGGCTTCCTTGTCAGCCTGTTCGTAGTAGCGGTGTACGGTGAACAACTGTTCAAGGCGCTCACGGATCTGCGGGATGAGGATCGGGCTAAGTTGCAGGACTTCTGGTTTCATCGGTCACTCCATCAGGAACAGGGCTCATCGAAGACAAGGTTCATCGAAGACAAGGTTCAGCCACGGCCAACGAACGGCATGTTGCTGGCCATCACGGTCATGTTCAGTACGTTGGCGTCCAGCGGCAGCGCGGCGATGTAGCGCACCGCGTCGGCCACATGGCGAACGTCGAGCATCGGCTCGGCGGCGATATCGCCATTGGCCTGGCGCACACCACGGGTCATGCGTTCGGACAGCTCGGTCAGGGCGTTGCCGATGTCCACCTGGCTGCAGACGATGTGGTAAGGGCGGCCATCCAGCGCCAGCGCCTTGGTCAGGCCCAGTACTGCATGCTTGCTGGCGGTGTAGGGCGCGGTGAACGGGCGCGGGGTATGCGCGGAGATCGAGCCGTTGTTGATGATCCGCCCGCCTTGCGGCTGCTGGCGGCGCATCAGGCCGAAGGCCGCACGGGCGCACAAGAACACCCCGTCGACGTTGGTGGCGATGACGTTGCGCCAGCTTTCCAGCGGCAACTCGTCGACCGGTACGGCGGGGGCATTGATGCCGGCATTGTTGAAGATCACGTCCAGGCGGCCGTGCACTTCTTCGATGGTGGCGAACAGCTGCGCGACGCTTTGTTCATCGCGCACGTCAGTGGGTACGGCCATGGCTTCGCCGCCCGCTGCCTGCGCCTGTTCGACGACTGCTTGCAGGGGTTCGAGGCGGCGCCCGGCGAGCACCAGGCTGAAGCCGTCTTCCAGCAGGGCGAGGGCAACGGCGCGGCCGATGCCGCTGCCGGCGCCGGTGACCAGGGCGATTTTCTTGTTCTGCTTCATTTCGTCACTCCAGGGTAATCAGGCAGCGTTGGCGGCTTGCCCGGCAGGGCGGGGGCCAACGCGCAGGTGCAGTTCGCCGATACCGTCGATGCCGGCGTGGATCGTGTCGCCCGGGTTCAGCGGCGCCACGCCGGGCGGGCTGCCGGTCATGATCAGGTCACCCGGGCGCAGCGGTAGCTGGCGGGACAGCCGGCTGATGACTTCGGCCAGTGCCCAGGTCTGCTGGCTGATGTGGGCGCGCTGGCGCTCCTGGCCATTGACCTGCAGCCACAGCGCCGCATCCAGCGGCCAGGCGCATTCGCTGGCGGGGACGATGGCAGTCATGGGTGCCGAGGCCTCGAACACCTTGGCCGCTTCCCACGGCAGGCCCTCGGCCTTGGCCTTGCGCTGGTGATCGCGACGGGTCATGTCCAGGCCGGCGGCAAAGCCGAACACGTGTTCCAGGGCATGCTCCGGGGCGATGTCGGCACCGCCCTTGGCGATGGCCGCGACCAGCTCGATTTCGTGGCAGAACTCGTCGGTCTGCGGCGGGAAGGGCAGCTCGCCCGCTGCCTCGACCACATTGCTTGCCGGTTTCATGAAGAACACCGGCTCCTGTGGCGCCGGGCCGTAGGTTTCCGGCCATGGGTAGTTGCGGCCCAGGCAGAACACCCGGCCGACCGGAAAGCGCGCATCGCTGCCGCGGATCGGCAGGCTGACAATGGCCGGCGGGTTGAACAGGTAAGTCATGGGTGGATCCTCCGTGCGGGAGTGGCCAGCGTATGTCACAGGCTGGCCGGTAAAGTTGGACGAAAGCGGGGTTGGGTTGGACTATCCAAGTAACCTGTGCCGGCCTCTTCGCGGCTAAAGCCGCTCCTACAAGGGGCGGTGTTGCCCTCGGGGTTGACGCTATCCCTGTAGGAGCGGCTTCAGCCGCGAAGAGGCCAGCATAGCCACCACACCTCTAGGTTCAGGCAAACGTCTTCAGCTCAATGCGATACAACTTCCCAAGCAGCAGCGAATACGAAAGCGTCCCCATCAACGCCACCCCGCCAATGAACCAGAACGCCATGGCGAACGAACCGCTGGCATGCACGATCGCGCCAATCACGATCGGCGTGACGATGCCGCCAATGTTCGCAGCCAGGCTGGTGACCCCGCCTGTCAAACCGATCAGCTCCTTGGGCGCCACTTCCGACACCGCTGCCCATGACGACGAAGCAATCCCCTGGGCGAAGAACGCCAGGGTGAGGACGGCGATGCACAGCACGTTGGAGTCGGTGAAGTTCACCAGCACGATCGACATGCCCAGCATCGAGCCGACCACCAGCGGCAGCTTGCGGGCGAACGATAGCGAGTAGCCCTTGCGGATCAGCAGGTCGGAGACGATGCCCGCCAGCAGGATGCCGACCGTGGCCCCAATGAACGGCATGACCGCGAAGATGCCGACCTTGATCAACGTCAGCTGGCGCTCTTCGATCAGGTAGGTGGGGAACCAGGTCAGGAAGAAGTACAGCGCCGAGGTGCTGGCAAACTTGCCCAGGCAGATCGCCCAGACCTGGCGGTAGCGGAACAGCTCGGCGACTTGGCGCCAGTCGAAACGGGTGCGTTCCTGGCTGCTCTTGACCAGGCCACCGCCGTTCTCGATGTAGGCCAGTTCTTCCTTGCTGACCTTCTTGCAGTTCAGCGGGTCGCGGTACAGGAACAGCCACACCACGCCGAACACGATGCCGACCAGGCCGGTGCTGTAGAACACGTGCCGCCAGTCGTAGGTGGTCGCCAGCCACAGCAGGGCGCCGGTGAACAACGCAGTGCCCAGGTACTGGCCGCACACGTAGATGCTGCTGGCCATGCCGCGCTCGCGGGCGGGGAACCACACGGTGACGGCGCGGCTGTTGGCCGGGAAGGCCGGGGCCTCCATGGCGCCGACCGCCAGGCGCAGGCCGAACAGCGAGGCAAAGCCGCTGGCCAGGCCCTGGGCCACGGTCACCGCCGACCAGCTGATCAGCGACACGCCGTAGGTCAGGCGCGAGCCGAAGCGGTCGGCGATGAAGCCTGCCGGCACCAGGGCCAGGGCGTAGGTCCAGGCGAAGGCGGAGAAGATCAGGCCCATCTCGACCTTGTCCAGGCCAAGGTCCTTGGCCATGAACGGCGCGGCGATGGAAATGTTCACCCGGTCGACGTAGTTGATGATGGTCGCCACCAGCAGCAGCGACAGCATGAACCAGCGGCGGCGGGTGGGCAGGCGCTGGGCAGGGGCCGCGTCCAGCGCGTACGACGACGCGGCGCGGGGGGTAGGCGTGCTCGACATGAGTCGACCTCGTTTGTTGTTGTTGGTAGAGGTTGGGCTGCAGTCCCTTTACTAAGGTGGTCGTACAACGTTTTGAATGCAACGGTGGTTTTAGACCGTTTTTTTCACTGGAGGCGGGGGAGGGCTGAACTGTCCAAAAAAACGGAAGGCGGGGTTTTGGCTAGGATTTCTGTTGGATGTCGCATTTTTAGCGGGCTGTGGGCGTTCAGGGTTGCGCGGGTTTTTGCAGACAGGTTTAATTTGATGAGTTTGGACATCGTACAACTTGTATTGCCTGTTCCGGCCTCTTCGCGGGTAAAACCCGCTCCTACAAGTACAGCGCAGCCCTCAAATGCTGCGCGGACCTTGTAGGAGCGGGTTCACCCGCGAAAGGGCCCGCACAGGCAACCTCCTACCTACAGCCAGGAGCCAGCCCAATGCCCCCAAAGCGCGAGGTCCCGACCTACGTCATGCAGCAGCGCAGCGAGCTGATGGACTTCTACATCCGCGACCAGCGCGGCCGCCCCGCCGAAACGGCGCCGCATCGCCACGAGTACTTCCAGATCCAGGTCAACCTCGGCGGCGACACGGTGCAACACATCGGCAGCGTACAGCGCCCGTTCAGGCGCAATACCCTGGCCTTCATCCTGCCGCACCGGGTACATGTGATCCCGCACCCGCTCGACAGCGACTTCGTGGTGATCAACTTCTCGCAGACGTTCCTGCTGCCGCACCTGGCCTGCGACCCGATGGACCTGGAAGAGGTGTCGATCCTGCAGGCGCCAGAGCTGTCGCCGTTCCGCTTTCAGGAGCATCTCGACTTCTGCCTGGGCGAGGCCGACTTTGCCGAACTGCGGCAAGTCCTGGACCGCATGCGTGCACTGGATGCCAACCGCCGCTTCGGCACCCGCGAAATCCTCAAGGGCCTGTTGCTGCAACTGATCGGCCAGGTCTGCGGCCTGTATGCCGAGCCGCTGCGCGAACTGGCCGACAGCAATGCCGCGCAACTCAGCCGCCGCGCTGCGCTGGGCCGCATGAGCGAATACCTGCGCCGGCATATCGACGACCCCGACCTGAACCTGCAGAAGGTTGCCGCCGCCACCTACCTGTCGCCCACCTACCTGACCCACTGGCTGCGCAAGGAAATCGGCAAAACCTTCAGCGAACTGGTGCTGGAGCGGCGCATGCACGCCGCACGCAACTACCTGCTCAACGGCAGTCGCCCGGTGGGCGAGGTGGCGCGGCTGTGTGGCTTTGCCGACGAAGCCTACTTCTCCCGGCGTTTTCGCCAGATCCACGGCCTGCCACCCGGGCAGTTCCGCCGCCAGCAACGCGACCCGGATACGCCGCAGGTGGCGATGCGGTAAGCTTGCCGGCATGAACCTCGACACCCGCATCAAGTACCGCCACCTGCTGTGCTTCCTGGAGATTGCCCGGCAGGGCAGCCTGGCCAGGGCTGCCGACGTGCTCGCCATCAGCCAGCCGGCCATCTCCAAAACCCTCAAGGAACTCGAAGACCTGCTGGAAACGCGGCTGTTCGTGCGCACCCGCCAGGGCGTCGAGCTGACCCCGGCCGGCACGCGTTTCATGCGTTACGCCGGGCCCAGCGTGCAGGCCCTGCGCGATGGCGTCAGCAGCCTGCGTGGCGAGGCGCGGGCGCCGTCGCAGGTGCGTATTGGCGTGTTGTCCACGGTCGAAGGCCTGCTCATGCCCGAGGTGTTGTGCCGCCTGCACCAGCGCCATGAAGCGCTGGTGATCAGCGTGGTCACCGGGGTCAGCGCGCAATTGCTCGGCCAGCTGCACCTGGGCGAGCTGGAGCTGGTGGTCGGGCGCATGACCGACAGCCCGCAGATCCAGGGCCTGTCATTCGAGCACCTGTACAGCGAGTCGATGAGCCTGGTGGTACGCCCGGGGCATCCGCTGCTGGCCAGTACCCCGGTAGAACGTGCCCAAGTCGGGCGCTACCCATTGGTGTTGCCGCCAGCCGGCACCACCATCCGCCAGCACGCCGACAGCCTGTTCGTGCAGTGCGGCATCCAGATGCCCGCGCAGCGCCTGGAAACCCTGTCGCTGGCGCTGAGCCGGCGCTACCTGTTGAACAGCGACGGCCTGTGGGTGGCGCCGCGTGATGCGGTACTGCTCGACTTGCGCCGTGGCGAGCTGGTCGAGCTGGACCTCGGCGTGCGCGAGCCCGGCGGCTCGGTCGGCATCTGCCGCAATGCCGCCTTGCCGCAGAGCCTGCCGGGGCAGTGGGTGTGCGAAGTGCTGCGCGAGGTGGCCGGGCAGTACCGCGAAGGCGCCTACCCTTGAACCCGCGCGGTGAGCAGGGCACTAAGGGCCTTGAGGTTGTCGTCGCTGAGGCTGCCGCTGGCCGCCATCAGGCGTAACTGGGCCTGCAGGATGGCGTAGCGCTGGCGGGCCAGTTGCAGGCGGGTACGGGTCAGCTGCTGTTCGGCGTCCAGCACGTCGTTGCTGATGCGCGCCCCGGCCTCGAAGGCATGCGTGGTCATGCGCAGGTCACTCTGGCTGGAGCGCAGGGCCTGTTGCAGGGCCTGGTACTGGCTGATGCCGCCCGTCAGGTTGAGGTAGGCCTGGCGCGCCATGAAGTCGGCCTCGCGCCGGGCATCTTCCAGTTCATCCTCGGCAGCACCCTGCAGGGCGCGGGCCTCGCGGGTGCGGCTCTGGGTGCCACCGCCGGCATACAACGGCACGCTGAGCTGCACGCCCACCACCGTCTGGGTGTACTTCTCTTCGGGCACGGTCACGTCATACAGGCTGCCACCGACCGAGGCAAAGCGGCCATGCGCGGCCACCAGGTCGAGGGTGGGCAGGTGGCCGGCCTGCTGCTTGTCCACTTCCTGCCCGGCGATCAGTCGGCGGACCTCGGCGGCCTGTACCTTCAGGTTGTGCAGGCGCGCCTGGTCAGTCCAGGCATCCAGGCGGGCCGGTTGCGGGCCACTGAAGGCCACCTGATCGTCCAGCCTGGCCAGTTCACCCGGGGTGCTGCCGGTCAGTCGGGCGAGGGCCTGCTGGTTGAGGCGCAAGGCATTGCCGGCGGCAATCTGCTCGGCCTGGGCCAGGTCGTAACGGGCCTGGATGCGTTGCACCTCGTTCTCGGTGCCCGAGCCTTCGCGGCGAAAGCGCTGCGCCTTGTCCAGTTGCTGGCCGAGGGTTTGTACCTGCTGGCGGCTGGTGGCCAACTGGTCTTCGGCCAGCAACAGCTCGAAGTAGGCGTCGGCCACGCGCAGCATCAGGTCCTGGCGCGCGGCGAGCAGGTCGATTTCGCCGGCGGTGGCCAAGGCCTTGCCCTGTTCATGGCCGATTACGTTCTGCCAGCGCAGCAGCGGCTGGATCAGCACCAGCGCGTAGGCATTGGAGTTGTCACGGTTGCGCGTGGCCGCGCCGCTGTGTTCGCGGTCGACCCACGCCGCGCCGCTTTCCAGCGACAGGTGCGGCAATAGTCTGGCCAGCCCTTGCGGGGCCTTTTGCGCCGCTGCCAGTTGGCGTTGCTCGGCCGCGGCATAGGCCATGTCATGCCCCAGGGCCTGCTGGTAGGTCTGGTACAGGTCGCGGGCCTGGGCCGGGCTGGCGCAAACCAGGCTCAGCACCAGCAACGCTAGGCGGATGGGTGTGCATTGTCCGAACACGTCACGGACTCCTTTGCAAGTGAGGGCTTGGGTTGGCGGGGGTTGCGCATCAGCAGCACCATCGGCACGCCAATCAGCATCACTGCGCCGAGCAGGCCGAAGAGCATGCTGAAACCGAGCATTTGGGCCTGTTCCCGGGCCTGGATGAAGGCCAGCACGGCATTGGCCTGGTCGGCGCCGAGCAGGTCGGTGGAGAGCCGCCGCGGGTCAAGGTTGGCCAGGTCCCAGCCGCTGGCGAGCAGGCGGTTTTCGTCGACATGCTCGGCCAGCTGGCGGTAGCGCGCCCAGGAGAACCGCGTGAGCAAGGTGGCGGCGATGGCAATACCGACGCTGCCCCCCAGCTGGCGCATCAGGTTGAGCACGCCGGAGCCGACCGAAATCAGCTGTACCGGCAGTTGGCGCATGGCCAGGTTGGTCAGTGGCACAAAGATCATGCCCAGGCCGAAACCACGGATGATCAGCGGCCAGTACAGGGTGTCGGGGTTGCTTTGCAGGGTGAACTGGGTGTGCAGGTACATGGCGTAGCCGTAAACCAGAATGCCCACGCAAATGAAGTAACGCTCATCGATGCGGTTTTCCTGCGACAGCTTGCCGATCACCAGGGTGCTGACCGCGCTGGCCAGGGCCCCGGGGAAAATCACCAGGCCGCTTTGATAGGCGCTTTGCTCCAGCAGTGTCTGCAGCAGCAGTGGCACCATGAACAGTGTGCTGTACAAGCCGAAACCGACGCAGAAGGCACACACCGAACCGAGCAGGAATTCGCGGTTGTTGAACAGCGCCAGGTTGACGATCGGGTTGGCCACCCGCCGCTCCCAGTAGCAGAAGCCCAGCAGGCCCAGCAGCGCCAGGGCCAGGCACAGCAGGCTCAGGTCCGACTCCAGCCAGTCCCAGTGTTCGCCACGCTCCAGCAAGATCTGCAAGCTGCCGACACCCACGGCAAGCAGCACGAAGCCCAGGTAATCGATGCTTTGCGGGCGCCGTTCGTTGGCCGAGTCGTCCACGCACAGCCATGCCAGCAGCAGGGCCAGCGCACCAATCGGCAGGTTGATCAGGAAGATCCAGTGCCAGGAAAATTCATCGATCAGGTAGCCCCCCACCGACGGGCCAAGGGTCGGCCCCATCATCACCCCGACGCCATAAAGGGCCATGCCGGCGCTGACCTTTTCCTTGGGGAACACGTCGTAGATGATCGCTTGCGAAATACCCAGCAAGCCGCCCCCGGCCAGGCCCTGGATGACCCGCCAGAACACCATCTGCCACAGTTCTTGCGACAGCGCGCAACCCAGCGAGGCCAGCACGAACAGCGCCGACGACACCAGGTAGTAACGGCGCCTGCCAAACCAGGCCGACAGCCAGCCGCTGGCCGGCAGGATCACCACGTTGGCGACGATATAACCGGTCGAGACCCAGGAGATTTCGTCCACCGACGCGCCAAAGCTGCCCATCAGGCTGGGGATGGCGACGTTGACGATGGTCACGTCGAGCAGCTCCATCATCGAGATCAGGGTGACCGTCATGGCCACCAGCCACGGCGACCTCATAGGGTTTGCCCGCTGTCGCGGGTATCGACCTCGACGAACACGCTCATGCCCTGGCTAAGCGCCTGCTGCATGGCCGTGGGTAGTTCGCGGAACTCGATGCGTGCCTGAATGCGCTGCACCACCTTGGTGAAGTTACCGGTGGCGTTTTCCTGCGGCAGCAGCGAGAAGCGCGCGCCGGTGGCCGGCACCAGGCTGTGCACCACGCCGTCGAACTGTTGCCCGGGGAAGGCATCGACGCTGATCCGCGCCGGTTGGCCGACACGTACCCGGCCGATCTGGGTTTCCTTGAAATTGGCCACCACCCACATGCGCTCGGTGCTGACCAGGCTCAGCAGCTTCTGCCCGGCCACCACGAACTGCCCGGGTTGCACATCCTTGTGCACGATCACCCCGTCCCGGGGTGAACCCTGGCGGGTGTCCTGCAGTTCGATGCGGGCCAGGGCCAGGGCCGATTCGGCAGCCTTGATCCGGTACTCTTCAACCTTCAGTGCTGCCTGGTTGGCCAGGGTGCCTTCGCGGGCCGCCGTGGAGTTGTCGCGGGCCGCCTGCAACTGGTGGTTGAGGGCATTGAAACGGGCCTGCGCGGCTTCCAGGTCCTGGGTGCTGACCACCCCTTGCTCGGCCAGGCGCTGGGTGCGCTGGTAGTCGCTGCGGGCCTGTTCTACGTTGGCCACCAGCTGGCCGATGGTGGCCTGCGCCGCCTGGCTGCGTGCGGCCGCGCTGCGCACCTGGCTGTCCATCAGGCCGGGCATGCCGCCCTGGCCGGTGGCCACCAGCGCGCCCAGGTAATTGGCCCTGGCCTGTTCGACCCGTTGCTGGTATTCGTCCTCACGCACCTGGAACAGCAAGTCGCCCTGGTTCACGCGCGTGTTTTCGTGCACCGGCACCTGCACCACCACGCCGCTCAGGCGGGCGCGGATAGGGATGATCACACCTTCCACTTCGGCGTTGTCGGTGCTGACGTACTGCCGTGCGTATTGCCAGCGTTGCAACCCCAGCACTGCCAGGCCTGCAATGACCAGCACCGAAACTGCCAACTTGGCGTACTTGCCTTTCGTCATGTCACACGCTCTCATCCTTGTCGTTGTGGGCCATCACCCCTTTGCCTGCGCCTCAGGTGCGCGCAGGCAAGGGCTAATGCTTAGCCTGCGGCTGCGGCGAAGGTGGCCTGTGCGTTAGCCGCAACACGCTGGTGCAACTGCTCCAGCACGCCATCCCACAGCACCGTGCGGGCGACCAGCGCGTCGCCGGCGCTTTTCGCCAGGGCCTGCTGTTGCGCCGGTTCGCTGACGATTTCGGCAATGATGCGTTTGGCTGCCGGGCCGTGGTCGTCGCCGTCCATCTCGATGTGGCGCTTGAGGTAGTAGGTGAGCATCGGCACGCTGGCTTCATCGATGGCCCAGCGCTGCAGCAGGCCGCCGAACATGTCGGGGATGATGTCTTCGCGGCCGAAGAAGAAGTACGCCAGCACCTGCTCGGTAGAGCCGTGCAGGGCCACGTCCAGGGTCTTGCTGACGAACACCTTGGCCGGCAGCGGGATGTCGACATTGGTCAACGCCTGGGCCAGTGGCACGCCGGCTTGCAGCAGCGCCTGGAACTGGCGGAACGGGCCGGTATCGGCGCCGATCTCATCCATGGCGCTGAGGTACAGGTCGAGGTGGCTGATGAAGCCGCCGTCAGGGTGCTCATCGGTTTCCTCGCCGGTGACGATCTCGTTGATCAACCGCGCGGCAATGATGTGCCGCGGCGGCAGCCAGGGCAGGCTGACACAGGTCAGGTCGCGCTGGATGCGCTTGAGCAGGGTCATGAAGTCCCACACGGCAAAGACATGGTTCTCCATCAGCAGGCGCACATCATCCAGGGTGCTGATACGGGCGAACAGCGGGTGTGCCAGCAGGGTGCGGCGTTCGTTTTCAATCAGTTCATCTACGTCAAAAGACATACTCGGTTCCTTGAGTGTGGGGGTTGCTCACCGGGTGTGAATCACTGCCCGGGGCTGCCTGGCGGTGGCATCGTTTGCCAGGCGCCGGCATAGGGGAAACGTGCCTTGCAGTAGCGCAAGGCGCCGAAAAAACGCGGTTCGAGCAGCGCCTGGCGGCCTTCGTACCAACCGCTGGCGAGCAGTTGCCGGTGCAGGCGCGGCAGGCGCCAGCACGGCACCCGCGGGTACAGGTGGTGCTCCAGGTGGTAGTTGGAGCCCAAGTGCAGCAGGGTACTGAGGCGGGCGGTGCGCGAGCGCGCCACCGGCATCGCCACGCTGGTGTCGAAGGCATGCTCCTGATAGGCGTTGAGGGCCGATATCAACAGCGCCAGCAGCAAGCACCCGGCCACGGCCGGCAGCAGCAGCGGCCATTTCGCCGCCAGCAGCAGCCACACGACCGGCCACAGCAGCTGGCAGGCCAGGTTGACCCTGGCCAGCAAGCGGATCTGCCCATCCGGCAGCGGCAGCGCGCCGTTGACCTTGGCGCCGGGCAATGCCAGGCGCACGGTTTGCAGCAAGTACCAGGCGGTGGCATGCAGGCGCGACAGCAGCAGCCGGCTCAGCGCCAGGCGGTAGCGCCGCAGCAGGCGCCAGTCCGGGTCCTTGGGGCCGCCGTTGTAGCGATGGTGCTGCCAGTGGTCGACGAAGTAGCCGGTGACACAGAAGCCCGTCAGCATCGAGCTCAGCAGCACCGCCAGCAGGCAGCTGTACAGGCGGTTGTCGCTGAGGTTGAAGTGGAAGCCCTCGTGGCCGAGGATGCCCTGCAGGAACAGGCCGTAGCCGGCCAGCAGTAACAGCGGCAGCAACAGCGGCCATGCCTGCGGTGCCCACTCGAGGGTGGCCACCAGCAACGCCAGCGGTGCCGCGAACAGCAGCAACGCATAGCCGACCACCAGGGTGGTTTCCAGCGCCGACGGCGTGAGCAGGCTGCGTGCCGGGCGTAGCGTGGGCTTGTCCAGTGCCAGTTGCGTCATCGGCCCGGCCTCAGTCGATCAGTTCGGGCTTGAGCGCCAGCTGGCCGGCCTTGCTCAGGCTGCGCAGGCGCAGGCTGATAAAGGCATCGACCAGGCTCGGCAGCCAGCGCGCGGTGTACATGGCCACGCTGCCGAGGAAGGTCAGCCCGCGGTTGCGCAGGCCATGCTGGGTGCAGGCGCGCATCAGGCCATTGCTGGCGTCGTCGAGTTTTTCTTCCAGCGACAGCAGCACACGCTCGCCGCGCTTGAAGCTGACCAGGCGCTTGACCGACAGCCCGACCCGTTCGGCCGGGTCGTGAATGGCAGTGTCGATGAAGCCGGGGAACACCGTGACCACGTCCAGTTGGCCTGGGTACTGCATGCGCAGCACATCCGAATAGGCGCTCATGGCCCGCTTGCTGGTGGCATAGGCGGCGACGTAGGGCGCGTTGACCAGGGCAAACAGCGAAGACACGTTGACCACCTTGCCACGCTTGCGCAGCAGTGCCGGCAAAAACCGCGAGGTCAACTGCCAGGGTGCCAGCAGGTTGACTTCCAGGGCGCGGCGCACGTCATCGTTTACCCCGGTTTCGCCCCGTTCCAGGGTCAGCACCCCGGCGTTGTTGACCAGGATGTCGATGTCGCCGAAACGTTCAAGGATCGAGGTGGCGGCTTCATCCAGGCGCTCGCGGTCGCACAGGTCGAGCAGGTAGTAGGCATCGAAGTTCAGGGCCGTGTGCGGTTCAAGCCGGTCAATGCCGATCACGGTTGCCCCTTGGCGCTTGAGCTTGCGCGCGGTTTCCAGGCCCAGGCCGCGTGCCGCGCCGGTAATGACGACAATCTTGTTGAGCAGTTTCAAAGGGTGACTCCATTGGCGATGCTGAAGGTGGCGCCTTGCAGGTAGCGGTCGAGGTTGGCCGTCATGCTGAAGCGGCCGGGCGGGTGGAACTGCAGGCCACGGGTACTGGCCAGCCAGTCGCAGCCCAGGTTCGAGCGGATGAACGCCAGGCCACCGAGCATCTGGTGGGCCAGGTCGGAGGCGCTGGCCAGTTGCTGTTCGATGCCGTAGCGGGTCAGCAGCAGGCGTGCCAGCAAGTCGTCGGCGTTGCCTTGCAACTGATCGACTTCGTAGGCCAGGCCCTCCAGCGCGCTCAGGCACAGTTGCGCCTGGCAGGCCAGTTGCACCCGCTGCTGGTCGCTCCAGCGGCGCTCTTCGATGGCCCATTCCACCAGGCCCATGCAGGCCCCCAGGTAGCTGGCGCTGATCAGCAGCTCGAACCAGATGAACCCGATGGTCTGCACGTCGCCCAGCTGTGATTTCAGCCCGGCGGAGAAAATCATCTTGTCGCTGACGTAGACATCGTCCAGGCGCAGCTCCAGGCTTTGCGCCGCGGCCAGGGCACTGTTGCCCCAGAACGGGTGGTGGCTGATGCCGGGGGCGGTCGCGGGGATCAGCGCGATCATCAGTTCTTCGCCGTGCTCACTGGCGCGGCTGTAGCTTGCCGTCAGCAGGTCCATCGAACTGCTCAGGCTGCACGGTTGCTTGCTGCCGCTCAGGCGTACGCCGTCGGCCAGTTGCACGGCTTCCATGCCGGCATCGAGGATGCCGCCACCGGGCACGCCTTCGGCGAAGCCCGAGGCCAGCAGCAGGCGTTGCTGGGCGATGGCCGACAACAGCAGGCCTTCGGCGCCTGCGCCGTTGTTGGCGACTGCGACCAGGCTGGCCACGGAAAACTGGTGCATGGTGCTGGCCACGGCCAGCGAAGGCGACAAGGCACCCAGGGCCAGTTGCACGTGCAGCGCTTCGCGGGCGTTGGCACCCAGGCCGCCACCGGCCTTGGGCACCAGCAAGGCCACCGGGCCGGTATGTTTGAACCAGTCCACCACCGGGCTGCCCGCGGCTTCGCGCTGTTCGAACGGCAGCTCGGTCAGCAGCTTGGCAAAGTCCGGGGCAAAGCGTTGCAAGGTTTGCCGGGCGTTGTGCAGGAGTGACAGGGGCATGGCATCAATCCTTGATCTGGCTGTTCGGGAACAGGCCATGAATGATGGCGCTGATGTTGTCGCGGATCGCCTGGCGAGCGACCGGGTCGAGCATGTCGGCCAGCATCGGCAGGCCCAGGTCGAAACAGGAGCGGAAGGCGATGCTGGCGCCTTCGGCGGTTTCGCTGACTTGCCACGAGCCGGAAAAATGGTCGATGTCGCCCGCGGTCTGGCGGAAGTGGATATGCAGGTTGGCCGGGTCGAACACGTCACGTTCCTGCCACTTGAGAATGCCGCTGTGGAAGTTCACCTCCCAGTTGCTCAGCACCTCGTGCTCATGGATCGCTTCGATCTCGATGTTGCGCACCGACTCGCACAACTGCGGGTAGACGCTGAAGTTGCTGATGGCGGCGTAGACCTGTTGGGCACTTTGGCTGGGAACATGGGCGTTCAGGCTGACTTCTTTCATTTCGGTGTCCTATTCAAAGGTTCGGGCAAGGGCGCGCGCGAAACCGCCGAGCAGCCATTCAACGTCGCTGTCGCTGTACAGGGCCGGCGGCGTCAGGCGGATAACCCGGTGATCGTTGAGCGAATGGTTGACCACGATGCGTTGGTCGATCAGGTGCATGACCATGTTTGCCGCCAAGCCGGCATCGGCGAACTCCAGGCCCAGCAACAGGCCGGCGCAGCGCAGCTGTACTTCGGCGCCGCGCGGGTGCTGGCGCAGTACGTTGTGCAGGCCCAGTTGCAAGCGTTGCCCCAAGGCGGCGGCGCGCGTCACCAGTTGTTCGCGCTGCATCACCTGCAGGGTCGCCATTACCGCCGCCATGGCCAGCGGGTTGGCGCCAAAGGTGGTGGTGTGCATCAGCGGGTTGCGATTGAGGGGCGCCTGCATGTCGGGCGTGCAGACCATGGCGCTGACTGGCACGCAGCCACCGGACAGGCTTTTGCCCACCAGCAGAATGTCTGGCACCACGCCCTCGTGGTCGCAGGCCCACCAGCGCCCGGTGCGGCCCATGCCCGACTGGATTTCATCGGCAATCAGTACCGCGCCGTACTGGTCGCACAGCGCCCGCACCTGCTGCAGGTAGCCAGCCGCAGGCACGATCACCCCGGCTTCGGCCTGCACCGGTTCAAGGATCACGCAGGCGCGTTCGGGCTGCGCCTGCAACTGCTGGCGCAGCGCTTCAATATCACCGAATGGCACAAAGTGGCTGTGGCCCAGGCGGTCGTCGAACGGCGAGCGATACAGGTCGCGCCCGGTCACCGCCAGCGCGCCAAGGGTCTTGCCGTGGTAGCCACCCAAGGTCGAGATCACCTGCTGGCAGCCGTTCAGCCAGGCCAGCTTCAGGGCGGCCTCGGTGGCTTCGGTGCCGGAGTTGCAGAAGTACACGTACTGCAGCGGGGCAGGGCACAGCGCAGCCAAGGCGGCGGCGGCCTGGGCCTGGAACGGGTTGAGCATCAGCTTGCTGGCCATCGGGTGGCTGTGCAGCTGGCGGCTGACCTGTTCGACCACCTGCGGGTGCGCATGGCCGAGCAGGAACACGCCGTAACCACCGGCATCGAGGTAGCGGTTGCCGTCCATGTCGAACAGGTAGACGCCTTCGCCAGCCACCTCGATCGGCAGGTTCATCATCGATGCCAGGCGGGCATAGCCGGCATTGACATGGTCACGGTACTGCGTGCGCACGCGCTCGGCGTCGAGCCCTTCGGGCAAGGGAGTGAAGCTGTTCATCGTCTCAGGCCTCCATGGCCAGTTCGCCACGGCTTTCACCCGCTGCCGGAATCTTCAGCATGCGTTGCATGGCCGAAAGCTTGGGCGACAACCGCGCCAGGGTCAGGGCCAGTTCCTGGCGCGGCGAACGCATGGCCAGGCGCTGGGCCGGCAACAGTTGCTCCAGCGAGCTGGGCAGCGGCTGCAGCAGGCTGGCGTAGCGGCACAGTTGGGTGGCGCGGCCGAGGGCGGCGCGGATGTTCTCTTCCAGGGCCGGCAAGAACACCGGGCGCACCAGGCGTTCATAGATGTCGGGGTTCATGCAGCGCGGCCGCTGGAAGGGCTTGCCCTGGTCGTGCATTTCCACGCACATCAGGTCGAGCAGGGTGCGAATGTCCAGCGCCTGAGGGCCGTTGCTGAGGAAGTAGTCGTCGCCGATCAGGCGCTGGTCCAGTGCGCTGGCAATGCCAGCCGCCGCCACGTCGCGGGCGATCACATCGACCCGCCCGTCTTCCGGGCACGGGATGATCGGCAGGTAGCCCGACATCATCAGCCCCATGGTCAGGTGAAAGCCCTGCAGCATGGGCATGTGGCCGCTGTGGCTGTCGCCAATGATGATTGACGGGCGGAAGATCGACACCGGTACGCCGGCATCGCGCACCAGGCTTTCGGCCTGGCGCTTGACCACTTCGTACGGGGTCGAAGGCATTACCCCGGGGTGGTAGTCGCACGGGTGGGTGAAGGCGGTGCTGATGTGGTACAGCGGTACGTCGGCGTCGCGGACAAACGCCAGCACCTGCTCGGTGCCTTGGTAGTTGACCGAGAACACCGCTTCGGCGTGGCCATCCAGGCGGGTGATGGCCGCGCAGTGGATGACCCAGTCGACCCGCTTGGTCAGCGCCAGGTAGTCCGCGCTGGACAGGCCCAGGTTCGGTTGGCAGATGTCACCGCGCAGGGTTTCGACCCCAGGGTGGCGGATGCTGCTGCGACGGGTCAGGCAGACCAGGTGGTAACGGTCGGCCAGTTGGTCGATCAGGGTATCGCCCAGTACGCCGGCGCCGCCGGTAAGGAAAACGGTCAGCCGTGAGGGTCCTGACATGGGCTAGCACTCCTTGCTCGCTAGGTTGATGAAGTGGCGTGTGCCATGGCGCTCGTCTGCCTGGCAGCCGCAAGGGGGCCAAGGACCGGAACGATTAAAAAAGCCGACCTGTGTGCCCTGGGTAAAAGGCGGCCGGCAAGTGGCCCTGCGCCTGGTGGTGGAGACCCCGGTTGGCGCGGGCTGGAGGGGATGATGGCGATTTAGAACTGCGGATTCTTGAATGAATCGCTTGTATTGCGCAGCACCATGGCGACGCGGCTGGGCGACATGCCGACCATGCGGCGCATCATGCGGGTGAGGTGGGCCTGGTCAGCGAAACCGCCGGCCATGGCGGCATCGCTGAGGCTGGCATCGTGGGCAAGGGCGTGGCAGGCACGTTCAAGTTTGCGCCAGATGATCCACTGCGACAGCGGCACGCCCATCTGCCGCGTAGCAAAAAAACGCAGGCGCGGGCTGGACAGGCCCACCGCGCTGGCAGCACGCGATACCGCGCCGATACCGGCCCAGTCCTGGCGCAGCAGGTTCAGGGCATTGGACAGGCGGGGGTCGAAGCTTTCGGGGGGGACCAGCTTGAGTTCCAGCGCTGCCACCACCTCGTGGAAATTGGCGGCATGGCGCACGCAGTCGACGATGTCCTGGCTGACAGCGGCTTTGCCACTGTCGTCGAGCAAGGCTTTCAGTGCGCGGCCAAGGGGGGCATCCGGGTAGCAGTAGAGAAAGGCGACGCGGTCCGGGTTGGGCAGTGAACGGTGGTCGACGGAAGGCCCGATCAATACCCCAGGCGCGGTGAGCACCTGCTTGCCGAACTCCACCGTGATGTCGTAGCGCAGGCCGATGCACAGCTGGATGGCGACATGGGCATGGGCAGCAGTCTGGTCGGTATTGCCGGTGTAGCCCAGCCAGTAATCACCGAAGGTGACTGCTCCATCCCATCTCATTGTGCATCCCGAAAGCCTGTTCTAGATAGCCTGGCCGCTATCGCGCCAGTATCCTGAAAGCGGCAGATGATAGCGTTATGGTATATCTTGGTCGATACAAAGCGTAACGAATGATCTTTTGCACTCATTAAGGCTTTTCTGCCGCGCGCAAGGCTGTGGAACTAATCCCCGTTTGCTGGCTCTTATGCCGGTAGCCATGGGTTGGGAACGCCTGATAAGCTCGCGGCTTCTACCCTGATTGCCCTTATGGCGCATGAACAAGGAAATCACATGAAACAGCATCGTTTGGCGGCTGCGGTTGCCCTGGTTGGCCTGGTACTGGCTGGCTGTGATCAACAGGCCAGCAGCCCCGAGCTGAAGACTCCGGCGCAGAAAGCCTCCTACGGAATCGGCCTGAACATGGGCAAGAGCCTGGCTCAGGAAGGCATGGAAGACCTTGATTCGAAAGCAGTCGCCCTCGGCATCGAAGACGCCGTTGGCAAGAAAGAACAGCGCATCAAGGACGAAGAGCTGGTAGAGGCCTTCACCGCCTTGCAGAAACGCGCAGAAGAGCGCCTGGCCAAGGCCAGCGAAGAAGCGGCTTCTGCCGGCAAGAAGTTCCTTGAAGAAAACGCCAAGAAGCCGGGTGTTGTCACCACCGCTTCGGGCCTGCAGTACGAAGTGGTCAAGAAGGCCGACGGCCCGCAGCCCAAGCCGACCGATGTGGTCACTGTCCACTACGAAGGCAAGCTGATCGATGGCAAGGTATTCGACAGCTCCGTCGAGCGCGGCAGCCCGATCGACCTGCCGGTCAGCGGCGTCATCCCGGGCTGGGTCGAAGGCCTGCAGCTGATGCACGTTGGCGAAAAGTACAAGCTGTTCATCCCGGCTGAACTGGCCTACGGCGCGCAAAGCCCAAGCCCGCTGATCCCGGCCAACTCGGTACTGGTGTTCGACCTGGAACTGATCGCCATCAAGGACCCGGCCCAGCTGCAAGGCGCCGAGCCTGAGGCTGAAGCCCCTGCCGAAGCCCCTGCCAAGTAATCTGGCAGGTTGTCGAAAACGCCCCGTCCTCACGGGGCGTTTTCGTTTGTGGCGATTGGACGAACCTGCAACTGCTGATACTGTCCGAGGAAATGCAGCGTGAAGAAGTAGGAAGCTTCTGACGCAAATCGTTTGCGGTGCAGGTAGCCACCGTATGAAACGACTGTGTAAAAAACGCCCGATCTGACCGGGGCCCTTGCCTGGCAGGCACCCGGGGTCAGAAACTTCGCCCTGTTCACAAGGTTATCCACAATAAATGTGGATAACCTTTTCCCTCTCGGAGGCTCCATGAGCGCACCCTGGAATTTCGCCCGTTTCCTGCCCTTGGCAGAGCGCCTGCTCAGCCGCGGCCGGTTGCCGGCCTTGCTGTTTGCCGTGGCGCGCAAAGGCCCGCGTATCGGCCAACTGCGTGAAGACGTGAAGCTGCTGCAGTCGTTGTGCCTGGCCTGGTGGCGTGGCGAGTACCGCGCCATCAGCCCCAAAGCCCTGGTCACCATCGTGGCTGGCCTGCTGTATTTCGTCAGCCCCATCGATGCCATCCCCGACTGGCTGCTGGGTGTGGGCTTTCTGGATGACGTCGCGGTACTGGGCTGGGTACTGAAGACCGTGGCCGATGAACTGGCGCGCTTCAAGGCCTGGCGCGACAGCCAGGCACCCGAGCGGCTGCGCGTGGTCGAGCGCTTGCCAGCCACCCCGGAAGCGCTGCGCCTGGAACGCAATACGCGGTGAAACCGGCCAGTACCGCACCGCAACTGCACAGACCCCGGAGTTGGTAATATAATTGGCATAAGGGTTATGCCTACGGATTACATGCTGTAATCCTATTTAAAGGGGTTTGTAATGGGTATTCAGGTTATCAGCCGGGACGGTCAGCCCGAGTACGCCGTCGTTCCCTGGGAGCAATACCAGGCGCTGCTCAAGGCCGCAGGGCAGGCACCGGCCGAGGCCGGTGTCAGCGAACAGGCCACAGCTGCTGTTGCTGCGCCGTTGCCGGCGTTCAGTGAAGTTGCACAGATCCGCCAGGCCAAGGGCATCGCCCCTGAGCAGTTGGCGCGCAATGTCGGGGTAAGCCCGGCGTACCTGGCCATGATCGAGTCGGGCGAGCGCCAGCCGGATGCAGCTATCCGCCGTGCACTGGCCTGGCACTTGGGGGTGGCAGGCTGGAGCGAGCCATCATGAGCCAGGTCAGGATCAGCCGTCAGCATTGGGATAACCTGCTGGGCGAGCTTGACCTGGCCCGTCGTCAACGCCACTTGCTGACTTACCGCGCGCTGATCGAGCGCTTGCAACTGCCCAGCCCAGCCATGCAGACGCTGACCGCCGCGCTGGAATACCTGGCAGTGCTGGATGCCCGTGCCGAGCAGCCCTTGCGCAGCTCGCTGGTCATCAGCCAAGGCGCCAGCCGTTTGCCGCGTACCGGCTTTTTCGAATGCGTAGAGCGCCTTGGGCGCTTCTCCGGGCCGGTGGATGGCATGGAGGCGGCGTCGTGGCATGCTTCCGAAGTGGTGCGGGTGTTCGAGTACAGCTATCCCGAAACGGCCTGATTGCCAGCCCAGTCGAGATCCCCTGTAGGAGCGGCCTTGCCGGGGCGCCGGACCGGTCGGATGGGGCGCGCAGCTGCCCTAGGATTTGCGCATCATGCAAAATTGCCGGGGCCGCTTCGCGCCCCATCCGACCGGTCCGGCGCCCCGGCAAGGCCGCTCCTACAAGGGACCGCGCAAGGCTCAAGGGCTGTGTTGCCTGTGTAGGAGCGGGTTTACCCGCGAATGGCCGGCATAGGCAACGCATGAGCGGTTCGGCAACGGTCATGACGAATTCCTGAAAATGAAAAGGCCGGGCATCTGCATGCCCGGCCCCCATATTTCACGACAGCGCGATGAATGTTTTCACATTAATCTGCCATCATTGCCGCAACGCCTTACTTCTTAGCCACCTTGGTGCTGGCACTGAGGTAGTCGATCAGGATGCGACCGGTCTCCGACAGGTAAGCGTCGTCTTCCGGCTTGGTGTTTTCATCCTCGGCCGGCAGCGTGTCTTCGTCTTCCTTCTTAAGCTCTTTCAGCGGCTCTTCACCCTTGGCCTTGCGGCGGATGTTTTCCAGTGCCAGCTGCTTGGCCTCGATATCGTCGTGACGGGCGCGACGGTCCTGCTCGTTGAGGCTGACAGTTTTCTCGTTCATCAACTTCTGGGTCAGGGCCAGGCGGTCGCGGATGTAGGTGAACTCGGCATCCTTGTCGCTGCGTGCTTCATGCTGCGCCTTGAGCTGGGCCAGGAACGGTTTGAACGGGTCGGCCGCCGGCTTGACCACCGGGCGAATGGTGTCCCACGGCATGGCTTCTGGCAGTGCGCTCTCGCCGATTTCCTTGGTGTCGATGATCGACGGGTAGTCGATGTCCGGCAACACGCCCTGGTGCTGGGTGCTCTGCCCGGAAACCCGGTAGAACTTGGCCAGGGTCAGCTTCAGCTCGCCATGGTTAAGCGGCTGGATGGTCTGCACGGTGCCTTTGCCGAAGGTCTGGCCGCCGATGATCAGCGCGCGGTGGTAGTCCTGCATGGCACCGGCGAAAATCTCCGAAGCCGAGGCTGACAACCGGTTGACCAGCAACGCCAGCGGGCCCTTGTAGAAGGCGCCGGGGTTTTCATCTTCCAGCACGTCGACACGGCCGTCGCTGTTACGCACCAGCACGGTCGGGCCTTTCTCGATGAACAGGCTGGTCAGTTCGGTGGCTTCCTGCAGCGAGCCGCCACCGTTGTTGCGCAAGTCGATGACCACGCCGTCGACTTTTTCTTTTTGCAGTTCGGTGAGCAGTTTCTTCACGTCACGCGTGGTGCTCTTGTACTCCGGGTCGCCCGCGCGGTAGGCCTTGAAGTCGAGGTAGAAGGCCGGGATCTCGATGATGCCCAGCTTGTAGTCACGCCCGTCCTGCTTGAGCTTGAGTACCGACTTCTTCGCTGCCTGCTCTTCCAGCTTCACCGCTTCTCGGGTGATCGAGACGATCTTGCTGGTCTGGTCGCTAGGCGCGTTGCTGGCCGGGATGATCTCCAGGCGCACCACGGAGCCTTTCGGGCCTCGGATCAGCTTGACCACTTCGTCCAGGCGCCAGCCGACCACGTCGACCATTTCCTTGTTGCCCTGGGCCACGCCGATGATCTTGTCGGCCGGGGCCACCTGCTTGGTCTTGGCTGCCGGGCCTGCCGGCACGAGGCGCACGATCTTGACCTGGTCGTTGTCGCTTTGCAGCACGGCGCCGATGCCTTCCAGCGACAGGCTCATGTTGATGTCGAAGTTTTCTGCGTTGTCCGGCGACAGGTAGTTGGTGTGCGGGTCGTAGGACTGGGCGAAGGTGTTGATGTAGGCCTGGAAGATATCCTCAGCACGGGTCTGGTCCAGGCGCGCCAGCTGGTTCTTGTAGCGCTTGGTCAGGGTTTCCTGGATCTGCTTGGGTTCCTTGCCGGCGATCTTCTGGCGCAGGACTTCGTCTTTCACGCGCTTGCGCCACAGGTCGTCGAGTTCGGCCTGGCTCTTCAGCCACGGTGCGTCCTTGCGGTCGATCAGCAAGGTTTCCTTGGTGGTGAAGTCGATCTTGTCGACGCCCTTGTTCAGCTCGGCCAAGGCGAAGTCCAGGCGTTGCTTGACGCGGTCCAGGTAGCGTTTGTAGATGGTGAAGCCCGGGTCGAGGTTGCCGCTCTTGAGGAAATCGTCGAATTGCGTTTTCCATTTGTCGAACTCGGCAATGTCGGCCGCGGTGAAGTAGCTGCGCGCCGGGTCCAGCAGCTTGATGTAGCTGTCGTAGATGATGACCGAACGGGCGTCATCCAGAGGCGGCTTGCTGTAATGATGGCGCTTGAGCAATTCCACCACGTTGAGGCTGGCGACGATCTCGTCGCGGTCCGGCTGCAGGCTGTCCCATTTGTTGGCGGCCGCCGCATTGCCGCCGAGCGTGAGGCTACCCAGGCCAACCATCAGGGCCAGGGCGGTGCTTGGGAGGAAATGCTTCATGCTGATTTTACGTGGGGGCATTTGATCACGCATAGTAGGCCGTCTATTCCGTTCGCCGGTTCCAAGAGAGCCGGGCGCATACTGCAAAAAGCCTGGGCACGTGCTTGCCCAGGCTCGGTCATATGATTCAACTATGGAGGCACTGTGAAGGCATTGCAAGGCGTTGACGGACATGTGGCCTGGGTCGAGGCCGAACACCCGGCCTGTGACGCGGGCCAAGTGCGCATTCGCGTGGCTGCAGCGGGGCTGAACCGCGCCGATCTGCTGCAGATGAAAGGTTTGTACCCACCACCGCCAGGTGCCAGCCCGTACATGGGCCTGGAGTGTTCCGGGGTGGTTGCCGAGGTGGGTGCCGGTGCCGACTGGCGCGTGGGTGACCGCGTGTGTGCGCTGCTGGCCAGCGGCGCCATGGCCGAGGAAGTGGTGGTCGATGCTCGCCACGTGCTGCCGGTACCCGAGGGCCTGAGCCTGCATGAGGCCGCCGCACTGCCGGAGGTGTATGCCACCGCCTGGCTGAACATCTTCCAGCTGGGTGCGCTGAAGGCCGGCGAGAAGGTGCTGGTACACGCAGGGGCCAGTGGTGTGGGTTCGGCGGCCATTCAACTGTGCAAGGCGTTTGGCAGCCCGGTGTGGGTCAGCGTTGGCTCGGCGGACCGCCTGGCCTATTGCGAGGCGCTGGGGGCCGCTGGTGGCGTGGTGCGTAACCAGAACCTGGACGCGCTGGAAGGCTTCGGGCCGTTCGACGTGATCCTCGACCCGGTGGGTGCCAGTTATGGCGAGCTCAACCTCAAGCTGCTGGCCCGTGACGGGCGCTGGGTGATCATCGGCCTGATGGGCGGGCGCAAGTTCGAGCTGGACCTGGCACAGGTGCTGGGCAAGCGCCTGGAGATTACCGGCTCGACATTGCGTAACCGCGATGACAGCTTCAAGGCCGAACTGCTGCGCGAGTTGCAGCAGCAGGTGTGGCCGCTGTTTGCCGAAGGGCGCTTGTCACCGCAGTTGGTCGATACCTACCCGGTGGAGTTTGCCCAGGCGGCGTATGCCGAGCTGGAGACCAACCAGGTGTCCGGCAAGCTGGTGATGGTGATTGACCCAAGCCTGGCTTAACCAGGCCTGGCCTATTCGCGGGTGAACCCGCTCCTACATAGGGAGCGGTGATCCTTGTAGGAGCGGGTTTACCCGCGAATAGGCCGGCACAGGCGAGCCAATTACTGTCAGGACCAACTCAAAATCGGCCAGCCATTGGTCTCGGCATGCTCGTGCAACACCCCATCCGGGTTCACCGCATACGGGTGATCCACCTTCAACAACAACGGCAGGTCATTCCTCGAATCGGAATAGAAACTCGCCCCCTCCAGGTTCTCCTGCTCCTGGTCCAGCCACTCCAGCAACCGGGTAATCTTGCCCTCGCGGTAGGTCAGCACCCCGTGGGTCTTGCCGGTATATACCCCGTTCACTGCCTCCAGCTCGATCGCCAGGTACTCATCCACCCCCAGCCGCGCCGCAATCGGCCCCACCAGGTGCGTGCCTGAAGCGGAAATGATCAGGATGCGGTCACCGCGCTTGCGGTGTTCGGCAATGCAGCGGCAGGCGTCGCCGTAGATGATCGGCTCGATCACCTCTTCAACCCACGGTGCTACCAAATGCTCGACCTCTTCCAGGGTGCGCCCGGCAATCGGCTCCAGGCTGAAGGCCATGTAGTCCTCCATGTGCAGGTGGCCCTTGCCGTACGCCGCCATCAGCTCATGGTCGCGGCGCAGGAATTCGTTGCCGTCGACCCAGCCCAGCCGGGCCATCTGCTCGCTCCACAGCGACGCGCAGTCGCCGTGGATCAAAGTTTCGTCCAGATCGAAAATTGCCAATGCCATCGTATTGAATCTCCTTAGGCCACTTCGCGCAGCGCCGTGGGGTCGATCGACAAGGATACCCGCTGGCCATCGGCATGCAGGTCGGCCGGGGAGCGGTTGAGCACATCGACCACCAGCTCCACATCGCGCACCTGCACCCGGTAGCGGATCACGTTGCCCAGCAGGCTGTGGCTGCGTACCTCGGCGTCCCGTTCGCCGTTGACGCCCAGGGTAATCGATTCAGGGCGGATCGCCAGGCGGCTGGCCACCGGGCGTTGCAGCAGGCGGCTGGCGCTGTCGGCGTCGAGCAGGTTGTAGTTGCCAATGAAACCGGCGGCAAACAGGTCCACCGGCGCGGTGTAAAGGGTTTCGGCATCGCCGCTCTGGACGATGCGCCCCTGGTTCATCAGGAAGATGCGGTCGGACAGGGTCAGCGCCTCTTCCTGGTCGTGCGTGACGAAGATGGTGGTCAGCCCCAGCTCGCGCTGGATGGCACGTATCTGCTCGCGCAGGTGCTTGCGGATGCGCGCATCCAGCGCCGACAGCGGCTCGTCGAGCAGCAGCAGGCGCGGGCGGGTGACCAGCGAACGGGCCAGGGCTACGCGCTGGCACTGGCCGCCCGACAACTGGTGCGGGTAGCGGCCGGCAAACGTGCCCAGCTCTACCAGCTCCAGTGCCTCGCGTACCCGTTGCTGGCTCTCGTCGGCCTTGACCTTCTGCATGCGCAGGCCAAAGGCGACGTTTTGCTCCACAGTCATGTTGGGGAATAGCGCATAGCTCTGGAACACCATGCCGATGCCGCGCTTTTGCGGGCTCAGCGGCACGATGTCCTGGCCATCCAGCAGGATCTGCCCGCTGTCCACCGGGGTCAGCCCGGCAATGCAGCGCAGCAGGGTGGACTTGCCGCAGCCGGAGGGGCCCAGCAGGGTGACGAACTCGCCGCGTTCGATATGGCAATCGATGTTTTCGAATACCGGGCTGCCGGCGTAGCTTTTTTGCAGTTTCTGTACGCTGACGAAGCTCATGTCAGGACTTGTCCTTGTTCAGGCGGTTGGCAACCCAGGTCAGTACCAGCACGAAGGCAAAGTACGAGATCACCAGCGCGCTGTTGAAGTGGCCGCTGCTGTTGCGCATGTTGTTCAGGTACACCTGCAGGGTCTCGTAGCGGGTGCCGACCAGCAGGTTGGCGAACACGAATTCGCCGAACAGGAACGAGAACGACAGCAGCAGCGCCACCATCAGGCCCTTGCGCAGGTTGGGCAGCACCACCAGCAACGCGGCCTGCCAGGTGCTGGCGCCGAGCAACTGGGCGGCGTCCATCAGGTCGCGCAGGTTTATGGCCTGCAGGTTGTTGGTAATGGCCCGGTACATGAACGGCAGGGCGATGGTGAAGTAGCAGCCGATCAGGATCCACGGCGTGCCGACCATGGCCATTGGCCCGCTGCCGTACAACTGCAGCAGCCCCACCGACGACACCACCGGCGGTACCGCGAATGGCAGCAGGATCAGGATGTTCATCAGCGCGTCGAGCCTGGGGAAGTGGTAGTGGACCACGAACAGCAGCGGCAGGATCAGCACCACCGACAGCAGCAGCGCGCCCACGCATACCAGCAGCGACTGGCCGAAGGCTGCCAGGAAGCGCGGCTCGCTCCACAGCGCGAGGTACCACTTGAAGGTCAGGCCGCTGGGCAGCAGGCTCGCCGACCAGCTGGTGGCCAGCGAGTATAGCAGGGTGCCGGCCAGCGGCAGCAGCAGGATCAGGAACAGCAGGTAGACCACGACGCGGTGGTACCAGCCGCCAGAATGCGAGTCAGCGCGCATGGTAGCTCCGTTTCAGTAGCCATTGGTGCACCACCGTGACCAGTGTCATCAGCCCTACCAGCACCATCGCCAGGGCACTGGCCAGGTTGGGGTCGAGGCTGATGTCACCGGCCACCAGGCCGGCGATGCGGATTGGCAGCACGTTGAAGTTGCCGGTGGTCAGGGCGTACACGGTGGCATAGGCACCCAGCGCGTTGGCCAGCAGGATGACGAAGGTGCCGAGCAGGGCCGGGGTCAGCACCGGCAGGCCGATGTGCCGCCAGAACTGCCAGTGGCTGGCGCCCAGCAGCGCAGCCGACTCGCGCCAGTCTTCGCGCAGGGCGTCGAAGGCGGGGTACAGCAGCAACACGCCCAGCGGGATCTGGAAGTAGGTGTACACCAGGATCAAACCGCTTTTGGAATAGATGCTGAAGTCTTCCAGCAGGCCGACCTGTTTCAGCAGCAGGGTCAGCGCGCCGTTGAAACCGAGCAGGATGATAAAGGCGAAGGCCAGCGGCACCCCGGCAAAGTTGCTGGTCATGTTGGCGAAGGCGCTGACGAAGTCGCGCAGCCTCGAGTCGACCTGGCGCAGCGAATAGGCGCCGAGGGTAGCGATGACGATGCCGAACAGGCTCGACCAGAAGCTGATCTCCAGGCTGCGTTGCAGTGCCTGCAGGTAGAACTTCGAGGCGAACACCTTGCTGAAGTTGGCCACACCCCAGCCGGCTTCCGATTGCAGGCTGTTGATTGCCACCCAGGCCAGCGGCGCGACCTGGAAGATGACGAAGAACACGGCGAACGGCAGCAGGCAGAGCAGGGCCAGGTATCGGCCACGGTTCACTTGAGCAGCTCCCGGCACACCGTCTTGTCGTGCGCGGCGCCCAGCAGTTCGCAGATGGTCCCGCACAGCTCGGTCTGCAGCGGCTTGGCCGCAGGGTCCAGGCTGAAGGCGTCGCCAAAGACAAACAGCGGGACTTCGCGTTCTTCGGCCAGCAGGCCGTTGTGCGAGCGATCGTTGTTCATGCCGTGGTCGGCAGTGACCAGTACCTGGTAACCCTCTTCGAGCCAGCCCGGCAGGTAGTCGGCCAGCAGGATATCGGCGCTGCGCGCGGCGTTGCGGTACTGGCTGCTGTCCAGGCCGTGGCGATGGCCGACGTCGTCGATGCTCATCGGGTGAACCAGCAGGAAGTTCGGTGCATGGCGGCGGCGCAGGTATTCACCGTCGGCCAGCAGGTGCGAGTCGGGGTAGCGGTCGTCCCAGTAGAACAGCCCGTGCTGGATTGGCAGCTTGGGCGCGTGGGTGTGGCGGTCACGCTGCGGGTCGAAGGGTGAGCGGTTGTACAGCTCGCTCATCCAGTGATACGCCGCCGCCGCGGTGCCCAGGTTGGCCTCGCGGGCGTAGTGGAACACGCTGCGCTGGTTGGACAGGCGGTTGACGTTGTTGTGCACGATGCCGCTGTCGATGGGGGGTACACCGGTGAGGATGCATTCGTACAGCGGCCGCGACAGCGACGGCAGTTCGCATTCCACGCGGTACAGCGCGGCGCGGTCGGCCTCGACATAGGCGTGCAGGTGGCCCATGGCGTGGTGGGCGACCTGGTAGTTCAGGCCGTCGAGCAGGACCAGGATGACGTTGTGTTGCATGGTGGCTCCCAATGAGCTGCAAGCTTCTAGCTGCAAGCTGCAAGAAGACGCCGGCATGTCGATCACCTGCTTTCACTTGCAGCTTGCTGCTTGAAATTTGAAGCTTCTTCATTCCATCTCGATAATCACCTGCTCCTGCCACTTCTGCGGCAGTGCCTTGGAGGTTGCTTCCCAGGCCTCGGCATTCTTGATCGGTTGCGCCGCCCCGTACTGCTCGTTCGGCAGCAGCTTGGCCTGCACATCCGCTGGCAGTTTCAGGTGCTCGGCACGAATTGGCCGCGCGTGCCCCTTGGCCAGGTTGATCTGCCCGGCATCGCTGAAGATGTATTCGCGGGTCAGCTTGGCCGCGTTGGGGTGCTTGGCGTACTTGTTGATGACTGTGGTATAGCCGGAAATCACCGAGCCATCCGACGGGATCAGTACTTCAAAACGCTTGGGGTCGATCTGCTCGCGGTAGCTCAGGCCGTTGAAGTCCCATACCACGCCCACTTCAACCTCGCCCTTTTCCAGGGTCTGGATGGTCGGGTTGGCCAGCGACAGGCGTTTCTGTTGGGCCAGCTTGGTGAACAGCTGCAGGCCCGGTTCGATGTTGCTCTCGTCACCCTTGTAGGCAATCGCCGCAGCCAGCACACCGTTGGCGGCCTGGGCCGCGGTGCCTACGTCACCGATGGCGACCTTGTACTTGCCTTTTTCCAGGTCATGCCAGGTTTTCGGGCGTTCGCCTTCCTTGACCAGGTCCTTGTTGATGATGAAGGCAATGGTGCCGGTATAGGCCAGCGCCCAGTGGCCGTCCTTGTCCTTGGCCCATTCCGGTACCTGGTCCCAGGTGCTGGGTTTGTACGGCTGGCTGACACCCTTGGTCACGGCGATCGGGCCGAAGGCGGCACCCACGTCACCGATGTCGGCGCTGGCGTTGTCCTTCTCGGCCTCGAACTTGGCCAGCTCCTGGGCCGAGCTCATGTCGGTGTCGCTGTGCTTGAGGCCATATTGGCTGGCCAGGTCTTCCCAGGTGCCTTTCCAGTTGGCCCAGGCGTCGGGCATGCCCACGCTGTTGACGGTGCCTTCCTTTTTGGCTGCGTCTTCCAGGGCCTTGAGGTCGGTGCCGGCGGCCATGGCCGTGGTACACAACGCGATAGCCGAACCGAGCAGTGACGCCATGAAGAACTTTTTCATCCGAAGCTCCTTGGGGTGGGTGCCTTTGCGATCGTAGTTATGGAAAGCCGTTGCGAGCGGTTGACTGGCACCTTTGGTCTAGGTCAGCAAACCTTGAGCCAAGGTAGGCCGCTTGCGTGACAGTTTGATGTAGGGAAGGGCCGCTTGAAGCCCTGAAGCTACAGCGTAGACCACGCGATCGCCCCGGTTCTGCTGGCTTGGCGCGTTTCTGGCAATAGCTGGGCAAAGCCTTTGTCACAGGATGTTCATCAGCCCTGCCTAGGCTTGCACTATTCTCCACATGCCCTGCGATGGGGCTGGACTAGTCCAGATAGGTAACCTTTTGATGCAGTCGACGCCACCGCGTGCGGTAACAGCCATCTGCCATGCCCTGCAGGAGCAGATCGAGCACGGCCTGTTGGCGCCGGGCGGCAAGCTGCCGGCCGAGCGCCGGCTCAGCGAAGTGTTCGACACCACACGCATTACCCTGCGCGAGGCGCTGGCGCAGCTGGAAGCCCAAGGCCTGATCTACCGCGAAGAACGGCGTGGCTGGTTTGTTGCGCCGCAACGGCTGACCTACGACCTGATCGAGCGCAGCCATTTCCATGCCATGGTGCGTGACCAGGGCCGCGAGGCCAGTACCGAACTGCTGTCGGCGCGGCTGCAGCCGGCCTCGGCGGCCATCTGCGCGCGCCTGCAGTTGCCGGCGTTGTCGAGCGTGGTGCGGATCTGCCGGTTGCGGCGCATTGATGGGCGGGCGGTGCTGTATGCCGAGCACTACCTCAACCCGAGCTACTTCCCGGGCATCCTCGAGCAGGACTTGGCGCAGTCGCTGACCGAGATCTACGGGCGGGTATATGGCATCGAGTATGGGCAGGTGTGCTTCGAAATTTTGCCGACCGCTTTGCCGGTGGAGGCGGCCAGTGCGCTGAAGGTGTCGGCGGGTAACCCGGGGTTGCACATTACCCGGGTCAACAGTGACCAGCATGGGCACCTGATCGACTGTGACCTGGAGTATTGGCGGCATGATGCCATTCGCATTCGTGCCCAGGCGGGTTGATCATGGATCCTGGGGCCGCTTTGCGCCCCATCGCGACACAAGGCCGCTCCTACAGGGTTACGCGATCCTTGTAGGAGCGGCCTTGTGTCGCGATGGGGCGCGAAGCGGCCCTAATTCGACGCCGTGTTGCTTTCTGTCATCCCCCCACCCCCAGCCGTCACCACCTGCACCGACAACCGCGGCGTCGCCAGATCCAGCCCGGCCTCGTCCAGTTGCCGCTTCAACGCCAGGTTGAACGCCCGCGACACTTCCCACTGCTTGATCGGTGCAGTCTTGAACCGTGCCCGCAAGATCGCCGACCCCGACTCGAAGCTTTCCACACCCTGCAGCTCCAGCGGTGACCAGATGTTGCGCCGCATCAGTGGGTCGTTGCGCAGCTTCTGCCCGACTTCGCGGATCAGCGTGATGGCCTGGTCGATGTTCATGCTGTGCGGGATCGCAACGCGGAAGATCGCGTAGCCAAATTCGCGCGAGTAGTTCTTGATGCTCTTGATCTCGCTGAACGGGATGGTGTGCACGATGCCGTCGATATCGCGCAGGCGCACGGTACGAATGGTCAGCCCCTCCACCGTGCCCAGGTGGCCGCCGACATCCACATAGTCGTCGATCGCCAGCGAGTCCTCGATGATGATGAACAGCCCGGTGATCAGGTCGGCCACCAGCGACTGCGCGCCAAAACCGATGGCCAGGCCGATTACACCGGCACCGGCCAGCAGTGGGGTGACGTTCATGCCCATGTTGGCCAGGGCAACGATCACCGCAATGATGAAAATGACCACGAACATTACGTTGCGGATCAACGGCATCATGGTTTGCGCGCGGGCGTTGGCCAGGCCGCGGCGCGAGCGCACCAATGCGTGGTGCACCGCGGTGTCGGCGAGGATCCACACCAGCCAGGCGACGATCAGCGTGCCGGCCAGGCCCAGCAGGCGCACGCTGATATCGTGGCCGTCGCCCTCGGCGAAACTGATCATCGACAGGCCCCACACGCGCAGGCCCAGTTCGATGAACAGCAGCCAGATGAACAAGTGCACCAGCAGGTAGCCGAAGTTGCGCAGGCGCTCGGCGTACACCGCCTGGCGCTTGCTGGCGCGCTTGGGGTTGGCGGCGTGGCGGCGGACCAGGCCGTTGAGCACCATGCACACCACCACCAGCACGGTGCACATCAGCGACTGGCGCAGGGCGGTGCTGGTGTCGCCGGCAGAAACGAAGGTGGCGAACAGCGAGATGGCCACCAGGATCAGCGCCGGGATGAACCAGAAGCTGCCGAGGATCTCGATGGTGTCACTGAGCGTACGCCGGGTCAGGCGCCGTGACAGCGGCTGGTTGCGGATCAGGTGGGCGATCGGGCGGCGGAAGCGCAGGATGAACAACCCGGTGCACAGCGCGGCAATCACGTTGGCCAGGGTCGCCAGTGCATGTGCCAGGTGGGTGCCCAGGGCTACCAGCATGCGTGGGTCGCTCATCGCCTCGCCAAATGCAGCGAAGCTGCCGATCAGCCACAGCGGGCGGAACGCCTGGTGCCGCAGGATATGCAGGGCACGGTGGCGGTGTGGGCCGTCAAGCAGCGAAAAGGCGATGACGCAGATGGCCGAGAAGCAGGTGCCGACCACCAGCGCGTAGGCCAGCACCATGGCCAGCGACTTGCCCAGCGACGGCGGCAGCACAAAGCTCAGGTACACGGTGAACACCAGCGCTACCAGCCACGGGCCGAGCTTGCGCAAGGCAAAGCGCACCAGGTCCCAGGTGCGCGGGTGTTGTGGCAGCTCTTCGCTCAGGCCAAAGCGCAGGCGTATCCGGTGCCCGACCCAGTTGAAGGCATAGGCCAGCAGGCTCCATACGGCAATCACGGCGGCAAAGCCGAACAGGATGGCCGGCCATTGGTGCACGGGCACCATCAGTTCGGTCAATTCGGCCTGGGCCTGCTCGATTTCCCCGGCCCAGCGGTAGAACGGGCTGGCGTCACCGCTGAACTGCTTTTCAAAGTCATGCAAGGCGCCGCCGATCAGGCCAAGCACGCCCTGTTCCACACTGGGTTGTGATTGCTTGGTGGCGTCGCGCAGTTTTTTCAGGTCGGCCAGCAGCTTGGCCCGTTGCTGGTCGTTCTCGAGGTTCTTGATTACCTCGTCCAGTGACTTACCCAGTGGCTCAGTGGCCTCCGGTTGTGCGGGCGCACTGCTGCCCAGCAGGCTCGGCAGGCCCGCCGCCTGTACCGGAGTGATGGACAGCAACAGCAGCAGGAACAGGTAACGCAGAAGGGCAGGCACTGGCAAATCTACCTCAGGTCAAACGATTGGCCGAGTGTAGAGGTTTATGTCGGCAGTTTCTCGAGGATCTTCCAGCACGTGAGGCCGAAGATACCCAAAGTGCCGATCCACATCATCAGCACACCGATATTGCGTTCGCGCATGCTGAAGCCGATGGTCAGCAACAGCAGGAACAGAAACACCGGCACGAACAGGGACAGGAACGGGGACATGGACAGCAATCCTTTTGCAGTGGGGCCATGTAACAAGCATAGCGGGTAGCAGGCGAAGCGGGATTGACCTTGAGCAGGCCTGGCCTCTTCGCGGGTAAACCCGCTCCTACAGGACTTTCACAGGCCCAGGCATTGTGGGGACCTGTAGGAGCGGGTTTACCCGCGAAGAGGCCAGACCTGCCTACATCAAGGCAACTCGCGGCAACGGTAGAACGCCGTCAGCACCTTCACCAGGTGCGCCAGGTCATGGCTGCCACACAGCTCGCGAATCGAGTGCATGGCAAAGGTCGGCAAGCCGATATCCACCGTGCGCACACCGAGGTGGCTGGCCGCGATCGGCCCGATGGTCGAGCCGCAGCCCATGTCGCTGCGTACCACAAAGCTCTGCACTGGCACTTCTTCGGCCATGCACAGGTGGCGGAAGAACCCGGCGGTTTCGCTGTTGGTGGCGTAGCGCTGGTTGTTGTTCACCTTGATCACCGGCCCGGCGTTGAGCTTGGGCCCGTGGTTGCCGTCGTGCTTGTCGGCGTAGTTGGGGTGCACGCCGTGGGCGTTGTCGGCCGACACCATCAGCGAACGCTGGATGGTGCGCACGTAGGCGTCCCCCTCGGGCAGCAGGCGCTGCAGGGTCTGCTCCAGCATCGGGCCGTCGGCACCACAGGCCGAGCAGCTGCCGACTTCTTCGTGGTCGGTGCACACCAGCACGCAGGTTTCATCGCTGTCGGCGGCCAGCAAGGCCTGCAGGCCGGCGTAGCACGACAGCAGGTTGTCCAGGCGGGCGCCGGCAATGAAGTCGCCGTTCAGGCCGATCAGGGCAGCGTCCTGGGTGTCGTAGAAACTCAACTCGTAATCCAGCACCACATCGGCAATCAGCTCGTGTTCGCGGGCCAGTTGCTCGGTGAGCAGGGCGCGGAAGTCGATGCGCTCGTCACCGGCCACCTGGGCGAGGATCGGCGGCAGTTCGTTCTGCGGGTTGATCGCCCAGCCTTCGTTGGCGGTACGGTTCAGGTGGATCGCCAGGTTGGGGATGATCGCGATCGGCAACTTGAAGTCGATCAGCTGGCTTTCGACCTTGCCATCACGGCGGTAGGTGACACGCCCAGCCAGCGACAGGTCGCGGTCGAACCACGGCGCCAGCAGCGCGCCGCCATACACTTCCACGCCCAGTTGCAGAAAGCCCTGGCGCTGCAGCTCAGGCTGCGGCTTGACCCGCAGGCACGGGCTGTCGGTGTGCGCGCCGACCATGCGGATGCCGTTCAGCAGCGGGGCCTGCTTGCCCAGCTTGATGGCGATGATCGAAGAGTCGTTACGGGTAACGTAGTAGCGGCCGCCAGGCACCGTGGCCCAGCTGTCGCGCTCGTCCAGGCGCTGGTAGCCGGCAGCTTCAAGGCGCTGGGCCAGGCTGGCGGTGGCGTGGAAGGGCGTGGGGGAGGCCTTGAGGAAGTCGATAAGGCCAGAATTCAGTGCGTCGCGCATAGCTCACTCCAGACAGCAGTGGCGCGAGTTTAGCGCAGAATGTCGACAATTTGTGTTTGCTTCTTCGCGGCTAAAGCCGCGCCTACAGGTACTGTGTTCCCCTGTAGGAGCGGCTTTAGCCGCGAAGAGGCCAGCACAGGCAATGCACATTCAGAACGGCGCCGGGCACTCGAATTTCACCCGCTCCCCGGACACCGGGTGGGTAAAGCTCAGCATCGAAGCATGCAGGCACAACCGCTCATGCGCTGCCAGCGCCTCTGGGTTGGCATACAGACGGTCACCCAGCAGCGGGTGCCCGATCGACAGCATGTGCACGCGCAACTGGTGCGAACGCCCGGTAATCGGCGTCAGTTCCACCCGGCAGTAATCGCCGCAGCGCTCGACAATGCGCCAGAACGTCAGGGCATGCTTGCCTTGCTCGTGGTCGACCACATGGCGTGGCTTGGTCGGCGGGTCGTAGCGCAGCGGCAGGTCGATGCTGCCGCTGTCCAGCGCCGGCTGGCCCCAGCACAGGGCGGTGTAGGCCTTTTCGGTTTCACGGTCGTGGAACTGGCGCGACAGCTCGCGGTGGCTGTCGGCATCGCGGGCCAGCAGGATGATGCCCGAGGTTTCCCAGTCCAGGCGGTGCACGATCAGCGCGTCGGGGTAGCCGTTTTCCTGCAGGCGGGTGATCAGGCAGTCCTTGTTGTCCTCGGCACGGCCGGGTACCGACAGCAGCAGGGTCGGTTTGTTGATCACCAGGATGGCGGCGTCTTCGTGCAGGATCTGGATGTTGGACAGCGGCATTGCTTGGTCTCGGTTATATCGGGGGAAAACAGCGGGGCCGCTTTGCGGCCCTTCGCGGGCAAGCCCGCTCCTACATGGGAATGCATACCCCTTGTAGGAGCGGGCTTGCCCGCGAAGGGCTGCAAAGCAGCCCCAAATTGCCGATTGCGCGGATCAACGATCCGGCAAGGTAATGTTCAGCTCCAGAATCGAGCAGCTGCCCTGGTTCTCCAGCTCGATATGCACGTCGTCGTTGCCGATGTTCACATACTTGCGGATCACTTCCAGCAGTTCTTTCTGCAGCGCCGGCAGGTAGTCCGGTTCGCTGCGTTGGCCGCGCTCGTGCGCCACGATGATCTGTAGACGCTCTTTCGCTACCGACGCGCTGGTCTGTTTCTGTCTGCCACGAAAGAAGTCAAAAAGGTTCATGGTTTACTTGCCTCCAAACAGTCGCGCGAAGAATCCTTGCTTCGGCACTTCGATGAACCGCAGGGGCTTTTCTTTGCCCAGCAGACGGTCGACGGTATCGCTGTAGGCCTGGCCAGCATCGCTCTGGTCGTCGAGGATGACCGGGATACCCTGGTTGGAAGCCTTGAGTACTGCCTGGGACTCGGGAATCACGCCCTTGAGCTTGATTGCGAGGATTTCTTCGACGTCGGCGATGCTCAGCATTTCGCCCTTTTCCACGCGCTCCGGGTGGTAGCGGGTGATCAGCAGGTGTTCCTTGATCGGCTCTTCGCCGTTTTCGGAGCGGCGCGACTTGCTCGACAGAATGCCCAGCATGCGGTCGGAGTCACGTACCGAAGATACTTCAGGGTTGGTCACCACGATCGCTTCGTCGGCGAAGTACATGGCCAGGTGTGCGCCTTTTTCGATACCGGCTGGCGAATCGCAGATGACGTAGTCGAACTGCTCTTTCAGCTCCATCAGTACCTTTTCCACGCCTTCCTGGGTCAGCGCGTCCTTGTCACGGGTCTGGCTTGCGGCCAGCACGTACAAGTTCTCGAGGCGCTTGTCCTTGATCAGGGCCTGTTGCAGGTTGGCTTCGCCGTTGACCACGTTGACGAAGTCGTAAACCACGCGGCGTTCACAGCCCATGATCAGGTCGAGGTTACGCAGGCCCACGTCGAAGTCGACGATGACGGTCTTGTGGCCGCGCAGTGCGAGGCCGGTACCAATGGCGGCGCTGGTGGTGGTCTTGCCCACACCCCCCTTGCCGGAAGTAACCACGAGAATCTTGGCCAAGGTGTTTCACCCCTAAAATAGTCGGGACACGGGTCCCTGCAAAAAACTGAAATAGCTTAAATAGCTCAAATAATGGCAACAGTAAAAAGTTGCTCTAAAAATGCTGGCAAGTATCCGTTAAAGACGGGTGATGTTCAACACGTCACCAGACAGGCTGACTTGCACGCCAGTGCCCCACAGCGGGTCGCGGCGCAGGTCTTCGCAGACCCTGTACTGGCCGGCGATAGAGACCATTTCGGCAGTCATCTGCTGGCAGAAGATACGCGCCTTGGTATTGCCTTTGATGCCGGCCAGGGCGCGGCCGCGCATGGCGCCGTACACATGGATGTTGCCATCGGCCAGAAGTTCCGCACCCGGGCTGACCGAAGCGGTAACTATCAAATCGCCACCTTGCGCATATATCTGCTGGCCGCCGCGTACTGGCGAAGTAATGATGCGGGTCGGGCGCACTTCGGGTTCCGGGGCAGGTGCGGGTGCCGGGGCCGGTTCGGGCTTTTTCACCACCTCGGGCTCGGGGTCCAGCGGCCGCTCGCGGGCGCCGGACGGTGGCAGCACCGGCAGGTCGATGGCAATGGCGGCCGCAATGTCCTCGATGCGGTTGGCACGGATGGCCAGGGTACGCAGGCCGTGGTGGCGGCAGATCCGCATCAAGCCGGGCAGGTCGATTGCCCCTTCGTCGGCCGGCAGCTTGTCCAGCGCCAGCACCAGCGGCGTGTTGCTGAAGAAGTTCGGTGCCTGGGCGACTTTCGCCGCCAGCTGGCGGTCGAGGGCTTCAAGGTCATTGCGCGCCAGTTCCAGAACAGTAATGGCAAGCATGCTGCCCTTGAGCTGGAACACGGAGGCGGTGTCGGGTGTGTGGTTTGGGCTCATGGTCTGCATAGACGGCTTGTTGCGAAAAAAGTGCCCTGACTTATAACGAGAACACCGGTTGCCCGCAACATGCACTGATCCGTTGTAGAATGCGCGGCCTTTGTCTTTCCGGATGCTTCAATGGAACGCCCGCGTTTTCGCCGCTATTACCTTCATCCCAAGTTCTGGGGCCTGTGGCTGGGCCTGGGCCTGCTGTGGCTGGTGGTCCAGTTGCCGTATCGGGTGCTGTTGAAGATCGGTGCCGCGCTGGGCGCGGTGATGTATCGCTTTGCCGGTGAGCGGCGGCGTATTGCTGCGCGCAACCTGGAGCTGTGTTTCCCGGAGCTGTCAGTCGACGAACGGCAGCGTTTGCTCAAGGCCAACTTTGCGTCCACCGGCATTGCCTTCTTCGAAATGGCCATGAGCTGGTGGTGGCCCAAGGCCCGGCTTGCACGCCTGGCCCACATCGAAGGCCTGGAACACCTGCAGGCCGCCCAGCAGGCGGGGCAGGGCGCGATCCTGATGGCGGTGCACTTCACCACCCTGGAAATCGGCGCCGCGCTGCTGGGCCAGCAGCACACCATCGACGGCATGTACCGCGAGCATGGCAACGCGTTGTTCGACTTCATCCAGCGCAGTGGCCGTGAACGCCATAACCTCGATTCGCTGGCGGTGGAGCGCGAGGACGTGCGCGGCATGCTCAAGCTGCTGCGTTCGGGCCGGGCGATCTGGTACGCGCCGGACCAGGACTATGGCGCCAAGCAGAGCATCTTCGTGCCGCTGTTCGGTATTCCGGCGGCGACCGTGACGGCTACCACCAAATTTGCCCGGCTGGGCAAAGCGCAGGTGATTCCATTCACCCAGAAGCGCCTGGAGGATGGCAGCGGCTATCGTCTGGTCATCCACCCGCCGTTGGCGGACTTCCCCGGGGAAAGCGAAGAGGCCGACTGCCTGCGCATCAACCAGTGGGTTGAAAGTGTGTTGCGCGAATGCCCCGAGCAGTACCTGTGGGCGCACCGCCGGTTCAAGTCGCGGCCCGAAGGGGCGCCGCGGCTGTATGACAAGAAAAAGCGCTGAGCCTTGTGTAAGCAGGCCCGGCCTCTTCGCGGGTGAACCCGCTCCTACAAGGGCCCCGCGTCACCTGTAGGAGCGGGTTTACCCGCGAAAGGGCCAGACCTGAAAGCGCATCAACCCCAGGAAGGACTCCATGGCCCCACCCCCGGTAACCGGTCTTATCCTTTCTGGCGGCGGCGCCCGCGCTGCCTATCAGGTCGGCGTGCTGGCCGGCATCGCCGAGCTGCTGCCCGCTGGCGCGCATAACCCGTTCCCGGTCATTGTCGGCACCTCTGCCGGGGCCATCAACGCTGTTACCCTGGCCAGCGGCGCCACCCAGTTCAACGACGCCGTGCAACGGCTTACGCGTTTCTGGCAAAACGTTCGCAGCCACCTGGTCATCCGTAGCGACTGGCCCGGGGTGGTGCGCCAGGCCAGCCGCTTCGTCGGCCACAGCCTGCTTGGCCTGGGCGGCCAGGCGCCAGTGGCCTTGCTCGACAGCAGCCCGCTGCGTGGCCTGCTGGAGGCGCACCTGAACCTGGATGGCATTGGCCATTCGCTGGCTGCCAACCAGTTACGCGCCGTCGCGGTGACCGCGTTCGGTTATGAGTCCGGCCAGGCGGTAACCTTCTACCAGGGTCGCGATACCATCGAGGCCTGGTTGCGCCACCGCCGCATCGGCGTGCCCACGCCACTGCGCATCGACCACCTGCTGGCCAGCGCGGCGATCCCGTTGCTGTTCGCCCCGGTGCAGCTGGGCGACGAGTACTACGGCGACGGTGCGGTACGCCAGTCGGCACCGATCAGCCCGGCCTTGCACCTGGGCGCCAGCCGGGTGCTGGTGGTCGGGGTCAGTGGCAACCCGCAGCGGCCAGCGCCACCGTTGCCGACCCCGCGGGTGTTCAGCGGCCAGCAACCGAGCCTGGCGCAGATTGGCGGGCACATGCTCAACAGCACGTTCATCGACAGCCTGGAAGACGATATCGAACTGCTGCAGCGGCTTAATCACCTCAGCCGGTTGTTACCGGCGCACCTGGATGCGCGGCGCCTGGGGCTGGCGCCGATCGAGGTGTTGGTGGTGGCGCCCAGCCAGCCGCTGGACGAAATTGCTGCGCGGCACCGGCGTGAGTTGCCGGCGGCGTTGCGCCTGTTCTTGCGTGGGCCGGGGGCGACGCGTACCAGTGGGGCGGGGGTGTTGAGCTATCTGCTGTTTGAAGCCAGCTATTGCAGTGAGCTGATCGAGTTGGGGCGCAGGGATGCTTTGGCAAAAAAGCGTGAGCTGTGTCAGTTCCTGGGAATATGACCTGCTGACGCAGTCCCCTGTAGGAGCGGCCTTGTGTCGCGAAAGGGCCGCAAAGCGGCCCCGGCATTATCTGCGGCGAAGCTGAAACCCTGGGGGCGCTTCGCACCCCTTTCGCGACACAAGGCCGCTCCTACAGGGACCGAGTCAGCTGCACATCCGCTTACTCGGCTATCTGCAACTTGCGCGCCTGGGTATACACATACCGCACCTTCTCGTACTCGAACGGCGAGTTCAACTGGCCATAGCGGAAATTGGTGGTATAGCGCTTGTCCACCACGCGCAGGGCAAAGATTTCCGGGTGGTCGGTGCTGGCTTCGGCCACGTTCAGGTAGTTGATCGCCTGCTCGCCGGCATAGTCCACCACCAGCCCGGTGGTATCGCGCAGGTTCGACGGGCCCAGCACCGGCAGCATCAGGTACGGCCCTTCCGGTACGCCGTAGAAGCCCAGGGTCTGGCCAAAGTCTTCGCTCTGGCGTGGCAGGCCCATGCTGGTTGCCGGGTCCCACAGCCCACCCACACCAATCAGGGTGTTGAACATCAGCCGTGCGGTGATCTCGGCCGAGCGCTTGGCCTTGAGCTGCAACACGCTGTTGAACAGGTTCGGTACATCGCCCAGGTTGTTGAAGAAGTTGCTCACCCCGGTACGCACGAAGCTTGGCGTTACATACTGGTAGCCGTTCACCAGTGGCAGCAGCACCCACTGGTCCAGCCGGTAGTTGAAGTGGTAAATGCGCCGGTTCAGCGACTCCAGTGGGTCATACACGTTCAGCGCCTCGAGGGTGGACCGCTCGAACTCGCGCTGGTCCAGCCCGGGGTTGAATTTCAGCTCGCGCAGCGGGTCGATGAAGCCGTCGGCCTCAGGCACCAGCGGGGCGCTGCCGACTACCTGCGGGTCGGCCTCGACCACGCTGGCCCGCGGCGCGGTCTCGGCGGCCAGGGTGTGGCCGGCGGCAAGCAGGGCAGTGGCGAAGAGGAGTTTGTTAACCACGGAAGAACTCCAGCATGGCGTCACTGTTGACGCGGTAGTTGAGGTTGCCGCAATGGCCGCCATGGGGGTAAAGGGTCAGGCGGTCACCGAACACCTTGCGCAGGAAACCGATGTCGCCCGGGCCGAGGATGACGTCGTCGGCGTTGTGCATCACGGCGATCTTGTCGCTGCTGCGCAGGTAGTCTTCCAGCGCATACAGGCTGACCTGGTTGACCAGCTGCAGGATGCTGTTGCCGTCGGTGCGGGCACGCCACATCGGGATCACCTGCTCGGTCATGTAGCAGTCGAAGTCGCACTGCAGCGCACGCTTGAAGAACGGCGTGAGGCTGCTGCCCTCGGTGATCGGGAACTTCGGCGGAATGATCAGGCCACGGCGGTTGATCAGGTCGGACGTAAAGGCAATGTCTGCCGCCGAGAAGCGGAACGAGGTGCCGATGAGCATGGCCATCTGTTCGTTGGACAGGTGCTGTTTCGACTGCTGGAAGTCATACAGCAGGGCGTCGTTGAGGTCGATGTAGCCCTTGTCCTGGAAGTAGCGGGTGAGCTTTTCCAGCATCAGCTCGTAGAAGGTGGTGCTGCGGTCGATACCCTTGACCTGGGTTTGCACCAGCTTGTCGAGGTTGTTGATCGAGGTGTACAGGTTGACCGGCGGGTTCAGCAGCAGCACGCGCTTGAAGTTGAAGCTGCGGCGGGTTTCGTCCAGGTGGCTGACGAAGGCGGCATCGAGCGCACCCAGGCTGTAGCCGGTCAGGTAGAACTCGCTGATCGGCAGGCGCGGGTGCTGGGCACGCACGGCCTGCATCACCCGGTACATGTCTTCGGCATCTTCCTGGCTGATGCCGGGGGTGGCGAAGCGCGAAGCAGCGCTCATGAAATCGTAGCTGGTCGGTGACGACAGCTGCACCACGTGGAAGCCGCCCTGATAGAACAACTTCTTCAGGTATTCGTTGATGGTGCTGCTGTAGGGGGCACCCGTGCCGGCGATGATGAAGATCAGCGGCGCTTCGTGGTCCTGGCGCGCCAGGCGGTACTTGAGCTTTTTCACTGCCCAGAAGTTGTCGGGCAGGGTGAACTCGCGCTCCGGGCGCAGGTTCAGGCTGTAGTCGGACTGGTCGATTTCATCGTCGCCGGGCAGGGTCGGGCGCTGGTCCGGCGGCGTGGTGGCAATGGTTGCCTCGAACGGGTTGGTCAAGGGGTAGCCATAGCTTGCCGCGTCGATATCCCGCGCAGAAGCGGCCACAGCCATGAGCAGGCTGCCGAGCAGAGCAGCGAGGCGCAAAGGTCGAAGCATGTAATCCCCCAAAAGAACGCAAGGTCGAGCAGTGTGCAGGCTAGGACCACAGCCAACCGGGCAAAGTTGCCCGTTGCGGTGGCCTTTGGTGTACTTGTTATCTGCAACATAGCTGCAGGGTTGTGATTTTGCCTTACAACAGGCCTTAAGCGATCATGGATGCTTTCGATTACCGCTATTGGAGAACAGGATGTCACGTTCGCTGCCGGCCGCGCTGCTGCTGTTTATCGGGCTATGGCTCGCAGCCAGCTATGGCGTGCGCTATGGGCTGATGGAGGATGGCCAGTGGGTGGGGCTGTGTACGGTGCCCACGGCGTACTGGCAGTGCGAAGTACGCGCCTTGCTGGGGCTTGGCATTCACCACCAGGTACTGGCCTGGGGTGGGCTGGGCCTGGCCCTGCTGGCGCAGTGGGTTGCCGGCCGCGCGGGCTGGTGGCTGGCGCTGCTGGCCCTGGTGTTCGCGGTACCGGCGCTGGTGCTGTATACCGCCAGCATTGCCGTGTTTGCGCTGGTGCTGGCGGGGTTGCGGTTGGTCAGGTAATTGAGGTGGGGCTGGCAGGGTCCTGGCTTGATAGAGGTGGTGGGGCTGAAATCGAGCGCCGCCCGCGCGGCGCTTCGCGGGACAAGCCCGCTCCCACATCTGTTTCGGGCCAGTTACTCCTGTGCCTTTGGCGCGCGCACCCTGTGTGCATGGCTGGAAATTGATGAAGAACAACTGCGTTCCCTTCGATATGGAAGGGAACAAACAAGGCGGACAGAGGTGCCCCCACAGGAATGACTGGCCCGAAACAGATGTGGGAGCGGGCTTGTCCCGCGAAGCGCCGCGCGGGCGGCGCTCGATTTCCGCCCCACCACTACAATCAAGCCGATCGCACCCGCAAACTCCGCCACAATGCCGCCGTCATCAACACACTCACCACTGCCCAACCCCAGGCCTGCTGGCTCTGCAACCCTTCGACAAACAGCTGCGGCGCCACCCCGGCACCGACGATAAACGCCAGCAACGCCACCTCCGCGCGCCGCGCGCGCACCGGCCACAGCACGTACACCAGCGCCGGCAATGCCAGCGCGGCGCTGGGGAAGCTGCGGTAGCGCGGGTCGAACACCATCGCCAGCATGCTCACCGCCGCAGCAAAGCCCGCCGCCAGCAGCAACCAGCCGGCCCGCGCTTGCAGCCAGGCGAACACCCGCTCGCGCCAACCCGCCCGCTGCGCCAGCGCCAACAGCGCATGGGCCAGCACCAGCAGGTTCAGCCCTGCCAGCAATACTGCCCACAACCATTCCCCGGCAAAGCGCGCATGGGTGCGCATCAGTTCGCCCCACAAACCCAGGCAACCGGCGCCAAACGCTGCCAGCAACGGCAACAGCACTGCCGCCAGCGGCGTAGCAGGGCGCCCGGCCAGTATCAGTACGCCCCCCATCAGCACGGCACTGGCCAGCAACCACTGCGGCCAGTACTGCAGGTTGCTCACCGGCCCTTCGAGCACCCCTTTATCCTGCCGGTCTGCGTCGTACAGCCCCCAGTAACCGCCCACCGCGCCTTCGTTGGCGCGCTTCCACGGCTGGTCGAACGCCTCGATCAGGTTGTAGCGCCAGCCGTTACTCTCGGCCATGGCCACAAAACCTCGAATGAAGCGCGCCTCGTTGACCCGGCTGGGTACCGCGGTCTCGCGCTGGCGGCCTTCGCTAGGCCAGCCGGTTTCGCCAATCAGGATGTCCTTGGGCGCAAAGCGTGTGCCGAACACCCGGCGCACGTCGGCTACATGGGCCAGGGCATCGTCGATGCCGCGCGGTTCGTCTTCCCAGTAGGGCAGCAGGTGGATGGTCAGAAAGTCCACCGCCGGGGCAATCTGTGGGTGCTGCAACCAGAACTCCCAGACATCGGCGTAAGTCACCGGTACCTGCACCTGGCTTTTCACCCGGGCAATCAGCTTGGCCAGGTGTGCACCGGTCACCTCCTTGCGCAACAGCGTCTCGTTGCCCACGATCACCGCGCTGACCACGTCAGGGTTGGCGTTGGCGGTAGCGATCAGCAGGTTGATTTCCCGGTCGGTATCGGCCGGGTGGCTGTTCACCCAGGCGCCGAGCATCACCTTCAGGCCGTGCTTGCGCGCCAGCGCCGGGATTGCCTCAAGACCGGTCATGGAATAGGTGCGAATGCACTGAAATCGCTCGGCCAGCAGGGCCAGGTCGGCGTCCATGCGCTGCGGGCGCAGGCGAAACGGCTGGTCGTAGGGCGACTGGTCCTTGTCGAACGGGGTGTACGAGGCACATTGCAGCTTGTGCGTCGGGCTGGCAGCGTCGGGCAGTTGCACCGGCTTGCCCAGCCCGTACCAGAGCGCTCCCAGCCCCAGCAGGGCCAACAGGCAGGCAAGCAGGTACAACGGCAGCAGCAGGCGGGCAGAACTGGGCATCGGGCGGTCCATCGTCAGGCGCAAAAGGGTAGATAGTAGCCCGGCGCCAAACCTTTGGCATGCAAGGATCGCGCAGGCCACTGCAGGCCGATGGCGCTAATGGCACAGTGCTGTCGCATATGGGGCGGGTACAGGTCGCAGTTGGATCAGGTCGCCCGGTGTGGCAGGAAGATGATGCAATCTCCAAGACCTGACGAGGGGATGCTTTGATGGCAACTTTGAAAAAAATGCGACGTTTCCTGGGTGTAGGCACCGCCCTGGTACTGGGAATGAGCGCAGCACAGGCAATGGCCAAAGAAGTCAGTATTGGCTACGTGGATGGTTGGGCCGACAGTGTGGCGACCACCAACGTGGCTGCCGAAGTGATCAAGCAGAAACTCGGCTACGACGTGAAGTTGCAGGCCGTGGCCACCGGGATCATGTGGCAGGGTGTGGCGACCGGCAAGCTCGATGCCATGTTGTCGGCCTGGTTGCCGGTAACCCATGGCGAGTACTGGGCCAAGAACAAGGACAACGTGGTCGACTACGGCCCGAACTTCAAGGACGCCAAGATCGGCCTGATTGTGCCTGAGTACGTCAAGGCGGTGAGCATCGCCGACCTCAAGACCGACAGCAGCTTCAAGCAGAAGATTGTCGGCATCGACGCCGGTTCCGGCGTGATGATCAAGACCGATCAGGCAATCAAGGACTACGACCTGAGCGGTTACAAGCTGCAGGCCAGTTCTGGCGCGGCGATGACCGCAGAGCTGGGCCGTGCCTATGCCAAGCAGCAGTCGATTGCAGTGACCGGCTGGGTGCCGCACTGGATGTTCGCCAAGTGGAAGCTGAAGTTCCTCGAAGACCCGAAAGGCGTGTATGGCGCGGCGGAAACCGTGAACAGTATCGGCAGCAAGGAACTGGCAACCAAGGCGCCGGAAGTGGCGGAGTTCCTGAAGAAGTTCAACTGGCAGTCCAAAGACGAGATTGGCGAGGTGATGCTGGCGATTCAGGAAGGGGCCAAGCCTGAAGCGGCGGCCAAGGATTGGGTGGCCAAGCACCCTGACCGCGTGAAGGAGTGGACTGGCAAGTAAGCGCTGGAATCCCTGGGGCTGCTTTGCAGCCCATCGCGACACAAGGCCGCTCCTACAGGTGTATGCGGTCCCCTGTGGGAGCGGCCTTGTGTCGCGATGGGCCGCGCAGCGGCCCCCGCTTTTTTACCGATTCGGTAAAACACCGTTGCATCTAAGACTAAGGTCGTCTGGTTGGCGTCCATCGGCAGCATAAAGTAAGGGTGTGGGTACCATCCCCTACCTGTGCTGCTAGGACAAAAACAATGAACGACAGCATTTACCTCTCGATACAAAACAGCCCCCGCTTCAAGGAGCTGGTTACCAAACGCGAACGGTTCGCCTGGATTCTCTCGGCGATCATGCTCGGCCTGTACTGCGCCTTCATCCTCCTTATTGCCTACGGTCCTCAGATACTGGGCGCCAAGCTCAGCCCTGAGTCGTCGATCACCTGGGGCATTCCCCTGGGCGTCGGCCTGATCATCTCGGCATTCGTCCTGACCGCCATCTACGTACGCCGCGCCAACGGTGAATTCGATGAGCTGAACAAGGCCATCCTGAAGGAGGCGCAACAATGATTCGCCACGCCAAAACCCTGGCCGTTCTGGCCTGCGGAGTCTTTGCACCCGCCGTGTGGGCCGCCGATGCCCTGACCGGCGAGGTGCAGAAACAGCCGCTGAACGTTGCTGCGATCGCCATGTTCGTGGCCTTCGTCGCCTTCACCCTGGGCATTACCTACTGGGCCTCCAAACGCAACAAGTCGGCGGCGGACTACTACGCCGCCGGCGGCAAGATCACCGGCTTCCAGAACGGCTTGGCGATTGCCGGCGACTACATGTCGGCCGCCTCGTTCCTGGGTATTTCCGCGCTGGTGTTCACCTCTGGCTATGACGGCCTGATCTACTCGATCGGCTTCCTGGTCGGCTGGCCGATCATCCTCTTCCTGATTGCCGAACGCCTGCGCAACCTGGGCAAGTACACCTTCGCCGACGTGGCCTCGTACCGCCTCGGGCAAAAGGAAATCCGTACCCTGTCGGCCTCCGGTTCGCTGGTGGTGGTGGCGTTCTACCTGATCGCGCAGATGGTCGGTGCTGGCAAGCTGATCGAGCTGCTGTTCGGCCTGGACTACCACGTGGCGGTGATCCTGGTGGGTATCCTGATGTGCCTGTACGTGCTGTTCGGCGGCATGCTGGCCACTACCTGGGTACAAATCATCAAGGCCGTGCTGTTGCTGTCCGGTGCCAGCTTCATGGCCCTGATGGTCATGAAGCACGTGGGCTTCGACTTCAACACGCTGTTCTCCGAAGCGATCAAGGTGCATGCCAAGGGCGAAGCGATCATGAGCCCGGGCGGCCTGGTCAAGGACCCGATCTCGGCATTCTCGCTGGGCCTGGCGCTGATGTTCGGTACCGCTGGCCTGCCACACATCCTCATGCGCTTCTTCACTGTCAGTGACGCCAAGGAAGCCCGCAAGAGCGTGCTGTACGCCACCGGCTTCATCGGCTACTTCTACATCCTCACCTTCATCATCGGCTTTGGCGCCATCCTGCTGGTCAGCACCAACCCGGACTTCAAGGACGCCGCCGGCGCCCTGCTGGGCGGCAACAACATGGCAGCGGTGCACCTGGCCAATGCCGTGGGTGGCAGTGTGTTCCTCGGCTTCATCTCGGCAGTGGCCTTCGCCACCATCCTGGCGGTGGTTGCCGGCCTGACCCTGGCCGGTGCCTCGGCGGTGTCCCACGACCTGTACGCCAGCGTCTGGCGCAAAGGCAAGGCCAACGACAAGGACGAGATCCGCGTATCGAAGATCACCACCGTCGCGTTGGGTGTGCTGGCGATCGGCCTGGGTATCCTGTTCGAGAAGCAGAACATCGCCTTCATGGTCGGCCTGGCATTCTCCATCGCTGCCAGCTGCAACTTCCCGGTACTGCTGCTTTCCATGTACTGGAAGAAACTGACCACCCGCGGCGCCATGATCGGCGGCTGGCTGGGCCTGGTGAGTGCGGTGACGCTGATGATTCTCGGCCCGACCATCTGGGTACAGATCCTGGGCCACGAAAAACCGATCTACCCGTACGAGTACCCGGCGCTGTTCTCGATGGCGATTGCCTTCGTCAGCATCTGGTTCTTCTCGGTGACCGACAAGTCCAAGGCGGCTGAAGACGAGCGCGCGTTGTTCTTCCCGCAATTCGTGCGTTCGCAGACCGGCCTGGGGGCATCGGGCGCTGTTTCGCACTGATCCATCAGGTAATAAAAAACCGCGCCTTGGCGCGGTTTTTTTATGTTTGCGGGGCTAGATCATGCCTAACAGTAACAACACCAGCAGTACTACCAGCACCACGCCGACGATGCCGGACGGGCCATAGCCCCAGCTGCGCGAGTGCGGGAAGACCGGTAAGCCACCAATCAGCAGGAGGATCAGGATGATGATCAGAATCGTGGTCATGACGGAATCCTTGCGTGGTTGAGGGTCAAGGGCCTCGGACTGCTGGCCTCTTGTAAAATCGGACCATTGCGGTTTGTGAAAGATTCCATTTGGGTGTTGCCTGTGCGGGCCTCTTCGCGGGTAAACCCGCTCCTACAACGGACAGCGCTGCCATCAAGGCCGTCGCCAACCTTTGTAGGAGCGGGTTTACCCGCGAAGAGGCCCGCACAGGTTAACCACATATCCATGCCCCCCCATTCACTACCCTGATGAACCCTGCCACCCCCCGCCCCCTTGTTTAGACTCCTCGCAACAGCCATCAAAACAAGGCCAGCCACCATGCAAAACCGCATCATGATCACCGGCGCCGGGTCCGGCCTCGGTCGCGAGATCGCCCTGCGCTGGGCGCGTGAGGGCTGGCGCCTGGCGCTGGCCGATGTCAACGAAAACGGCCTGCGCGAAACCCTGGAGCTGGCCCGCGGCGCAGGCGGCGAGGGCTTCATTCAGCGCTGCGACGTGCGCGACTACAGCCAGCTCACCGCCCTGGCGCAGGCCTGCACCGAGCAGTTCGGTGGCATCGACGTGATCGTCAACAACGCCGGTGTCGCCTCGGGCGGCTTCTTTGCCGAGCTGTCGCTTGAAGACTGGGACTGGCAGATCGCGGTCAACCTGATGGGCGTGGTCAAGGGCTGCAAGGCCTTCTTGCCGCTGCTGGAGCGCAGCAAGGGGCGCATCATCAATGTCGCCTCGATGGCCGCACTGATGCAGGGGCCGGGCATGAGCAACTACAACGTGGCCAAGGCCGGCGTGCTGGCCCTGTCGGAGAGCCTGCTGGTCGAGCTGCGCCAGCAGGAGGTGGCGGTGCATGTGGTGTGCCCGTCGTTCTTCCAGACCAACCTGCTGGACTCGTTCCGCGGGCCGAACCCGGCGATGAAGGCGCAGGTGGGCAAGTTGCTGGAAGGCTCGCCGATCAGCGCCGCCGACATCGCCGATTACATCCACCGCCAGGTCGCTGCCGGCGAGTTCCTGATCCTGCCCCATGAGGCCGGTCGCCAGGCCTGGGAGCTGAAGCGTCAGGCACCGGAGCGGCTGTATGACGAAATGGCCGAAATGGCGGCGAAAATGCGCACCAAAGCTCAATCGCGGTAAATGGTCTGTAGGAGAAATTACCCAAAAATGTAGGGCCCTTCTGAATCGTAGGGGAGCTATTGAGTAGCCGAATGCCTACGAGGCAGGCTCCGGTTTTACCTTGTACAGGAGGAACGGAGCATGCTGGTGATAGGGCGTGAAGTGGGCGAGGTCATTGTCATTGGCGATGACATCCGGATCATGGTGGTGGAGACCCGGGACGGGGTAGTGCGCTTTGGTGTCGATGCCCCGCGCAAGGTACCGGTGCACCGGGCGGAGGTGTACAAGCGCATCAAGGAGGCCAAGCAAGGCAAAGGCTGATGTTGCCTGTACCGGCCTCTTCGCGAGTAAACCCGCGAAGAGGCCGGCCCTGTCAATCGAGCAACTCGCGCGGCACATCATGCTTGGCCAACAACTGGCACTGCTGGCTCTCCGGGTCGAACAGGATGAACGCCTGGCCCTTGGCCAATGCCTGGCGCACCCGCAGCACACGGGTTTCCAGTGGGGTGTCGTCGCCGTTGTCGGTGCCGTCGCGGGTGACGAAGTCTTCGATCAGGCGGGTCAGGGTTTCGGCTTGCAGTTGGTCGTAGGGGATCAGCATGGTGGTGGTGTCTGGGTAGTAGGTGTGGGCATGCTACGCGAAACATTCAGGAATTTGGGGCCGCTGTGGGAGCGGGCTTGTCCCGCGAAGGGGGCTGCGCGATTTATGGCACCGGCTCCGCCGGTGTTCGCGGGACAAGTCGGATCGCCGCACCGCCGCTCCCACAGGCTGCAAAGCAGCCCCCAGGCCCTCAAACCTTGTTACCCACCAGGCTATCCACCGCGGGCACCCGGGTATCGCTCTCCATCTGCGCATCATGCTCCAGCTGATGGCTGAACCGCTCCAACGAAGTATTGGCCGGCTGCGAATCACTGGCAAACACCGGTGGGCTCAGCAGGTATGCCGACAGCAACCGGCTCAACGCCGCCAGGCTGTCGATATGGGTGCGCTCGTAGCCATGGGTGGCATCGCAGCCAAACGCCACCAGCGCCGTGCGAATATCATGCCCCGCGGTCACTGCCGAATGGGCATCGCTGAAGTAATAGCGGAACAGGTCGCGTCGCACCGGCAGGTCGTGCTCGCCGGCCAGTTTCAGCAAATGCCGGGACAGGTGGTAGTCGTACGGCCCTGACGAGTCCTGCATGGCCACGCTCACCGCGTGCTCGCTGGAGGCCTGCCCGGGTGCTACCGGGGCAATGTCGATGCCGACGAACTCGCTGACATCCCAGGGCAGGGCACCCGCTGCCCCGGAGCCGGTCTCCTCGGTAATGGTGAACAGCGGGTGGCAGTCGATCAGCGGTTGGCGACCACTCTCCACCACGGCTTTCAGCGCGGCCAGCAGCGCCGCTACGCCGGCCTTGTCGTCCAGATGGCGGGCACTGATATGGCCGCTTTCGGTGAACTCGGGCAGCGGGTCGAAGGCGACGAAATCACCAATGCTGACACCCAGTGCTTCGCAGTCGGCGCGGGTGGCGCAGTAGGCGTCCAGGCGCACTTCCACGTGTTCCCAGCTGACCGGCATCTGATCGATGGCGGTGTTGAAGGCATGCCCGCTGGCCATCAGCGGCAGCACGCTGCCACGGAACACGCCGGTGTCGGTGAACACGCTGACCCGGCTGCCTTCGGCGAAGCGGCTGGACCAGCAGCCGACCGGTGCCAGCGCCAGGCGGCCGTTGTCCTGCAACTGGCGCACGCTGGCGCCGATGGTGTCGAGGTGGGCGGACACCGCGCGGTCGGGCGAGGTTTGCCGGCCCTTGAGCGTGGCGCGGATGGTGCCGCGACGGGTGAGCTCGAAAGGGATGCCCAGCTCGTCCAGGCGTTCGGCCACGTAGCGCACGATGGTGTCGGTGAAGCCGGTGGGGCTGGGGATGGCGAGCATTTCCAGCAGTACGCGTTTGAGGTAGTCGAGATCGGGTTCGGGGTGACGTTCGGACATGGTTGGGGACTCCTTGCTCCTGTGCCGGCCTCTTCGCGGCTAAAGCCGCTCCTACAAGTAATATGCAGCCCTCAGGGCCGGTGATATCCCTGTAGGAGCGGCTTTAGCCGCGAAGAGGCCGGCACTGGTTTACGCCAAAGGCCGGCTATGCGGAAACAGCAGGTCGATAAAGCGCTCGGCCGTGGGCTGCGGTTCGTGGTTGGCCAGGCCGGCACGTTCGTTGGCTTCGATGATCACGTACTCCGGTTGCTCGGCATCGCGCACCATGAAGTCCAGGCCCACCACGGGAATTTCCAGCGCCCGCGCAGCGCGCACGGCCGCGTCGGCCAGCACCGGGTGCAGGCGTGCGGTGACATCTTCGAGGGTGCCGCCGGTGTGCAGGTTGGCGGTACGCCGCACGGCCAGGCGCTGGCCGGCAGGCAACACGTCGTCATAGGCAAAGCCGGCCACCCGCAAGGTGCGCTCGGTTTCGTCATCCAGCGGAATGCGGCTTTCGCCACCGGTAGCAGCCTGGCGCCGCCGGCTCTGGGCTTCGATCAACTGGCGCACGCTATGCTTGCCGTCGCCCAGTACCTGCGCCGGGTGACGAATGGCGGCAGCCACCACCTCATAGCCGATTACCACGATGCGCAGGTCATGCCCGGCGTGGAAGCTTTCCAGCAATACGCGGCTGTCGAACTGGCGTGCATGGGCAACCGCCTGGGTAATTTCGTCAATGCAGGTCAGGTTCACCGCCACGCCTTGACCTTGCTCGCCATCGACCGGCTTGACCACCACCGCGCCATGCTCGTCGAGAAACGCCAGGTTGTCGTCGGCATTGCCGGCCAGTTGCTGCGCCGGCACCTGCAGCCCGGCGTTGAGCAGGGCATGTTGGGTCAGGCGCTTGTCCTGGCACAGGGTCATGGTGACGGCGCTGGTCAGGTCGCTGAGCGATTCACGGCAACGAATGCGCCGCCCGCCCAGGCTCAGGGTGAACAGGCCGCCGACGGCGTCATCGACATGCACTTCAATGCCGCGGCGCAGGGCCTCGTCGACGATGATCCGCGCGTAGGGGTTGAGGTCGGCCTGTGGCCCGGGCCCGAGGAACAGTTGCTCGTTGATGACATTCTTGCGCTTGACTGCAAAGGTGGGCAGGTTGCGAAAGCCCAGCTTCTGGTACAGGCGCTTGGCCTGCCGGTTGTCGTGCAGCACCGACAGGTCGAGGTAGGCCAGGCCACGGCTCATGAAGTGCTCGATCAGGTGCCGCACCAGCACTTCACCGACGCCAGGGCGGGTGCAGTGCGGGTCCACTGCCAGGCACCACAGGCTGCTGCCGTGCTCGGGGTCATCGAACGCCTTGCAATGGTTCAGGCCCATCACGCTGCCAATCACGGCGCCGGTATCCTCGTCTTCTGCCAACCAGTACACCGGGCCACCCAAATGGCGCGGTGTCAGCAGGTCGGCATCGACCGGCAGCATGCCACGCACCTGATAAAGCGTGTTGATGGCCTGCCAGTCGGCCGGGTTCTGCGCCCGTCGCACACGGAAGCCGCGAAATACCCGTTGCGCCGGGCGGTAGTCGGTAAACCACAGGCGCAGCGTATCGGAGGGGTCGAGGAACAGTTGCTGCGGCGCCTGCGCCAGCACCTGCTGCGGTGCAGCCACGTACAGGGCAATATCGCGCTCGCCCGGGCATTCATCCAGCAGGTCGGCGGCCAGCGTGGCCGGGTCGGCATAGGTATGGCCGATCAGCAGCCGGCCCCAGCCGCAGTGCACGGCACGCGGCTGGTCGTGAGGCTGGCTACCGTCGCCCGCCAGGCGTGCCTGCAGGCGCTCGTAGGACGGCGCCTGGCCGCGCAGCAGGCGCTGACCGTAAGCAGTTTCGTGGGCTTTCATCAGGGGTCAGAGTCCTTGTTCGCTCAGCCAAAGGTTAAGTGCCGCCAGCTGCCACAGCTTGGAGCCACGCAGCGGCGTCAGCTGGCCGTGCGGGTTGCTGAGCAAGCGGTCGATCATGGCCGGGTTGAACAGCCCACGGTCCTGGCTAGGGTCGGTCAGCAGTTCACGCACCCAACCCAGGGTGGCCCCTTCCAGGTGTTTCAGGCCCGGTACCGGGAAGTAGCCCTTCTTGCGGTCGATCACTTCATGCGGGATCACCCGCCGCGCCGCCTGCTTGAGCACCTGCTTGCCGCCATCGGGCAGCTTGAAACGTGCCGGGATGCGCGCCGACAGTTCCACCAGGCGGTAATCGAGGAACGGCGTGCGCGCCTCCAGGCCCCAGGCCATGGTCATGTTGTCCACCCGCTTGACCGGGTCGTCGACCAGCATCACCGTGCTGTCCAGGCGCAGGGCCTTGTCCACCGCGTCCGGTGCGCCGGGGCGGGCAAAGTGCTCACGGACGAAGTCGCCAGCGGCGTCGGTTTCCAGCAGCCATGGCGCCTGCACGGTGTCGCGGTACTCGGCATGGCTGCGGTCGAAGAAGGCATCGCGGTAGGCGCCAAAGGCATCGTCGGCGCCGTCCACCTGTGGGTACCAGTGGTAGCCGGCAAACAACTCGTCGGCACCCTGGCCGCTCTGCACGCCCTTGCAGTGCTTGGCCACTTCCCGCGACAGCAGGTAGAAGGCGATGCAGTCATGGCTGACCATCGGCTCGCTCATGGCGCGGAACGCCGCCGGCAGCTGGTCGATGATTTCATGTTCGGCAATGCGCAACTGGTGGTGGCGGGTGCCGTAGTGCTTGGCGATCAGGTCAGAGTACTGGAACTCATCGCCGCGCTCGCCACCGGCATCTTCAAAACCGATGGAGAACGTCGACAGGTCGTCCACGCCCACTTCGCGCAGCAGGCCGACCAGCAGGCTGGAGTCGACGCCGCCGGACAACAGCACGCCAACATCGACGGCCGCGCGTTGGCGGATGGCCACGGCGTCGCGGGTGGCATCGAGCACACGGGTGGTCCAGCCTTCCAGGTCCAGTTCACGCTCGTCGGGGTTGGCGCCGTATTTCAGCTGCCACCAGGTCTGGCGTTCCACTTCGCCGTGGCGGTCGATGCGCATCCAGGTGCCAGGCTCCAGCTTTTGCACGTTGGCCAGCAGGGTGCGCGGGGCCGGCACCACGGCGTGGAAGTTCAGGTAATGGTTGAGTGCTACCGGGTCGAGCATCGGGTCGATGTCGCCGCCCTTGAGCAGCGCTGGCAGGGTCGAAGCAAAGCGCAGGCGCTCGCCGTTACGCGACAGGTACAGCGGCTTGACGCCAAGGCGGTCGCGGGCCAGGAACAGGCGCTGGTTGTCGCGCTCCCAGATGGCCAGGGCGAACATGCCGTTGAGCTTGGGCAGCAATGCCGCGCCCCAGGCATGGTAGCCCTTGAGCAGCACTTCGGTGTCGCCGTCGGACCAGAATTGGTAGCCCAGGCCCTGCAGCTCCTGGCGCAGCTCGGGGAAGTTGTAGATGGCGCCGTTGAACGCCAGTGACAAGCCCAGGGTGTTGTCGACCATCGGCTGCGCCGAGCCGTCGGACAGGTCCATGATTTTCAGGCGCCGATGACCGAGGGCAATCGGCCCCTGGCTATGGAAGCCCCAGGCATCCGGGCCACGCGGGGCCAGGTGATGGGTGATGCGCTCTACCGCAGCCAGGTCGGCTGGGCGAGGGGCTTGATTGATGGGGGTGAAACGCAACTCTCCTGCTAATCCGCACATAAGTCCTTACCGGTTTTTCCGTTGGGGAGGTGATGCCCCGGATTAGGGCACCTTAAGGAACTGACCTGTGTGCTTTGTGAGAGTTTTAGAACAATCTGTTATATGAGGTGGGCAGGTGATTGTCTTGGATTAAGTGATGGTGCTGCCAGGTGCTTGTCTTGGTTTTTTTGTTGTCGGTGAGATCGAGCGCCGCCCGCGCGGCGCTTCGCGGGGCAAGCCCGCTCCCACATCTGTTTCGGGCCAGTTTTTCCTGCTACCACCGCACTCGCACCCTGGGTGCATGTCAGAAGATTGATGAAGAGCAGCGTCGCAGCCAATATTAAAGGGAACAAACAAAGCGGACAGCGGTGTCCTCACAGGATGAACTGGCCCGAAACAGATGTGGGAGCGGGCTTGCCCCGCGAAGCGCCGCGCGGGCGGCGCTCGATCTCACAAGCGCAATAAATTCAACGACATGCCCCGAAGCAATCACTTCCCCCGAATCAACCGCCGCAACCCAAACCTGTTCGGATGGCAAGCCTCCGCCACCGCCCTAGGCAACGGCAACGGCTCCCCGCACACCCAGGCCGCCACCAGCTCGCCACTCAACGGCGCCGTGATCAACCCGCGCGAGCCATGCCCGCTGTTCACATACAAGCCGTCCAGCCAAGGGCAGGCCACCTCTGGCACTTGCCGCGCATCGCGCGCCAGCACCGCATACGCCTCGGCAAACGCCTGCCCATTCGCCACCGGCCCGACGATCGGCAAGTAATCCGGGCTGGTACAGCGGAACGCCGCACGCCCTTGCAACTGCTCAGGGTCCAGCTCAGCCGCATCCAGGCGCTGGGCCAGATCCGTAGAAATCTCCTCCAGCAACGCCAGGTTGCCCTGGTGTTCGGCCACCGTCGGCGCCAGGTCTTCACGGTGAAAATCAAAACTCGCGCCCAGGGTATGTTCATCACCACGCGGCGGTGCCACATAGCCCTCTGCGCACACCACGGTGCGTAACGCCCGGCTGCTGGCGGTGGCCGGCAAGCGCGTGATCTGCCCGCGGATGCGCTTGAGCGGCAGCTCCGCACAGGCTTCAAACCGGCGCACCTCGGCAGCACCGGCCAGCACCACCACCGGCGCGCTGGCCAGCAGGCGCTCGCCCGCCCAGGCCTGCCACTGTTCATCGACCTTGCGCAGCTCGATGACTTCCTGATGCATCGCCCGCCGGATACGCGGGTGCTGCAACTGCTGCTGGCACAGCGCGGGCGGGTGCACCCAGCCACCTTCGGGGTAGAACAGCCCGCCAGCCGGCAAAGCCACCCCGGCGATGGCTTCGGCCTCGCTGCGCGCCAATGTATGCAGCAGGTCGTAATCGAAGGCGGCAGCCAGCTTGCCCTGGCGCTCGGCTTCCTTGCTGTCGAAAGCCAGCTGCAGCACGCCGCAGGCATCCCAGTCACGGCCGCGCTGCAGGCGCTCCAGCTGGCGCCGGGTGTAGCCGAACCCGGACAGGATCATCTGCGACAGCGCCGTGCCGTGGGCCGAAAGCTTGAGGTACAGCACCCCCTGCGGGTTACCCGAGGCTTCCTGCGCCGGTGCCGGGTGGCGTTCAAGCACGGTCACTTGCCAGCCACGCCGGGCCAGGCTGGCGGCGCTGGTGCAGCCCGCCAGCCCGGCACCGATCACCAATGCCTCGCGCGGCCCCGGTGCGGCAGGCGGGCGGGCGTACCAAGGGGCGGCGGGGCCGGGCAGGGCGCCGACGTAGGCGCCACTCATGACTTCCCACTTCTTGCCGATGCCTGGCACCTTCTTCATGGCAAAGCCGGCGTCGACCAGGCTGCGGCGTACCCAGCCGGTGGTGGTGAACGTACCCAGTACCGTGCCGGCGTGAGACAAGCGCGCCAACTGGGCGAACAGCGCTGGGGTCCACATGTCGGGGTTCTTGGCCGGGGCGAAGCCGTCAAGGAACCACACATCGATCTGCGCATCCAGTTGCGGCAGCTGTTCCAGCACATCGCCGATCAGCAGGGTGAGGGTGACCCTGCCCTCGGCGAAGGTGAACTGCTGAAAGCCCGGGTGTACGGCCACGTACTGCGCCAGCAGTGGCTCGGTGTAGGCGCCAAGTTCAGGCCACAGGCGCACGGCGCGGGCCATGTCGGCGTGGCCGAGGGGGTACTTTTCGACGCTGACGAAATGCAGGCGGGCCTCAGCGTGCGCATGCTGTTCGAACAGCTGCCAGGCGCAGAAGAAGTTCATGCCGGTGCCAAAGCCGGTTTCGCCGATCACCAGGCAGGTGTGCGGCGCCAGGTCGGCAAAGCGCTCGGCCAGGCGGGTCTGGCCGAGGAACACGTGCTTGGTTTCTTCGATGCCTTCGTTGACCGCGAAATAGACGTCGTCGTACTGCCGCGAATGGGGGCGGCCCTGGTCGTCCCAGTCGATCTGGGCGTGCTGGAGGAGGGTGGATTCAGGCATGGCTGGTTTCACTGGGAGATGAGCTGCAAGCTGCAAGCTGCAAGCTTTAAGCTGCAAGAAAAAGCAGATGGTGGCATGGCTTGCATTTTCTTGCAGCTTGCAGCTTGCAGCTTGCAGCTTGCAGCTTGCAGCTTGCAGCTTCGAATTCCGCTAGTCTTGCTTATCCATTGAAGGAGCCAGTGCATGTTCGAATCCGCCGAAATCGGCCACAGCATCGACAAGGAGGCTTACGACGCCGAGGTACCCGCCTTACGCGAGGCCCTGCTCGAAGCCCAGTACGAACTCAAGCAACAGGCGCGCTTCCCGGTGATCGTGCTGATCAACGGTATCGAAGGCGCCGGCAAGGGTGAGACGGTAAAGCTGCTCAACGAGTGGATGGACCCGCGCATGATCGATGTGCTCACCTTCGACCAGCAAACCGACGAGGAGCTGGCCCGCCCGCCGGCCTGGCGCTACTGGCGGGCCTTGCCACCGAAGGGGCGCATGGGTGTGTTCTTCGGCAACTGGTACAGCCAGATGCTGCAGGGGCGGGTGCACGGGGTGTTCAAGGATGCCGTGCTCGACCAGGCCATCACCGGCGCCGAACGCCTGGAGCAGATGCTGTGCGACGAAGGCGCGCTGATCATCAAGTTCTGGTTCCACCTGTCCAAGAAGCAGATGAAGGCGCGCCTGAAATCGCTGAAGGACGACCCGCTGCACAGCTGGAAGATCAGCCCGCTGGACTGGCAGCAGTCAGAAACCTACGACCGTTTCGTGCGCTTTGGCGAACGCGTGCTGCGCCGCACCAGCCGCGACTATGCGCCGTGGCATATCGTCGAAGGGGTCGACCCGAACTACCGCAGCCTGGCAGTGGGGCGCATCCTGCTGGAAAGCCTGCAGGCCGCGCTGGCCAATAACCCCAAGGGCAAGCACCAGGGCAACGTCGCCCCGCTGGGCCGCAGCATTGATGACCGCAGCCTGCTCGGTGCGCTGGACATGACCCTGCGCCTGGACAAGTCCGATTACCAGGAGCAACTGGTAACCGAACAGGCGCGCCTGGCCGGCCTGCTGCGCGACAAGCACATGCGCCGCCACGCGCTGGTAGCGGTGTTCGAAGGCAACGACGCCGCCGGCAAGGGTGGCGCCATCCGCCGTGTGGCAGCCGCGCTGGATCCGCGCCAGTACCGCATCGTGCCAATTGCCGCGCCCACTGAAGAAGAGCGCGCGCAGCCTTACCTGTGGCGGTTCTGGCGGCACATTCCGGCGCGCGGCAAATTCACCATCTTCGACCGCTCCTGGTATGGCCGGGTGCTGGTGGAGCGGGTGGAAGGCTTCTGCACCCCGGCCGACTGGATGCGCGCTTACAGCGAAATCAACGACTTTGAAGAACAGCTGGTGAATGCCGGCGTGGTCGTGGTCAAGTTCTGGCTGGCGATTGACCAGCAGACCCAGCTGGAGCGCTTCGAGGAGCGCGAACAGATCCCGTTCAAGCGCTACAAGATCACCGAGGATGACTGGCGCAACCGCGACAAGTGGGACGACTACGTACAGGCGGTGGGCGACATGGTCGACCGCACCAGCAGCGAGATTGCGCCGTGGACGCTGGTGGAGGCCAATGACAAGCGCTGGGCCCGGGTGAAAGTGCTGCGCACCATCAACAAGGCGCTTGAGGCGGCGTTTGCCAAGGACAAGAAATAGCCGGGGCAGTGTTTGAGAGCTTTTGCGCCTATGAGATCGAGCGCCGCCCGCGCGGCGCTTCGCGGCTAAAGCCGCTCCTACGTTTGTTTCGGGCCAATTATGCCTGTGGGATTTGCGCGCGAACGCCTTGGCGCACGCCTCGATATCGCGTCGTACAAACAAGGCGGTCGCGCGCGCCAGGCACAGGACAGACTGGCCCGAAACAAACGTAGGAGCGGCTTTAGCCGCGAAGCGCCGCGCGGGCGGCGCTCGATCTCACCGGCGCTGAAAATGTTTCGGTGAACACCTGGCGGCGCTCGATCTCACAGGCACCCAACATCTCAAGGCAAGCACCAGCCATGCCCCAAAAGAATGACCTGATGAATTCTTTTCTCGGCACTCTCCACCGCCCCCATCCTCTAACCCCGTAGAATTGAACCACCCCCACCACGGGCTTGATCGAGGACTTTATGCACACCACTTCCGGCCGCTGGGGCTATGGCCTGTTTCTGGCTCTTCTGACAGCGCTGCTCTGGGGCATCCTGCCGATCAAGCTCAAGCAGGTGTTGCAAGTGGTCGACCCGATCACCGTTACCTGGTACCGCCTGCTGGTGTCCGGTGGCCTGCTGTTCGCCTGGCTGGCGTCCCAGCGGCGTTTGCCGTCGATGCGCAAGCTGGCACCCAAGGGCAAGGCGCTGGTTGCAGTTGCGGTGCTCGGCCTGATGGGCAACTACGTGCTGTACCTGATCGGCCTCAACTTGCTCAGCCCCGGCACTGCGCAACTGGTGGTGCAGATCGGCCCGGTGCTGCTACTGGTAGCCAGCGTGTTCGTGTTCCGCGAACCCTTCAGCCTTGGGCAGGGCATGGGCCTGCTGGTGCTGCTGGCCGGGTTTGGCCTGTTCTTCAACCAGCGCCTGGAAGAGCTGCTGACCTCGTTGGGCACCTACACCACTGGTGTACTGACCATCTTGCTGGCCACCAGCATCTGGGTGTTCTACGCCCTGAGCCAGAAGCAGTTGCTGACGGTATGGCATTCGCAACAGGTGATGATGGTGATCTACCTCAGCTGCGCTGCGTTGCTGACGCCCTGGGTACACCCGCTGGAGGCATTGCAGCTGACCCCGGTGCAGGGCTGGCTGTTGCTGGCCTGCTGCCTGAATACCCTAGTGGCGTACGGCGCGTTTGCCGAGGCGCTGGCGCACTGGGAGGCATCGCGAGTGAGTGCCACGCTGGCGCTGACCCCGCTGGTGACCTTTGTCGCGGTGGCGCTTGCGGCCATGGTGTGGCCGGAGTATGTGCATGCCGAGGACATCAATGCCCTGGGTTACCTGGGCGCGGTGACCGTGGTGTTCGGTTCGGCGCTGGTAGCGCTGGGGCCGTCGCTGGTGGCCGGGTGGCGGGCGCGCAAGGCGCGGCTGGCGCAGGTTCACTGATCGCCTGTCCCGGCCCTTTCGCGGGTGAACCCGCTCCTACATGGACCCCACAAGGCTGAATATTGTGGGGGCCATGTAGGAGCGGGTTTACCCGCGAAGAGGCCAGCACAGGCTACAGACCACTCAGCCCTTGCCCCCCGGCGCCAGCATGTTCTCCGGCCTCACCCACTGGTCGAACTGCTCATTGGTCAAATACTTCAACTCCAATGCCGCCTCCCGCAGGGTCTTGCCCTCGCCGTAGGCCTTCTTGGCAATCTCCGCAGCTTTGTCATAGCCAATATGCGGGTTCAGCGCCGTCACCAGCATCAACCCACGCTCCAGGTGCGCGGCCATCTGTTCGGCGTCCGGCTCGATACCCGCCACGCAATGCTGCTGGAAGTTGCGGCAACCATCGGCCAGCAACTCGACTGACTGCAGCAGGTTGTGAATGATCACCGGCTTGAATACGTTCAGTTGCAAATGCCCCTGGCTGGCGGCAAAGCCGATCGCCGCATCGTTGCCCAGCACCTGGCAGGCCAGCATCGACAGTGCCTCGCACTGGGTCGGGTTGACCTTGCCCGGCATGATCGAGCTGCCCGGCTCGTTGGCCGGCAGGCGCACTTCGGCCAGCCCCGCGCGCGGGCCGGAACCCAGCAAGCGCAGGTCGTTGGCAATTTTCATCAGGGCCACGGCCAGGGTTTTCAGGGCGCCCGCCAGGCTGGTCAGCGGTTCGTGGCCGGCGAGGGCGGCGAACTTGTTCGGCGCGGTGACGAACGGCAGGCCGGACTCCGCCGCCAGCTCGGCAGCAATGGCTTCGGCAAAGCCATGCGGGGCGTTCAGCCCGGTACCGACGGCCGTGCCGCCCTGGGCCAGTTCACACACCGCCGGCAGGGTGGCGCGGATGGCGCGCTGGGCGTAGTCGAGCTGGGCGACGAAGGCTGATACCTCCTGGCCGAAGGTGATCGGCGTGGCGTCCATCATGTGCGTGCGGCCGGTTTTGACCAGTTTGTTGTGGCGCGCCGACAGCTCGGCCAGCCCTGCCGACAGCTCGGCGATGGCCGGCAGCAGCTTGTCATGTACCGCCTGGGCTGCGGCAATGTGCATGGCCGTCGGGAAGCAGTCGTTGGAGCTTTGCGAGCGGTTGACGTGGTCGTTGGGGTGCACGGGGGCCTTGCCGCCACGGCCCTTGCCGGCCAGCTCGTTGGCGCGCCCGGCAATCACCTCGTTGACGTTCATGTTGCTTTGGGTGCCGCTGCCGGTCTGCCAGACGACCAGCGGGAACTGATCATCGTGCCGGCCAGCCAGCACTTCGTCGGCGGCTTGTTCGATCAGCCGGGCGATGTCGGCCGGCAGGTCGCCGTTGCGGTCGTTGACGCGCGCTGCGGCCTTCTTGATCAGCGCCAGGGCGTGCAGTACCGCGAGGGGCATGCGTTCCTTGCCAATGGCGAAGTTGATCAGCGAACGCTGGGTCTGCGCACCCCAGTAGGCGTCCTCCGGAACTTCGACCGGGCCCAGGCTGTCTGTCTCGATACGGCTCATTCTGTACTCACTCCTGTGTAGTTCGAATTCGCAGTTTAGGCCCTGATTCGACCAAGCGGTTCCGTCGCTCGTCGTGCCACTTGAGCACACCGCCACCACGGCGCAGAATGCTCTACTCTGAGGTACCCGCCTCCCTCTTGTTGAAGGAAATGCAATGACCCGTCTCCGTGTCCTCTGTGCCGCCGTTGCCCTGGTTTGCGCCAGCGGCCAGGTACTCGCTGCCACCGCCAGCCACAACGCTGCTGCCGAGAAATTCCTGACCCTGGCCAACGCCGACAAGCTGGGCACCCCGGTGTACATGCAAGTGCAGCAGATGTTCGCCCAGCGCTTCGCCCAGACCAAGGCCCCGGCCAGCAAGCAGCCGGTCCTGGAAGGCTACCAGGCCAAGGCCAACGCGGCGCTGGACAACGCCATCGGCTGGAACAAGCTGAAGCCGAAGATGGTCGACCTGTACACCCAGACCTTCACCGAGCAGGAGCTGAAGGACCTGGTCAAGTTCTACGAGTCGCCGCTGGGCAAGAAAGTACTGCGTGAAATGCCCAAGGTCACCCAGCAGTCGGCTCAGCTGACCCAGCAGAGCCTGGAGCCAGCCGTACCGGTGGTGAACAAGCTGCTGGAAGACATGACCAAGGAGCTGGACCCGAACGCAGGCAAGGCCGCCGCCCCGGCGAAGAAGTGAGTACGCCGCAATGACCATGCAACAGCGTATTGAACAGCAGTTGGCCGCCCTGGCGCCGCAACACCTGGAAGTGCTCAACGAAAGCCACATGCACAGTCGTGGTCAGGAGACCCACTACAAGGCAGTGATCGTCTGCGAGCAGTTTGCCGGGTTGAACAGCGTCAAGCGCCACCAGAAGGTGTACGCCACCATGGGCGAGCTGATGGGCCAGATCCACGCCCTGGCCATTCATACTTACACCGCCGAAGAGTGGGCCAAGGTCGGCGTTGCACCGGCCTCGCCGGTGTGCGCGGGCGGCGGGCACTGAAACCTTGCTGTTGTTCTGGTAGAATCCTGCAAAATCCGGGGGCCGCTTTGCGGCCCTTTCGCGACACAAGGCCGCTCCTACAGGGGATCGCACCCGCCATCGGGTTGTGCATTCTCCTGTAGGAGCGGCCTTGTGTCGCGAAAGGGGCGCAAGGCGCCCCCATGCTTTTTCTACACCTGTCAAACCCGGTCCGCCCCTTACGAGGGCGACCACCTGGAGAACCTGCTTCATGTCCCAAGCCATCGTCGTCGCGGCGCTGTACAAATTCGTCACCCTGGAAGACTACATCGAGCTGCGCGAGCCCCTGCTCAAGGCCATGCTCGAAAATGATGTCAAAGGCACCCTGCTGCTGGCCCACGAGGGCATCAACGGCACCGTGTCAGCCACCCGCGAAGGCATCGATGGCCTGCTGGCCTGGCTGCGCAACGACCCACGCCTGGTCGATGTCGACCATAAAGAGTCGTACTGCGACGAACAGCCGTTCTACCGCACCAAGGTCAAGCTCAAGAAAGAGATCGTCACCCTCGGCGTGCCGGGCGTAGACCCCAACCAGGCGGTCGGCACCTACGTCGAGCCCAAGGACTGGAACGCCCTGATCAGCGACCCGGAAGTGCTGCTGATCGACACCCGCAACGATTACGAAGTGGCCATCGGCACCTTCAAGGGCGCCATCGACCCCAAGACCGAGACCTTCCGCGAGTTCCCCGACTACATCAAGGCCAACTTCGACCCCAGCAAGCACAAGAAAGTGGCCATGTTCTGCACCGGCGGCATTCGTTGCGAAAAAGCCTCCAGCTATATGCTCGGTGAGGGCTTCGAGGAGGTCTATCATCTTAAGGGCGGCATCCTGAAATACTTCGAAGAAGTGCCTCAGGAACAAAGCCTGTGGGACGGCGACTGCTTCGTCTTCGACAACCGCGTCACGGTGCGCCATGACCTGAGCGAAGGCGAGTACGACCAGTGCCACGCCTGCCGCCACCCGATCAATGCAGAGGAGCGCGCGTCCGAGCACTATTCGCCAGGTGTCAGCTGCCCGCATTGCTGGGACACCCTGAGCGAGAAGACCCGGCGCAGCGCCATCGACCGGCAGAAGCAGATCGAGCTGGCCAAGGCCCGCAACCTGCCGCACCCGATCGGTTACAACTACAAAGCCGAGGCCTGATGCATGTCTGCACGCCTGATCTATGTGATGGACCCGATGTGCTCCTGGTGCTGGGGTTTTGCGCCAGTGGCGGCGGCCCTGATCGCCCAGGCGCGTGAGGCAGGCGTGCCCACCCGCGTGGTCCCGGGCGGGTTGCGTACCGGCGGCAGCGCCCTGGACAGCTCTACCCGTAAGTACATCCTCGAGCACTGGCAGGCGGTGGCCGAAGCTACCGGCCAGCCGTTCCGCTTCGAGGGGGCCATGCCCGACGGCTTCGTCTATGACACCGAGCCGGCCTGCCGCGCCTTGGTGACCGCCCGCGAACTGGACGCCGAGCGCGTCTGGCCGCTGCTGGCGCTGATTCAGCGCGGTTTCTACGAGCAGGGCGTGGATGTGACCACTGCACCGCAGTTGGTCGAGCTGGCTGAACAGGCGGGCTTCGACCGTGGGCTGTTTGCCGAAAGCTTTGCCCGTGCCGATACCCGTGCCGGTACGGCTGCTGATTTCGCCTGGGCCCAGGACCTCGGCATTGCCGGCTTCCCGACCCTGCTGGCCGAACGCAATGGCCAGCTGGCCTTGCTGACCAACGGCTACCAGCCGCTGGAGCGCCTGCAACCCTTGCTCGGCCGCTGGCTGCAGCAGGCCGCCTGTGCTTGATGTGCCGGGGTCACCCGACCCGGTACCGGGCAAGCCCTACACTGCGGCCGATCGACTGAGCTGGGCGGAAATCCGCCGCCTGGCACTGCACCACAAGAAGAACCTCTGGTCCGCCAACCTCATCGCCGTGCTGGCAGCCTGTTGCAGCGTGCCCATTCCGCTGTTGCTGCCGCTGCTGGTGGACGAAGTGCTGCTTGGCCATGGCGATGCGGCGCTGAAGTGGATGAACCACCTGCTGCCGTCCGGCTGGCAGGTGGCTGCCGGCTATATTGGCCTGATGCTGGCGCTGACCCTGTGCCTGCGCCTGGCGGCGCTGGCCTTCAACGTGGTGCAAGCCAAGCTGTTTGCCGGGCTGGCCAAAGATATCGTCTACCGCCTGCGCATCCGCCTGATCGAGCGGCTCAAGCGTATTTCGCTGAAGGAATACGAAAGCCTCGGTAGTGGCACGGTGACGACCCACCTGGTCACCGACCTGGACACCCTCGACAAGTTCGTTGGCGAAACCCTCAGCCGCTTCCTGGTGGCCATGCTGACCCTGACCGGCACGGCGGCCATCCTGATCTGGATGCACTGGCAGCTGGCCTTGCTGATATTGCTGTTCAACCCACTGGTGATCTACTTCACCGTGCAGCTAGGCAAACGCGTCAAACACCTGAAAAAGCTCGAGAACGACAGCACGTCACGCTTTACCCAGGCGCTGACGGAAACCCTCGACGCCATTCAGGAGATCCGCGCCGGCAACCGCCAGGGTTACTTCCTCGGCCGCCTCGGCCTGCGTGCCCGCGAAGTGCGCGATTATGCCGTGGACTCGCAATGGAAGAGCGATGCCAGTGGCCGCGCCAGTGGTTTGCTGTTCCAGTTCGGCATCGACATCTTCCGCGCCGCGGCGATGCTGACCGTGCTGTTCTCCGACCTGTCGATCGGCCAGATGCTGGCGGTGTTCAGCTACCTGTGGTTCATGATCGGCCCGGTCGAGCAGCTGCTCAACCTTCAATACGCCTACTACGCCGCCGGCGGCGCGCTAAGCCGCCTCAACGAGCTGTTGGCGCGGGCCGACGAACCGCAGTACCCGGCCGCCAGCGACCCGTTCGCCGGCCGCGAGACCGTCGGCATCGATGTGCGTGACCTGCGTTTTGCCTATGCCGACGAGCCGGTGCTGGATCACCTCGACCTGTCCATCGCCCCGGGCGAGAAGGTGGCAATCGTCGGGGCCAGCGGCGGCGGCAAGAGTACCTTGGTGCAACTGCTGCTGGGCTTGTACAGCGCCCAGGCCGGGACCATTCGCTTTGGCGGTGCCAGCTTGCAGGAAATCGGCCTGGAAACCCTGCGCGAGAACGTCGCGGTGGTGTTGCAGCACCCGTCGTTGTTCAACGACACGGTGCGCGCCAACCTGACCATGGGCCGCGAGTGCAGTGACGAGGCCTGCTGGCAGGCGCTGCGTATCGCCCAGCTGGACGCTACCATCGCCGCTTTGCCGCAGGGCCTGGACAGCGTGGTGGGGCGCTCTGGCGTGCGCTTGTCCGGCGGCCAGCGCCAGCGCTTGGCCATTGCCCGCATGGTGCTGGCCGAGCCCAAGGTGGTGATCCTTGACGAAGCCACCTCGGCCCTGGATGCCGCGACCGAATACAACCTGCACCAGGCCCTGGCGCGCTTTCTCAGCGGCCGCACCACACTGATCATCGCCCACCGCCTGTCGGCGGTGAAACAGGCCGACCGGGTGCTGGTGTTCGATGGCGGCCACGTGGCCGAAGACGGCGACCACCAGCAGCTGATTGCCGAGGGTGGGTTGTATGCCAAGCTTTATGGGCATCTGCAGCAGAGCTAGGCCTTACAGGCCATCAGGCTCTGTGTAGGAGCGGCCTTGCGTCGCGATGGGCCGCAAAGCGGCCCCAGAATCCCAGCGTTGATGCAAAAATCCCGGGGCCGCTTTGCGGCCCTTTCGCGACACAAGGCCGCTCCTACAAAAAGCGCAGCGGCAGAATCAGAAATGGCGTTGAACCTGTCATAAAAATCCCCTCCACAGCGATGGCAAATGGCCTACGCTGTGCTTGTCTGGGTCGATTTGCGCCTTATCTGCTCTGTGACAGGGATTCCATGAAGGAACATCGCACACTCGAAGCGCCAAAGTTGCTCGGTATTACCTGGCCCTTCATCGCCGTTGTGGTCTTCCAGGTGGCACTGGGTAGCCTCAGCCTTTATACGCTCTCGGCCGTGCGTGCCTATGTGGCGGGCGAAAGCCTATGGTCCAAGGCGCAGAAAGACGCCATCTACTACCTCAACCTGTATGCCGAAACCCGCGACGAAAGCACCTACCAGCGCTACCGCCAGGCCATTACCGTGCCGCAGGGTGACCATCAGGTGCGCGAGGTGCTCGACCAGCCCAGCCCCGACCTCGATACCGCGCGCCAAGCGGTGCTGCAAGGGGGCAACCACCCCGATGATGTCGAGCGGATCATCTGGTTCTATCGCAACTTTCGCCACGTCAGCTACATGCAGACCGCCATCGACTACTGGGACATCGGCGACGACTACCTGGCCAAGCTGGACGTGCTGGCCGACGAAATGCGCCAGCGCTTCACCAGTGGCCCGGTGGATGCGGCCACCATCAGCGACTGGAAGGCCCGCATCGTCACCATCAATGAAGGTGTGACGCCTGCGGCCAAGGCTTTCAGTGATGCCCTGGGCGAAGGTTCGCGCATGTTGCTGCGGGTGCTGTTGATCACCAACCTGCTGACGGCAATGTTCCTGATTGCCATCGCCTGGCGCCGCTCCAGCAAGCTGCTGGCCCAGCGCCAGGCCTTTGCCAGTGCCCTGCAGGCAGAAAAGGAGCGGGCACAGATCACCCTGCAGGCCATCGGCGATGCGGTTATCACCACCGACGTCGACGGCTACATCGGCTACATGAACCCGGCCGCCGAGCAACTGACCCACTGGCAGGCCGGCCAGGCCCAGGGTTTGCCGCTGTCGGCACTGTTCAGCCTGGTTGACGAGCAGGTCGAGGAAGGCGGTCGCAGCCTGGTCGAACAGGTGCTCAGCGGCAGCCTCAAGGGCGGCGCCGAGCATGCCCGGCTTATCCAGCGCCTGGACGGCAGCACCGTGTCGATCAACCTGGTGGGGTCGCCGATCGTCAATGATGGCCAAGTCAGCGGCATCGTGCTGGTGCTGCACGACATGACCCAGGAGCGCCAATACATCGCCAACCTGTCCTGGCAGGCCACCCACGATGCGCTGACCGGGCTGGCCAACCGCCGCGAGTTCGAATACCGCCTGGAGCAGGCGCTCAATGAGCTGGCACGCCAGGCCGGGCGACACTCGCTGATGTTCCTTGACCTCGACCAGTTCAAGCTGGTCAACGACACTTGTGGCCACGCCGCCGGCGACGAACTGTTGCGGCACATCTGCGCCGTGCTGCAGTCCGGCCTGCGCGAAGGCGACACGCTGGCGCGGCTGGGCGGCGATGAATTTGGCGTACTGCTGGAAAGCTGCCCGCCCGACCAGGCCGAGCGCATTGCCGAGCAACTGCGCCAGATGGTGCAGAGCCTGCACTTCGTGTGGAAGGGCCGGCCGTTCGTGACCACTGTCAGCGTTGGCCTGGTGCACATGGCCCAGGCCCCCGGCACCCTCGAGGCCTCGCTGCGTGCCGCCGACATGGCCTGCTACATGGCCAAGGAAAAAGGCCGCAACCGCGTGCAGGTGTACCACGCCGACGACAGCGAACTGTCCATGCGCTTTGGCGAAATGGCCTGGATCCAGCGCTTGCACGTGGCCCTGGAAGAGAACCGCTTCTGCCTGTACGCCCAGGAAATCGCCCCGCTGAAAACCTTCGAAGGCCCGGGCCATATCGAAATCCTGCTGCGCCTGCACGATGAAAGCGGCCGTACCATCCTGCCCAGCAGCTTCATTCCGGCGGCCGAGCGCTACGGCCTGATGACCGCGCTGGACCGCTGGGTGGTGCGCAATGTGTTCCTGGTCATCCGCCAGTGCCTCGACGAAGGGCGTGAAGGGCCGTTATCGATCTGTGCCATCAACCTGTCGGGGTCAAGCATTGGTGACGACAAGTTTCTTGAGTACCTGCAGCGGCTGTTTATCGAGTACGCCATCCCGCCGCGGATGATCTGCTTCGAAATCACCGAAACCAGTGCCATTGCCAACCTGGGCAGTGCCATCCGCTTCATCAATGAGCTGAAGGGCCTGGGTTGCCGCTTCTCGCTCGATGATTTCTGCGCCGGCATGTCCTCGTTCGCCTACCTCAAGCATTTGCCCGTGGATTACCTGAAGATCGACGGCAGTTTCGTCAAGGACATGCTCGATGACCCGGTCAACCGGGCCATGGTCGAGGTCATCAACCACATCGGCCATGTGATGGGTAAGCGCACCATCGCCGAGTTTGTCGAAACACCCTTGATCGAGCAGGCCCTGCAGGAAATAGGAGTGGACTACGCCCAGGGTTACCTGATCGAGCGCCCCCAGGTGTTCACCTGTGACAGTCTGCAGCGCCAACGGATCGCCGCCCGGCCTCTGTTGCAGCGGGCACCTGGCACGTTTCGCTAGCTAGAAATCACAAGGATCAAGGAGCTGAAAGTGATTGATGCATTCGTTCGTATCGGGCCTTTGATGGACCCCGCCAGCTACCCTCAATGGGCCCAGCAACTGATTGAAGACTGCCGCGAAAGCAAGCGTCGGGTGGTGGAGCATGAATTCTATGCACGCCTGCGCGATGGCCAGCTGAAGCAGTCGACCATTCGCCAGTACCTGATCGGTGGTTGGCCGGTGGTGGAGCAGTTCTCGCTGTACATGGCACATAACCTGACCAAGACCCGCTATGGCCGGCATCAGGGCGAAGACATGGCGCGGCGCTGGCTGATGCGCAACATTCGTGTCGAACTCAACCATGCCGATTACTGGGTGAACTGGTGCCAGGCGCACGGGGTGCACCTGCACGAACTGCAGGCGCAGGAAGTGCCGCCCGAGCTGAACGGCCTGAACGACTGGTGCTGGCGGGTGTGTGCGACCGAGAACCTGGCCATTTCCATGGCCGCGACCAACTACGCCATTGAAGGTGCGACCGGCGAATGGTCGGCGGTGGTGTGCTCGACCGACACCTATGCGCAGGGCTTCCCTGAGGAAGGGCGCAAGCGGGCGATGAAATGGCTGAAGATGCATGCCCAGTACGACGATGCGCACCCGTGGGAGGCGCTGGAGATCATCTGCACCCTGGCCGGCGAGAACCCCAGCCTGGGCTTGCGTACCGAGCTGCGCAGGGCGATTTGCAAGAGTTACGACTGCATGTTCCTGTTCCTGGAGCGTTGCATGCAGCTGGAAGGGCGCCAGCAGGGGCGTATGCGACCGGCGTTGGCCGCTGGCTGATTGTTTGCCTGTACTGGCCTCTTCGCGGGTAAACCCGCTCCTACAAGGATCACCACAGGCCCGGGCATTGCGGGGTCCTTGTAGGAGCGGGTTTACCCGCGAAGAGGCCCGCACAGGCAAAACCTTACTGGGCGTTAAGCGCCTGCCCATTCACTGCTTTGCTGTCCGGCCCCATCAGGTACAGGTACACCGGCATGATTTCTTCCGGCAGCGGGTTGTTCTGCGGGTTCTCGCTGGGGTACGCCTGTGCCCGCATCGCCGTACGCGTAGCGCCCGGGTTGATGCTGTTGGAACGCACCGGCGCCACGCCTTCCAGTTCATCGGCCAGGGTCTGCATCAGCCCTTCGGTGGCGAACTTCGAGACGCCATAGGCGCCCCAGTACGCCCGGCCCTTGCGCCCGACGCTGCTGCTGGTAAACACCACCGAGGCGTCTTCCGACAACTTCAGTAGCGGCAGCAGGGTGCTGGTGAGCATGAAGGTGGCATCGACGTTGATGTGCATCACGCGCATGAAGTTGTCGCCCGACAACTGCTCCAGCGGTGTGCGTGGGCCGATGATCGAGGCGTTGTTCAGCAGCCCGTCAAGGCGGCCGAACTGGTCTTCGATCATCACGGCCAGCTCGTCGTACTGGTGTGGCAAGGCGGTTTCCAGGTTGAACGGGATGACCACCGGTTGCGGGTGGCCGGCGGCTTCGATCTGGTCGTAGACCTCGTTCAGGTTGGCCTCGGTCTTGCCCAGCAGCAGCACGGTGGCGCCCAGCGCGGCATAGGCCTTGGCGGCAGCAGCGCCGATGCCGCGGCCGGCACCGGTAACCAGGATGACCCGGCCTTGCAGCAGGTCGGGGCGGGCGGTGTAGTCGAACATGGTTCTGTCCTTCGAGTTCGTAAGGGCGACCCTGCCCCTTGTAGGAGCGGGTTTACCCGCGAATGCGTACGATCAGGCGCCTGTGTTGCCTGGGCTGGCGCATTCGCGGGTGAACCCGCTCCTACAAAGGGCGGTGCGCGGTCTAGACGGGGTCAGCAGCCGCACAGCGCGCTGTCGATCACCTTGCGCAGTTCCAGCGGGTGGTCCACCACCACGTCGGCGCCCCAGTTGTTGGGGTTGTCCTCTGGATGAATATAGCCGTAGCGCACGGCCGCCGTACGGGTGCCGGCATCGCGGCCCGACTCGATGTCGCGCAGGTCGTCGCCGACGAACAGTACGGTGGCCGGGTCCAGGTTCAGGGTCTTGCAGGCCAGGATCAGCGGCTCGGGGTCGGGCTTGCTGTTTTTCACGTGGTCCGGGCAGATCAGCAGTGCGGAGCGTTCGGCCAGGCCCAGCTGCTGCATGATTGGCTCGGCAAAGCGCACCGGCTTGTTGGTAACCACGCCCCACAGCAGGTTGCCTTTCTCGATATCGCTCAGCAACTCGGCCATACCGTCGAACAGCTTGCTGTGTACCGCGCAGTCGCGCTGGTAGCGTTCGAGGAACTCCAGGCGCAGGGCCTCGAAGCCTTCGGCTTCCGGGTCCATGCCGAAGGTGGCTGCAACCATCGCCCGGGCACCGCCAGAAATCACACCGCGGATCAGGTTGTCGTCAACCGCCGGCAGGCCGCGCTCGGCGAGCATGGCCTGGCAGATGGCGATGAAGTCCGGCGCCGTGTCGAGCAAGGTGCCGTCCATGTCGAAGAGTACTGCTCGCAAACGCATGCTTATTCCTCGCGCAGGGTCTGGATCATGTAGTTGACGTCGACGTCGCTGTTGAGCTTGTAGTGCTTGGTCAGCGGGTTGTAGGTGAGGCCAATGATGTCCTTCACCTGCAGGCCGGCATCGCGGCTCCAGGCGCCCAGTTCGGATGGGCGGATGAACTTCTTGAAGTCATGGGTGCCGCGCGGCAGCATCTTCAGGATGTACTCGGCGCCGACGATGGCCAGCATGTAGGCCTTCGGGTTGCGGTTGATGGTGGAGAAAAACACCTGGCCGCCGGGCTTGACCATGCGGTAGCAGGCGCGAATCACCGAAGACGGGTCGGGCACGTGCTCGAGCATTTCCAGGCAGGTGACCACGTCGAACTGTTCAGGCATTTCCTCGGCCAGCGCTTCGGCGGTGATCTGCCGGTACTCCACCTGCACGCCGGACTCCAGCTGGTGCAGTTGGGCCACCGCCAGTGGCGCTTCGCCCATGTCGATACCGGTGACCGTGGCGCCGCGCAGGGCCATGGCTTCGCTGAGGATGCCGCCGCCGCAGCCTACGTCCAGCACTTTCTTGCCGGCCAGGCTTGCGCGTTCGTCGATCCAGTTGACGCGCAGCGGGTTGATTTCGTGCAGCGGCTTGAACTCGCTTTCGCGGTCCCACCAGCGGTGGGCCAGCGCTTCGAACTTGGCGATTTCGGCGCGGTCGACGTTGCTCATTGAACAGTCCTCTGAAGCTTGGCTATAAGCTGCAAGCTATAAGCTGCAAGCTGCAAGAAAAAGCAGGCCTTGTGCGCATTCGCTTTTTCTTGCCGCTTGCAGCTTGCAGCTTGCGCTCGAAAAGGCCGGAGTATACCCGAGCGCTCGGCCCCCAGGGTCGCTATAATCGCCGGCTTTTGATATCCGAACGACAGGGAGAGGCGATGCGCGAGCGACTTTTGGCGGCGGAGAAGGTGACCGGGATCCGCTGGCAGGGCGGCATCCTGCACCTGCTCGACCAGCGCCTGCTGCCGTCGGAAGAGCGCTGGCTGGCCTGCGACAATGTCGCGCAGGTGGCGGCGGCGATCCGCGACATGGCCGTGCGCGGTGCCTCGGCAATTGGCATTGCCGCCGCTTACGGCCTGGTGCTGGCCCTGGAAGAGCGGCTGGCCGAAGGCGGCGACTGGGAAATGGACCTGGAAGAGGACTTCCTCAGCCTGGCGGAAGCCCGCCCCACCGCGGCCAACCTGTTCTGGGCGCTGAACCGCATGCGCGAGCGCCTGCAGCGCCTGCGCCCGGACGAAAACGTGCTGGCCGCGCTGGAGGCCGAAGCGGTGTCCATCCACGAAAGCGACCGTGAAGCCAACCTGACCATGGCCCAGTTCGGTATCGAGCTGATTCGCCGCCACCAGGGCAATGCCCAGACCCTGCTGACCTACGGCAATGCCGGTGCACTGGCCAGTGGCGGCTTCGGCACGGCGTTGGGGGTGATCCGCGCCGGTTACCTGGAGGGCATGGTCGAGCGGGTGTATGCCGGTGAGACCCGCCCCTGGTTGCAAGGCTCGCGCCTGACGGCCTGGGAGTTGGCCAACGAAGGCATCCCGGTGACCCTGTGCGCCGATTCGGCGCTGGCCCACCTGATGAAGAGCAAGGGCATCACCTGGGTGGTGGTGGGGGCAGACTGCATTGCGGCGAACGGTGACGTTGCCAGCAAGATCGGCACCTACCAGCTGGCGGTCAGCGCCATGCACCATGGTGTGCGTTTCATGGTGGTGGCGCCGAGCACCAGCATCGACCTGAACCTGGCCACCGGCGAGGATATCCCGCTGGAAGAGCGCGCCGCCGACGAACTGCTGGACATCGGCGGTACCCGGGTGGCGCCGGATGTCGAGGTGTTCAACCCAGTGTTCGACGTGACCCCGGCCGACCTGATCGACGTGATCGTGACCGAACGCGGCATCGTCGAGCGCCCGGATACCGCCAAACTGGCGCAATTGATGTGCCGCAAGCGGTTGCATTGAGGGGGTAGGGCGATAGGGGGTTGTCGCCTGGGAGATCGAGCGCCGCCCGCGCGGCGCTTCGCGGGGCAAGCCCGCTCCCACATTTGTTGCAACGTGCCGAACCTGACAGGCCATGGTTGCCAGCCTTGGTGCATGTCTTGAGACAGGTGAGGCGGCATCAATGCCCACCTCGAAATCCAGTCATGCCAACAAGGCTGACAACCATGGCCTCACAGGCATGGCCACGTTGCAACAAATGTGGGAGCGGGCTTGCCCCGCGAAGCGCCGCGCGGGCGGCGCTCGATCTCCCAAGCCCCAAAAAAACCAAGACAAGCACCTCTCAGCCCTCACACAAGCCCCCGTGCCACATCTCCCCACCGCCCCCGCCTTTGTGGTAACATCCGGCAGTTTCCAAGACCGCCCATCACGGCGGCCTTCATTGCGCAGATCCATGGCACAACTCATTGATTTGTCGTAAGTCGTCGCACCCTTATGCGTTGCGGCGGCGAGCTTCGTTCGGCCCTTGATGGAGCTGCGAAGTTTCACCAGAAAAAGGAATCAGGCTTCTCATGGGCGAACTGGCCAAAGAAATCCTCCCGGTCAATATCGAAGACGAACTGAGACAGTCTTACCTCGACTACGCGATGAGCGTGATTGTCGGGCGAGCGCTGCCCGACGCGCGTGACGGCTTGAAGCCCGTGCATCGTCGCGTTCTCTATGCGATGAGCGAACTGGGCAACGACTGGAACAAGCCGTACAAGAAATCCGCCCGTGTGGTCGGTGACGTGATCGGTAAGTACCACCCGCACGGCGACACTGCGGTCTACGACACCATCGTGCGTATGGCCCAGCCGTTCTCGCTGCGCTACCTGCTGGTCGACGGTCAGGGCAACTTCGGTTCGGTGGACGGCGACAACGCCGCGGCCATGCGATACACCGAAGTGCGCATGACCAAGCTGGCCCACGAGCTGCTGGCCGACCTGCACAAGGAAACCGTCGACTGGGTGCCCAACTACGACGGCACCGAGCAGATTCCGGCGGTCATGCCGACGCGCATCCCCAACCTGCTGGTCAACGGTTCCAGCGGTATTGCCGTGGGCATGGCGACCAACATCCCGCCACACAACCTCGGTGAAGTCATCGACGGCTGCCTGGCGCTGATCGACAACCCGGAAGTCACCATCGATGAACTGATGCAGTTCATCCCCGGCCCTGACTTCCCGACTGCCGGCATCATCAACGGCCGCCAGGGCATCATCGAGGCCTATCGCACCGGCCGTGGCCGCATCTACATGCGCGCCCGTTCCGAGATCGAAGACATCGACAAGGTCGGCGGCCGCCAGCAGATCGTGGTCACCGAGCTGCCGTACCAGCTGAACAAGGCGCGCCTGATCGAAAAGATCGCCGAGCTGGTAAAAGAGAAGAAGATCGAAGGCATCACCGAGCTGCGTGACGAGTCCGACAAGGACGGCATGCGCATTGTCATCGAGCTGCGTCGCGGCGAGGTGCCAGAGGTGGTGCTCAACAACCTCTATCAGCAAACCCAGCTGCAGAGTGTGTTCGGTATCAACGTGGTGGCCCTGGTCGACGGCCGTCCGCGCCTGCTCAACCTCAAGGACCTGCTCGAAGCGTTTGTCCGTCACCGCCGCGAAGTGGTGACCCGCCGTACCGTCTTCGAGCTGCGCAAGGCCCGCGAACGCGGCCACATCCTTGAAGGCCAGGCCGTTGCGCTGTCCAACATCGACCCGGTCATCGCCCTGATCAAGGCCTCGCCGACGCCGTCCGAAGCCAAGGAAGCCCTGGTTTCCACGCCGTGGGAATCGAGTGCGGTGCAGGTCATGGTCGAGCGCGCCGGCGCCGACGCCTGCCGCCCTGAAGACCTGCCGGAGCAGTATGGCCTGCACGACGGCAAGTACTTCCTGTCGCCGGAACAGGCCCAGGCCATTCTCGACCTGCGCCTGCACCGCCTGACCGGCCTGGAGCACGAGAAGCTGCTGGCCGAGTACCAGGAAATCCTCGAGCAGATCGGCGAGCTGATCCGCATCCTCAGCAGCGCCGAGCGCCTGATGGAAGTGATCCGCGAAGAACTCGAAGCCATCCGCGCCGAGTACGGCGATGCCCGTCGTACCGAAATCCTCAACGCCAGCCACGACCTCAACTACGGCGACATGATCCCGGAAGAAGAGCGCGTGGTGACCATTTCCCACGGTGGTTATGCCAAGACCCAGCCATTGTCCGCTTACCAGGCCCAGCGCCGTGGCGGCAAAGGCAAGTCGGCGACCGGCGTGAAGGACGAGGACTACATCGAACACCTGCTGGTCGCCAACAGCCACGCCACGCTGCTGCTGTTCTCCAGCAAGGGCAAGGTGTACTGGAAGAAGACCTACGAAATCCCCGAAGCGTCCCGCGCTGCCCGGGGTCGCCCGCTGGTCAACCTGCTGCCGCTGGAAGAAGGTGAGCGCATCACCGCCATGCTGCAGATCGACCTCGAAGCGCTGCAGCAGAACGCCGACCTCGACGAAGAGCTGGAAGACGCGGATGACACTGTGCTCGAAGGTGAGCTGGTAGAGGCCGAAGAAGTCGACGAAGAAGACGGCGACACCCCTGAGTGGGTGGCAGAGCCGACTGGCGCGTACATCTTCATGGCTACCGCCTCGGGTACCGTCAAGAAGACCCCGCTGGTGCAGTTTGCCCGTCCGCGCTCCAATGGCCTGATTGCCCTGAAGCTCAAGGAAGGTGACACCCTGATTGCCGCGGCCATTACCGACGGCGCCAAGGAAGTCATGATGTTCTCCGACGCCGGCAAGGTCATTCGCTTCGCCGAGAGCGTGGTGCGTGAAATGGGCCGTACCGCCCGTGGCGTGCGTGGCATGAAGCTGGGCAAGGGCCAGCAGATCATTTCGATGCTGATCCCGGAATCCGGCTCGCAGATCCTTACCGCCTCCGAGCGTGGCTTTGGCAAGCGCACCCCGCTGTCCAAGTTCCCGCGTCGCGGCCGTGGTGGCCAGGGCGTGATCGCCATGGGTACCAAGGGGCGCAATGGCTTGCTGATCGGCGCTATCCAGGTGCAGGAAGGCGAAGAGATCATGCTGATCTCCGACCAGGGCACGCTGGTGCGCACCCGGGTTGGCGAGGTGTCCAGCCTCAGCCGTAACACCCAGGGCGTTACCCTGATCAAGCTGGCTGCTGATGAAACACTGGTGGGCCTGGAGCGGATCCAGGAGCCGTCCGAGGACGAACTCGATGATGTGGTCGAGGCGAACGAGGAGGGTGTCGAGGCCGAAGTGCCAGACAACGATGAAGCTGCAGGCGCCGAAGAGGCCCCGCAGGAGTAAGCAAGCGTAAACCCGAACGGGGCGACCAAGGTCGCCCCGTTTGACTGATGTAGGAGCGGCGGTGCGGCGATCCGATTTACCCGCGAATGCGCCACCGCGGTGCATGGCAAGGGCTTCGCCCTTGTTCGCGGGTAAACCCGCTCCTACAAGGTTTCCGGTAGCACCGAAGATTGTAGATTTGTTCTATTTGGCAGAGCGAGAGTGGATGTGAGCAAACGAGCCTTTAACTTCTGCGCAGGCCCTGCCGCGCTTCCTGACGCTGTCTTGCAGCGCGCCCAGGCCGAAATGCTGGACTGGCGCGGCAAGGGCTTGTCGGTGATGGAAATGAGCCATCGCAGCGACGATTACGTGGCCATCGCCGAAAAGGCCGAGCAGGACCTGCGTGACCTGCTGTCCGTCCCCTCCAACTACAAGGTGCTGTTCCTGCAGGGCGGCGCCAGCCAGCAGTTCGCCGAGATCCCGCTGAACCTGCTGCCGGAAAACGGCACCGCCGACTACGTCGAGACCGGTATCTGGTCGAAAAAGGCCATTGAGGAAGCGCGCCGCTTCGGCAACATCAACGTCGCCGCCAGCGCCAAGCCCTACGACTACCTGGCCATCCCGGGCCAGAACGACTGGAACCTGACCAAGAACGCTGCCTACGTGCACTATGCGTCCAACGAGACCATCGGTGGCCTGCAGTTTGACTGGGTGCCGCAGACCGGTGACGTTCCGCTGGTAGTCGACATGTCGTCCGACATCCTGTCGCGCCCGATCGACGTGTCGCAGTTCGGCCTGATCTACGCCGGTGCGCAGAAGAACATCGGCCCAAGCGGCCTGGTGGTGGTGATCGTGCGTGAAGACCTGCTGGGTCACGCCCGCAGCAGCTGCCCGACCATGCTCGACTACAAGGTCTCGGCCGACAACGGCTCGATGTACAACACCCCGGCCACCTACTCCTGGTACCTCTCGGGCCTGGTGTTCGAGTGGCTGAAAGAGCAGGGTGGCGTCGATGCCATGGAGCAGCGTAACCGTGCCAAGAAAGAGCGCCTGTACGGTTTCATCGACAGCAGCGAGTTCTACACCAACCCGATCAGCGTCAACGCCCGTTCGTGGATGAACGTGCCGTTCCGCCTGGCGGATGAGCGCCTGGACAAGGCCTTCCTTGCCGGTGCCGACGCCCGTGGCCTGCTCAACCTCAAGGGCCATCGTTCGGTGGGCGGCATGCGTGCCTCCATCTACAACGCCCTGGGCCTGGAAGCAGTAGAAGCGCTGGTAGGCTACATGGCTGAATTCGAGAAGGAGCACGGCTGATGTCCGAACAGGAACTCAAGGCTCTGCGGGTGCGCATCGACAGCCTCGACGAAAAAATCCTCGAGCTGATCAGCGACCGCGCCCGTTGCGCCGAAGAAGTCGCCAGGGTCAAGACCGCCTCGCTGAAAGAAGGCGAGAAGCCGGTGTTCTACCGCCCCGAGCGTGAAGCCGCCGTGCTCAAGCGCGTGATGGAGCGCAACAAGGGGCCACTGGGTAACGAAGAGATGGCGCGGCTGTTCCGCGAAATCATGTCGTCGTGCCTGGCCCTGGAAGAGCCGCTGAAAATCGCCTACCTCGGTCCAGAGGGCACCTTCACCCAGGCTGCGGCCATGAAGCACTTCGGTCATGCGGTGATCAGCCGGCCGATGGCGGCCATCGACGAAGTGTTCCGCGAAGTGGCGGCCGGTGCTGTCAACTTCGGCGTGGTGCCGGTAGAAAACTCCACCGAAGGCGCTGTCAGCCACACCCTGGACAGCTTCCTCGAGCACGACATGGTGATTTGCGGTGAAGTCGAACTGCGTATTCACCACCACCTGCTGGTGGGCGAGAACACCAAGACCGACAGCATCACCCGCATCTACTCCCACGCCCAGTCGCTGGCCCAGTGCCGCAAGTGGCTGGACGCGCACTACCCGAACGTGGAGCGCGTGGCTGTGTCGAGCAATGCCGAGGCAGCCAAGCGGGTCAAGGGCGAGTGGAATTCGGCGGCGATTGCCGGTGATATGGCGGCCAACCTGTACGGCCTGACCCGCCTGGCCGAGAAGATCGAAGACCGCCCGGACAACTCCACGCGCTTCCTGATGATCGGTAGCCAGGAAGTGCCGCCGACCGGCGACGACAAGACCTCGATCATTGTCTCGATGAGCAACAAGCCAGGTGCCCTGCACGAGCTGCTGGTGCCATTCCACCAGAACGGCATCGACCTGACCCGCATCGAGACCCGCCCGTCGCGCAGCGGCAAGTGGACCTACGTGTTCTTCATCGACTTCGTCGGCCACCACCGCGACCCGCTGATCAAAGCGGTGCTGGAGCAGATCAGCCAGGAGGCTGTGGCGCTGAAAGTGCTGGGGTCGTATCCGAAGGCGGTGCTTTGATTTGAGATGGTTGGGGCCGCTTCGCGCCCCATCGCGACACAAGGCCGCTCCTACAGGAGTACGCAATCCAATGTAGGGGCGGCCTTGCGTCGCGATGGGCTGCAAAGCAGCCCCAATGGCCCTAACAGGCTGTCTAGGTTTCTGAACAGGGTTCGCACCAGTGGTAAATGCAGCAAAAACCAAACCCACGCCAATCATCAATCGCCTGGTCGTGGTCGGCCTCGGCCTGATCGGTGGTTCGTTCGCCAAGGGCCTGCGTGAAAGCGGCCTGTGCCGCGAAGTGGTCGGTGTCGACCTGGATGCCCCCTCGCGCAAGCAGGCCGTAGCTCTGGGCGTGGTCGACCGCTGCGAAGAAGACCTCGCCGCCGCCTGCGTCGGTGCCGATGTGATCCAGTTGGCCGTGCCGATCCTGGCCATGGAAAAAGTCCTGGCACGCCTGGCCCAACTCGATCTGGGCGATGCAATCATCACCGACGTCGGCAGCGCCAAAGGCAACGTCGTCCGTGAGGCGCGTGCTGTCTTCGGTGAGCGCCTGCCACGCTTCGTCCCCGGCCACCCCATCGCCGGTTCCGAGCAAAGCGGGGTAGCGGCCGCCAATGCCACCCTGTTCCGTCGGCACAAGGTCATACTCACGCCGCTGGCCGAAACCGACCCGGCCGCACTGGCCCTGGTCGACCGCCTGTGGCGTGCGTTGGACGCCGACGTGGAGCACATGTCGGTCGAGCGCCATGACGAAGTGCTGGCCGCCACCAGCCACCTGCCACACCTGCTGGCCTTTGGCTTGGTCGATTCGCTGGCCAAACGCAATGAAAACCTCGAGATCTTCCGGTACGCTGCCGGGGGCTTCCGCGATTTCACCAGGATCGCCGGCAGCGACCCGACCATGTGGCACGACATCTTCCTCGCCAACCGCGATGCTGTCCTGCGCACACTTGATACATATCGCAGTGATCTCGACGCCTTGCGCGACGCGATCGCTGAAGGGGACGGGCACCAGCTGCTGGGTGTATTCACCCGTGCACGGGTTGCCCGCGAGCATTTCAGTAAAATCCTGGCCCGCCGGGCCTATGTGGACGCTATGAACGCCAACGATCTGATTTTCCTGGCCCAACCGGGTGGCCGCCTGAATGGGCGGATTCGCGTACCGGGCGACAAGTCGATTTCCCACCGCTCGATCATGCTCGGCTCGCTGGCCGAAGGCACTACCGAGGTCGAAGGCTTCCTCGAAGGTGAAGACGCACTGGCGACCCTGCAGGCATTCCGTGACATGGGTGTGGTCATCGAAGGCCCCAACCATGGTCGCGTGACCATTCATGGTGTTGGCCTGCACGGCCTCAAGCCGCCGCCCGGGCCGCTGTACGTCGGCAACTCCGGCACCTCGATGCGCCTGCTGTCGGGCCTGCTGGCCGGCCAGTCGTTCGACGTGACCATGACCGGTGATGCCTCGTTGTCCAAGCGCCCGATGAACCGCGTTGCCAACCCGCTGCGTGAAATGGGCGCCGTGGTCGAGACCGGCCCTGAAGGCCGCCCGCCGCTGACCATCCGCGGTGGCCACACGCTCAAGGGGCTGACCTACACGCTGCCGATGGCCAGCGCCCAGGTCAAATCCTGCCTGCTGCTGGCCGGCCTGTATGCCGAAGGCAAGACCACCGTCACCGAACCGGCGCCGACCCGCGACCACACCGAGCGCATGCTGCGCGGCTTCGGTTACGCAGTCGAGAGCAATGGCCCGGTAGCATCGCTGCAATCTGGCGGCGAACTGACGGCTACCCGGATCGAAGTGCCGGCCGACATTTCCTCGGCAGCCTTCTTCCTGGTGGCGGCCTCCATTGCCGAAGGCTCCGAGCTGGTGCTGGAGCACGTCGGCATCAACCCGACCCGTACCGGTGTAATCGACATCCTGCGCCTGATGGGCGGCGACATCACCCTGGAAAACCAGCGTGAAGTCGGCGGCGAGCCGGTAGCCGACATGCGTGTGCGCGGTGCCAAGCTTAAAGGTATCGACATCCCCGAGGAACTGGTGCCGCTGGCCATCGACGAATTCCCGGTGCTGTTCGTGGCCGCTGCCTGCGCTGAAGGGCGTACCGTGCTGCGCGGTGCCGAAGAACTGCGTGTGAAGGAGTCCGACCGTATCCAGGTCATGGCCGACGGCCTGAGCACCCTGGGCATCAAGTGCGAACCGACCCCGGACGGCATCATCATCGACGGTGGCCAGTTGGGTGGCGGTGAAGTGCATGGCCACGGTGATCACCGTATTGCCATGGCTTTCAGTGTGGCTTCGCTGCGCGCCAGTGCGCCGATCCGCATCCATGACTGCGCCAACGTCGCGACATCGTTCCCGAACTTCCTGGCGTTGTGCGCCGAAGTAGGCATTCGCGTGGCAGAAGAGGGCAAGTCGTGAGTTCGCAAGCCCCTATCATCACCATCGACGGCCCAAGCGGCTCGGGCAAGGGCACGGTTGCCGGCCTGCTAGCCCGCGAGCTGGGCTGGCGCCTGCTGGATTCCGGCGCGCTGTACCGCCTGCTGGCCTTCAACGCCAGCAACCACGGCGTCGACCTGACCAACGAAGAGCTGCTGACCAAGCTTGCCGCCCATCTGGATGTGCAGTTCATTGCTGCCGAGCCCGGTAAGCTGCAGCAGACCATCCTCGAAGGCGAGGATGTCAGCCAGGTCATCCGTACCGAAACCGTCGGTGCTGGCGCTTCGATGGTGGCTTCACTGCCTGCCGTGCGCGAAGCGCTGTTGCAGCGTCAGCGCGCCTTTCGTGAGATGCCGGGGTTGATTGCCGATGGCCGCGACATGGGCACCGTGGTGTTCCCGGACGCGCCGTTGAAGGTATTCCTCACCGCCAGTGCCGAGGAGCGCGCGCGCCGCCGCTACCTGCAGTTGAAGGGTAAGGGCGAAGATGTTAGTCTGTCGAGTCTGCTGGATGAGATTCGTGCGCGTGATGAGCGCGACACCCAACGTGCAGTGGCCCCGCTGAAGCCAGCGGTCGATGCCATTCAGTTGGACTCTACCGAGTTGTCCATCGAGCAGGTGTTGCAACGTATCAGGAGCGAGATCGCCCAGCGCGACCTTCTCTGATAGCCAGGAGAGCAGGCAGGTTCACCAGTCAACGTCTTGCCGGCTTTCCTTTACTTAAAACAGACCCACATTGTCTGGAATGTGGCGAGGGGCGTTTGTTTCGCCCGAATCTACAGGAATTAAAATGAGCGAAAGCTTTGCAGAACTCTTTGAAGAAAGCCTGAAAACCCTCAATCTTCAGCCGGGTGCCATCATCACCGGTATCGTTGTCGACATCGACGGCGACTGGGTTACCGTACACGCTGGCCTGAAGTCCGAGGGTGTCATCCCGCTCGAGCAGTTCTACAACGAAGCTGGCGAACTGACCATCAAGGTCGGTGACGAAGTTCACGTTGCGCTGGACGCGGTCGAAGACGGCTTTGGCGAAACCAAGCTGTCCCGTGAAAAAGCCAAGCGCGCCGAGTGCTGGATTGTTCTGGAAGCTGCTTTCGCTGCCGAAGAAGTGGTCAAGGGCGTTATCAACGGTAAGGTTAAGGGCGGCTTCACTGTCGACGTTAACGGCATCCGTGCGTTCCTGCCGGGCTCCCTGGTTGATGTCCGCCCAGTGCGCGACACCACCCACCTGGAAGGCAAAGAGCTGGAATTCAAGGTCATCAAGCTGGACCAGAAGCGCAACAACGTTGTCGTTTCCCGTCGCAGCGTGCTGGAAGCCGAGAACTCCGCCGAGCGCGAAGCCCTGCTGGAAACCCTGCAGGAAGGCCAGCAAGTCAAAGGTATCGTCAAGAACCTCACCGACTACGGCGCATTCGTGGACCTGGGCGGTATCGACGGCCTGCTGCACATCACCGACATGGCCTGGAAGCGCATCAAGCACCCATCGGAAATCGTTAACGTTGGCGACGAAGTCGACGTACGCGTTCTGAAGTTCGACCGTGAGCGCAACCGCGTTTCGCTGGGTCTGAAGCAGATGGGCGAAGATCCGTGGGTAGCTATCACTGCCCGTTACCCAGAAGGTACTCGCGTACAAGCTCGCGTTACCAACCTGACCGACTACGGCTGCTTCGCTGAGCTGGAAGAAGGCGTTGAAGGTCTGGTACACGTTTCCGAAATGGACTGGACCAACAAGAACATCCACCCGTCGAAAGTCGTTCAGGTTGGCGACGAAGTGGAAGTCATGGTTCTGGACATCGACGAAGAGCGTCGTCGTATCTCTCTGGGCATCAAGCAGTGCAAGTCCAACCCATGGGAAGACTTCTCCGGCCAGTTCAACAAGGGTGACAAGATCACCGGTACCATCAAGTCGATCACCGACTTCGGTATCTTCATCGGTCTGGACGGCGGCATCGACGGCCTGGTTCACCTGTCCGACATCTCCTGGAACGAAACCGGCGAAGAAGCCGTACGTCGTTTCAAGAAGGGCGACGAGCTGGAAACCGTCATCCTGTCGGTCGACCCAGAGCGCGAGCGCATCTCCCTGGGCATCAAGCAGCTGGAAGACGATCCGTTCTCCAACTTCGTTGCTGTCAATGACAAGGGCGCTATCGTCAAGGGCATCGTGAAAGAAGTTGACGCCAAAGGCGCCATCGTCACTCTGGCCGACGACATCGAAGCCACTCTGAAAGCTTCCGAAATCAGCCGTGACCGCGTTGAAGACGCGCGTAACGTTCTGAAGGAAGGCGAAGAGATCGAAGCCAAGATCATCAGCGTTGACCGCAAGTCCCGCGTTATCAGCCTGTCGATCAAATCGAAAGACGACGCTGAAGAGCGCGAAGCTATCCAGAGCCTGAAAAACGCTCCGGAAGCTGCTGCCGACACCACCATGGCTGCGCTGCTGCGCGAAGCAATGGCCAAACAGAACTGAGTTCTGTTTGATCGGTAAAAAGGGCGACCCTCGGGTCGCCCTTTTTTTGTGCCTGCGAATTATGGGCAGGCCTGTCCCGCGGTGTTCGTACGCTTGAGGCTGACACCGCCCGTTGTAGGAGCGGGTTCACCCGCGAATCAGGCGCCGCGGTGTATGGCACCGGCGTTGCCGGTGTTCGCGGGTAAACCCGCTCCTACACAGATGGCGCACGCTCGCGCTCGCTTGCCGCAGGCGCCGCGGTGTATGGCACCGGCGTTGCCGGTGTTCGCGGGTAAACCCGCTCCTACGCAGAGGTGCAGGCTCGCGCTCGCTTCGCGCCGTAGACCATTCTTGAATTACTTCAATCTTGAATTTTTTTATTAAGTCAAGATCCACCCTGTTCAAATCCTTCCCGGCGTGCTACAAACTGGTTAAGCAATGATCTAGCTGCTTGATAACGAAGGGAAAAATATGACGAAGTCGGAGCTGATCGAACGTATTGTCACCCATCAGGGGCTACTCTCGTCCAAGGACGTGGAGCTGGCCATCAAGACCATGCTTGAGCAGATGTCACAATGCCTGGCGACCGGCGATCGCATCGAGATCCGCGGTTTTGGCAGCTTCTCGCTGCACTATCGCGCCCCTCGCGTGGGCCGTAACCCGAAGACCGGCCAGTCGGTCAGCCTCGAAGGCAAGTTCGTGCCACACTTCAAGCCCGGTAAAGAGCTGCGCGACCGGGTTAACGAAGAAGACGAGGCCGAAGCCTGATCAATCAAGGAGCAATCTGATGCGTAACCTCAAGCGCGCCCTGGCGGCGGTGTTCGTGCTGCTCTTGGCGGCTGTGGTGCTGTTCTTTGTGCTGGAAAACCAGCAAACCGTTTCGTTGGTCCTGTTCGGCTGGGCCGCACCGGCCATGCCGGTTGCCGTGCTGGTGCTGGCAGCACTGGTCATGGGCCTGGCAGTCGGGCCATTGCTGGGCGCTTACGGCGTGCAGCGCAGCAAGCGCAAGATCAGGGCTTCTGCCCGGCAGGCTGCATTGAACGGCAACTAAGGAAATATCCTACGCACCTTTAGGAAAGGCTCACCTATGCGTCAGCCGGCTGTCGTGGAGTAATAGCCCACTTCATTTTCGGCCCAGGCGAGTGTGCGTAGCATGGAATACCCCTGTCTTTCCCATCACGGTGGTACCCGGGGTGTCACCGGTTCCTGTCACCAACTGCACCTGGGCCCGTCCACCAGCCTGCTGGTCGACTGCGGCCTTGAACAGGGTGCCGATGCGCTGCCCAGTTCAGCATCCGCGCCGCTCGGTTTCGATATCCAGGGTATTCGGGCACTGGTCATTACCCATGTGCATCTCGACCATGTCGGTCGCATACCCGCTTTGCTGGCGGCGGGCTACCGAGGCCCGATCTTCTGCAGTGAGCCTTCTGCCAAGCTGCTGCCACTGGTGCTGGAAGACGCTTACAAGCTGAACGTCAGCCGCGAGCCTGCTCATGTGGCGCGGTATCTTGAGTTTGTTGAAGGGCTGATAGTGCCTTTGCCGTTCGAGCACTGGCATGACGTTGTCCTGGAACCGGAGCTGGAGTGCCGCATACGCCTGCAACGTGCAGGGCACCTGCTGGGTTCGGCCTATGTCGAGTGCGACCTGCTGCTTGGGCAGGCAAACACCCGCTACGTGTTTTCAGGTGACCTGGGCAGCGCCGGCAACCCTTTGCTGCGCCCGCTCCAGCCCCCGGAGCGGGCAGATGTGCTGGTGCTGGAAAGCACCTACGGTGACCGCTTGCACCCAGTGGCTGGTGATCGTCTGCAGCAGCTGGAGGCTGCAATCGATCGAGCTCTGGCAGACAAGGGCACCATTCTCATCCCGGCATTCAGCCTGGGCCGAACGCAGGAACTGCTGTACGAGCTGGAAGATATTCTGCATCGCAAGGCGTTGGTGGGCGTTGAAGCCCCTGCCAGCGGGGATGATCCGGTCAACTGGTCACAATTGCCCATTATCCTTGATTCGCCGCTGGCCCTGCGTATCACCGGCGTCTACCGGGAATTGCATGAGTTCTGGAACGAAGAGGCGAGGGCGCGGCTTGCTGAGGGGCGTGACCCGCTCGGGTTCAGCCAGCTCATCTGCGTTGATAGCCATGCCAAGCACCAGCAAGTGGTCAACTACCTGAGCAGCACCGGGCGCCCGGCAATCGTCATCGCTGGCAACGGCATGTGTTCGGGTGGGCGGATTGTGAATTACCTCAAGGCCATGCTGGGGGATCCTCGGCATGAGGTGATGTTTGTGGGGTATCAGGCCAAGGGCACGCCAGGGGCGGTGATTCAGGCGAGTGAGGGGGCGGAGGGGTTTGTGCAGATTGATCTGGATGGGCAAATGCGAGAAATCAGGGCCAAGGTGGTGACGCTGGACGGCTACTCCGGCCATCTTGACCGCCAAGGCCTAGTGAAATTCGCCTGTGAGGTCGGCTCGCTAACACAGCGAGTAGTGCTGGTGCATGGTGATCGGCGTGCAAAAAATGCCCTGCAAGCGGCCCTGATGGAGCAGTACCAGCAAGCCGGAGTCGCAACCGAGGTGTGTATCGGGGTTGATTGAGAGCAGCCGGAAATCAGAAAAAGCTGGCTTTTCAAGGCCTCTGTTCGGTACCTTGGTGGCCAGCAGGCAATCGCGATCAAGGCTCGCTTTTCGGCATATGCAAGTTACCACCGGTTCTTTGAACCGGCCAGTTCATACATTATGCAAAAGCGTCAGGTGTCAGTGTCAGGCTGACCTTGGCTTACCTGAAATCCGGGTTGGCATCGTCCAGCCCAAACCTTCAATCAGGGTACCTTGATCGACGCGGTAATCTGCGGTAGACATGTCAAGTTGGCTTGAACCGAATTAAACCGTAGCCAGCGTTTCGCGCACGTTCCCACATTGCACAGCATTGAATACGTGCACGCACTCAAACAATTCCGAGTCAACTCAATGTTTAAGCGTCTTATCGATATCTGCGCGTCATTATGCGCTTTGATACTCCTGTCTCCGGTAATGGCTGTAGTTGCCTGGAATATTCGCAAAAAACTCGGTTCACCTGTGCTGTTTCGTCAGGTGCGTCCAGGCCGTAACGGCAAGCCCTTTGAAATGATCAAGTTCCGAACCATGCGCGACGCAGTGGATGCGCAGGGTAATCCACTTGCCGATGCAGAGCGGATGACGCCCTTTGGCAGCTTCTTGCGCGCCAGCAGCCTGGATGAGTTGCCTGAGTTGTGGAACGTCCTGAAGGGTGACATGAGCCTGGTGGGGCCACGCCCATTGTTGATGGAATACTTGCCACTTTATAGCCAGGAACAGCGCCGTCGCCATGAGGTGCGCCCCGGCGTGACGGGGTGGGCGCAGGTAAACGGCCGCAATGCATTGAGTTGGGAAGACAAGTTCAAGCTTGATGTTTGGTATGTCGATAACCAAAGTTTACTGCTCGACTTCAAGATCCTGTTCATGACCGTAAAAAAGGTGCTTGTCAAAGAGGGTATCAGTGCCGAAGGCAACGTCACCATGTCCAAGTTTACCGGGGGCAAGCAGTGAAGCGGCTGGCCGTGCTGGGTGCCAGTGGGCATGGAAAGGTCGTGGCCGACACCGCTCAGCATTGTGGCTGGGAGCAGGTTGATTTCTTTGACGATGCCTGGCCCGGCCGAACGCACAATGGGCATTGGCCAGTGGTGGGCGATTCTGCAGCATTGCAGGCACGCCTTCAGGATTACCAAGGCGTGATTGTTGCGATCGGCAATAATGGCATTCGCCATGCCAAGCTTGAAGCGCTTTCGGGGGCCGGTGCGCCGCTGGTTTCATTGTTGCACCCTATGGCTTTTGTCAGCCAGTACGCGTCCATCGGTCCAGGGTCTGTGGTGTTTGCAGGTGCTGTGGTCAATGCCGATGCGCGCGTGGGATACGGCGCGATCCTGAACACCGGCTGCAGCGTTGACCATGATTGTGTGCTGGGGAATGCTGTTCACGTAAGCCCGGGTGCGAGGCTTGCCGGCGCCGTCAGCGTGGGTGACCGCAGCTGGGTGGGGATTGGCGCCTGTGCCAGGCAACTGACCAGGCTGGGTTGCGATGTGACCGTGGGTGCAGGCGCTTGCGTGGTAAGCGATGTAGCGGATGGCAAGGTAGTCGTGGGTGTGCCAGCGAAAGTCGTTGTAACAGGGTGAGTTGAAATCAACTATCCTGAATGCAGCGTTACAGGCTTTGTAAACGTTTGATTTTCTGAATTTTCATTTTGGAATTGGTGGGTGTGAATTGTGCTGAATTCTCCTTTTTCCCCCTGGCCGTCTTTTTCTGAAGAAGAAGCCAATGCAGTACGCGATGTCATCCTCTCCAACAAAGTCAATTACTGGACAGGGCAGGAATGCCGTGAGTTCGAGAAAGAGTTTGCTGCCTGGAGTGGTTGCGCACACGCGGTCGCACTGACCAACGGTACTGTCGCGCTTGATCTGGCGTTCCAGGCATTGGGCATTGGTGCAGGGGATGAGGTGATTGTCACTTCCAGAACCTTCCTGGCTTCGGTTTCCAGCATTGTGAATGCCGGCGCCACACCTGTGTTTGCCGATGTCGACGCCGATTCGCAGAATATCACCGCACAGACCATCGAAGCCGTGCTCACTTCGCGTACCCGAGCGGTTGTCTGTGTGCACCTGGCCGGCTGGCCTTGCGACATGGACCCGATCATGGCGCTGGCCGAACAGCACGGCCTGAAGGTCATTGAAGATTGTGCGCAGGCCCACGGTGCCAAGTACAAAGGGCGCCCGGTCGGTTCCATCGGGCATGTGGGTGCATGGTCGTTCTGCCAGGACAAGATCATGACCACCGGTGGCGAGGGTGGCATGGTGACCACCAACGACCGTAGGCTGTGGTCAGCCATGTGGTCATACAAAGACCATGGCAAGAGCTGGGAAGCCGTTTACGAACGTCAGCATGCCCCGGGCTTCCGTTGGCTGCATGAAAGTTTTGGGACGAACTGGCGCATGATGGAAGTGCAGGGGGTGCTGGGGCGCATTCAGCTGCAGCGGATGGCGCAGTGGCAAGAGACCCGCCTGGCCAATGCCCGCAAGATCTGGGACGCCGCCAGCCAGTTGGCCGGCCTGCGTGTTCCCACCGTTCCGCAAGACATCCTGCATGCTGCCTACAAGTGCTATGTGTTCGTTGAACCGCAGTCATTGAAGCCAGACTGGACGCGTGACAGGATTCTCAACGAAATCGCCGCTCGTGGTGTGCCGTGCTTTTCAGGGTCGTGCTCCGAGGTCTATCTGGAAAAGGCATTCGACGGTACGCCCTGGCGTCCGGCCCAGCGCCTGCCGGAAGCGGCACAACTGGGGGAAACCAGCTTGATGTTCATGGTTCACCCGACACTGACACCTGCCGAAATTGACAAGACCTGCCAGGTTTTGCACGACGTCATGCGCGAGGCGCAGGCCGTTTGAACTTCTGATTGTGCTTTCAGTTCTACTGCCATCGACCAATGCCGGGTCGCGTTGAACTGAGAGCACGTCATGGCTTTGCCATGCCGCAATGGCTGACGATGAACGTCACATATTAGAGGCCGAACCGTACGTTCAGGCGGTTCGAGAAGGTCCAGGGCTTAGAGGGATTTATGGATAGAGCACGGGCATTGTTGCTAGGGCTATCGCGTAGGAAAAAGCGGCTGATTCAGGTTGTTACCGACGTTCTGCTGATTTGGTTGGCACTGTGGATGGCATTCGTCGTGCGCCTGGGCATTGAGGAGGCCATCAATCCCCTGGAAGAGCACCGCTGGCTGTTCGTCTGTGCCCCCGTCGTGGCAATCCCCCTGTTTGTTCGCTGCGGGTTGTACCGAGCGGTCATGCGATATTTCGGCAATGATGCGCTGATCGCCATCATCAAGGCCGTCAGCCTTTCGGCATTGGTGTTGACGGTTATCGTCTATGCCTTCGGTAACCATCAGGCAATAGTGCCGCGTTCGGTCATTTTCAATTACTGGTGGCTAAGCCTGATCATGGTCGGCGGGCTGCGACTGGCGATGCGTCAGTACTTCCTCGGTGACTGGTACGCGGCCGTGCAGCATGTGCCATTTGGTAATCGCAGCAGTGGTTTGCCCAAAGTGGCCATTTATGGCGCCGGGTCGGCGGGCAACCAGTTGGTCGTTGCGCTGAGAATGGGGCGGCAGATGCGCCCGGTGGCATTCATTGACGACGACCGCAGCCTCGCTGGGCGGGTGATTGCCGGTTTGCAGGTCTATACCCCGAAACATATCCAGCAGCTTATCGATTCAACAGGCGCAGAGGAGATTCTGCTGGCGGTGCCTTCTGCAAGCCGAGGCCGACGCCGTGAAATCCTGAACTTCCTGGAGTCGTTCCCGTTGCATGTGCGTACCGTGCCAGGCTTCATGGACTTGGCCAGTGGCCGGGTCAAGGTTGACGATATTCAGGAAGTGGATATTGCCGACTTGCTGGGGCGTGACCCCGTGCCTGCGCAAAAAGATCTGTTCTCGCGTTGCATCGAGGGCCAATGTGTCATGGTGACGGGCGCAGGTGGCTCCATCGGCTCGGAATTGTGCCGGCAGATACTGGGGGCTCAACCCAAGACGCTGCTGTTGTTCGAACACAGTGAATTCAATCTTTACAGTATTCAAACCGAACTGGAGCAACGCGTCAGCCGCGAATCGCTGTCGGTGAATGTGTTGCCGATACTAGGTTCGATACGCAACGAAGCAAAACTGCTGGAAGTGATGAAGGCCTGGAAGGTCGACACGGTCTACCATGCCGCTGCCTACAAGCATGTACCGATGGTCGAGCACAATATTGCCGAGGGCGTGCTGAATAACGTCATCGGCACGCTGAATACGGCCCAGGCAGCCCTGCAGGCCAGGGTATCCAACTTCGTCCTGATCTCGACGGACAAGGCCGTGCGCCCGACCAATGTCATGGGCAGTACCAAGCGCTTGGCCGAGATGACCTTGCAGGCACTCAGCCGGGAGGCTGCGCCGGTTCTTTATGGTGATGTGGATAACGTCTCCCAGGTGAACAAGACGCGCTTTACCATGGTGCGCTTCGGTAATGTGCTGGGTTCATCAGGCTCGGTCATCCCGCTGTTCCACAAACAGATCAAGTCGGGTGGGCCGCTGACGGTTACCCACCCCAACATCACACGTTACTTCATGACCATTCCGGAAGCCGCGCAACTGGTCATTCAGGCCGGTTCTATGGGGCAGGGCGGCGACGTGTTCGTGCTCGATATGGGCGAGCCGGTAAAAATTGCCGAGCTGGCGGAAAAAATGATTCATCTGTCCGGGCTGAGTGTGCGCTCGGAGCGCAACCCGCATGGCGATGTGGCGATCAAGTACACGGGCTTGCGCCCGGGTGAAAAGCTCTACGAAGAGTTGTTGATCGGCGATGGAGTGATTGCCACTTCGCACCCCATGATCATGAGCGCCCATGAAGACTTCCTGCCTTGGGATGTGCTCAAGCCACGGATTGCTGAACTGGTCAGTGCGGTTGGGCAGGACGACTATGCGCGCGTGCGCCAGTTGCTACGTGATTCTGTCAGTGGTTATACGCCGGATGGCGAGATTGTGGATTGGTTCTACCAGCAGCATCGGCTTGACCCCTGAGGCTGCCCGGGGCAAGGCCATCGAGGATGCTGTACAGCCCTTGATGGCCCTGGTTGAGCGTGGCGAAACCGGCCGCGAAGGTATTTCCTTAATATTGTTTACTTAAAACGGAACTGAATTACCACCCTTGTGGCCTATGGCATACTCGGGTGTGCTGCACCTCGCTCAACCGCCCCCTCCTGATAGCTACCCGCCTCGCTTGTCGTTGATGAAAGGATCCGTTCCCCAATGCATAAGAGTAGTGTTGTACCCGTAATTGCGGCGCTGGTCGCTTTCCTGTCGGTTTCAACCATGTTGCGTTTTCCTGGGTTGCCGGTGGGGATAGGTGAAGTCATTGTGGTATTGGCGGCCTGTATATTCATACGGCGCGGAAATTTTCTGCAGAACCTCAAGCATCCATTGATGTTGTTCTGGCTGGCCTTCATTGCCACTGCCATCGTTGGTTATTTCGTCAGGAAGGTGCAGGGCGAAGGTACGATCCACACGGCCATTGCCTATGTCTACGCGGCAGGCTTTACCTTGATTGTGCTGGCCTATGTCGGCGATTTGAACAAAGTAGGTTTCCAGCGATTCATTCGGGCAATGGGCACGATCCCAGTCTTGTTGCTGGCCATTCCGTTGTTCATTTTCCTGATCGGTAGTGTCTGGCTTTCCGACATGCTGGAGATCAACACCACGTTCTATCCATCACGTGTATCGGCGTGGTCAACCAACCCTAACCAGCTGGCGCTGTTCCTGTTGCCCGTACCGATCTGGCTGGCAGCTATTTACCAGAACACCCAATGGCAAGGCTTGCGGCTGTTCAAAAAGTTCTTTTTCTTGTGGTTCTTCTTCTTTCTGGGTTTTTGCGTACGCAGTGATGCCCTGTTGTTGGCATGGTGCATTGGTTTGCCATTGTTGACCGGGATGGCCTGGTGGTGGCTGGGGCGTTTGAACTGGAAGTTCTTTGCCACCATGCTTACAGCGTTTGTACTGGCATTCGGTTCATTCAAGTTTTTCTTCGATGGCCCTGGCCAGCAGTTGTTCCAGAGCATGCGGGCAGAGATTGCCGAGCGCCTGGCGACACATGAGCGGGAGGTAGCAGCCAACGAAAGTAAAGGCGGCGACGCTGATAAGCCTTCGGCATTTACCGCCATTCTGAAGAGTGCCAAAGCACTTGCGCCGCAAGCTGATGGCAACACCGAGCATCAGGCAGTACCTGGTCAGCCTTCATTCGGGCGTTCGGACTCGGCGATAGGCATAGGCATGGACCCGAACAAAGCCGGCGTGCGCAAGACGCTCTGGATTCATGCCTTGGAGGTCTGGAAGCTGTCGCCAATCGTGGGGCATGGGCCGGGTGCATTTTCCTACCTTGATTCGCCGGAGCAAAGGCAAGAAGCGCATAACCTGCTGCTGGACATGCTGACTCAGGTGGGTGTTGTAGGGGTTGTTCTGTTTGCGGCCTTGTATCTCTGGCTGCTGGCAGGCGCGATCAAGGCGCGCGACCCATACTCGATTACCCTGCTGGTGATCTTGATGGTGTTCTCCGGCGCTCATTTCATGCTTCGTCAGCCGGTATTCACGCTGTACATGGTCATGTGTGCGGTGATTATCAAGAATCGGCTGTTCGGCCTTGAAAGCAATGAAGCTGAAAAGCCTGCATGAAGGATCGAGCCCGAACCTGTGGAAGCGGGTTTGCCCTAATGCCAGTAGTTGGGCCGCGTTGCGGCCCATCGAGGCGATTCGTCCACGACAAGCCAGCTGCCACCGGTACGACGCATGGCTTGAGTTCAGTGCAATCGGTGTGGGAGCAACTGTCTTTAAGGGTTTATTTTCAAACGATCCTTTCAGGCATGGCTTCGCTGGCGATACCGCAGAGCGGTGTCGCCGGCGAAGCCCGCTTTTCAGTAGATTGGCCCTCGCTTGCTATCAGGTTGCGGATACCTGAGATTTCGGTTCTTTCCACCTCGTGCCATCTCGCAGCATCGCGTTAAGACGCACCAAGAGCTTGCGCATGCATGCCACGATAGCGACCTTGGCACGCTTGCCTCGCGCTCGCAGAGCTTCATATTCGGCTTTGACTTCCGGGTCGTGCAGGACCATCGCCCAAGCTGACATATAGATTGCGCCGCGCACAGCATAGCGTCCGCCCTCGATCGATCTGGGGCCGCTCTTCTTGCCGCTGTCGTTGTTGTAGGGCGCCAACCCTGCCAGGGCTGCGATCTTGCGCCCTCTCACTGTTCCGAGCTCAGGCAGACATGCCATGATCGTGCCGCACGTAATGGC
>NZ_JBIVHY010000016.1:0-112795 GCF_044749445.1 Pseudomonas sp. NPDC089408
CCGACACAGCAGTGCTATGCAGCTGTCTCCAATAGAGTATGAGAAACGCTATTTCCTGAGCTTGGAGAGTGTCTAGGAAACCAGGGGCGATTCAGTCTGACTCCACTGGGAATGTTCATCGACTTCGCGGTGATTGGATGCGAGCCAGATGAAATGGGCATCGGCCCCGTTTTTGCTGTTCCACGACTATTGGCAAGGCATGGACTGACAGTCGCTGACGTGGACCTGTGGGAGCTCAATGAAGCCTTTGCAGTGCAGGTGCTGTATTGCAGAGATCGCCTGGGTATCGATGACTCGAAACTGAATGTCAATGGTGGCTCAATTGCATTGGGTCATCCCTACGGGGCAAGTGGAGCGCGAATGATTGGGCACTTGCTCATCGAAGGGAAGCGTCGCGGTGCTCGCTATGCCGTCGCAACTATGTGTATCGGCGGAGGTCAGGGAGCAGCCGCATTGTTCGAGATTACTTAGGCTGTCATCTGACAATCGCCCTGTTAAGGAAAGCCTAGGATGATGGCACTATGATTGATTTAGAGGTGCGACTACCACGGAGGGGCTACTCGCCAATCTCCATCGGTGTACGTGCGGGCTGCAGTATGGCGCTCTACGAAATGGCTTTCGCACACGACCAGGTCAATAAATGACACGTGCTTTGGCCTGGGACGTAAGGCGCGTTGTCGTCGAAGTCTCATCGAGAACGAAGCAGTTGGCTCACTGGGTCGAACCAGCTCGTTGAGCCGCGACGCGATCACTATGTGCGCGCCCGTTGAAAGCTTGGCAAAATGAGTCCAGAATTAAGGCTATCCCTGTTTCGGGGATGGCTGAAAACGCTGATTTTTCAACGGCTCGCAGGCCCGATGCGAGTCTCGTTTCCCGCTCCAAATTCGATCCTCAGTGCGTCGCTGGGATCACGGAAGAAGAGGCCTTAATGGCCTCTTTTTTTGTGCCTGAAATTTAGCTCTCGCCCTTATTGTCCCGGCTCAGGCTGGCGTTGACCCGCGCCTTCAAAAAATATCTTCAACCATCCTGTATCAGGTTCCAAACCCGATGGGTGCGCGTGTTCCATGCAGTGTTTGCGACATCTTTGTTCGTGCAAAGCCTAAGGACGCTGATCAGGCCCACAACCCAAACACCACCAACACCGCCACGCCAAGCCCGACCGCAACCGAACAACCGCCCAGCGACAACGCCGCCCGACCTTGCCGATACCAGCCATCATGGCCAAGCTGCCGAGCCGGTGCGAGCAACCTGCGCCAACGCAATTCCGTCTCGTGAAACGCCTGCAAGTTCGCCTGGTCCGCATCCAGCCAGCGGCGGAAGTCGATACGCTCGCACGCGGTCACCTGTGGGCTTTGCAAACGCACGTACCATTGCCCGGCAACACTCGCCAGCACATCCCGGCGCGAGCGGCCGACCTGCAGGGCTTGGTCCATGTTCCGCTCGACAATGGCCAAGGGTAGGTCAAGGCGGGCAGCGATGGCGGCGAAGTCCAATTGGTCGAGGCGGTTGAGCAGGAACACTTGCTGTACGCGCCGTGGCAGCCGCTTCAGGGCATGCAGCAGGGCGTCGTCGGCATGGTGTTCGGCAACAGCGGTTGGGTGCTCAAGGGGCAGCAGCAGACGGGCCATGGACAGCTCCTTGCTCTAAATGGGGAGGGATGGGGGCATCTTCCTTGATGCGTGATCAGCGTAGGATAAACGAGAATGATTCGCAAGTGCTGATTCCGCAAAGTTTTGTAACGAGCGTTCACGCCCTGAAACACCTTTGCTATCATGCGCGCCATCACGATCTTCATTAGCCTGAAGAGCCAAAAAAAAGACCCGGCAAAAAGCCGGGTCAAAAACCGTGATTAGCCTGATGAGGAGATAATCTGAGAGCGACCTAAGCTTTCAGGTTATCCAGCAGATCTCGCGATCAGCTGAGTGCAATAATAATCGTTATCATTTGCCAGTCAAATGAATTTTTATCAATCCGGTAAAAAAGTTTTACCGTCGCGCTTCCTTGTCCCGGCAATCGGGGCCTTTGCCGTTACCCGGCCATCACGTTTTCTCCCTTCTTTTTCCTACAAACCCCGCTCCCCGGTGTGTTTGTGCTCCAGCAGTGCGCGGGCCATATCCATCATGTGCATCAGGGCGAAGGTCAGTTCGCGTTGGCTGCCGTGCTGGTGGCTGGCGGTTTCCTGTGCGGTGGCGGCGGCGCAGCGCAGCAGGGCGATGGCGTGTTCCTGCGCCTGGTCGCCGGTTACGCCTTCGTGCAGTGTCCAGATCTTGTTGTCCAGGCTGGGGCGTGGCGGGTTGGGGTTGAGGTAGTAATCGAGGGCGCGGCGGGCGGCTTCGCTGTCGAGATCTGTTTCGTCGTTTTTCGATGGTTTCATCCTGATACCTGCTAGAGCCAGTAAGGAAAGGGGTCAGACCGATACTAATACCTATAGTATTTTTGTGCTTTGATATAAATAATACTGAATGTTTATTGAGCGCTAGAGGGCAGTCCGTATCGTGCCAGCGATGAATATGGATAAATGGATTGCCCTCGTCCGTGACCGGATGGAGGAGCTAGGGCTCACCCAAGAGCAGCTTGCCGAGCGCGTTGGCGTGTCTCAGGGCAGCGTCGGGCATTGGGTGAACAAGCGGCGTCAGCCGAAAATCGAGTCGATGAACCGTACGTTCGTCGAGATCGGCATGCCTCACTACAACGTCAGTTTGCAGCTGCGCATCCAGGGGCAGGTTGGCGAGGAGCGCGGCGTTTATGAGATGGATGACGATGATGATGAGCTGGACCTCATGCAATACATCGTGTGTTTCCGCTATCCGGTGCTGGGGTGGAGCGAGTTAGGGGCAGCAGAGACTGAAGAGCCTGGGGTATTCGAGCAGACCGACTACCTGGCGCAGGGCAAGGCGTTCTGGCTGACCGTGGAAAACGATGCCATGAGCGCCGTGAGTGGTCGCAGTGTGCCGCAGGGTATGCGGATGTTGGTAGACCCTGGAATAGAGGCGGAGCCGGGGCGTCTGGTGATCGCTCGTCAACCGGGCAAACCGGCGATTTTCCGTGAGCTGGCCGAGGAAGGTGGTGAGCGGTACCTTAAAGCATTGAACAGCAACTACCCGGCACTGCTTTGCGAAGAGGGTTGCGAGGTTTTGGGAGTAGTCGTGCGAGTGCATGGCGTCTTCTAGCACGTCGGGGCTGCTGCGCAGCCCTATCCGACCGGTCCGACGCCTCGGCAAGGCCGCTCCCACAGGGATGGCGCAAATTATGGAACTGCGGTACCCCGCTCATGGAAGACTGGAACGCATTTCTCAAGCGCTACAAGCGCGAACATAACCTCAGCCAACTCAAGCTGGCCGAACGCCTGGGCATGACTCAAGGCGGTGTGGGGCATTGGCTGCGTGGTACGCGGCGGCCGACGCTGGAGACCATCAACGAAAAGCTTGAGATGTTAGGGCTGGTGTTTCTGCAGGCCCGGGTCATGGTGGTTGAGCGTGACGTCGTGACTGATGCGCCAGGGCGCAATGCCAGCTTTCGTTTCCCGGTGCTGGCTTGGGCTGACTTGCAGGGGCCATTGCCTGAAACGAGCAAGTCTTTTGAGCAGACGGACTACATGCCTGCCGGCAATGCGTTCTGGCTGGCCGTAGAAAACGACGCGATGAATGCGGCCAGTGGAAAGAGCGTGCCCGAGGGCATGCGGGTGCTGGTGGATGCCGGCCTGCTGGCAGAGCCAGGTAGGCTTGTAATTGCACGGCAACCGGGGCGGTCGGCAGTGTTGCGGCAGTTGGTCGAGGAGGGCGGCGACAAGATGCTCAAGCCGCTGAATACGCGCTACCCGACGGTTTTGTGTGAGGATGGCTGTGAGTTTCTGGGCGTGGTCGTGCGGATGCATGCGGCCTTATAAATTGCCGGGGCTGCTGCGCAGCCCAATCGCGACACAAGGCCGTTCCCACAGGGAACGCGTGAGTCCGAGGACTGCGCGGTACCTGTGGGAGCGGCCGTGGCCGCGAACACCGGCGTAGCCGCTGCCATGCACCGCGTCGCTTGCTTCGCGGGCATGCCCGCTCCCACAGAGATTGCGCAAGCTTTCAGATTTTCAATTGGGCACAGGGCCGCAAAGCGGCCCTAATGGCCTTACTCCACCAGTTCGACCAGCACCGTCCCTTCGCTGACCATGTCCCCTTCCAGGCAGAACAACGCCTTCACCGTCCCGGCATGCGGCGCGCGAATGCTGTGTTCCATCTTCATCGCCTCAAGCACCACCAGCGCCGTGCCTGTTTCAACCACCTGCCCAGGTTCGACCAGCACCCGCACGATGCTGCCGTTCATGGGCGCGCCCAGGCCGCCTTGATGGCTGTGGCTGGCCTCCGCCTTGGCAATCGGGTCGAAGGCTTCGATCGCATGCATCTCGCCGTCCCACTGCAGGTACAGCGTGCCACCCCGGCGAATGGCCAAGTGCTGGGTGCGCACCCCATCCTGGTCATGCACCAACTGCTCGCCAAGCAACTGCCAGGTAGAAGCAGCGCTGCGCTCCAAGGCAACCGCCTGATCCTGACTACCACTCACCAAATGCAGGCTTGCGCGTGCGGGCAAGCCCAGGCGCAGGCCGTTGCGCTCCCCCCATGGCGAATCACGGTCATCTTCCCGCTGCTGCCCGGCCTGGCCTTGCAGCCACGCCTCGGCTGCCGCCTCCCAGAAGGCTGCAGGCAACGCCTGTGGCGCTGGCAGCAAAACGTCCTGGTGGCGTGGAATAAAGCCAGTATCCAGCTCCGCCGCCGCAAACGCCGGGTGCGCCAGAATGCGCCGCAGGAAGGCAATGTTGGTCTTCAACCCGCCAATGGCAAACTCATCAAGCATGGCCAGCAAACGCAGGCGCGCCTGCTCGCGGTCTTCGCCCCAGGCAATCAGCTTGCCCAGCATCGGGTCGTAGAAGGGCGACACCACATCGCCTTCGCTGACACCGCTGTCCACTCGACGGCCTTCGCCGGCAGCGGACTCACGGTACAACGTCAGCCTGCCGGTCGCCGGCAGGAATTCGTTGGCCGGGTCTTCGGCATACAAACGCACCTCAATGGCATGGCCGACCAGCGGCACCTGCTCTTGGGTGATCGGCAGCGCTTCACCACAGGCCACGCGAATCTGCCAGGCCACCAGGTCAAGGCCGGTAATGGCTTCGGTGACCGGGTGCTCCACTTGCAAGCGGGTGTTCATCTCCATGAAGAAGAACTCGCCGCGCGCATCGAGCAGGAATTCCACGGTGCCGGCGCCCACATAACCGATGGCCTGGGCCGCGCGTACCGCCGCCTCACCCATGGCCCGGCGCAGTTCTGGTGACAGGCCAGGGGCAGGCGCCTCTTCGACCACTTTTTGATGGCGACGCTGGATCGAGCAGTCGCGCTCGTTGAGGTATAGGCAATTGCCGTGCTGGTCGGCGAATACCTGGATCTCCACGTGCCGCGGCTTGAGCACGTATTTTTCCACCAGCATGCGCGCATCGCCGAACGACGACTGTGCCTCACGCTGGGCCGAGGCCAGGGCGTCGGCCAGTTGGCTTTCTTCCTCGACCACTTTCATGCCCTTGCCGCCGCCGCCGGCGCTGGCCTTGAGCAGCACCGGGTAGCCGATGCGTTCGGCGGCGGCGCGGAAGGTGTCCAGGTCCTGGGCTTCGCCGTGGTAGCCCGGCACCAGTGGCACCCCGGCAGCTTCCATCAGTGCCTTGGCCGCCGACTTGCTGCCCATGGCGTCGATAGCGCTGGCCGGCGGGCCAAGGAAGATCAGCCCGGCCTGTTCGATGGCGCGGGCAAAGCCGGCGTTCTCGGACAGGAAGCCATAGCCTGGGTGGATGGCCTGGGCGCCGCTGGCCTTGGCGGCGGCCAGCAACTTGTCGACCAGCAGGTAGCTGTCGGCAGCCTTGGTGCCGCCGAGGTCAACGCGGATATCGGCCTCGCGGCTGTGCCGGGCGTCACGGTCGGTGGCGCTGTGCACGGCAACGGTGGTCAGGCCCATGGCCTTGGCGGTGCGCATCACCCGGCAGGCGATTTCGCCACGGTTGGCGACCAGCAGGGTGGTCAAAGTGGGGCGGCTCATGGGCGCGGCTCCTTCTTGTCATCGGTTTGCCAGGCAGGGCGGCGTTTTTCCAGAAAGGCGCGCAGGCCTTCTTGGCCTTCGGCGCTGACGCGGATACGGGCGATGGTGTTTTCGCAGTAGCGGCGCAGGGCCGGGCTGAGTTCGCCATCGTCCACTTCGCGCAGCAGGTCCTTGGTGGCCCGCAGCGCCTGCGGGCTGTTGTGCAGCAGGTTGCTTATCCAGGCTTCGACCTGGGCGTCCAGTTCGCTGGCCGGGTACACCTCGGCCAGCAGGCCCAGCTCTCGCGCCCGCTCGCCGCTGAAGCGTTCGGCGGTGAGGGCATAGCGGCGCGCTGCACGCTCGCCAATGGCCTTGACCACGAACGGACTGATGACGGCCGGGGCCAGGCCGATGCGCACTTCCGACAGGCACAGCTGGGCGTCTTCGGCGCCTATGGCCATATCGCAGCAACTGATCAGGCCCAGCGCACCGCCAAAGGCCGCACCTTGCACCACGGCCAGGGTGGGCGTCTTGAGGCGGTGCAGGGCGTACATCAGCTCGCCCAGCTCGTGGGCGTCATCCAAATTGGTGTTGAAGTCCAGCTGCGCCGACTGCTGCATCCAGGCCAGGTCGGCGCCGGCGCTGAAGTGCCGGCCACGGCCACGCAGCAGCACAAAACGCAGGCCTGAATCTTCGGCCAACTGGTCGATGGCGACGATCAGCTCGCGGATCATCAGTGCGTTGAAAGCGTTGTTCTTATCCTCGCGGCTTAGCCACAGGGTGGCGAAGCCGCGTGGGTCGCGGATCACTTCGAGGGTGCTGAAATCGCTCATGGGTCACATCCGGAAAATGCCGAAGCGGCTCTGTTCGATCGGGGCGTTCAGCGCGGCGGACAACGCCAGGCCGAGCACGTCGCGGGTCTGCGCCGGGTCGATGACACCGTCGTCCCACAGGCGGGCGCTGGAGTAGTAGGGGTGGCCTTGGTGCTCGTACTGGTCAAGAATCGGCTGCTTGAGCTTGGCTTCGTCCTCGGCACTGAAGGCCTGGCCGCTGCGTTCGCTCTGCTCGCGCTTGACCTGGGCCAGCACGCCAGCCGCTTGTTCAGCCCCCATCACGCCAATGCGTGCGTTGGGCCACATCCACAGGAAGCGAGGGTCGTAGGCGCGGCCACACATCCCATAGTTGCCGGCACCAAAGCTGCCGCCGATGATCACCGTGAACTTCGGCACCTGGGCACAGGCCACGGCGGTCACCAGTTTGGCGCCGTGCTTGGCGATGCCGCCTTCTTCGTACTTTTTACCGACCATGAAGCCGGTAATATTCTGTAGGAACAGCAGCGGGATGCCACGCTGGCAGGCCAGCTCGATAAAGTGCGCGCCTTTTTGCGCCGCTTCGGCGAACAGGATGCCGTTGTTGGCCAAAATCGCCACCGGGTAGCCGTGCAGGTGGGCGAAGCCACACACCAGGGTGGTGCCGAACAGCGCCTTGAACTCATCGAACACCGAGCCGTCGACCAGGCGCGCGATCACCTCGCGCACATCGAACGGTTGCTTGGCATCGGCTGGCACCACGCCGTACAGCTCGTCGGCGGCATACAGCGGCGCCACTGGGGCCAGGCGCTGCAGCTTGCCCAGCTTGTGCCAGTTGAGGTTGGCCACGCTGCGCCGGGCGATGGCCAGGGCGTGTTCGTCGTTGTCGGCATAGTGGTCGGCCACGCCGCTGGTGCGGCAGTGCACGTCGGCGCCGCCGAGGTCCTCGGCGCTCACCACTTCACCGGTGGCGGCTTTTACCAAGGGCGGGCCGGCGAGGAAGATGGTCGCCTGCTGGCGCACCATGATCGCTTCGTCTGCCATCGCCGGCACGTAGGCGCCGCCAGCGGTGCACGACCCCATCACCACGGCAATCTGTGGAATGCCTTGCGCGCTCATGTTGGCCTGGTTGAAGAAGATCCGCCCGAAGTGCTCGCGGTCGGGGAACACTTCGTCCTGGCGCGGCAGGTTGGCGCCGCCCGAGTCTACCAGGTAGATGCACGGCAAGCGGTTCTGCAGGGCGATGGTTTGCGCACGCAGGTGCTTCTTCACCGTCAGCGGGTAGTACGAACCGCCCTTTACCGTGGCGTCGTTGGCCACGATCATGCATTCCACGCCTTCGACGCGGCCGATGCCGGCGATCACGCCCGCAGCCGGTACGTCTTCGCCGTATACCTCATGGGCGGCCAGCTGGCCGATCTCAAGGAATGGCGAGCCCGGGTCCAGCAGGCGGTCGATGCGCTCGCGCGGCAACAGCTTGCCCCGCGAGGTGTGCCGCTCCTGGGCCTTGGGCCCGCCGCCCTGGGCGACCTGGGCGAGCAGGCCACGCAGGGCCTGGACCTGTTCGAGCATGGCCGCGCTGTTGCCGGCGAACTCCGCCGAACGCGGGTTGATCTGGGTGTGCAAGGTAGCCATGTGCGCCCGTCCCCTTATGCTCAGCGGGTTTCGTTGAACAGTTCGCGGCCAATCAGCATCCGGCGGATTTCGCTGGTGCCGGCACCGATTTCGTACAGCTTGGCGTCGCGCAGCAAGCGGCCAGCCGGGAATTCGTTGATATAGCCGTTGCCACCGAGAATCTGGATCGCCTCCAGGGCCATTTGCGTGGCGCGTTCGGCTGTGTACAGGATCACACCGGCGGCGTCCTTGCGGGTGGTTTCTGCACGGTCGCAGGCCTGGGCCACGGCATACAGGTAGGCACGGCTGGCGTTGAGCTGGGTGTACATGTCGGCGATCTTGCCCTGAATCAGCTGGAACTCACCGATACTCTGGCCGAACTGCTTGCGGTAGTGGATGTACGGCACCACCAGGTCCATGCAGCTTTGCATGATGCCGGTCGGGCCGCCGGACAGCACCACCCGTTCGTAGTCCAGGCCGCTCATCAGTACGCGCACGCCGCCATTGAGCTGGCCGAGGATGTTTTCCTCCGGCACCTCGACGTCATCGAAGAACAGCTCGCAGGTGTTGGAGCCGCGCATGCCCAGCTTGTCGAACTTGTTGCTGCGGCTGAAGCCTTTCCAGTCACGCTCGACGATGAACGCGGTAATGCCGTGGGCGCCCTTGTCCAGGTCGGTCTTGGCGTAGATTACGTAGGTGTTGGCGTCGGGGCCGTTGGTGATCCAGGTCTTGCTGCCGTTGAGCACGTAGCGGTCGCCGCGCTTTTCGGCGCGCAGTTTCATCGACACCACGTCGGAGCCGGCGTTGGGTTCGCTCATGGCCAGGGCGCCAATGTGTTCGCCACTGATCAGCTTGGGCAGGTACTTGAGCTTCTGCTCGTGGGTACCGTTGCGGTTGATCTGGTTGACGCAGAGGTTGGAGTGGGCGCCGTAGGAGAGGGCCACCGAGGCCGAGCCACGGCTGATTTCTTCCATCGACACCACGTGGGCCAGGTAGCCCAGGCCGGCGCCGCCGTATTCTTCCGACACGGTGATGCCCAGCAGGCCCATGTCACCGAACTTGCGCCACATGTCGGCGGGGAACAGGTTGTCATGGTCGATTTGCGCGGCGCGCGGGGCCAGTTCGGCGGCAACGAAGGTGCGGACCTGGTCGCGGAGCATGTCGATGGTTTCGCCCAGGGCGAAGTTCAGGGTGGGGTAATGCATGCTGGGGCACCTTGTTGTTCTTGAAATTGGGTTACACCGTAGCTCAGGGGTTTCTCTGGGGAGTGGCCGGGCTTTTGTGGGAGCGGGCTTGTCCCGCGAATGCGTAAGCAGGGTCACCGTCATTGCCTGACAAATCGCATTCGCGGGACAAGCCCGCTCCCACAAAAAACCGCCCCTCACACCAGCTTCCACAAATAGCATGGGTGTCGTTCATCACCTTTACGTTAACGTAAACCTGCCCGCGAGCACTGTCAATAAACTCGTCACCTTTACGTAAACGTAAATCTGCGCCAGAGTATTCCCGCTTGCTTCAGTCGTGCCCAGAACAACCACAAGAAGGGACACCCATGAGTCAACCGAGCTATACCCGCGGTCGCCAGGACCAACCCCTATTGACCCAGACCATCGGCCAGGCTTTCGACGCCACCGTGGCCCGCTGCGCCGAGGGCGAGGCCCTCGTATCGCGCCACCAAGGCTTGCGCTACAGTTGGCGGCAGCTGGCCGTACAGGTTGAAGTGCATGCCCGCGCGCTGATGGCGCTGGGTGTGATTACTGGCGACCGGGTCGGCATCTGGTCACCCAACTGCGCCCAGTGGTGCATCCTGCAGCTGGCCAGCGCCAAGGTCGGCGCGATCCTGGTCAACATCAACCCGGCCTACCGCGTGGGCGAGCTGGAGTACGTGCTGCGCCAGTCCGGCTGCCGTTGGCTGGTGTGTGCCGATGCCTTCAAAACGTCCGATTACCACGCCATGGTCCAGGAGCTGGTACCGGAGCTGGCCGGTGCCACTGCGGGTGAACTGGCCAGCCAAAGCCTGCCGGACCTGCGCGGTGTGATCAGCCTGTCTGCCAACCCGCCGGCCGGCTTCCTGCCCTGGCAAGTGCTGGCTGAGCGGGCAGGGCAGACCACCACCGAGGCCTACCTTGTCCGCCAGCGTAGCCTGCAGTTCGACCAGCCGGTGAACATCCAGTACACCTCCGGCACCACCGGCGCGCCCAAGGGCGCCACGCTCAGCCACTACAACATCCTCAATAACGGCTTCATGGTCGGCGAAAGCTTGGGCCTTAGCGAGCGCGACCGCATGGTGATCCCGGTGCCGCTGTACCATTGCTTCGGCATGGTCATGGCCAACCTCGGCTGCATCACTCACGGCAGCACCATGGTCTACCCCAACGACGCCTTCGACGCAGAACTCACCCTGCGCGCCGTGGCCGAAGAGCGCGCCAGCATCCTTTATGGCGTACCGACCATGTTCATCGCCATGCTCGACCACCCGTCGCGTGCGCACATGGACCTGTCGACCCTGCGCAGCGGCATTATGGCTGGCGCCACCTGCCCGATCGAGGTGATGCGCCGGGTCATTGGCCAGATGCACATGGCCGAAGTGCAGATTGCCTACGGCATGACCGAAACCAGCCCTGTTTCGCTACAGACCGGCCCCGACGACGACCTGGAGCTGCGCGTGACCACCGTCGGCCGTACCCAGCCGCAGCTGGAGAACAAGCTGGTGGACGCCGACGGCTGCATCGTCCCGCGCGGCGAGATAGGCGAGCTGTGCACCCGCGGCTACAGCGTGATGCTCGGCTACTGGGACAACCCGCAGGCTACCGCGCAAGCCATCGATCCGGCCGGCTGGATGCATTCAGGCGACCTGGCGGTGATGGACGAGCACGGCCATGTGCGCATTGTCGGGCGCAACAAGGACATGATCATTCGCGGCGGCGAGAACATTTACCCGCGTGAACTGGAAGAGTTCTTCTACACCCACCCGGCAGTGGCGGATGCGCAGGTGATCGGCATTCCGTGCAGCCGCTACGGTGAAGAGATTGTCGCTTGGATCAAGTTGCATCCTGGGCACAGTGCCACGGTCGAGGAGTTGCAGGGCTGGTGCAAGGCACGCATTGCGCACTTCAAGGTGCCGCGGCATATCCGCTTTGTCGACGAATACCCAATGACCGTGACTGGCAAGGTGCAGAAGTTTCGCATGCGTGAAATCAGTGTGGCGGAGATTTCGGCTGTTTCTGCGGGTTGATGTGCTGGGTCATCCGGCCCTTTCGCGGGTAAACCCGCTCCTACAAAGATCGCGCTGCAATCAAGGCCAGCGCGGTCCTTGTAGGAGCGGGTTTACCCGCGAAGCGGCCAAAGGCACGGCCTTAATTCCTTGACTTGAAATTATTTATATATCTGGCTATGCGTTGGTGGCGCGAGATCAGTTTTCCGGAGGTTTCGGCTTTTTCTGCTAGACGATGTGGTGGAGCATCTGGCCCTTTCGAGGCGTCAAACCGCCGCTAAGAGGCCAGTGTGGCCAGCTGTACTCTAAGCTTGAGCAGTATTACCCCGCCGATTCCAAGTAACGCGAGTAACGCTGCACCAGTTCCCGCAGTGTATTGCTGCCCCTCATTGCATCGCCCGGGGTCTCTCCGTGTTCCGCATACTCGCTGTTGATAGCATCCAGCGCCCAGTTGACCTTTTCCGGCCCCATTTCTGCCACTGAGCTATTCAGTTTCTCATCTTTCAAATAGTCCTCGTTGACGCCGGCTTCTTTCAGCTTTTCAAACACGTACTTCTTGCGTCGATTTGTACGAAGTCATCAGTCATGGTGGGAGCCTCCCAGAAGTTAAGAGGTCTCAGTTTCGGAGTGGGTGGGCAGAGGCACAACTGGCATTTTTGCCAGGTCAATGCGCGGGCAGGGTGGTGTTCCGAGGCAATTTCAATAGCACTGCATAGTCCGCCAGCCAGCTCGCCAACGGTCCGGTAGTCGCGTCTCAAACGGATGCGGTGATCTAACTCCAGCACCATCAGCGCGTACTCGCATTTGTCTTTGTCCAGATGTGCCAACGGCATGCCCATGGACGGATCGACAATTCCCGCATGTTGTAGGGCATCGAACACATACCGCAAATATTTCTCTTTCTCCCGCCAAATTGCGATATCCACCATAAATGAGTGCTCCGGTATGTTCGGGAGCGCTCAGCATCGTTTTAGTCCGGCACATGCGCTACTGGCAAAAATATCAGGTACCGGGCATGCGCTAGGGCATTCGGCGTCTTCGCGGCGGTTCGACGCCTCGATAAACCCGCGCCTACAAAGACCGCGCAGCATTCAAAGTCGGCGCGGTCCTTGTGGGACCGGGCTAACCCGCGAAGAGGCCAGCCCTGCCAGCACACAATCCTGGTCTACCCTTAACCCTTCACCGGTGGCTCCTGACTCGGCGGGTCGCCCACCGTGGGCGGCATGGTCGGCTTGATTGGCAGCTCGTCCGGCTCTTCTTCCGGGACCGGCGGCGGCAAGCTCGGGTCGTCGATGTTCGGATCGGGGGTTTCCGGTGGGATAGGAATGTTCATGGCCAGACCTCGCGTGGGTAAATGAAGAGGTGCTGCAGGCTTCGACCGCCGGTACCTGCTATTCGCTCAAATTTTTTGAACCCCCACGCGCGCGCGCGGCTCTGAACCCTTACCGCCACCAGCCCAAGGGAGCAAGGCCTGATGTCTCTTAACGAGCCCTTCGAAAGCGTGCCCATGGCCAATGACCACCCGGATCAGGCCATCAGCCTGGCGCAAGCCTTGCTGGCCCCGCGTATCGCAATCGAGGCCACCCAGCCGGTGCTCGACGGTGGGGCCTTTGCCGCCAAGGCCATCAGCAACCAGCCGGTGGCGGTCAGCAGCAAAGTGTTCACCGACGGCCATGATCGCATGGCGGTGGTGCTGAACTGGCGTCAGGCCGGCAGCCGGCGCGTCCACTGCGTGCCCATGACCTCGCCCGGTAACGACCTCTGGCTTGGCGAATTCACGCCGACCGAAATCGGCCCCCACCTGTTCAGTATCGAGGCCTGGGTCGACCCGTATGCCACCTACTGCTATGACTTGGAAAAGAAATTCCAGGCTGGGGTGGAGATCAAGCTGGAGCTTGAGGAGGGCCGTTTGCTGTTGGGCAAAGGCATCCAGCTCAGCGATGGCCCATTGCGCGAACAGCTGCAGGCGCTCGCGGATCGCTTGCTCTCGCTGTCGGTAGCGGATCAGGTTGCCTTGCTGCTCGGCGCCGAGGCCACGCGCCTGATGAGCGAGGCCGAGCACCGCAGCTATCTGACCCGCAGTATCGAATACCCGTTGGATGTAGACCGCCCCGCGGCGCAGTTCGCCAGCTGGTACGAGCTCTTTCCGCGCTCCATCACCGACGACCCCGAACGCCATGGCACTTTCAACGACGTACACCAACGGCTGCCGATGATCCGTGACATGGGCTTCGATGTGCTGTATTTCCCGCCCATCCACCCGATCGGCAAACAGCACCGCAAAGGCCGCAATAACGCCCTGCAGGCCCAGCCCGGTGACCCAGGCAGCCCCTACGCGATCGGTAGCGCAGAAGGGGGCCACGACGCCATTCACCCGCAACTGGGCAGCCGCGAAGATTTTCGCCGGCTGGTCTCTGCCGCCGCCCAGCACGGCCTCGAAATCGCCCTGGATTTCGCCATCCAGTGTTCGCAAGACCACCCCTGGTTGACCGAGCACCCGGGCTGGTTCAGCTGGCGCCCCGACGGCACCATCCGTTATGCCGAGAACCCGCCGAAAAAATATCAGGACATCGTCAACGTCGACTTCTACGCCCCCGATGCCGTGCCCAGCCTGTGGCTGGCCCTGCGCGACGTGGTGGTCGGCTGGGTGGAGGAGGGCGTGAAAACCTTCCGCGTCGACAACCCACACACCAAGCCGCTGCCGTTCTGGCAATGGCTGATTGCCAATGTACGTAGCCAATACCCTGACGTGCTGTTCCTTGCCGAAGCCTTCACCAAACCGGCAATGATGGCGCGGCTGGGCAAGGTCGGTTATGCGCAGAGCTACACCTACTTCACCTGGCGCAACACCAAGCAGGAGCTGCGCGAGTATTTCGAACAGCTCAACCAGCCGCCATGGAGCCAATGCTACCGGCCGAATTTCTTTGTCAACACCCCCGACATCAATCCCTTCTTCCTGCAACATTCCGGCCGCGCCGGCTTCCTGATCCGTGCCGCGCTGGCCACCATGGGGTCGGGCCTGTGGGGCATGTATTCCGGTTTCGAGCTGTGCGAGGCAGCGGGCTTGCCGGGCAAGGAAGAGTACCTGGACTCAGAAAAGTACGAGATTCGCCCGCGAGACTTCACCCAGCCGGGCAACATCATTGCCGAGATCGCGCAACTCAACCGCATCCGCCGGCAGAATCCGGCGCTACAGACGCACCTGGGCGTGGCGTTCTTCAACTGCTGGAACGACAACATCCTGTACTTCGCCAAGCGCACACCCGAGCGCGACAACTACATCCTCATCGCCGTCAGCCTTGACCCACACAATGCGCAGGAAGCGCATTTCGAGTTGCCGCTGTGGGAATTAGGCCTGGATGACGACGCCGAGACCCATGGTGAGGACCTGATGAACGGCCACCGCTGGTCGTGGTACGGCAAGACCCAGTTCATGCGCATCGAGCCCTGGCACCAGCCGTTCGGTATCTGGCGTATCGAGAAGGCCGGGTAACAACAGTGCCCAGCCCTTCTCCTGTGGGAGCGGACATGCCCGCGAACACCGGCAAAGCCGGTGCCATACGCCGCGGTGCCTGCTTCGCGGGCATGCCCGCTCCCACAGGGATTGTGTCAAGTCAGTTGCTTCTGCATCGGCCCACAGCAACCTGGAAATGAAAGGAGTCACCCATGGCCAAGCGTTCCCGCCCGGCAGCCTTCATCGACGACCCGCTGTGGTACAAGGACGCCGTCATCTACCAGCTGCACATCAAGTCGTTCTTCGATTCGAACAACGACGGCATCGGCGACTTTGCCGGCCTGATCAGCAAGCTCGACTACATCGCCGAGCTGGGCGTCAACACCTTGTGGCTGCTGCCGTTCTACCCTTCGCCACGCCGCGACGATGGCTACGACATCGCCGAATACAAGGCCGTGCACCCCGACTACGGCAGCATGGCCGATGCCCGCCGTTTCATCACCGAGGCGCACAAGCGCGGCCTGCGGGTAATCACCGAGCTGGTCATCAACCATACCAGCGACCAGCACCCGTGGTTCCAGCGTGCCCGCCACGCCAAACGCGGCAGCAAGGCCCGCGACTTTTACGTGTGGTCGGATGATGACCAGAAATACGACGGCACACGCATCATCTTCCTCGACACCGAAAAGTCCAACTGGACCTGGGACCCCGTCGCCGGCCAGTACTTCTGGCACCGTTTCTACTCGCACCAGCCCGACCTCAACTTCGACAACCCGCAGGTACTCAAGGCGGTGATCGGGGTGATGCGCTTCTGGCTCGACCTGGGTGTCGACGGCCTGCGCCTGGACGCCATTCCTTACCTGATAGAGCGCGACGGCACCAACAACGAAAACCTCGCCGAAACCCACGAAGTGCTCAAGGCGATACGTGCCGAAATCGACGCCAACTACCCCGACCGCATGCTGCTCGCCGAAGCCAACCAGTGGCCGGAGGACACCCGCCCGTACTTCGGCGAAGGTGATGGCGACGAATGCCACATGGCCTTCCACTTCCCGCTGATGCCGCGCATGTACATGGCCCTGGCCATGGAGGACCGTTTCCCGATCACCGATATCCTGCGCCAGACCCCGGAAATCCCCGCCAATTGCCAGTGGGCGATCTTCCTGCGTAACCACGATGAGCTGACCCTGGAAATGGTCACCGACCGCGAGCGCGACTACCTGTGGAACTACTACGCCGAAGACCGCCGCGCGCGCATCAACCTTGGGATTCGCCGGCGCCTGGCACCCCTGTTGCAGCGTGACCGCAGGCGTATCGAACTGCTCACCAGCCTGCTGCTGTCGATGCCCGGCACACCCACCCTGTACTACGGCGACGAGCTGGGCATGGGCGACAACATCTACCTTGGCGACCGCGATGGCGTGCGCACACCCATGCAGTGGTCGCCGGACCGCAACGGCGGTTTCTCCCGCGCCGACCCGCAGCGCCTGGTGCTGCCGCCGATCATGGACCCGCTGTACGGCTACCAGACGGTCAACGTCGAAGCACAAAGCCACGACCCGCACTCATTGCTGAACTGGACCCGGCGCATGCTGGCGGTGCGCAAGCAGCAGAAGGCCTTTGGCCGCGGCACTTTGCGCACCCTCACACCCAGCAACCGGCGCATCCTCGCCTACATCCGCGAGTACACCGATGCCGACGGCAATACCGAGGTCATCCTGTGCGTGGCCAACGTCTCCCGCGCCGCCCAGGCTGCCGAACTGGAATTGTCACAATTCGCCGACAAAGTACCGGTGGAGATGCTCGGCGGCAGCGCCTTTCCGCCCATCGGCCAGCTGCCGTTCCTGCTGACCTTGCCACCCTATGCTTTCTACTGGTTCCTGCTGGCCAGTCGCGACCGCATGCCCAGCTGGCACATCCAGGCCACCGAGGGGTTACCCGAATTGACTACGCTAGTACTGCGCAAGCGCATGGAAGAACTGTTGCAAGCCCCGGCAAGCGATACCCTGCAAGGCACCATCCTGCCGCAGTACCTGCCCAAGCGCCGCTGGTTTGCCGGCAAGGAAGCGCCGATCGACGCCGTGCGGCTTTGCTACGGTGTGCGTTTCGGCACCGCTACCACGCCGGTATTGCTGGGCGAAATCGAAGTACTCAGCGACGGCACGGCCAGCCGTTACCAGTTGCCGTTCGGCCTGCTGCCCGAAGAGCAGATCAACACCGCGCTGCCACAGCAACTGGCCCTGTCGCGGGTGCGCCGTGCCCATCAGGTCGGCCTGATAACCGACGCTTTCGTGCTGGAGCCCTTCATCCGCGCCGTGCTGCGCGCCTGCCAGGATGGCCTGCGCCTGCCGTGTGGCAATGGCGAGGGTGAACTGCACTTCGAAAGCACGCAGGCGCTGGCCAGCCTGGGGCTGAACGAAGAAAGCGAAGTGCGCTACCTCAGCGCCGAGCAGTCCAACAGCTCGGTGGTGATTGGCGACCGCGTAGTGCTCAAGCTGATCCGCCGGGTCAACCCAGGTATTCACCCGGAACTGGAAATGAGCGCCTACCTGACAGCTGCGGGGTTTGCCAATATTTCGCCACTGCTGGCCTGGGTCAGCCGGGTGGACGAGCAGGCGGCACCGCATTTGTTGATGATCGCCCAGGGTTACCTGAGCAACCAGGGCGATGCCTGGGCCTGGACCCAGAACACGCTGGAACGGGCCATTCGCGACCAGATGGAGCCGTCCAGCCAGGAGGGCGAGCCACACACCGACGCCCTGGCCGAACTCACCGGCTTTGCTGCCTTGCTCGGCCAGCGCCTGGGCGAGATGCACCTGCTGCTGGCTGCGCCAACCGATGACGAGGCTTTCCAGCCACGCCCAAGCGACGCACAGGACAGCCAGCGCTGGCATGCACAGATCAGCGCCGAGCTGACCCATGCCCTCCACCTGCTGGCCCAGCACCGCGACAGCCTCGACCGTGACAGCCAGGCGCTGGTCGACGACCTGCAACAACAGCGTGACGGCCTGGCCCAGCACATCAGCCAGCTGACCGAGCAGGCCCAGGGCGGCTTGTTGATGCGCGTGCATGGCGACCTGCACCTGGGCCAGGTGCTGGTGGTGCAGGGCGATGCCTACCTGATCGATTTCGAAGGCGAACCGTCCCGGCCGCTGCAAGAGCGCCGGGCAAAACACAGCCCGTACAAGGATGTCAGCGGCGTGCTGCGATCCTTCGACTATGCTGCTGCGATGATCTTGCGCAGCGCGTCTGCGGTGGACCTTTCCGACCCGGCGCGGCAAGCCCGGCAACGGGTCGCCCGGCAGTACCTGCACCAGTCGCGGCATGCCTTTGTCGAAGCCTATGGCCTGGCCACCGCCGCCATGCCCCACGCCTGGCAGCAGGCCGAAGGCGAGCGTGCCGCACTGGAGTTGTTCTGCCTGGAAAAGGCCGCCTACGAAATTACATACGAAGCCGAAAACCGTCCGAGTTGGCTGGCCGTGCCTTTGCATGGCCTGCATGGACTGATCAGTACTTGGGGAGAGTCAGAATGAACGTTACAACGCGTGAAAACGGCGGCCTTCGGCAACGGGACCTTGACGCCCTGGCCCGCGCCGAGCACGCCGACCCATTTGCGGTGCTGGGCCCCCATGGCGATGGCGCAGGCGGCCAGATCGTCCGCGCCTTCCTGCCCAATGCCCTGAATGTGCGCATTCTGGCGCGGCATGACGGGCGCGTCCTCGCCGAAATGGAGCAGGGCAGCCTGCCCGGTTTGTTCAGCGCGCACCTTGATGAGGCACACCCCTACCAGTTGCAGATCGGCTGGGCCGGTGGTGAGCAGATCACTGAAGACCCCTACAGCTTTGGCCCGCAACTGGGCGACATGGACCTGTACCTGTTCGCCGAGGGCAACCACCGTGACCTGTCCGGGCGCTTTGGTGCGCAGCCGATGCAGGTCGATGGCGTTGACGGCGTGTGTTTCTCGGTGTGGGCACCGAACGCCAAGCGGGTCTCGGTGGTGGGCGACTTCAACAATTGGGACGGCCGCCGCCACCCGATGCGCTTGCGCCACAGCGCCGGGGTATGGGAGCTGTTCATTCCGCGGCTGGGCGTGGGTGAAACCTACAAGTACGAAGTGCTCGGCAAGGACGGCATTCTGCCCCTGAAGGCCGACCCGCTGGCCCGTGCCACCGAACTGCCACCAAGCACCGCGTCCAAGGTGGCCGGTGAGCTCAGCCATGCCTGGCAAGACCACGACTGGATGGCGCAACGCGCGCAGCGCCATGCCTACAGCGCGCCACTGTCGATCTACGAGCTGCACCCCGGTTCGTGGCGTTGCGAGCTGGATGAAGCGGGCGAAGTCGGGCGCTACTACAACTGGCGCGAGCTGGCCGAACGCCTGGTGCCCTATGTGCAGGAGCTGGGCTTTACGCATATCGAGCTGCTGCCGATCATGGAGCACCCGTTCGGTGGCTCCTGGGGCTACCAGCCGCTATCGATGTTCGCCCCCACCTCGCGCTACGGCAGTGCCGAGGACTTCGCCGCTTTCATCGATGCCTGCCACCAGGGCGGCATTGGCGTGCTGCTGGACTGGGTACCGGCGCATTTCCCCACTGACGAACATGGCCTGGCTCGCTTCGACGGCACGGCACTGTACGAATACGACAACCCCTTGGAAGGCTACCACCAGGACTGGAACACGCTGATCTACAACCTCGGCCGCAACGAGGTGCGCGGCTTCATGATGGCCTCGGCATTGCACTGGCTCAAGCATTTCCACATCGACGGCCTGCGTGTCGATGCGGTGGCTTCAATGTTGTACCGCGACTATTCGCGCAAGGCCGGCGAATGGGTGCCCAACCGCCACGGCGGGCGCGAGAACCTCGAAGCCATCGACTTCATCCGCCACCTCAATGGCGTAGCTGCCGTCGAGGCTCCCGGGGCGCTGATCATCGCCGAAGAATCCACCGCCTGGCCCGGCGTCAGCCAGCCAACCCAGCAGGGCGGGCTGGGCTTTGCCTACAAGTGGAACATGGGCTGGATGCACGACACCCTGCACTACATCCAGAACGACCCGGTGCACCGCACCTTCCACCATAACGAGATGAGCTTCGGGTTGATCTATGCCTACTCCGAGCATTTCATCCTGCCCATCTCCCACGACGAAGTGGTGCACGGCAAGCACTCGCTGATCGACAAGATGCCCGGTGACCGCTGGCAGAAGTTCGCCAACCTGCGCGCCTACCTCACGTTCATGTGGGCGCACCCAGGCAAGAAGCTGCTGTTCATGGGCTGTGAGTTCGGCCAATGGCGTGAGTGGAACCACGACAGCGAGCTGGACTGGTACCTGTTGCAGTACCCCGAGCACCAGGGCGTGCAGCGCCTGGTCGGCGACCTCAACCGCCTGTACCGCGAAGTGCCGGCGCTGCACGAGCAGGACTGCCAGCCCCAAGGCTTCCAGTGGCTGATCGGGGACGATGCGCAAAACAGCGTGTATGCCTGGCTGCGCTGGAGCAGCGGTGGCGAGCCGGTGCTGGTGGTGGCCAACTTCACCCCGGTACCGCGCGAGGGCTATCGCATTGGTGTGCCGTTTGGTGAGCGCTGGCAGGAGCTGTTGAACAGCGATGCCGAACTGTATGCCGGGTCGAATGTCGGCAACCTTGGGGTGGTGGAGAGTGACGAGCAGGCCAGCCATGGCCAGCCATTGTCACTGGCGCTGAACCTGCCGCCGCTTGGGGTGTTGATCATGAAACCAGCCTGATCTTTTGCCTGTACCGGCCTATTCGCGGGTAAACCCGCTCCTACAGGGACCGCACAAGGTCTGAATCCTGTGCGGTCGTTGTAGGAGCGGGTTCACCCGCGAATAGGCCGACCCTGCCTACCAGCGCATCCGCACCCCAAGGCTACCAATCAGCCCATTCAAATCATTGTCATCCACATCACTGCTGTAATCGGCACTCACAAACAAGGCCACCGAAGGTGTCACCCGCGCCACCAGCCCCAGGCCCAGTTCCACCGTGGTCGAATACCGCGAGCTGGAGATCTTGTCGACCTGGTCGAGCTTCACCTCATCGGCGTTGCTGAAGTCATACCACACGTTGGTTCGCACATACGGTTCGATCGGCATGCCGCGCACCTCATAACGCCCGGACAACTTGGCGCCGACCCGGCCACTCCAGCTCGGCTGGCTGTCAAACGCCTGCAAGGTTTCTTCCTGGACCCGGCTGCCAGGGAAGAACTGCTGGTTGATCAATTGCGCCTGTGGCTCGATCACCCAGCTGCCACCCAGCTTGATGGGAATGCCACCTTCGAGGGAGAAGGTCATTGCGTGACCGCTGTCGTCCAGCCGCTGGCCGCTCTCGCCGCGGCCATCGACGTCGATGCGCGAGCCCATGGCCACGGCATCCAGGTGCCAACCCTGTTCATGGGTCATGCTCCAGTACACCCCCAGGCTTTCACCACTCAGGTTCACCGCATTGCGCTGCTTGTCGCCCAGCAGCGGGCGCATGCCGTTGAAGCTGCTTTGCAGGTTGTTGTGCCCGACGAAAATCCCCGCACGGTGCACATTGCCCGCAGCGGTTTCACGCACGAACAGGTCCGGGCCGATCATCAACTGCTGGCTGGGTGCTTCAAGCTGGTCTGGCGGCTGTGCACCGTTGCGTGTGCCGGCAGGAAAGAACTGCGCCCACTGGCTGGCAGTCAGGTCGGGTACTGCCTGCCCGTGGCGCTCGCTCATCCTTTGCGAAAAGGCATCCAGGGTGGCGATGTTCAAAGCACTGGCACTGACCGGGTCCAGCGATAGCTGGGGCACTACCGTCTGCTGCAGAAAGCCCGGCGAAGCGGGGTCGCCCTGCAGTTCGAACGCGAAAGTTTCCACCGGGGTTGCCAGAAGCAGCGACGTGGAAACCGCGTGGAAAAGACGGTCGAAGCGCAGCGGGCCCGAGGTGTTTTTCATGGCGGATCTCCTTTGTTTTTGTGGGGTACAGCCCATGGACTGGCCTGTTGTCACGAGCTGTACGGCAAAAACAGAGGGCGACGCAAACCAGCACGCCGGCTTTCGCAAACGCGCACAAAGGCGCGAGCTAGAGGCCCGGCACGAGATCTTTACGACTAGGTAATGTTCAGCTAAGGAGAGGTAGCCGCTTGCGTCAAGAAAGCGTGAAGGAACTGTTCATGTTCCGTGGTCCGGCTCAATCCGTTGATTTTCCTAGTAAACAAGTAGGGTATATCGGGGTTCGCTATTTGCCGCGCTGCGGCTATGAAGAATGATTGCTAGAGCCGCACTTCAACCGCCAGTGGCAGGTGATCTGAAAGGTGCGACCAAGGTTTGTGCCCCAGAATCCGCGGCCCCTGGCTTTCGGCATTGCGCAGGTAGATACGGTCCAGGCGCAGCAGCGGCAGGCGGGCAGGGTAGGTGCGGGCGAGGTGGCCGTGGTGCCGCTCGAAGGCCTCGTGCAAGTCACTCTGCAAACCGAGGGTACGGTTGCCGTGAGCCTTCCAGTCGTTGAAGTCACCGGCAATGATCACCGGGGCATCGGGGGGGAGGGAATCGAGCAGTTTGCGCAGCAGTTGCAGCTGTTGCTGGCGGTGGCTTTCCAGCAGTGACAGGTGCACACACACCGCATGCACCGGACCTTGCCCGGGTACATCGAGAATGCAGTGCAGCAGGCCGCGGCGCTCCGGCCCGGTGATCGACACATCGAGGTTGCGGTGTTCAATGATCGGGTACTTGGACAGCAGCGCGTTGCCGTGATGGCCGTCGGGGTAGACCGCGTTGCGCCCGTAGGCGAAATCGCTCCACATGCTGTCGGCAAGAAATTCGTACTGCGAGGTCTGCGGCCAGCCGGGGTAGCGTGCGGCGTGGCGGTCGTGGCTGCCGAGCACCTCCTGGAGGAAGACGATGTCGGCCTGGGTACTGCGCACCGCCTCGCGCAGCTCCGGCAGGATGAAGCGCCGGTTGAAGGCGGTGAAGCCCTTGTGGGTATTCACCGTCAGTACCCGCAGCCGCTTCACGGCCGGGGCCTGGTTGACGCTGGCGAAACCTTTACTACCGGCTTCGGGGTTCACGGTTACTCCTCGATCATACAGTTGGCGCAGATCTGTGTAGGAGCGGCCTTGTGTCGCGATCGGGCCGCATAGCGGCCCCAGCTATTTCTGCTGTGGCTGAAAACCCGGAGCCGCTGCGCGGCCCGATCGCGACACAAGGCCGCTCCTACAAAGGACTCGCGTCAGGCATTCAGGTTCACTCTTCGTCCCGCTGCAACACCATCAGCAACATCGACCGCCCCTTCACCTCGAAGGTACTGTCGAACTGCAGGTGCTGCCCCTTGCGCAGCTCCGGCCGGTCGGTATCCACCAGGCAACTCCAGTAATCGCCTTCAGGCACGCTTGGCAACTTGAACGGCACGATGTCGTGGTGCGCGTTGACGATCAGCAGTACCGTGGCCTCGGCGCCCGGACGGGCGATACCGCTTTCCTGCGCGCGGCCGTCGATCAGCATGCCCAGGCAGCGCCCATGGGGGTCTTCCCATTGCTCTACGCTCATCTCGTTACCGTCGGGCGCCAGCCAGGTCACGTCCTTGACCCCGATCGCCTCATTGTAGTCGCCCACCAAAAAGCGCGAACGGCGCAGCACCGGGTAGGTCAGGCGCAGGCGGGTCAGGCGCTTGACGAACTTCAGCAGCTCCTGGCCTTCGTCGTCGAGCTCCCAGTTCACCCAGCCAATTTCGCTGTCCTGGCAATAGGCATTGTTGTTGCCATGCTGGGTGCGGCTGAACTCGTCACCGGCAACGATCATCGGGGTACCCTGGGCAAACAACAGCGTAGCGAAGTAGTTGCGCATCTGCCGCATGCGCAGGGCATTGATCCCGGGGTCCTCGGTCGGGCCTTCAACGCCGCAGTTCCACGACAGGTTGTTATCGGTACCGTCCTGGTTGTTCTCTTCATTGTCCTCGTTGTGCTTGTCGTTGTACGAAACCAGGTCGCGCAAGGTAAAGCCGTCGTGGGCCGTAATGAAGTTCACCGACGAGTAGGGCCGCCGGCCGCGGTTGTTGAACATATCGCCCGAGGCCGTCATGCGCGCAGCAAAGTCGGCCAGCTGGCCTTCGTCGCCTTTCCAGAATGCCCGCATCGTGTCTCGGAAACGGTCGTTCCACTCCGCCCAGCCTGGCGCGAAATTGCCGACCTGATAGCCGCCGGGGCCACAGTCCCAAGGCTCGGCGATCAGCTTGACCTGACGCAGCAGCGGGTCTTGCCGGCAGGCAACCAGGAAGCTGTGCCGCTCGCTGTAGCCTTCGTGGTAGCGGCCGAGAATGGTCGCCAGGTCGAAGCGGAAACCGTCCACATGCATCTCCCCGGCCCAATAGCGCAGCGAGTCGGTGACCAGTTGCAGGACGCAGGGGTGGCTGAGGTCGAGCGTGTTGCCAGTGCCTGAATCGTTGATGTAGTAGCGTTTTTCATCGGGCATCAGGCGGTAGTACGAGGCGTTGTCGATGCCGCGCATGGACAGCGTCGGGCCGCGCTCGTTGCCCTCGGCGGTGTGGTTGTACACCACGTCAAGGATCACCTCCAGGCCCGCATCGTGCAGGTGCGCGACCATTTCCTTGAACTCGGCGATCTTGCCACTGGCCAGGTAGCGCGGGTGCGGGGCAAAGAACGCAATGCTGTTGTAGCCCCAATAGTTATTCAAACCTTTGTCCAGCAGGTGCTGGTCGTTGACGAAGGCGTGGATCGGCAACAGCTCGATGCTGGACACGCCAAGGTCCTTGATGTGTTTGAGCAACTCGTCATTGGCCAGGCCGGCGAAGGTACCGCGCAGGTTCTCCGGCACGGCCGGGTGGCGCATGCTGATGCCCCGGGCATGGGCTTCGTAGATGATGGTCTGCTCCCACGGTATCTGTACCCGCTCATCGCGGCCCCAAGTGAACGCCGGGTCGATTACTTTGCACTTGGGCACAAACGGCGCGCTGTCGCGCTCGTCGAACGACAGGTCGCCGTCGGGGTGGCCGATGGTGTAGCCAAACAAGGCTTCGGACCACTTCAGCTCGCCCACCAGTTGTTTGGCATAGGGGTCGATCAGCAATTTGTTGGGGTTGAAGCGGTGGCCGTTTTCCGGCTCGTACGGGCCGTATACGCGGTAGCCGTAAATCAGCCCGGGGTGCGCGTCCGGCAAGTAGCCGTGGTAGATCTCATCGGTGTATTCCGGCAGCTCGATGCGTTCCAGTTCCTTTTCACCGCTTGGGTCGAACAGGCACAGCTCGACCTTGGTGGCATTGGCCGAAAACAGGGCGAAGTTCACGCCCAGGCCGTCCCAGGTGGCGCCGAGGGGAAAGGGCAGGCCTTCGCGAATGCGCGATGGTGCTACAGAACGGGTTTTCTTTGGGGTGCGCGGGCTCATGACGATCCTCGAATGGCCGGGTGCAGGGAATGGAAGTGGCGCTTGCATGTGCCGGCCTCTTCGCGGGTGAACCCGCTCCTACAAGCACGCACAGGCGCTAGGCTGACGCTTGGCCTGTAGGAGCGGGTTCACCCGCGAAAGGGCCCGGGCAGGCTCATCCAGCAGTAGGCTTCTTAACCGCCCGTGGCTTTTTCGCAGCAGCTGGCTTAACGCCCGGCAATGCAGCCACCTTGGGCTCGGCTGGCGCCTTCGGCGCGGCTGCGGTTTTCGGCGCAGGCGCGGCTTTAGGCTTAGCCGCTGCCTTGGCCTTGCCTGCGGGCTTGGACTTGGCCTCTGGCGCCAGAGCCTCAGCCTCGGCTAGCTTGCGCGCCATGTCCCAATGGCGCTCTTCTTCACCCTCCGGCTTACCCTCCGACTCCCAGATCTGGTAGGCAAATTCGCGTACTCGTTTTTCATCGACACTCATCACGACGCTCCTGAATGCTAGGCATGTTCGATCAACAGGTTGACTGGGAACTCCGACAACACGGTGCTCAACATCAACTCTCTAACAGGGCTGACAACGGCCCCGCCAAAAAGTCCAGTCGAAGTGGCAGGCGACAAGGCAAACGGCAGGCTTACGCGGGTATCGTCCCAGTTCTGCGCCGGGATCAGGGGTGTCGCTGCGGTACCCAGCAGGGTACTGGCCAGGCGTGGCGCAATAATGACGGCACGCTCGCTGTCGCCCAGGCGGGCAAACGCCACAACCTTGTCGGCATGGCGACCCTGTACGCTCAGCGGCAGGTAAGCGCCGCGGCGGAACAGCTCGGCATGCGCCTGGCGGCAATCCAGCACGCGGGCGATCAAGGCTTGCTTGATGCGGCCGTCCGGCCAGTGAGCCAACAGCTCGGCCAGTGGCGTGGCGTCATCCAGCGTCCTGCGCCTGCAAGCGTAGTCGACAGCGCGGCGGTTGTCCGGGTCGACCAAGCTGAAGTCCCAGTATTCGTTACCTTGATACAAATCGGGCACACCGGGCACGGTCATCCGCAGCAAGGCCTGCACCAGCCCGTTCAGTGCGCCAGGGCAGGCCAGCAGGTGCGCTGCCTCGCCTACCGACTTGCGCAGTTGCAGGTTTTCAGGGGCCAGCAGCAAGCCGCTCAGGTAGCCGGCACAGGACCTTTCATAAGCCTCGTTGGGCGCATTCCAGCTGCTGCGCAGCTTGGCTTCGCGCAGGGCCTTCTGTTGCCATTGTCCCAGCCGATCGGCGTACTGGCGCAAGCCCTGCTCATCGTGCACGTCCAACCCCAGTGGCCAGCTGCCCAGCAGCGTCTGTAACAGCATCAGTTCGTCGCCCGGGCTGGGCGCCTGGCCATCATCCAGATGCTCGCGCAGCGGTTCGGCCAGTTCGCGCCAGTGCTCCATGCGGCTGGCCAGCCACGGGCCGCGCTCACTGAGCACGGCCAGGCGCGCGCGCGTGTCTTCGCCACGCTTGTGGTCATGGGTAGCGGTGGCCAGCAAGTTGTCCGGGAAGTCACGCGCGCGCCGCTGCGCTTCGTTGTGGAAGGCTTCCAGCGGGGCGCTGAAGCGCTCGGCCTCGAAGCCGACGTCATTGCGTGACAGCAAGCGGGCGCTGCGGTAGAAGGCGGTGTCCTCCACGGCCTTGGCCGCGCTGGGGGCGGTTAATTGCTGGAAGCGCACGCAGGCATGGCGCAATTGTTTGCGCGCCCGACCCGGCGGCAGGTGGCGCCAGGCGTGGCCACCCAGCCACTGTTCCATTTGTGCCAACAGCGGCCAGTCGGCCTCGGCGAGGTCTTGCCGTGCGTTGGTCAACGCCTGCTGGAAGAAGCGTTCGTCCTGCGCCGGGCGGCCGCAGGCGTTGAAGTAGGTGCGGTACACCGGGTAATGCGCGACCAGCGCCTGCAACGCCCGGCGGATCGCGCCGAGCGTCAGGTCGCGGGTCATCAGGTCGTTGCGCGCCACCTGCAGCAGCGCCTGGGCTACCGACTCGCAGTCACCGGCCAGGCTGGCGTTGAGCACCAGATGCCGAGCCAGGCGCACTTCCTCGGGGAAGTCCGGGCGTTCGCTGATAGCGCCCCACAGCTCGGTGAGTGGCGCTTCACCGGCCGGGTCGTGCTGCAGCAGCGATACCTGGTTCATGAACTCGTAGCCGGTGGTGCCATCGGTCAGCCAGTCACGGTGCAGGTGCTCGTTGGCGCCGAGGATCTTTTCCACGTAGATCGGGAAGTGCTCCAGCGCGGTATTCAGCGGGCGCCGTGCCAACAGGCTGTCGACCCGACGACGCAGTTTGCGGCAGTAGCCGCGCGGGTCGGCCAGGCCATCGATATGGTCGATACGCAGGCCATCCACCAAGCCACGTTCGATCAGCTCGAACAGCTTGGCATGGGTGGCTTCGAACACCACCGAACGTTCCACCCGCAGGCCACCCAGTTCATTGATGTCGAAGAAGCGCCGCCAGTTGATATCGTCGGCGGCGGTACGCCAACTTGCCAAGCGGTAGGTTTGACGCTCCAGCAGCAAGTGCAGGCGCTTGAAGCCGCTCTCGCTGCGGCTGTCGAAGGCCAGCAGGGCCGATTCGAGGTCGCCGCCTTCGCGCACCAGGCGGGCCAGTTCGGCGTGCAGTGGCGACGCGTCGGCCAGCGGCGAGGCTGAAGTGTTCAACGCGGTGAAATGTTCGGCCAAGGCCTGCAGGGCAGGTTCGGGGCTCAGGGCGAGTACCCAGCCGTAGTCGCCCGGGCAGATCGGGAAGCGGTGCTCGTAATGCGCCACCTGCAGCACGCCGTGTTGCGGGTCGAACTGCAGCGGCAGCTCGCCGTTTTTCAGGGCCACGCCGTAATCGCTACCGAGGAACGGCAGCAGCAACTGGCCCGCGAGCAGCGGGTCGCTGGAATGCCACTGAATATCGAAAAACTCCGCATAGGGGCTGCGCCGGCCCCAAGCCAGCAGGCTCTGCCACCACGGGTTGTCGGCGCCGCCCACGGCCATGTGGTTGGAGACAGTATCGAGGATCAGCCCCATGCCGTGCTGGCGCAAGGCGGCAACCAGCCGTTCCAGCGCAGCCTCGCCGCCGAGTTCCGGGTTGACCTGGGTCGGGTCGACCACGTCGTAGCCATGCCGTGAACCGGCGCGGGCCTTGAGGATCGGCGAGGCATACAGGTGGCTGATGCCCAGCTGGGCAAAGTAAGGTACCAGCGGCACAGCCTGATCAAGGGTGAAGTCGCTGTGAAATTGCAGGCGCAGGGTGGAGGTCAGCGGTTTCATCGGTCACGCTCCCACGCTTGCTCGCGGGCCTGGGCCAGCACTTCCAGCCGGCGCGCGGCATCCTGGTCATCCAGCAGCTCGCGCACCGGCTGGGCAAAGCGCCGGCGCCAGTTGGGGTGGCCTTCAGTGGTGCCTGGCAGGTTAGGTTGTTCGTCCAGGCCAAGCAGGTCTTCCAGCGGGACCAGCACCAGCGGAGCGCGGGTGTGGCCGACATAGCGAATGGCGGCGTCGATCACGTCGTCGTTGTCCTTGAGAGCGCCATAGTTGGCGGCAAGTGTGCGGCGCAGGCCGGCATGTTCTTTTTGCCGGTCATGGCGCCAATGCAGTTCGGTGGCCGCATCGATCAGTTGCAGGCGGTGGCTCCAGTCAATGTCGCGGTTTTCAAGCCAGCCGGCCAACGGCGCCAGGTCGTGGGTGCCGGTGGTGGCGAGGGCGTCGTCCGGCCAGTCCAGGATTGGCGTGAAATTGCCGGGTGAGGCCTGCTCGAAGGGCAATACCCGCATGCCCAGCACATGTTTTTTGCCCAGGGCCTCACGCAAGCCTTCTGGTACGGTGCCCAGGTCCTCGCCGAGGATGATCGCGCCGTGGCGTACCGACTCCAGCGCCAGCAGGCGCAGCAAGTCCTCCAGCGGGTAATACAGGTAGGCGCCTTCGCTGGGCTTGGCGCCCTGCGGGATCAGCCACAAGCGGCGCAGGCCCATCACATGGTCGATGCGCAGGCCGCCGGCGTGCGCCAGGTTGGCTCGCAGCATTTCGATGAAGGCGCGGTAACCATTGCGCTTGAGGCCTTCCGGCGAAAAACCGCAAATACCCCAGTCCTGGCCCGAGCGGTTGAGTATGTCGGGAGGAGCGCCTACGGTGAGGTTGGCCAGCAATTCATCCTGGCGGCTCCAGGCTTGGCTCCCGGCACCGTCGGCGCCGACTGCCAGGTCGGCGATCAGGCCTACCGCCATGCCGCTGCCGCGCGCCGCCTCCTGGGCGCGTTGCAGGCTGCGTTCGGTCAGCCACTGGCAGAAGGCATGAAACTCCACACGCGCCGGGTAGCTGGCGGCGATGCTCTGCACTTCACCATGGTAGGGGTCGCGCCATGCCTCAGGCCAGCTGCGCCAGTCGGCGCCCAAGCCCCGATCGACCGCTTCAGCTTGCAAAACCTCAAAGCGGCAATGGTGCTCCAGTGCCTCGCCGGCGGCCTCGCAGAAACTCTCGAAGTCGCTGCGCAGCGGGTGCTCGCCCTGGCTGAAATCCTTGTACAGCGCCTGCAACAGTCGCTGACGGGCTTCGGCGGCGCGCGGCCAGTCCACCAGCGGCTCCTGCTCTAGCGCTTCCAATGCCTGTTCCAGGCCGCAAGCCTCAACCGCCATGCGCACTGCGCGCTCACCGAGGATGGCAGCGGGGCTGGCGTACAGGGCATTGAGCAACAGCCTGCTCGAGGGTGAATACGGGCTGTAGTGCTGCTGGTCGTAGGCCGAGAGCGCGTGGATCGGACTGATGGCCAGCGCATCGGCCCCACGTTCGGCGGCAGCACGGGCCAGCCCTTCAAGGGCCAGGCAGTCGCCATAGCCGCCATCGCCCGGTCGCCTCAGGCTGTAAAGCTGCGCTGAAATCCCCCAGCAACGTGCCGGTGCCTCGCTGACCAGGTCGTGCAGCGCCACGCAGCCAGCCGGTGCCACGGCAAGGGTGAATTCATGGTCTTGCACCAGCAGTCGGTGATAGCCGACCGGCAACTGGCCTGGCAATCGTCCTTGTGCGTCCAGTTGCAGCTGCAGCTGCGCGCCGTCTTCCAGCTGGCAGTCCACCCGGGCATGGCCTGCGAAATAGTGACCGAGGGCAAGCGGCTGGCCTGCGTCCGCCGTCAGCAAAGGTGGAACATGCAGGGCGTCATCACTGTGCGCGAGGCTGGTCAGGCTATCGCGGACCTGGGCATCGTCCTCGGCTGCATGGCCGAGCGCCTGCAGCACCTGACGCAGCACCTCATCGCTGACCTGCTGTGGCCGATTGTTGGCGTCGATCCAGTCGCGCGCCAACCCGGCCCGCTCGGCAAGCTGGTGTAGCAGGGCTTCGCTCATGGCGCCTCCTGGCGGGTGGGCAGCAAGCTGACCACGCAGCTATAGGGGGAAAGGGTCGAGTCGGGGTGGGCGTTGTCGCTGCTGTCGAACAGCCGCAGCGCCGTTTCAGGCAAGGCAACGGGCTGCGCCTGGTGGGCCAGGTTGAGGTCGATGCGCAGGGTGCTGCCATCGCCGAGGCGCCAGCGAGCGCTTAGCGCCTTGTCGCCGAGTACCTCGGCCCCCAGTGCGCGACTGCCGGGCAAGCGTGGGACCAACTGCTTGTGCCTGATTGCCAGCAGTTGTTGATACAGCCCGTGCCAGCCGGCCAGCACATCGTGCCCGTCCGGCCGGGAGGTGTCGAAAGTTTGCCGGGCGTTGGGGTCGGGTATGCGTTCGCGCTGGTCGGGGTCGGCAAACGCCGCGAAATGGGCGAACTCCCCTCGGCGGCCTTCGCGAACCGCATCGGCCAGTTCGTCATGGAAATCGGTGAAGAACAGGAACGGCGCGCGGCTGCCGTCGTCATCGCCCATGAACAGCAGTGGAATCATCGGGCTGAGTAACAGCAACCCGGTGGCTGCTCGCAATGCTGCGGGTGGGCACAGCCGAGACAGGCGTTCGCCGAGCGCCCGGTTACCGATCTGGTCATGGTTCTGCAGAAACAGTACGAACGCGCTGGGCGCAAGGTGCCCGCTGGGCTCGCCGCGGGGTTGGCCGTGTCGGTTGGCTTCGCCCTGGAACACGAAGCCTTCACCCAGGCAGCGGGCCAATTTGTCGATCGGCTTGTGCTTGTAGTCTTCGTAGTAGCCCTCGGTTTCGCCGGTCAGCAGCACGTGCAAGGCATTGTGGCCGTCATCGTTCCATTGGGCATTGAAGCCCTGTTCCAGCAAGAACGCCTGGTTGTGTTCGTTTTCCAGCACCAGCCACACCTGCCGGCCAGGTTCGACTGCGGCACGCACGCGTTGCGCCAGCTCGACCAGGAAGTCGGGCTGGTCGATGGCGTGCACCGCGTCCAGGCGCAGGCCATCGAAGCGGTAGTCGCACACCCACATCAAGGCGTTCTGGATGAAGTATTCGCGAACCTCCGGGCGTCGGAAATCAATGGCCGCGCCCCAGGGCGTCTGGCGGTCTTCGCGGAAAAACGGGCTGGCGTACTGATGAAGGAAATTGCCGTCCGGGCCGAAATGGTTGTATACCACGTCGAGCATCACCATCAGGCCATGGCCGTGGGCCTGATCAATCAGGCTGCACAGTTGGTGTGGGCTGCCATAGGTATGCTGTGCAGCGAACGGCAGCACCCCGTCATAGCCCCAGTTGCGTTCGCCGGGGAACTGGCCGACCGGCATCAGCTCGATAGCGGTCACCCCGGTGCCGGATAGCCGCGACAACTGGCCGGCCACACCTTGGTAGCCACCCAGCACGCCAACGTGCATTTCCTGTATCACCGCCTCGTGCCAAGGTCGCCCCTGCCAGGGGTGTTGCCAGTGGTAGCCGGCAACATCCACGATTTGGCTCGGCCCGTGCACCCCTTCAGGTTGATAGCGCGACGCGGGGTCTGCCACCTGAAGCTGTCCGTCGATGCGGTAGTGGTAGTTGTCACCTGCCTGCGCCGGGGCGATCCCGGTGAACCAGCCGTCTTTCTCCGGCAGCAACTCGATGGCCGGCTGCTGCTCCAGTACCACGCTCACGCTGCGCGCATCCGGTGCCCAGAGGGCGAAGCGCGCCGACGTGGCGTCTATCAAATGTGCGCCATGCCTGTGCATCTTCGACCTCGCGTTCAGTAATGGGCCAGATGAGCCTGCTTCACCAGGTCCTCGTACAGGCGTGCATAGGGTTCCACTGCCTGGCACCAGTTGAATGGCTGGGTCATCGACAGGCAACGCATGGCGTTGAGCAGGTCCTTTTTCTGGTAGATGTAGAAGGCACGGCTCAGGGCTTCGCGGTAACTTTCGACGGTCGATTCATCGAACAGGAAGCCGGTAACACCGTTTTCGATGGTGTCGGCAAGCCCGCCGGTGTTACGCGCCACCGGCAGTGAGCCGAAGCGCTGGGCGTACATCTGGCTCAGCCCGCACGGCTCGTAGCGCGATGGCATCAGCAGGAAATCGCTGCCGGCGAACATGCGCCGAGCGTCAGTTTCGTTGAAGCCGATGCGCACGCCAATGCGGCCAGGGTGGCGCAGCGCCAGGTCGCGCATGGCCTGTTCTTCTTCCGGTTCGCCACGGCCAATGATGGCGATCTGGCCGCCTTGCTCGACAATGTAGTCGGCTACGCCAAGCGTCAGGTCCAGGCCCTTCTGGTAGACCAGGCGCGACACCACGGCAAACAGCGGCCCTTCGCTTGGCTCGAGCTTGAACAGCTCGCGGACTTCGCTGGCGTTACGCGCCTTGCCTTCCCAGTCATTGATGCTGAAGTTGTGCTGCAGGTGTTTGTCGGTGGCCGAGTCCCAGCTTTCGTCGATGCCGTTGGGAATGCCGCCGAGCAGGCCTTGCTGAGCTTTGCTGGCCAGGAAACCGTCAAGGCCACAACCGAATTCGGGGGTGGTGATTTCCTGGGCATAGGTGGCGCTGACGGTGGTGATGTGGCTGGAATAGGCAAGGCCGGCCTTGAGGAACGACAGCTTGCCGTAGAACTCCATGCCTTCCTGCTGCATGGCATGGTCCGGGATCGCCAGCTCTGGGCTGCAGCCGCGGCTGTACACCCCCTGGTAGGCCAGGTTGTGGATGGTGAACAGGGTCGGCGTACTCAGTCCGCGCCAGTGCATGTAGGCAGGCGCCAACCCGGCAGGCCAGTCATGGGCGTGCACCAGTTCAGGCTTCCAGTGAATCATGCCCTCACCGGCGGCGATTTCCGCAGCAGCGAGGCCCAGGCGGGCGAAGCGAATGTGGTTGTCGGGCCAGTCGCGGCCGTTGTCGGCGGCATAGGGAGTGCCAGCGCGCTGATACAACTCGGGACAGATCAGCACATAGATGACCAGGCCATCGGGCAAGTCCATGCGGCCGATCTTGCACGGTGGCAACGCAGCGTGCCCACCCAGCTCGCCAACAATGTGAATCGGGTTGTCGCTTTCTACCACCTGCGGGTAGCCCGGTATCAGCACGCGAACATCGTGCAAGTGCGCCAAGGCGCGGGGCAGGGCGGCAGACACGTCGCCCAGGCCGCCGGTTTTGACCAGGTCGGCGATTTCCGAGGTGACGAACAGGATCTTGCGCTTGTTGGGGTTGTGCTGGCGCTGCGCGCCGGGTGCCTTGCCTGCCGGGGCGAAATCCGGGGTGACCGGCTCGCGGGTGTCCGAGGTGAAGGTGTTAACGTGAGGCTCGACAGCGGCACTGATCATACTTCTCTCCGTCCCTATGCTTGCTTGGCCGGGTGCTGGCACCCGTGGCTCTATCTCGTGTGAGTTCTCTCGACTGCTGAATGTTGCGTAGTGCATTCCATGCCCCTGAGTCGTGCGCACAGGCACAGCGCGTTCGGCATTCCGGCCAAAGGCGATTGGACTGGTTGGGGTGGGTGGGCCTGGCAAAGGTCTGTCCCCTGCGTTTGGCCTACTTAGTTCCTGACCTGCCCGCTTTCCTGAAAGTTCGACTTATTTTCGTCACTCTTCCGATGAGCAAATGGCGGGCCGAAAACCGAGTGTAGGAGAGAAAGAGATAAAAAGGTGACCCACTGGTCACAATTGTTATGGCGCGGAATAGACGCAAACGTTGTCGTCTGTGACCGGATGTAAACAGGCTTGGCGAGGGTGTTATGCGGGTGCGCCAAATTGTGGCCGAGGTGGGCTTTTGCACCAAATTGATGCCTGAGGGCGGTGTTTGCTTCTTCGCGGGTAAACCCGCTCCTACAGGAAGGGTGTAGGCCTCAGGTGCGACACGGACGTCGTAGGAGCGGGTTCACCCGCGAATAGGCCGGACCTGAAAAAGCAGAACCAGAAAATGAGCAAGGTGGGAGCCTTACAACTCCCACCGCGGGAGGTAGAGATCAGAGACTGACAGCTTTCTCGCCATCACGCTGTTGCGCCAGCAACAGGTTCAACTGCGCAACCTGCTGGCGCAGCTGGTCACGTTCGTCCTTCAGTTTACGCAGCTCATCACGGCGCACGGAGACATAGAGGGTCTGGGTTGGAGTTGCAGGCATCAAGGTACCCATAAGCACACCTCGCGGTTTTGGCTGGTGACAAGTCAAAGCGTAGACGCTTCACGCGGGGCGCATTTTGAATTCTTTCACAGGCCTTGGGAACTTTTTTGTTTATCGTGGTCTTGCCGTTCGTCGCTGAACCCTCGGCCGGCATGCTGGACTAATCTGAAAAGCTGCACTGTGTTGTCATCCATTTCGAAAGGGGAGCATTGGCTCATGCAACTGGGAATCGTCGGGCTGGGCCGCATGGGCGGCAATATCGCAAGGCGCCTGATGCGCGCCGGCCATCGCACCGTGGTGCACGACCGCAACCGCGAGGCCATTACCGGCCTGGAAGGCGAGGGCGCCCAAGGCGCGCACGACCTCGGTGCATTGATTCAAAAGCTCAAAGCACCCCGCGCGGTGTGGGTGATGCTGCCGGCCGGTGAGGCCACCGAACAGACCATCGCCCAGTTGGCCGAACTGCTGGAGCCGGGCGATGCGATCATCGACGGGGGCAACACCTTCTACAAGGACGACATGCGCCGCGCCGCCGACCTGGCCAAGCGCGGCCTGCACTACCTGGACGTTGGCACCTCCGGCGGCGTGTGGGGCCTGGACCGTGGCTACTGCATGATGATTGGTGGCGAAAAAGACGTGTTCGAACGCCTGGAGCCGCTGTTCAAGGCGCTGGCCCCCGGCGTGGGCGACATTCCGCGTACCCACGGGCTTAGCGGCGAGCACCAACGCGCCGAACATGGCTACATTCATGCCGGCCCACCCGGTGCCGGGCACTACGTGAAAATGGTCCACAACGGCATCGAATACGGCCTGATGCAGGCCTACGCCGAAGGCTTCGACCTGCTGCGCAGCAAGGGCGGCAACGAGCTGCCGGAAGACCAGCGCTTCGACCTCAACGTGGCTGAAATTGCCGAAGTGTGGCGGCGTGGCAGCGTGGTTACCTCGTGGCTGCTCGACCTTACTGCCGACGCGCTGGTGGCCGACCCGCAGCTGACGCAGTTCAGCGGCTCGGTGTCCGACAGTGGCGAAGGCCGCTGGACCATCGACGCCGCCGTCGAGCAGGCCGTGCCGGTGCCGGTACTGTCCAGCGCACTGTTCGCGCGCTTCCGCTCGCGCCAGCAGCAAGGCACCTATGGTGACAAGATTCTCTCGGCCATGCGCCTGGGCTTCGGTGGCCATGTCGAGAAGAAAGCCGAATGACTAAACAGACCATTCCTGCTGCACCGCCGTGTACCCTGTTCCTGTTCGGCGCCAATGGCGACCTGGTCAAGCGCCTGCTGATGCCGGCGCTGTACAACCTCAGCCGTGACGGGTTGCTCGACCGTAACCTGCGGATCGTCGGCGTCGATCACAACCCGGCCAGTGCCGAGGATTTTGCCGAGCGCCTGCACGCGTTCATGGCCGAACGCGACAAGGGCGGCGAGGGCGCTGCCAAGTGCCTGGATGAAAAGCTATGGGCGCGCCTGGCCAAGCGCCTGGATTACCAGACCGGCGACTTCCTTGACCCGGCTACCTATGCAGCCATCGCCAAGCGCATCGACAAGACCAGCCATGGCAATGCCATCTTCTATCTGGCCACCTCACCGCGCTTCTTCCCGGAAGTGGCGCAGCGCCTGGGTGAAGCCGGCTTGCTGGACGAGTCCGCCGGCGGCTTTCGCCGGGTAGTGGTCGAGAAACCGTTCGGCACCGACCTGGCCAGCGCCGAGGCGCTCAACGCCTGCCTGCTGAAGGTGATGGGCGAGCGGCAGATCTACCGCATCGACCATTACCTGGGCAAGGAAACGGTGCAGAACATTCTGGTCAGCCGCTTCTCCAACGGGCTGTTCGAATCGTTCTGGAACAACCACTACATCGATCACGTGCAGATCACCGCTGCGGAAACCGTGGGCGTCGAGACCCGTGGCGGGTTCTACGACGGTACCGGCGCCCTGCGCGACATGGTGCCTAACCACCTGTTCCAGTTGCTGGCGATGGTGGCCATGGAGCCACCGGCGGCATTTGGTGCCGATGCCGTGCGGGGCGAAAAGGCCAAGGTAGTCGGCGCCATCCGCCCCTGGTCGGCCAAGATGGCCCTGAAAAACTCGGTGCGTGGCCAGTACAGCGCCGGCAAGCAGGGGCGCAAGCAGCTGCCGGGCTACCGCCAGGAGGCCAACGTCGCGCCAGACAGCCAGACTGAGACCTACGTGGCGCTGAAGGTGATGATCGATAACTGGCGCTGGGCCGGCGTGCCGTTCTACCTGCGTACCGGCAAGCGCATGAGCGTGCGCGACACCGAAATTGCCATCTGCTTCAAGCCCGCGCCGTATGCGCAGTTTCGCGAGTCGGAGCTGGAGCGGCCCAAGCCCAATTACCTGAAAATCCAGATCCAGCCCAACGAAGGCATGTGGTTCGACCTGCAGGCCAAACGGCCCGGGCCGGAGCTGGTGATGGAGAATGTCGAGTTGGGCTTTGCCTACAAGGACTTCTTCAAGATGACCCCGGCGACTGGCTACGAGACGCTGATCTACGACTGCCTGACCGGTGACCAGACCCTGTTCCAGCGGGCCGACAACATCGAGAACGGCTGGCGTGCGGTGCAGCCGTTCCTTGATGCCTGGGCCCAGGGTGGAGAAGTGCATGAGTACCCGGCCGGTGAAGACGGGCCCGAGGCTGGCAACGAACTGCTGACCCGGGACAAGCGCGAGTGGCACCGGTTGGGGTGACAGGTTTGTAAGCCTGTACCGGCCCTTTCGCGGCTAAAGCCGCTCCTACAGGTGTTGGAGATCCCTGTAGGAGCGGCTTTAGCCGCGAAAGGGCCCGCCCAGGCAACCACACAAAGGAGACCCAATGCCCGCCCACATAGAAGACTACGCCCTGCTCGGCAACTGCCGCAGCGCCGCCTTGGTCGGCCGCGACGGCTCCCTCGACTGGCTGTGCCTGCCACGCTTCGACGCCCCCGCAGTTTTCGCTGCCCTGCTGGGTAACGAAGAAAACGGCCGCTGGCGCCTGGCCCCCTGCGACCCGGTCGAGCACTGCAGCCGCCAGTACCTAAGCGATACCCTGGTACTGGAAACCACCTGGGTTACCGCCACTGGCCGCGCCAGGGTGCTCGACTTCATGCCACTGGGCGAAGTTAACTCAGTGGTCCGCATCATCGAGGGTCTCACTGGCGAAACCAATTTCGAAATGGACCTGGTCATGCGCTTCGATTACGGCCGCAGCGTGCCGTGGGTTGAACGCCTGGAGCCGCTGACTCTCAGCGCCGTGGCCGGCCCCGACCGGCTGATCCTCAGCAGCACGGTGGCCCTGCATGCCCGCGACCACCACAGCGTCGCGCGCTTTCGCGTCGCTGCTGGCCAGCGCCAGGTGTTCAGCCTGCGCCATCAGCCCTCGCACCTGCCAGTTCAGCCTGACAGTGATGTGAACGCTGCCTTGGCAAGCACCATCGACCAATGGCAAGCATTCGCGGCGCGCTGCCCCGAGGTTGGCCCGTACACGGCCTTGGTGCGTCGCTCGCTGCTTACCCTCAAGGCCATGACCTACGCCCCCACCGGGGGCATCGTCGCCGCTGTCACCACCTCGCTGCCCGAGCGTGTCGGTGGCGAACGCAACTGGGATTACCGCTTCTGCTGGCTGCGCGACGCCACCATGACCCTGCTGGCGTTCATGAACCTGGGCTACTTCGACGAAGCCCAGGCCTGGCGCGAATGGCTGCTGCGCTCGGTGGCCGGCAACCCTGAACAGATGCAGATCATGTACGGCCTGGCCGGCGAGCGTGACCTGCAGGAATACACCCTGCCATGGTTGGCCGGTTACGAGCACTCGCAGCCGGTGCGGGTGGGCAATGCCGCGTCGGCGCAGACGCAGCTGGACATTTACGGCGAACTGGCCGACGCCATGGCCCAGGCGATCAAGGGCGGCTTGCCGCGCCACCCGCGCAGCGCAGCCATTTCCCGTTTGATCCTGCCCTACGTCGAGCGCATCTGGCGTGAGCCGGATGAAGGTATCTGGGAAGTGCGCGGCGGCCGCCAGCAGTTCGTGCATTCCAAGGTCATGGCCTGGGTGGCGTTCGACCGTGCCGCCGGGCTGGCCGACACCACCGAAGAAGGCCGCGAGCAGGGGCAGCACTATCGCCAGGTGGCTGACGAGATCCGCCGCGAAGTGTGCGAACACGGCCTGGACAGCAGCGGCCAGTTCTTCGTCCAGGCCTATGGCTCGCGTGAGATGGACGCCAGCCTGTTGCAGATCGCCCTGACCGGTTTCCTGCCAGCAGAGGACCCGCGCTTTTTGCGCACGCTGGAGCAGATCGAACAGCGCCTGCTGAAAAACGGCCTGCTGCTGCGCTACGACAGCGACAGTTGCAGCGACGGCCTGACGCCGGGCGAGGGCACCTTCCTGGTGTGTTCGTTCTGGCTGGCCGACGTTTATGTGTTGCTGGGGCGCCAGGAAGAAGCGCAGGCCTTGTACGAACGCCTGACCGGCCTGTGCAACGACCTCGGCCTGCTGGCTGAACAATACGACCCGGCCGGCAAGCGCATGCTCGGCAACTACCCCCAGGCGTTCAGCCATATCGGCATCATCAATACCGCGCTGAACCTGTACCGCGCCCAGTGCCCGGTGCGTGACCGGGCGAGTTGCGGATAAGGCAAGCGCGGCCCCCTGTAGGAGCGGCCTTGTATCGCGATCGGGCCGCGGAGCGGCCCCAAATTTTCAGCTTCGCCGCTGAACTTGCTGGGGCCGCTCCGCGGCCCGATCGCGACACAAGGCCGCTCCTACAGGGATTGCACCCGCTTCGAGCAAGCGGAGTAGACTAGCCCAAACACCATTCGGCACGGAGCACACATGGGTATTCGCGGTACAGATCGGCAGATCGACAACATCGAGTTCAATGTCAGCGACATCGCACGCAGCAAGGCCTTCTATGGCAGTGTGTTCGGTTGGGCCTTCACCGACTATGGGCCAACCTATACCGAATTCAGCGATGGCCGCCTGACGGGCGGTTTTACCACGGGCGAGCCGGTGCGCCCGGGTGGGCCACTGGTGATCCTGTACGCCGACGACCTCGACGCCACGCAGCAGCGGGTCGAAGCGGCCGGGGCGAAGATCAGCCGGGCGACCTTTGCCTTTCCTGGCGGCCGGCGCTTCCATTTCATCGACCCGGACGGTTATGAACTGGCGGTGTGGACGGCCCAAGCCTGATGGCCAACCACAAGATCGAAATCCGCCGGCGCAATATCGAGAAGATTCTGCAGGCGGCAGAAAAGGTGTTTGCCGAGAAAGGCTACGGTGCCACCTCGATGGGCGATATCGCCGAGCAGGCCGAGTTACCGCGGTCCAACCTGCATTACTACTTCAGCACCAAGGACGACTTGTTCCGCGCGGTGCTGCAAGACCTGCTGGATGTGTGGAAGCAGGACGCACTGTGCTTCGAGAACTTCGAAGACCCACGCGTGGTACTGACCAGCTATATCCGGGCGAAGATGGGCCATTCGCGTTCGCGACCGCTGGGCTCGAAGATCTGGGCCGAAGAGATGCTGCACGGGGCGCCGGTGCTGGGGGTGAGCCTGGATGAAAGCCTGGTGCCCTGGGCCAAGTTGAAGGAAACCAAGATCCGCCGTTGGGTGGAGGAAGGGCGCATCTTGCCGGTGGAGCCGTCGGCGCTGCTGTACATGATCTGGGCGTCGACCCAGCACTACGCCGACTTTGGTTATCAGGTGCAGTTGCTCAATGGGGGTGAGGTGCTTTCGGACATGGCTTTTGAAAGTGCGGTGCAGACGGTGACCAGCGTGATCTTGCGGGGGATTGGGCTGGAGCCCTGAGCCAGCGAGCGATTGGGGCCGCTGTGCGGCCCTTCGCGGGTGAACCCGCTCCTACAGGGGAAACGATAACCCTTGTAGGAGCGGGTTCACCCGCGAAGGGCTGCGAAGCAGCCCCAATTGCATCAACTGGCCTCGCGATAGGGGTTGCGCGGATCCTGCGTCCAGTTCAAATAAGGCTTGCCGGTATCCTGCGCCTGCATGTCGATACAGTTCTCCACCGGGCAGGTGATCTGGCACAGGTTACAGCCCACGCATTCCTCCTCGATCACGCTGTACACATGCGTGCCATCCGCCTTCAGGGTGCTGGCAATGGCCTGGTGCGAGGTGTCCTCACAGGCAATGTGGCAGCGCCCGCAACCAATGCACGCCGCCTGGTCGATGTGCGCCACCGATTTGTAGTTGATGTCCAGGTACTTCCAGTCGGTGGTATGCCCCACCGCCTGCCCGCGGAACGCCTCGATGTTGTGGTGCCCGTGCTGGTCCATCCAGCGCGCCAGGCCGTCCTGCATGTCCTCGATTATGCGAAAGCCATGCAGCATCGCGGCTGTGCACACCTGCACCGCGCCACTGCCCAGCGCCATGAACTCCGCCGCATCGCGCCAGTTGCCGATACCGCCAATGCCGCAAATTGGCAGGCCACGGGTGTCCGGGTCGCGGGCAATTTCCGCGACCATGTTCAGGGCAATCGGCTTTACCGCCGAGCCGCAGTAACCGCCATGGGTGCTCTGGTCGCCAACGATGGGGTGGGCCACCATGCGGTCCAGGTCGACGCTGGTGATCGAGTTGATGGTGTTGATCAACGACACCGCATCAGCCCCGCCCCGATGCGCGGCGCGCGCCGATTGGCGGATGTCGGTGATGTTCGGCGTCAGCTTGACGATCACCGGCAGCGAGCAATACGTCTTGCACCAGCGGGTGACCATTTCCACGTACTCCGGCACCTGGCCGACCGCCGCCCCCATGCCGCGCTCCGGCATGCCGTGCGGGCAGCCGAAGTTCAGCTCGATGCCATCGGCCCCGGTAGCTTCCACCAGCGGCAAGATGAACTTCCATGATTGCTCCTCACACGGCACCATCAGCGACACGATCAAGGCGCGGTCAGGCCAATCCTTTTTCACTTGGGTGATTTCGCGCAGGTTGATTTCCAGCGAGCGGTCGGTGATCAGTTCGATGTTGTTGATGCCCTGTACCTGGCGGTTGGCGCCATAGTGCGCCGAGTAGCGCGACGACACGTTGACCGCCGCCGGGTCTTCGCCCAGGGTCTTCCAGACCACGCCACCCCAGCCGGCCTCGAAGGCGCGGACCACGTTGTAGGCTTTGTCGGTAGGCGGTGCGGAGGCCAGCCAGAACGGGTTGGGAGCCTTGATACCGGCGAACACGATAGACAAGTCGGCCATTTACGCTGCCTCCACGTTGAGCATGAGTTGGGCATGGATGGCTTCGGCAGCCAGCTTGCCGTGTTGCACGGCCTGGACGGTGAGGTCCTGGCCCAGCGCGGTGCAGTCGCCGCCGGCATACACGCCGGGCAGGCTGGTCTGCAGGCTTGCATCGACGCGGATGCGTTCACCCTCGCGGGCCAGTTGTGCGGCCACCGGGTCGGCGAGGCTGGCATCATCGAAGCGCTGGCCGATGGCCTTGAAGATGGCGTCTGCGGCTAGCTCGAAGGTTTCGCCAGTGTCACGCAGGCGGCCGTCGGCCAGCTCGGTGCGGGCAAAGCGCATGCCGCGTACCTTGCCGGTGTCATCCAGCAGCACGGCATCGGGGCGCGCCCAGGTGTGCAGGCGTACCTGGTTGGCCTTGGCGATGTCCTGCTCGTGGCCGGTGGCGCCCATGTCAGCGTGGCCACGGCGGTACACCAGGTTGACGTCGCGGGCACCCAGGCGGCTCATTTGCACGGCCATGTCGATGGCGGTGTTGCCAGCGCCAATCACCAGGCAGCGGTCGGCCAGCGGCAGCTGGCTGAGGTCATCGGCCTGGCGCAGTTCGCGGATGTACTCGGTGGCGGCGAGCAGGCCGGGGGCTTCTTCATCCGGCAGGCCCAGCTGGCGCACGGCGTTCAGGCCAAGGCCGAGGAACACCGCGTCGTACTGGTCACGCAACTCGCCCAGGCTGAGGTTGCCACCCAGGCGCTGGCCATGGCGAACCTCGATGCCGCCGATGCCGAGCAGGAATTCCACCTCACGCTGGGCATAATCGTCGACCAGCTTGTAGCGGGCGATGCCGTATTCATTGAGGCCGCCGGCTTTTTCGCTGGCCTCGAACACCACCACGTCATGCCCATGCATGGCCAGGCGGTGGGCGCAGGACAACCCGGCAGGGCCGGCGCCGACTACGGCAATGCGCTTGCCGGTAGCGGGTGAGCGCTTGAACGGGTGCTCGCTGAAGTGCGCGTTGTCCAAGGCGTAGCGCTGCAACTGGCCGATCAGCACCGGTGCGCACTCCTGCGCGTTGTTGCGCACGCAGGCTTGCTGGCAAAGGATTTCGGTAGGGCAGACACGGGCGCAGCTGCCGCCGAGGATGTTGGCCGAGAGAATGCGTTCGGCGGCGCCTTGCAGGTTCTCGTCGCTGATGCGGTGGATGAATGACGGGATGTCGATTTCGCTGGGGCACGCGTTGACGCAGGGGGCGTCATAGCAATACAGGCAGCGTGCGCTTTCCACGGCAGCCTGGCGCGCGGTGAGGGGTGGGGCCAGGTCGCTGAAGCGCTCGGCCAACTGGTCGGCGCCGGCCCGGGGGCGCGGCAAATGGTTCAGGGCGTCGATCACGGTTGTAGCCTCTCTATTTTTTATGGTGCAGGCGACAGGTGTTGCGGGGGATTGGGGCCGCTGTGCGGCCCATCGCGACGCAAGGCCGCTCCTACAAGGGACCGCGCATTCCTGTAGGAGCGGCCTTGTGTCGCGATGGGCTGCGCAGCAGCCCCAATGGCTTCAGCGCTGAACGGGCGTCGGTCGCTGCAGGTCGGCCCGACGCCCCAGCACCTCATACACCGACGGATACGCCGGCCGCTCCACATAGCGCCCCGCGCCGGCCTCGGCGCGCAGGTCGCCATCGGCCCATAGCACCTTGCCCTGGCTGATGGTGTGGCTAGGCACGCCACGCACGGTGCGGCCTTCGAAGATGTTGAAGTCCACCCGCTGGTGGTGGGTCTGGGCCGAAATAGTGCGCGTGCCCTGAGGGTCCCACAGCACCAGGTCGGCATCGGCGCCGACACGAATGGCGCCCTTGCGCGGGAACAGGTTGAAGATCTTCGCCGTGTTGGTCGACGTCAGCGCGACGAACTCGTGCATCGACAGGCGTCCGCTGTTCACCCCGGCATCCCACAGCACCGCCATGCGGTCCTCGATGCCGGCGGTGCCGTTGGGGATACGGCTGAAGTCATCGCGGCCCATGGCTTTCTGCTCGGCGCAGAAGCAGCAGTGGTCGGTGGCGGTGGTGTGCAGGTTGCCCGACTGCAGGCCGCGCCACAACGCTTCCTGGTGCTCGCGCGGGCGGAACGGCGGGCTCATCACGTAGCCTGCCGCGGTAGCCCAGTCCGGGTCACGGTAGACGCTGTCGTCCAGCAGCAGGTGGCCTGGCAGGACTTCGCCGTACACCGGCTGGCCCTTGGCCCGCGCATAGGTGATTTCATCCAGTGCTTCGCGGCTGGAAATGTGCACGACATACAGCGGCGTACCAATGGTTTCGGCGATGCGGATGGCGCGGCTGGCGGCTTCACCTTCCACTTGCGAGGGGCGCGAAAGGGGGTGCGCCTCTGGCCCGGTCAGGCCCTGGGCCAGCAGTTTCTTTTGCAGGTGGTACACCAGCTCGCCATTCTCGGCGTGCACGGTAGGCACCGCACCCAGTTGCAGGCAGCGCTCGAAGCTGGCCACCAGGGTGTCGTCGGCGGCCATGATCGCGTTCTTGTAGGCCATGAAGTGCTTGAAGCTGTTCACCCCATGCTTGGCCACCAGCTCGCCCATCTCTTCGGCAACCTGCTCGCTCCACCAGGTGATGGCAACGTGAAAGCCGTAGTCGCTGGCGCTTTTTTGTGCCCAGCCACGCCAGGTATGAAACGCCTCCAGCAACGACTGCTGCGGGTTGGGGATGACGAAGTCGATGATCGACGTGGTGCCGCCGGCCAGGCCTGCCGCAGTGCCGCTGAAGAAGTCTTCGCTGGCCACGGTGCCCATGAATGGCAACTGCATATGGGTGTGCGGGTCGATGCCGCCGGGCATCAGGTACTGGCCGCTGCCGTCGAGGATCTCGCAGTCGGTAGGCGGTTCCAGGTTCGGCCCAATGGCTCGGATCAGGCCATCGGCACACAGGACATCGGCGGGGTAACTCTCTTCGTGGGTAACCACGGTGGCGCCACGGATCAACAGGGACATGCCGTTTTCCTCGCAGGCTGACCGGTCTCATGGCCGGTTCTTGGAATTGTCTGGTGTTAGGGCGGGCAGGGCGGTTAATCCTGTCAGGCCTGACAAGATTCGAGGCTAGATGCTGATCTGGAATTCAGCAAGAAAATTTCCTATTAATTTTGTGGATTTTTAACATATTGATTTTAAATGATTAATTTTTATTGGCCCGTTGAATACGGGGCTTTCAGGATTTTTGACTAACTTGACAAGATAAAAATTTGGTCAAGATTTCTAAGCACCGTTACGCGTGTGTACTCCGGCCATCGAATTAGCCCGATGAGCAAACAACTACAAAAAAGTCTGGAGAAAGGCCCATGCAACAGAGCAGATCGGAAGTGGTCGAGCAGGCTGGCCTGTTCGAGCTGGCCGAGGGCAGCGATGTCCTTGACAGCCCGCGCTACAACCATGACATCGCACCGACCAAGGTGCACCAGCGCACCTGGAACAAATGGCACATCACAGCCCTGTGGGTGGGCATGTCCATCTGCGTCCCCACCTACACCCTCGGCGGCGTGCTCACCGCCTACTTCGGCCTCAGCGTCGGCGAGGCGCTGCTGGCGATTCTGCTGGCCAACGTGATCGTGCTCATCCCGCTTACCCTCAACGCCTTTCCCGGCACCAAGTACGGCATCCCGTTCCCGGTGCTGCTGCGTTCGTCGTTCGGCATCCTCGGTTCCAACGTGCCGTGCCTGATCCGCGCGGTGGTCGCCTGTGGCTGGTTCGGTATCCAGACCCTGTTCGGTGGTTTGGCCATTCACCTGTTCCTGGGGTCGGTGTTCGATGGCTGGAAGGCCCTGGGCGGTACCGGCGAGGTGATCGGCTTCATGGTCTTCTGGTGCCTGAACCTGTGGGTGGTGTTGCGCGGTGCCGAGTCGATCAAGTGGCTGGAAACGCTGTCGGCCCCGCTGCTGGTGGCGGTGGGCGTGGGCCTGCTGTTCTGGGCCTTGCCGCACATGTCGATGACCGAGTTGCTGGCGCAGCCGCCCAAGCGCCCGGAAGGCGCCAGCGTGGTCAGCTACTTCTGCGCCGGGCTCACGGCCATGGTCGGTTTCTGGGCCACGCTGTCGCTGAACATTCCCGACTTCAGCCGCTACGCGCGCAGCCAGAAGGACCAGATTCTCGGGCAGATCTTCGGCCTGCCACTGACCATGTTCCTGTTCGCCTCGCTGGGTGTGGTGCTGACCGCGGCCTCGGCCTCGCTGGTGGGCGAGACCGTGTCCGACCCGGTCAGCCTGATCGGCAGGATCCACAGCCCGTTCTGGGTGGCCCTGGCCATGGCGCTGATCGTGATCGCCACACTGTCGACCAACACCGCGGCGAACATCGTGTCGCCCACCAACGACTTCCAGAACATCGCCCCACGCCTGATCGGTCGCAGCCGCGCGGTGTGGCTGACCGGCTTCATCGGCCTGGCGCTGATGGGCCATGAGTTGCTGAAGAAGCTGGGCTGGATCGTTTCCGACCTGAGCCTGGAAAGCGTGTATTCCAACTGGCTGCTGGGTTATTCCAGCCTGCTTGGGCCGATTGCCGGGATCATGGTGGTGGACTACTTCCTGATCCGCCGGCAACAACTGGACCTGGCCGGCCTGTACCGCGACGACGTTTACCCGGCGTGGAACTGGCCTGGGTTCGCCGCCTTCGCCTTGCCGGTGGGGTTGACCGTGATGGCGATCGGCAACAGCAGTTTCAGCTGGTTCTATGACTACGGCTGGTTCACCGGCTCGCTGCTGGGCGGGGCGTTGTACTACGTGTTCGCCGGGTTTGCGGCACGCAGCCCGGCGCGGCTGGCCAAGCCCTTGCCCTGACACCGCGCTGGCTTCTTCGCGGGTAAACCCGCTCCTACAAAGATCGCGGGCTGCGCAGACCCTTGTAGGAGCGGGTTTACCCGCGAAGAGGCCCGCACAGACAACAAAAAGCCTGAAGGAGAAACCCATGACCCCAGTCCAAGACATCCTGAAGACCACCGCTCACCACATCGACAGCGCCCGCCTGTGGCAATCGCTGATGGACCTGGCCCGCCTCGGCGCCACGGCCAAGGGCGGTGTCTGCCGCCTGGCCCTGACCGACCTCGACCGCCAGGCCCGCGACCTGTTCGTGCAGTGGTGCGAGGCTGCAGGCTGCACGGTCAGCATCGACGCCGTCGGCAACATCTTCGCCCGCCGCCCCGGGCGCAACCCCAAGCTGACACCGGTAATGACCGGCAGCCATATCGACACCCAGCCCACCGGCGGCAAGTTCGATGGCTGCTTCGGCGTAATGGCAGGGCTGGAGGTGATCCGTACCCTCAACGACCTGGGTGTGGAAACAGAGGCACCGCTGGAGGTGGTGGTGTGGACCAACGAAGAAGGCTCGCGCTTTGCCCCGTGCATGATGGGTTCGGGGGTGTTCGCCGGCAAATTCACCCTGGCAGAGACCTTGGCCAAACGCGATGCCCAGGGTGTCAGTGTTGGCGATGCGCTGAACGCCATCGGCTACGCCGGCGCGCGTGCGGTGCTGGGCCACCCGGTGGGGGCGTATTTCGAAGCCCATATCGAGCAAGGGCCGATACTTGAAGACCAGGCCAAGACCATCGGCGTCGTCCTGGGTGCCCTCGGCCAGAAATGGTTCGACCTGACCTTGCGCGGCGTCGAAGCCCATGCCGGCCCGACGCCCATGCACCTGCGCAAGGATGCCCTGGTCGGCGCAGCCGCCGTGGTCGAGGCGGTCAACCGCACCGCCCTCGGCCACCAGCCGCATGCCTGCGGCACGGTGGGTTGCCTGCAGGCGTACCCAGGCTCGCGCAACGTGATCCCGGGCGAAGTGCGCATGACCCTGGACTTTCGCCACCTTGAGGGCGAACAGTTGAATGCGATGATTGCCGAGGTGCGCACGGTAATCGAAGCGACCTGTGCCAAGCATGGCCTGAGCCACGAACTGGTGCCCACCGCCGACTTCCCGGCGCTGTACTTTGACAAAGGCTGTGTCAATGCCGTGCGCGAGTCGGCCACGGCGCTGGGTTTGCCGCACATGGACATTGTCAGCGGGGCCGGGCATGACGCGATCTTCCTGGCAGAGCTCGGGCCGGCGGGAATGATTTTCGTGCCCTGCGAGAACGGCATCAGCCACAACGAGATCGAGAACGCCACGCCTGACGACCTGGGGGCGGGTTGTGCGGTGTTGCTGCGGGCGATGCTGGCCGCGTCGGAAGCGATTGCCAGCGGGCGCTTGGCGGCATAGTGGAAAGGAGGGTTGTGGAGCGCTTCGCGGGTACTCGCCACTGCATCTTCATCGCCTGTGACATCGAGCGCCGCCCGCGCGGCGCTTCGCGGGGCAAGCCCGCTCCCACATCTGTTTCGGGCCAGTTATTCCTGCTTCCTCCGCACTCGCACCCTGGGTGCATGGCTGCAGATTGCAGAAAAGCACAAGCGACACCTTGAATACTGAGGGGAACAAACAAGGCGGACAGCGGTGGCCTCACAGGAGTGACTGGCCCGAAACAGATGTGGGAGCGGGCTTGCCCCGCGAAGCGCCGCGCGGGCGGCGCTCGATGTCACAGGCGATGAAGATGTTGTGGCGAGCAGCCCGAAGCTCCACGATTCATCCCGCCAGTTCAAGACAGCCATCGCGCCCAATGTGATAGCGCTGCAGGTCCTGCGCCAGCACCAGCTGCCCGCTGTAGTGGGCCAGCGCTTCCGCGCGCACATCATTGATGCTCGGGCTGCGCCGTGGGTCGCTCTGGTAGCGGGCGCTGAAGTGTGTCAGCACCAGGTTGCGCACGCCAGCCGCCTCGGCAAAGCACGCCACCGCTGCGGCAGTGCTGTGGCCAAAGGTGACCCCGGTACGCTCGACCACCGCCTGGGTGAAGGTGGCTTCATGCACCAGTACATCGGCACCCTTGGCTGCGTCGGCCAACAGCTCGGGGTTGTCGTTGTCGCCGCACACGATCACCCGCCGTGGCGGGCGCGAAGCGCGCAGGTAGTCGTTGCCGTTCAGTAACTGCCCGTCGTGTTCTACGGTCAGGCCTTTGGCCAGCTCGCCCCACAGCGGGCCACGCGGGATGCCTTCGGCTTCCAGGCGCGGGATGTCCAGGCGCGGTTCCGGGTTGAGCTCGGTAAACACAAAGCCCACGCTGGGTACCCGGTGCGACAACTGCACCGCAGTCACTTGCAATGCCTGATTGCTCCACTCGACCAGGTCTTCCACGGCCAGCAAGCGCAGCTCGAACGGCAGGAACGTGTCGCTGGCCACCAGCCCTAGGCGTAGCCAGTCATGCAGCGCGGCGGGCAGGACAACGTCCAGCGGCTGTGTTCGCCCGTTCATGCCGGCGCTGGCCAGCAGGCCGGGCAGGCCGAAGCAATGGTCGCCGTGCACGTGGGTGATAAAGATCGCCTGCAGGTCGCGGATCGACAGGGGCGTGTGCAGCAATTGATGCTGGGTACCTTCGCCGCAATCGACCAGGTACCAGTGGCTGCCACTGGCTTCGATCACCGCAGTGGCGCTGACGTTGCGTGCCTTGGTTGGCACCCCGGCAGAGGTGCCGAGGAACAGCAGGTCCATGTTCAGGCTCCTTGTTTCAGCCTAACAGCGCCAGGTCGCGCAGCAATGCCTGCAGCCCTGCGGCACCAGCGGGATGGAACACGCACAGGGCAAGATAACGGATACGGGGGGCTTGCAGTGGCGCGGTACTCACGGTCTCGTTCCTTCGAGGCGATAAACGGCGCACACCTTAGCCTGAATGCCGCAAACCGTCGATGGCCCGCTACTCGGCCTGGCGCCAGATCAGCTTGCTGGTGTCATAGCCCTGTTCGCGGGCAATCGTCAGCAGCTGTTCGCGTTGCTGGTCGGTGACCGCAGGCGTGCGCGAAAGCAGCCACAGGTACTCGCGGTTGGGGTGGCCGACGAGCGCCACGCGGTAGTCCTTGTCGTGATAAAGCACCCAGTACTCGCCTTTGGTCAGGTCGGGGGCCAGGCGGCTGAACCAGTTGTCGAAGCGCACCCACAGCTTGTCGGTGCTGCCCGGTTGCTGGGCCTCTGCGATGCCTTTGGCTTCATTCCACTGACCGTCCTTTTCCTGGCAGCGGTTGGTCACGTCGATACGGCCATCCGCGCGCAGGCCATAGTGCGCCTCGGACTGCACGCAGTTGCGCTGGAAGAACATCGGCAACCGCGCCAGTTCATACCAGGTGCCCTGGTAGCGTTGCAGGTCGACCTGCTGCGTGCGCGGCGGCGCCGGGTGATCGTTGCCTGCGCAGCCGAGCAGGGCCAGGGTCATGCAGGAAAGCAGCAGTGTGGTGCGCAGCGCCATGGTCGACCTCCTTGAAGCGGATAGGGGCTTGCCTGAGCTTTGATACCGGCGCGGGGCAAAAGTCGTATGCGGTTGAGATGGGTTCGAGGTTTGGATGTGCATGCCTTGCGGATGATGTCGCCTGTGAGATCGAGCGCCGCCCGCGCGGCGCTCGATCTCACAGGCGCTGAAAATGTTTCGGTGAACACCTGCGGCGCTCGATCACAACCAGTAAGTCACCGCCCACCACCCCAACCCACCCATCACAACGGTATAAGGCAACGCCATCCACACCATCCGCCCATACGACAGCCGAATCAGCGGCGCAATCGCTGAGGTCAGCAGGAATAGGAATGCCGCCTGCCCATTCGGGGTCGCCACGCTAGGCAGGTTGGTACCGGTGTTGATCGCCACCGCCAGCGTCTCGAAGTGCTCGCGGCTCATGCCACCATTGAGAAACGCCTGTTTCACCTCGGTGATATAGATGGTGGCGACAAACACGTTGTCACTGATCGCCGACAGCAAGCCATTGGCCAGGTACAACATGCCCGGCTGTTGATCAGCCGGCAGCGTCAGCACCCAGCTGATCAACGGGCTGAACAGCTGCTGCTGGTGAATCACCGCCACCACGGCAAAGAACACCACCAGCAACGAGGTGAACGGCATGGCGTCCTGGAAAGCGCGGCCCAGGCGGTGTTCGTCGGTGATGCCGGTGAACGCGGTGATCAGTACAATCACCATCAGGCCGATCAGGCCAACCTCGGCCACATGCAGCCCCAGGCATACGATCAGGATCAGTGCGGCCAAGCCTTGCACCCACAGCGCGACGCGCTGGGCCTGGGTACGCGCGGCGTCGTCCTCGGCGGCATAGGCAGCCAGCACCTGGCGCACCGGCTCAGGCATCAGCGTGCCGTAGCCAAACATGCGCAGCTTCTCCAGCAACACACAGGTCAGCAGGCCGGCGCCGAGCACCGGCAGCGATACCGGTGCCACCTTGAAGAAGAAGTCGGCGAAATGCCAACCCATCTCATGGCCGATCAGCAGGTTTTGCGGCTCGCCCACCAGCGTACACACACCGCCCAAGGCAGTACCCACCGCGCCATGCATCAGCAGGCTGCGCAGGAAGGCGCGGAACTGGTCCAGGTCGTCACGGTGCAACGGAGCGATCTGCTGGTCGCTGTCCAGTGCGCTGTCCTCGCGTGGGTTGGCCCCGGACGCAACGCGGTGGTACACCGCATAGAAGCCGACCGCCGCGCTGATGATCACCGCCGTCACGGTCAGCGCGTCAAGAAACGCCGAAAGAAACGCCGACAGCACGCAAAACAGCAGCGACAGCATGGCTTTCGAGCGCACGCCGAGCAAAATGCGCGAGAACAGGAACAGCAGCAGTTCCTTCATGAAATGGATGCCGGCCACCATGAACATCAGCAGCAGAAGCACCGGAAAGTTGTGCTGTAACTCTTCGTACAGCGCCTGTGGCGTGGTCATCTGCAATAACAGGGCTTCGACCAGCAATAGCCCACCGGGCATCAGCGGGTAGCACTTCAGTGCCATGCCCAGGGTGAAGATGAACTCGATCACCAGCGCCCAACCGGCCGCAACCGGGCCGACGGTTACCAGCAGCAGCGGGTTGAGTACCAGGAACAGGCAGATGACAGCCTTGTACCAAAGCGGCGACTGGCCCAGGAATCCGTGGGCGAGGGCGCCGGGCAGGGAGCGCGACATGAATATGTATCCTTATGATTCAGCGATGGCGCACGTTGCCGGATCGGCACGCCTTAGGCAAGGCGCGCAGTCCCGTTTTTGGCACAAGTACGGTCATTGGCCTGGGTTACCATCCGCGCTATGAACCCTTCACCCGCAGGAGTGCAGCCCGTGACCGAGTACAGCGCGTTCAAGGTCGAATTGACCGACAGCATCGCCCACGTTCAGATCAACCGCCCGGAGAAGGTCAACGCGATGAACGCGGCCTTCTGGGAAGAGATCGTCGACATCTTCCAGTGGATCGACGACACCGATGCCGTGCGTGCGGTGGTGATCAGCGGTGCCGGCAAGCACTTCTCTGCCGGCATCGACCTGATGATGCTGGCTTCGCTAGCCGGCCAAATGGGCAAGGATGTGGGCCGCAACGCGCGTTTCCTGCGCAAGACCATCCAGCGCCTGCAGGCCTCGTTCAATGCCGTCGACAACTGCCGCAAGCCGGTCCTGGCTGCGGTGCAGGGCTATTGCATCGGTGGCGCCATCGACCTGATCTCGGCGTGCGACATGCGCTACTGCAGCAGTGACGCACAATTCTCGATCAAGGAAATCGACATGGGCATGGCCGCCGATGTCGGCACACTGCAACGTTTGCCACGTATCATCGGCGACGGCATGATGCGTGAGCTGGCCTTCACCGGGCGCAATGCAGCGGCTGACGAGGCGTTGCGCATCGGCCTGGTCAACCGGGTCTATGATGACCAGGCTGCGCTGATGGATGGGGTCTTTGCCATCGCCCGCGAGATTGCGGCAAAATCGCCGATCGCCGTGGCCGGCACCAAGGAAATGCTCAGCTACATGCGCGACCATCGCATCGACGATGGCCTGGACTACATCGCCACCTGGAACGCCGCGATGCTGCAGTCCGAAGACCTGCGCGTGGCCGTGGCGGCGCACATGAGCAAACAGAAACCGTCGTTCGCCGACTGATCGGGCCGGGGGACGCGCAGTCAAGGAACCCCCGACATGTCAGCACGCTGGACTACCGCAGTACTCGACCCGCAGATCACCGGGGGGCTGGCCGTGGCGCGCAGCCCGGAAGGGTTCCTGGTGGACGCCAACGGCGCGCTGTTCCCCCGCGACTGGCTCAAGCGCCAGGACCTCGACGTGCTGTGTGAGCACGGCATCGGCCACTTCGACGGCCAGCCGGTGTTCCTGCTGGAGCTGCGCAGCGCCACTGACGTGCCAGGCTGCAGCTGGCGCGGGTTACGCGCGTTCATGCTTGAAGGCGACTTCGACCTCTACAAGGTGCTGGGCTACGCCGCGCAAATTGGCACCTGGGCCCGTGAGCACCGCTTCTGCGGTAGCTGCGGCCAGGCGATGACGCAAATCCGCTGGGAGCGGGCGATGTACTGCCAGCCCTGCGACCTTCGCAGCTACCCGCGCATCTCGCCGAGCATGATCGTGCTGGTGACCCGTGGCGACGAAATCCTGCTGGCACGCTCGCCACGCTTCGTCACCGGGGTGTACAGCACCCTGGCAGGCTTTGCCGAGCCGGGCGAGTCGGCCGAGGACTGCCTGGTGCGCGAAGTGCGTGAAGAAGTGGCGGTGGAGGTGCAGAACATCCAGTACGTCGGCAGCCAGTGCTGGCCGTTCCCGCATTCGATGATGCTCGGCTTCCATGCGGAGTACGCGGGTGGCGAGATCGTCATGCAGCCGGATGAGATCGAGGACGCCCAGTGGTTCAGCGTTCACGACCTGCCACCGCTGCCGGCCGGGCGGTCGATTGCCCGGTATCTGATCGACCTTTATGTCGCCAGGCGCTTAGGGTTGGCCGAACCAGTGTTGCCACGCTAGGCGTACGGTCAACGCCAGCACCACGGTGATGAACACCGGGCGGATGAACTTGCTGCCGCCGCTGATCGCCGTGCGTGCGCCGAAGAAGGCGCCGACCATTACCGACAGGCCCATGCACAGGCCGACGATGTAGTCCACTTGCCCGGAAATGATGAACACCGTCAGCGCCGCGATGTTGCTGACAAAGTTCATGCTGCGCGCCACGCCGCTGGCGCGGACCAGGTCGATGGGGTACAGCAGCAAGGTGCTGACCGTCCAGAACGCGCCTGTACCTGGGCCGGCCACGCCGTCATAGAAGCCCAGGGTGAAACCTTGCGGCACCTGCCACTTTTTCTTGATCGGCGCGTCGGCATCCAGCGGTGCCTTGGGCGTACCGCCGAACAGCAGGTAGATGCCACAGGCGAAGACGATCACCGGCAGCATCTTGTTCAGCCATTCGGCGGGCATGTAGTGGGCGATGACCGCGCCGATCAAGGCCCCGGCCAAGGTGGCGAACAACGCCGGGCGCCACTGTGCCGGGTGAAACAGCTTGCGCTTGTAATAGGTGAAACCGGCGGTGGCCGAACCGAAGGTGGAACTGAGCTTGTTGGTGCCCAGTACCAGGTGCGGCGGCATGCCGGCGGTTAGCAGGGCCGGCGTGGTAAGCAGGCCGCCACCACCGGCGATGGCATCGATGAAGCCGGCGACGAAGGCGACCAGGGCCAGGATCAGCAGGGTTAGGGGTTCTACGGTGAGTTCGAGGGGCATGGGAGGCTTCAGGCAGTGTGTTCGCAGCTCAACCTGCTGCGGTTTGGGCGCTATATTAATGCCTTTAGGCTACGGCTGTCAGTGGCTCAATTGCCAGAGTGTGTGATTCGAATTTCTTGGTTTTACTGTTTTCTGGTCAATTTGTTTGCTGCTGTTGGAGAAGTCGAAGAATACGAGGTGAACGATGTGCCAGGTAGCGGTTCTTGAACTGCAGGGTAAGACGGCAAGATACTCTCCAGATTTTTTTCATTTTTTGCCACTATCCACTCCAGAGATTGGCGGCTTTCACGTTCAAAAAGGTCGATGATTCGATCGTATGCAAGATCGCCTGTGGTATCGATGTAAACTTCGCCCTTGTTCAACGAGCGCTCAAGGACGCCCAGGGCTTTGCCTGTGTCTGAAATATACTTAAGTTCTTTTGGGTTTGTGCTTTGGTTGGCGAGAGTTCGATATCTTTCCAATGCTGGATGTTCCTTTATCGCAGCGAGCGCCAGATCACGGCGCTGCATTACTGATTTACCCTTGAGTTTCGAATTAAGCCATGTGATCGGGCCGTGACCCGATGGGTCGTGATAGTTTAGCGGGTCTCCACTGCAATAAGCATAGGTGTTATGCCCACCCCTTCCGAACGGGCTTTCACTGTCAGGTGAGTGGAATCTCATTAACGCAGGGTTGTAATTACGGTAGCCATTACCCAGGAAGTAGCAGTGGGTAAGATTGTCATGCCGCTGGCCTGTGAATGCTAAAAGAGCGTCGGCGGATTGGAGTCTGTCAGTTTGGCCGTAAACGGTATAGATAAGGCTGATTGTGCGGTCGTGATAAATGCTGTTTAAGATGGATGATTGTGCATCTGTGATCAATAGTGGTGTTTCGATGGATTGTTCGTTTGTGCGTAGTTCTGCAAAAGTTGTGCTCAAGTTTGAGAATGCCGTAACGGACTGATCGCTGCCAATGGCTGAGGACAGATGGCCATTCTTGTAGAATAAACGCTGCTTACTGTTCTTTGGCATGGTTAGCCTGCTGGTGAGGGAAGTGATTGACTGGGACTAAACTCGGGCAAAACGGGCAGGCACGCAACTGGCAAATATGCCAGTTGCATATGGGTCCAAGATAAATGTGTTGCCTATGCCGGCCCTTTCGCGGGTGAACCCGCTCCTACAGGTTATATGCACATCTGAAGACTTGTGCGGTCCCTGTAGGAGCGGGTTTACCCGCGAAGAGGACGGTTCAGGCGATCACATCAGCTGCGGATAAACGCCAGCAAATCCGCGTTGATCACATCGGCATGGGTGGTCGGCATGCCATGCGGGTAGCCTTTGTAGGTCTTCAGCGTGCCATTGGGCAGCAGCTTGGCCGACAGCACCCCTGCGTTTTCATACGGCACAATCTGGTCATCGTCGCCGTGCATCACCAGTACCGGTGGCTGGATGCCTTTCAGGTCCTCGGTAAAGTCGGTCTGGGAAAATGCCACGATGCCATCGTAATGGGCCTTGGCACTGCCGATCATGCCCTGGCGCCACCAGTTGCCGATGATGCCTTCGCTGGCTTCGACACCGGGGCGGTTGTAGCCGTAGAAAGGCCCTGCCGGCACATCGCGGTAGAACTGCGCACGGTTGCTGGCGACCTGGGCCTGGAAACCGTCGAACACCGACTTGGGCAAGCCGCCGGGGTTGCCGGGTGTTTGCACCATCAACGGCGGCACGGCGGCGATCAGCACTGCCTTGGCCACCTTGTCGCCAGGGTGCCGGGCCATGTAGCGCACCACCTCGCCACCGCCAGTCGAGTGGCCGACATGCACGGCGCCCTGGATACCCAGGTGTGCGACCACAGCGGCCACGTCGTCGGCGTAGTGGTCCATGTCGTGGCCGTCCCATACCTGGCTGGAGCGGCCATGGCCACGGCGGTCGTGGGCGATTACGCGGTAACCGTGGGCCAAGAAGAACAGCATCTGCGCGTCCCAGTCATCGGCACTGAGTGGCCAGCCGTGGTGGAAGTGGATCACCGGTGCATCGCGGGGGCCCCAGTCCTTGTAGAAGATCTGTACGCCGTCCTTCGTGGTTACATAGCTCATGGTCGTGTCTCCTGGGTGCAGGAAGCGAAGGGAGCTATTGAGAATAGAGGGTTTTGGCTTGGCACTGGACATTGTGATGGTCCAGGCCTGCGCGGTCCCTTGTAGGAGCGGCCTTGTGTCGCGAAAGGGGGGGCGTAGCGCCCCCAAATTTTCAGCTTCGCCGCAGATATTGCCGGGGCCGCTTTGCGGCCCTTTCGCGACACAAGGCCGCTCCTACAAGGGACCGCGTCAACCGATCAGACGCGGTCGCGCATGCGGTACCAGGCTTTCGCGGCTGCCTCCAGCGGCGCGGCCAGCAGGTCGCCGCCGGGGAAGCGGCCGTTGTCGATGCCTTGATACAACGTCAGCAGGTCATCGTCTCCGAGAATGGCATCGCTCACCGCCCGCGCCGCTGCCAGGGTAGGCAGCACGCCGTGGCCGGAGAAACCCTGCAGCCAGTAGCGCTGGCCTTCACGGCCAACATCCGGGGTGCGCTGCAGGCTGCAGTCGATATGGCCGCCCCACGCGTAGTCGATTGCCACCCCGGCCAGTTGCGGGAACACGCGCTCCAGGAAGGGGCGGGTGGCGCTGGCGACGTCTTTGGGAATACCGCCCAGGTAGGTGCAGCCACCGCCAAACAGCAGGCGATGGTCCGGGGTAAGGCGGAAGTAGTCGGGTACGAACTGGTTGTCGATCACGCAACTGTTGCGCGGCAGCAGCGAGCGGGCGAAATCGGCCTGCAGCGGCGCGGTGGCTACCTGGTAGGAGCCGACCGGCAACAGGCGCCGTGACAGGTTACGGTCGAGGCGGTCGATGTAGGCGTTGCAGGCCAGTACCAGCACCTGGCAGCGTACTTCGCCACGTTCAGTGCGGGCGATATAGCCGTCGCCAGCCTGTTGATAGCTGAGTACCTGGCTCTGTTCGTGGATATGCCCGCCGGCTGCTTCGATGGTGTTGGCCAGCCCTTGGGCCAGTTTCAGCGGGTTGAGGTGAGCGCCTTTGGCGTCGTATAGCGCCGCCTGGTAGCGTGGGCTGTCAATCCATTGTGGCAGCTCGTCACGGCCGATCAGGCGCAGGGCGTCGTAGCCCCATTTGTGTTCTGCTTCGTGCAGCGCCTGTTCAAGCATTTTCACCCGGCGTGGCATGACCGCCGTCCATAGGCTACCCAGCCGGTAATCGATGTCGAAGCCGTGGCGCTGGGGCAGTTCGCGCATCTCGTCGGCGGCCCAGCACATGCTGGCCCACAGGCGCTGGGTACGTTCGACGCCCAGGGCCTTTTCCAGTGGCGGCATGTCGCACGACCAGCCCAGCAGCGCCTGGCCGCCATTGCGCCCGGACGCAGCCCAGGCTACCCGGCTGGCCTCCAGCAGGGTGACGCGCTTGCCGGCCTGGGTCAGGCGCAGGGCAGTGTGCAGGCCGCTGAAACCGGCGCCGATGACCAGTACATCGGTGTCGTGGGTGCCTAGCAGGGAAGGGCGTAGGGGGATGTTGGCGGGGTAGGTCTGGGCGTAGTAACTGGCGATGTGCTGGGCGGACTGCTTGAACATGCATGGCCTCATGAAAATTATTGTGATTATTTTCATGAAAACTTAGCAGGTAAATTTCATGGTGCCAATGTGTCGGCCAGATTTCTGGTTTACCTGTGGTTGATGGGCTGTTTGTGCTGGCCTCTTCGCGGGTGAACCCGCTCCTACAAAAGAGCGCGCAATGCTGTGACGTAGGAGCGGGTTTACCCGCGAATAGGCCGGGCCTGAAATTGCAAAAACCTCAGGTTGCCGCCTTTCTCCTGGGCTGCCGTGGCTTACTGGTAGCCGTGGCCCCTGCCGTCTTACCCTTCCCGCCACTGCGCCGCTTTTTCTTCCACGGCGGCGCCGCCCCGGCCGCCGGCCCGCTGATGGTCATGCGCATACCGCTGCAACGCTCGACCAGCTTGCCCATCCACGCCGACTGTCGGGCGACGAATTCTTCCAGGGCCATTTCACCGCTCTGCACCATGTCGAGCGCCTGTTCCCAGATTGCCGTGGTGCCCGGATCGGCAATGGCGCGCGGCACGGCGTCGATCAGGCTGAACGCCGCAGGGGTGGCCGACAGTGCCTTGCCGTTCTTCACCAGGTAGCCCCGGTCAAGCAGCCCCTGGATGATGCTGGCACGGGTGGCCTCGGTGCCGATGCCGGTGGTTTCCTTGAGCTTCTGCTTCAGCCGTGGGTCATCCACCAGTTTGGCGACGTTCTTCATCGCCTTGATCAGGTCGCCTTCAGTAAACGGCTTGGGCGGCTGGGTCCACAGGTCTTTCAGTTGCAGGCCCTGCACGCTGCAGTCCTGCCCTTCTCGCAACGTAGGCAGTACCTGGGCGGGTGGTGCTTCGCGGCCCTTGGTTGGGGTCAGCGCCTCGGGCAGGGCGCGGCGCCAGCCCGGTTCGACGATCTGCTTGCCCACCGCGCGCAGGGCATGCCCGGCACAGTCGAAGTCGGCCTGGGTGCGGTCGTACTCGTGGTTGGGCAGGAACTGCGCCAGGTAGCGGGCGCGGATAAGGGTATACACGGCCTTGTGCTTGGCCGGCAGGCGCGACGGGTCGTTGGCCGCGGCGGTGGGGATGATGCCGTGGTGCGCACTGACCTTGGCGTCGTTCCAGGCCCGCGAGCGGCGCTGCGGTTCCAGGTAGGGCTGCAGGGGCGCCAGGCTGGCATCGGCACGTTGCAGGGCGGCGAGGATGCCCGGTGCCTCGGCGTGCTGGCTTTGCGGCAGGTAGCCGCAATCGCTGCGCGGGTAGGTGATCAGCTTGTGGGTTTCGTACAGCGCCTGGGCGATATCGAGGGTTTCCTGGGCGCCCAGGCCGAACTTTTTCGAGCACAGCTCCTGTAGGGTGCCAAGGTCGAAGGGCAGCGGCGCCGCTTCGCGTACGCGTTCGGTGGCGACCTTGACGGCCCGGGCCGTGCCGGCCTGGTGCATGTCGGCGGCAGCCTGTTGTGCCAATTCCTGCTTCAGGCAGCGGCCTTGATCGTCACAAGCGTCTTCGGGGGCGCGCCATGGGGCGTTGAAGCGCTGGCCGGCGTGTTCTAGTTGCACATCGATAGCCCAGAACGGCACCGGCACGAAGTCGGCGATGCTGCGATCACGGTCGACCACCAGGCGCAAGGTGGGCGTTTGCACCCGGCCCACCGGAAGCACGCCCTGGTAGCCGGACTGGCGGCCCAGCAGGGTGAACAGCCGACTCATGTTCATGCCGATCAGCCAGTCGGCGCGCGAGCGGCCCAGCGCCGAGTGGTACAGGTTGAAGGTTTCGTGGCCGGGCAGCAGGCGCGCCAGGGCCTTACGGATGGAGGCGTCATCCAGTGCCGACAGCCACAGGCGCTGCACCGGGCCGCGGTAGCGGCAGTGTTCGACCAGCTCGCGGGCGATCATTTCGCCTTCGCGGTCGGCGTCGGTGGCGATGACCAGCTCCCGTGCTTCGCCGAGCAGGCGCTTGACCGCCTTGAACTGGCTGGCGGTTTTTGGCTTGACCAGCATCTTCCATTTGTCCGGGATGATCGGCAGGTCGGCCAGGTTCCAGCGTTTGTAGCGCTCGTCGTAGCTGTCGGGCGGGGCGGTTTCCAGCAGGTGGCCGATGCACCAGGTGACGCAGACGTCGGTGCCTTGCCAGCAGCCGTCGCCCTTGCGGGTGGCGCCGAGCACTTTGGCAATGTCTTTTGCCTGGGAGGGTTTTTCGCAGAGGAACAGGCGCATGGCCGGGGACGCTTTATCGGGGGTGATGGGCACTAGGATGCGCAAGCGGGGGCGCGGAGGCAAGTTTTATCTGGATGGATGTACAGGTTTTTGTCAGCAAGCATGTCTTCAGCCTGTGCTTGCTTCTTCGCGGGTGAACCCGCTCCTACATGTATCGTGTTCCCATGTAGGAGCGGGTTCATCGAGGCGTCGAACCGCCGCGAAGAGGCCGGTGCAGGTTATGGATCAGGCGCGCGAGTCGCGCACCATGTCCACGTGCGGGATGCCGGCTTCGAGGAACTCTTCGCTGACTACACGAAAGCCCAGCCGCTCGTAGAACGGCGTGGCATGCACCTGGGCGCTGAGCATCTGCTGCTTCAGGTCGCGGTTCTGCGCTTCGGCGATCACGGCGTTCATCAGTGCATCACCCACCTTCAAGCCGCGCCAGTCCTTCAACACCGAAATGCGGCCAATGGTACCGTCAGCCAACAGGCGCGCGGTGCCGATCGGATAGTCGCCTTCCAGGGCCAGGAAGTGCTGGGCTTCGTGGTCTTCCGAGTCGAACTCCAGTTCTGGCGGAATGTGCTGCTCGGCAACGAACACCGCTTCACGAATACGGCGGATGTCGGCGTTGTCCTTGTGCCAATCGGCGAGGCGAACGCTGATCTTATTCATTGGCAAATCCCAGGCTTCCTTGTTTGACCAGCTGCTGTACCAGCATAAGGCCATCTTCGTCTTGCAGCCAGTCTGCCAGGTTTTCGATGTGCAGGGCGTCGGCCGCGCACACCAGCTTCAGCAGTTCGCGCAGTTTGCCCGGCAGCGGGCAGCTGCGGCCGCTGGCGAACAGCAGCAGGTCGTCTTCGAATTCCGACCAGGCCAGGCGGGCAGCCGGGTTGCGGATCAGGATGGCGCCTTGTTCAAGGGCGTCGATCAGTTCTTCTTCGCTCAGTTCCTCGCCAGCGATCTGCTCCGGGTAGCGCGGCTCGGTCATGAACTGGCCGAACCAGGTCAGCAGCAGGTCCTTGTCGCCCATGTGCTTGTCGAGCAGCGCCTTGAGGCGGTCGAGGGCGTCGTGCTGGATCTGGTGCGGGTCGCTGACCGGCTGGGCGTCGGCGTCGCTGTAGCGCTCTTCGTCGGGCAGGAACTGGCCGAGGAAGTCGGTGAAGTGGGTCAGCACTTCGGCGGCGCTCGGGGCACGGAAGCCGATCGAGTAGGTCAGGCAGTTATCCACGGCCACGCCGTAGTGGGCCAGGCGCGGTGGCAGGTAGAGCATGTCACCCGGTTCCAGGGTCCATTCTTCGCTCTGCTCGAACTCGGCCAGGATGCGCAGGTCGGCGTGCTCCAGCAGCGGGCTGTCGCTGCTGCACATCTGGCCGACTTTCCAGTTGCGCTGGCCGTCGCCTTGCAGCAGGAACACGTCGTAGTTGTCGAAGTGCGGGCCAACGCTGCCACCCGGGGCGGCAAAGCTGATCATCACATCATCGATGCGCCAGCTTGGCAGGAAGCGGAAGTTTTCCAGCAGCTCGGCCACTTCCGGGACGAACTGGTCGACGGCCTGCACCAGCAGGGTCCAGTCCTTTTCAGGCAATTCGGCGAAGGTGTCTTCGTTGAACGGGCCACGGCGCAGTTCCCACGGGTGGGCGCCGTGCTCCAGCACGATACGCGACTCGACTTCTTCTTCCAGGGCCAGGCCGGCCAGTTCGTCGGGGTCGATCGGGCTGATGAAGTCCGGGAAGGCCTGGCGCACCAGCAGCGGCTTCTTCTGCCAGTAGTCACGCATGAATTCGCGGGCCGAGATGCCGCCGAGCAGCTGCAGTGGAGTATCAGGATTCATGGTCAACCTATTGAAAAAACGTAATTTTCGTCCGGGAATAAAAACGCCCGGCCAGGCCGGGCGTTGTGCGCGACGGTCAGCTTAGATGCGTTTGGCCTGGGCTGCCGCGTTACCGATGTAGGTAGCGGGGGTCAGCAGCTTGAGTTCGGCCTTGGCGTCGGCAGGCATGTCCAGCCCGTCGATGAAGGTCAGCAGCGCTTCAGGGGTGATGCCCTTGCCACGGGTCAGCTCTTTAAGCTTCTCGTAGGGGTTTTCGATGTTGAAGCGGCGCATCACGGTCTGGATCGGCTCGGCCAGCACTTCCCAGCAGGCGTCCAGGTCGGCGGCAATGCGGGCCTGGTTGACTTCCAGCTTGCCGATGCCTTTCAGGCTGGCTTCATAGGCGATGACGCTGTGGGCAAAGCCCACGCCCAGGTTGCGCAGCACGGTGGAGTCGGTCAGGTCGCGCTGCCAGCGCGAGATCGGCAGCTTGCTGGCCAGGTGCTGGAACAGTGCGTTGGCGATACCCAGGTTGCCTTCGGAGTTTTCGAAGTCGATCGGGTTGACCTTGTGCGGCATGGTCGACGAGCCGATTTCGCCGGCAACGGTCTTCTGCTTGAAGTAGCCCAGCGAGATGTAGCCCCACACATCACGGTCGAAGTCGATCAGGATGGTGTTGAAGCGGGCGATGGCATCGAACAGCTCGGCGATGTAGTCGTGCGGCTCGATCTGGGTGGTGTACGGGTTGAACTGCAGGCCCAGTTCGTCCTCGATGAAGGCGCGGGCGTTTTCTTCCCAGTCGATCTGCGAGTAGGCCGACAGGTGGGCGTTGTAGTTGCCCACGGCGCCGTTGATCTTGCCCAGCAGCGGCACGGCGGCAACCTGGGCGATCTGGCGCTCCAGGCGGTACACGACGTTGGCCAGTTCTTTGCCCAGGGTGGTCGGCGAAGCCGGCTGGCCGTGGGTGCGCGACAGCATTGGCACGTCGGCGTGGGCGTGGGCCAGGGCGCGGATGGCGTCGGCGATCTGGCGCATCAGCGGCAGCAGCACGTCGTCACGGCCAGCGCGCAGCATCAGGGCGTGGGACAGATTGTTGATGTCCTCGCTGGTGCAGGCGAAGTGGATGAATTCGCTGACCTTGGCCAGCTCAGGCAGCTGGGCGGCCTGCTCCTTGAGGAGGTATTCGATCGCCTTGACGTCGTGGTTGGTGGTGCGCTCGATTTCCTTGACGCGCTCGGCGTGCTCCACCTTGAAATCGGTGGCCAGGTTGTCCAGCAGGGCGGTGGCTTCGGCGGAGAACGCCGGCACTTCGCCGATCTGCGGGTGGGCGGCCAGGCGCTGCAGCCAGCGTACTTCGACCAGGGCGCGGAAACGGATCAGGCCGAATTCGCTGAAGATGGGGCGCAAGGCCTGGGTTTTGCCGGCATAACGGCCGTCTACAGGGGAAACCGCAGTGAGCGAAGAAAGCTGCATGGGGTGTTCTCGGACAGTCAGGCTTTTGGAAGGGCGCATATCATACATGAAATTTGCGCCCGGGTCGGGTGGCTGACCAAAGGTCGGCTCTAAAAAGCGTGTCGCGGTGCCTGTGTAGGAGCGCCTGTGGGAGCGGCCTTGTGCCGCGAAAGGGGCGCGCAGCGGCCCCAAATTCTTCGCCCCGGCACAAATTGCCGGGGCTGCTGCGCAGCCCTTTCGCGGCACAAGGCCGCTCCCACAGGCCGCTCCTACAGGGTTTGGTGTCGCCAGTCAGGAAGGCGAACGCATCATGTCGTACAGTTCGTTAAGCAACTTGCGGCGGCTGAATACCAGCTGCCAGCGGTGCCCGCCGAGTTGGCGCCACAGGCGCGCAGCACGGATGCCGGCCAGTAGCAGGGCGCGGATCTTCGAGGCGTTGCTGGCCTGCTGCAGGAAACGCATGTCGCCGTGCACCTGGATGCGCTGGCGCAAGGTGCTGAGGGTGTCCTGGTACAAGGCTCCACTGGAAGCGATGACGTTTTCATGAACCAGGCCGAAATGCTCGGCCTGCGACTGGATCTGCGGCAAACGGTTGCCGATGGTGTCGAGCAGGTCGCCGCGCTTGTTCAGCTGGCGTTCCAGGCCCAGCATCGACAGGGCATAGCGCAGCGGCTCGCGCTGCAGGCTGCTGGGGTCGCGCTCCAGCGCGCCCGCCAGCGCGCGGTAGCCGTCACGCAGGTTCAGGTCGTCACCGCCGAACACCTCCAGGGTGTCCTTGGGGTCGCGCACCAGCAGGCTGCCGAGCATGCAGCCGATGTCGGCCTCGCCGGCCTGGCCGGTGCGGGCGATGCGGTCGACCAGTACGGCGGCCTGAAATACGCCGCCCAGGGCAATCAATTGCTCCTGCAGGTTGCTCATGCGCGCGGGCTCCACGGCTCGGCGGCTTCGATCACACCGCCGCCCAGGCACACCTCGCCGTCATAGAACACCACCGACTGACCCGGGGTAACGGCGCGCTGCGGCTCGTCGAACACGGCGCGGTAGCCGCTTGCGGTCCGCTCCAGGGTGCACTGCTGGTCGCTCTGGCGGTAGCGCACCTTGGCGGTGAGCTGGCGCGGGCTGCTGAGGTCGACCGGGTTGACCCAGAAGATTTCCGAGGCGAGCAGGGCGCGGGAGAACAGCCATGGGTGTTCGTTGCCCTGGCCGACCACCAGCACGTTGCGGGTCAGGTCCTTGTGCAGCACGTACCACGGCTCGTCGCCGGCGTCTTTCAGGCCGCCAATACCCAGGCCCTGGCGCTGGCCGATGGTGTGGTACATCAAGCCATGGTGGCGGCCGATCACTTCACCTTCGGTGGTTTCGATGTTGCCTGGCTGGGCAGGCAGGTATTGCTTGAGGAAGTCGCTGAAGCGGCGTTCGCCAATGAAGCAGATACCGGTCGAATCCTTTTTCTTCGCGGTGGCCAGGCCGTGCTTTTCGGCGATGGCGCGGACTTCGGGCTTTTCCAGTTCGCCAACCGGGAACAGTGTACGGGCGATTTCCTTGCCGCCGACGGCGTGCAGGAAGTAGCTCTGGTCCTTGTTCGGGTCCAGGCCCTTGAGCAGTTCGGTGAGCGCGCCGGTGTCACGACGGCGCACATAATGGCCGGTGGCGATCAGGTCGGCACCCAGCGACAGGGCGTAATCGAGGAACGCCTTGAACTTGATTTCGCGGTTGCAGAGGATGTCCGGGTTGGGCGTGCGGCCGGCCTTGTACTCTTCCAGGAAGTGCTCGAACACGTTGTCCCAGTATTCGGCGGCGAAGTTGGCGGTGTGCAGCTTGATGCCGATGCGGTCGCACACGGCCTGGGCGTCGGCCAGGTCTTCACGGGCGGTGCAGTATTCGGTGCCGTCGTCTTCTTCCCAGTTTTTCATGAACAGCCCTTCCACCTGGTAGCCCTGCTCGATAAGCAGAAGGGCGGAGACGGAAGAGTCCACGCCGCCGGACATGCCGACGATGACGCGGGTCTTGGCGGGGTCTTTGAGTGCTGGGCTGGTCATGGGTACCGGTGTGTATCAAGGGGAAAAACGCCAATTCTATCAAACCCGCAGCGCCGCGTCAGTCGCGCAGCAGGTCAAGGCTGTGCAGCGGGCCTTGCAGGTAGTCGTCGAGGCAGCGGGGCACCAGCTCGCTGCGCCAGCGGGTGGGGTCGGCCAGCAATTCTTCGCGGGTGAGCCACACGGCGCGGACGATGTCGCTGTCCAGGGCCAGGTCGGCATGGTGGCGCACGGGGCGGGCGGCGAAGCAGATGCGCTGGTAGGTCACGCCGTTGCTGGGGGCGGTGTACAGGTAGATGCCGACTACGCCGGTGAGCTCGACTTCCCAGGCGGTTTCTTCGAGGGTTTCGCGCAGGGCGGCCTGGGGCAGGGTTTCGTTCGGCTCTAGGTGGCCGGCGGGTTGGTTGAAGACGTGCTGGTTGGCCTTGAATTCTTCGACGAAGAGGAACTTGCCGTCGTGTTCGACGATGGTGGCGACGGTGATGTGGGGTTGCCAGGTCATGTTCAGCTCCTTAAAGGCATGCATGGCCCCTGTAGGAGCGGGTTTACCCGCGAATGCGTCAGTGGATTCATCACCGCATTCGCGGGTAAACCCGCTCCTACAGGGGTCGAGACTGCTCCCTAGAAAGCACAAACCCCGGTGCGTGGCCGGGGTTTGGGCTGTTACTTCAAGCGAACCTTACAGGGCAGCAATGGCGCTGTTCAGGGTCTGGCTTGGGCGCATCAATTTGGCGGTCAGCTCGGCATCCGGGGCGTAGTAGCCACCGATGTCGGCTGGCTTGCCCTGAACGGCGTTGAGCTCGGCGACGATGGTTTCCTCGTTCTCGGTCAGGGTTTTGGCCAGTGGGGCGAAGCGTGCCTGCAGGGCACCGTCGTCGTTCTGCGCAGCCAGCGCCTGGGCCCAGTACAGGGTCAGGTAGAAGTGGCTACCGCGGTTGTCGATACCACCGACTTTGCGCGACGGCGACTTGTTGGTGTCGAGGAACTTGCCGGTGGCCTGGTCCAGGGTGTTGGCCAGAACCTTGGCACGCGGGTTGGCGTAGGTGTTGCCCAGGTGCTCCAGGGAAGCGGCCAGCGCCAGGAATTCACCCAGCGAGTCCCAACGCAGGAAGTTCTCTTCAACCAGCTGCTGCACGTGCTTCGGTGCCGAACCGCCAGCGCCGGTTTCGAACAGGCCACCGCCGTTCATCAGCGGCACGATCGACAGCATCTTGGCGCTGGTGCCCAGTTCCATGATCGGGAACAGGTCGGTCAGGTAGTCGCGCAGCACGTTGCCGGTCACCGAGATGGTGTCCTTGCCTTCCCGGATGCGGGCCAGGGAGAACTTGATGGCGTCAACCGGGGCCAGTACACGGATGTCCAGGCCGGCGGTGTCGTGGTCCTTCAGGTACTTCTGTACTTTTTCGATCATCACGCCGTCGTGGGCGCGGGCCGGGTCCAGCCAGAACACCGCAGGGGTGTTGCTCAGGCGGGCACGGTTGACGGCCAGCTTGACCCAGTCCTGGATCGGCGCGTCTTTGGTCTGGCACATGCGGAAGATGTCACCGGCTTCGACGTTCTGCTCCAGTACGACGTTGCCCTTGCCATCGACCACACGCACCACGCCGTCGGCCTTGATCTGGAAGGTCTTGTCGTGGGAACCGTACTCTTCGGCCTTTTGTGCCATCAGGCCAACGTTCGGTACGCTGCCCATGGTGGTCGGGTCGAAGGCGCCGTTGACCTTGCAGTCTTCGATGGTGGCCTGGTAAATACCGGCGTAGCAACGGTCCGGGATCACGGCCTTGGCGTCTTGCAGTTCGCCAGCGGTGTTCCACATTTTTCCCGAGTCACGGATCATGGCCGGCATCGAGGCGTCGACGATCACGTCGCTCGGCACGTGCAGGTTGGTGATGCCTTTGTCGGAGTTGACCATGGCCAGGGCTGGGCGCTGAGCGTAAAGGGCCTGGATGTCGGCTTCGATCTCGGCCTGCTTGTCAGCTGGCAGGTCCTTGATGCGGGCGTACAGGTCGCCGATACCGTTGTTGGCGTTGAAGCCCACTTCGGCCAGCGCAGCGGCGTGCTTGGCCAGCACGTCGTTGTAGAACTCTTCGACGATGACGCCGAACATGATCGGGTCGGAGACCTTCATCATGGTGGCTTTCAGGTGCACCGACAGCAGCACGCCGGCGGCCTTGGCATCGGCGATCTGCTCGGCGATGAAGGCTTTCAGGGCTTTGCGGCTCATGGTCGCGCAGTCGATGATTTCGGCGGCTTTGACCGCGGTCTTTTCTTTCAGGACGGTGGTGTTGCCGTCTTTGCCGACCAGCTCGATGCGCAGGCTGTCGTCAGCTTCGATCAGTGCGGCTTTCTCGCTGCCGTAGAAGTCGCCCTGGGTCATGTGGGCAACGTGCGACTTGGAGTCGGCGGCCCAGGCGCCCATCTTGTGCGGGTGCTTGCGGGCGTAGTTCTTGACCGACAGCGGCGCGCGGCGGTCGGAGTTGCCTTCGCGCAGCACCGGGTTCACGGCAGAACCCTTGATGCGGTCGTAGCGGGCACGGGATTCTTTTTCTTCCGCGGTGGCCGGCTCGTCGGCGTAGTCAGGGATGTTGAAACCCTTGCCTTGCAGCTCCTTGATCGCGGCCTTGAGCTGCGGTACCGAGGCGCTGATGTTCGGCAGCTTGATGATGTTGGCTTCAGGGGTGGTAGCCAGCTGGCCCAGTTCCGCCAGGTGATCGCCTACTTGCTTCTCTGCGCCCAGTTGCTCCGGGAAGGCGGCAAGGATACGGCCAGCCAGGGAGATGTCGCGAGTTTCGACGGCGATGTCAGCCGAAGCGGTGAAAGCTTCGACGATCGGCAGCAGCGAGTAGGTGGCGAGGGCGGGGGCTTCGTCGGTGAAGGTATAGATGATCTTGGAACGGGTGGGCATGCGGGTTAACTCTCTGTGTGCTGAGCGTGCTCGAGTCTCGTGGTGCGCAGGGTAGGCGCATCGCCCTGGCAACGCCATGAGCGGAAAGTCGAGAGGCTGCGAGCGGTGATGGTGGATGCATCAGTCGAGCGTCAAGTGCTGAGCTGCGGTAACAGGCCAGGCTTTTCGGCCATTCATGGCCTAGGGCGGTCCGCATTTTCCTGGGATTCGCCCCGATGACCCTTCGGTCGCGGCGGAGTATACCAAACCATTCGGGCTAATCAGCAAGGCCAAGTGATATCGGCCCATTTATAAGACCAAAGACTAAGCGGCAATGTGGCGTAATGCCGCATGCCTTGCAGGTCGGCAGATGTGGTTTAGGCTCATTGCAGCGCATGATGTCCAAACCACACCCGACAGCGGAGTAGTGCAAGCATGGGATACCAGAAAATCAAGGTTCCGACCGACGGCACCAAGATCACCGTCAATGCAGACCATTCGCTCAACGTTCCTGACAACCCCATCATTCCTTATATCGAAGGCGACGGGATTGGCGTCGATGTCTCGCCGGTAATGATCAAAGTGGTCGATGCCGCCGTGCAGAAGGCCTACGGCGGCAAGCGCAAGATCGCCTGGATGGAGGTGTATGCCGGCGAGAAGGCCACCCAAGTGTATGACCAGGACACCTGGCTGCCCCAAGAGACCCTGGATGCGGTGAAAGACTACGTGGTGTCGATCAAAGGCCCGCTGACCACCCCGGTGGGAGGTGGTATCCGTTCGCTCAACGTGGCCTTGCGCCAGCAACTGGACCTGTATGTGTGTCTGCGCCCGGTGCTGTGGTTTCAGGGCGTGCCGAGCCCGGTGAAAAAGCCCGGCGACGTCGACATGGTGATCTTCCGTGAAAACTCCGAGGACATTTATGCCGGCATCGAGTGGAAGGCCGGGTCGCCCGAGGCGAACAAAGTGATCAAGTTCCTCAAGGAGGAAATGGGCGTCACCAAGATCCGCTTCGACCAGGACTGCGGCATTGGCGTCAAGCCGGTATCGAAAGAGGGCACCCAGCGGCTGGTGCGCAAGGCGCTGCAGTATGTGGTGGATAACGATCGCGAGTCGCTAACCCTGGTGCACAAGGGCAACATCATGAAGTTCACCGAGGGCGCCTTCAAAGACTGGGGCTACGAAATCGCCCGGGATGAGTTCGGCGCCGAACTGCTCGAAGGCGGCCCGTGGATGAAGTTCAAGAATCCCAAAACTGGGCGCGAAGTCATCGTCAAGGACGCCATCGCTGACGCCATGCTGCAACAGATTCTGCTGCGCCCGGCCGAGTACGACGTGATCGCCACCCTCAACCTCAACGGTGACTACCTGTCCGACGCCCTGGCGGCGGAGGTGGGCGGCATCGGCATTGCCCCGGGCGCCAACCTGTCCGACACGGTGGCCATGTTCGAAGCCACCCACGGTACCGCGCCCAAGTATGCCGGGCAGGACAAGGTCAACCCGGGCTCGGTGATCCTCTCTGCAGAAATGATGCTGCGGCACATGGGCTGGACCGAGGCGGCCGACCTGATCATCAAGGGCACCAACGGCGCGATTGCCGCCAAGACCGTGACCTACGACTTCGAGCGGCTGATGGACGGCGCTACGCTGGTGGGCAGCTCAGGCTTTGGCGATGCGATGATCAAGCATATGTAAGCCAACAGAAAACCGGCCGTCTCCTGTAAAGAAGCGGCCGGTTTCTTCGTATACCGGCAGAAAGCAGGGATCACGCATTAGCGGTCGTGGATGAGTTCGGTACTCCCGTTGAAGCGCTGGCGGTGACGCCCTTGATTTCAACCGCATGCAGGCCCTTTGGGCCCTGGATGATGTTGAAAGTCACGGGTTGTCCGGCTTTCAGCGTCTTGTAGCCGTCCATCTGGATCGCCGAATAGTGGGCGAACAGATCTTCGGTTCCGCCGTCTTCATTGATGAATCCATAGCCCTTGGCATTGTTGAACCACTTGACTTTACCGCTTGCCATCCCTATGTCCCTCTGCAAAGGACTCCATCACTGGAGTATCATCCACTTCATCCGCATACGAACCTTGCGAAAAATCTGGTTGACTGCGCGGATCTTTATCGCCCACGGTGGGTTCTTATTGGTTGTAACACCGTTTTGCCGATAGTCAAGGTCACGCGGCGCCTGCGCTGGCGGTGGCCTGTGCAGCCAACCCACCACCTTAACCTGACGCTCATGATGAAATTCTTTCCATGCATGCACCTAGTGAGATTCGACTAACATTCAATCAGGATCGCCCGCAATCGAATGAGGACGACGGCTCGGGTCTTGCAATACAGGAAGCCAAGCCGATCCTGCAGGCGCCACCGATGTACAAGGTGGTTTTGTTCAACGATGACTACACGCCGATGGATTTCGTCGTCGAAGTGCTCGAGACGTTCTTCAGTCTGAACCGCGAGCTGGCGACCAAGATCATGCTGACCGTCCATACAGAAGGGCGGGCAGTGTGCGGATTGTTTACCCGTGACATCGCCGAAACAAAGGCTATGCAGGTCAACCAATACGCCAGGGAAAGCCAGCATCCGCTACTCTGTGAAATCGAGAAGGACGGTTAATCGCCGACCACTTGGGTATGAGGTGAAGCTATGTTAAACCGCGAGCTCGAAGTCACCCTCAATCTTGCCTTCAAGGAGGCCCGTTCGAAGCGTCATGAGTTCATGACCGTCGAACATCTGCTGCTGGCACTCCTTGACAATGAGGCTGCCGCGACCGTTCTGCGCGCCTGTGGCGCCAATCTCGACAAGCTCAAGCATGACCTGCAAGAGTTCATCGATTCCACCACGCCGCTGATTCCTGTCAACGACGAAGACCGTGAAACCCAGCCAACCCTGGGCTTCCAACGCGTGCTGCAGCGTGCCGTGTTCCATGTGCAAAGCTCTGGCAAGCGCGAAGTCACCGGGGCCAATGTGCTGGTGGCGATCTTCAGCGAACAGGAAAGCCAGGCTGTGTTCCTGCTCAAGCAGCAGAGCGTGGCCCGCATCGACGTGGTCAACTACATCGCTCACGGTATCTCCAAGGTGCCTGGGCATGGTTCGCAGTCTGAAAGCGAACAGGACATGCAGGACGAAGAGGGTGGCGAAACCTCCTCTTCAAGCAACCCGCTGGACGCCTATGCCAGCAACCTGAACGAGCTGGCCCGTGCCGGCCGTATCGACCCGCTGGTCGGTCGCGAGCAGGAGGTGGAGCGCGTCGCGCAAATCCTCGCCCGTCGGCGCAAGAACAACCCGTTGCTGGTGGGTGAAGCGGGCGTGGGCAAGACCGCCATTGCCGAAGGCCTGGCCAAACGCATCGTCGACGGCCAGGTGCCTGACCTGTTGGCGCAAAGCGTGGTCTACTCGCTCGACCTCGGCGCGCTGCTGGCCGGGACCAAGTACCGCGGCGACTTCGAGAAGCGCTTCAAGGCGCTGCTCGGCGAACTGCGCAAACGCCCGCAGGCCATTCTGTTCATCGACGAGATCCACACCATCATCGGTGCCGGTGCGGCGTCGGGCGGGGTGATGGACGCCTCCAACTTGCTCAAGCCGCTGCTGTCGTCGGGTGAAATCCGTTGCATCGGTTCGACCACCTTCCAGGAGTTCCGTGGCATCTTCGAGAAAGACCGTGCCTTGGCACGGCGCTTCCAGAAGGTGGACGTCAGCGAGCCGTCGGTGGAAGACACTGTGGGCATCCTGCGCGGCCTGAAGGGGCGCTTCGAAAGCCACCACAACATCGAGTACAGCGACGAGGCCCTGCGCGCCGCCGCCGAACTCGCCTCGCGTTACATCAATGACCGGCACATGCCGGACAAGGCCATCGATGTGATCGACGAAGCTGGCGCCTACCAGCGCCTGCAACCGGAGGCCAGCCGCGTCAAACGTATCGACGTGCCGCAAGTCGAGGACATCGTTGCCAAGATCGCGCGGATACCGCCGAAGCACGTCAGCAGCTCCGACAAGGAACTGCTGCGCAACCTGGAGCGCGACCTGAAGCTGACCGTGTTCGGTCAGGACCAGGCCATCGACTCGCTGTCCACGGCCATCAAACTGTCGCGTGCCGGCCTCAAGGCGCCCGACAAGCCGGTGGGGTCGTTCCTGTTCGCCGGCCCGACCGGTGTCGGCAAGACCGAAGCGGCGCGGCAGCTGGCCAAGGCGCTGGGCGTGGAGCTGGTGCGTTTCGACATGTCCGAGTACATGGAGCGCCACACCGTGTCGCGCCTGATCGGTGCCCCGCCGGGTTATGTCGGTTTCGACCAGGGTGGCTTGCTGACCGAAGCGATCACCAAGCAACCGCACTGCGTGCTGCTGCTCGATGAAATCGAGAAGGCCCACCCGGAAGTCTTCAACCTGCTGCTGCAGGTGATGGACCACGGTACCCTGACCGACAACAACGGGCGCAAGGCTGACTTCCGTAACGTGATCCTGATCATGACCACCAACGCCGGGGCAGAAACCGCGGCGCGGGCCTCTATCGGCTTCACCCATCAGGACCACGCGTCCGATGCCATGGAAGTGATCCGCAAGAGCTTCACGCCGGAGTTCCGCAACCGCCTGGATACCATTATCCAGTTTGGCCGCCTGAGCACCGAAACCATCAAGAGCATCGTCGACAAGTTCCTTATCGAACTGCAGGCGCAGCTGGAAGATAAACGGGTGCTGCTGGAAGTCAGTGATGACGCCCGCGGCTGGCTGGCCGCGTCGGGTTACGACGTGCAGATGGGTGCGCGGCCGATGGCGCGGCTTATCCAGGACAAGATCAAGCGGCCGTTGGCCGAGGAGATCCTGTTTGGTGAGCTGGCCGAGCATGGCGGCGTGGTGCATGTCGACTTGCGCGATGGTGAACTGGTGTTCGACTTCGAGACCACGGCGGAGGTGGCGTAAAGCATGGGGCCGCTTTGCGGCCCTTCGCGGCTGAAGCCGCTCCTACAAGGTCCTGTGTACGGCGATCTATTTGTGTACGGCGATCCAATGTAGGAGCGGCTTTAGCCGCGAACACCGGCGCAGCCGGTGCTATCCACCGCGTTGGGTTCTTCGCGGTTGACCCGCTCCCACAGGGCTGCTACGCAGCCCGCACAATCTTGAAGGCACAAAAAAGCCCGGCACATGGCCGGGCTTTTTCATGGCTGGAGCTTAGCGCGCACGGTAAGTGATGCGGCCCTTGCTCAGGTCGTACGGCGTCAGCTCGACGCGGACCTTGTCGCCAGTGAGAATACGAATGTAGTTCTTGCGCATCTTTCCGGAGATATGCGCGGTTACGACGTGCCCGTTTTCCAACTCCACGCGGAACATGGTGTTGGGCAGGGTGTCGACGACAGTACCTTCCATTTCGAAGCTGTCTTCTTTCGACATGCAGTTGAGCCCTCGGTATCCAGTGTTGGCCCGACGCATAACCGCACCGGGCAAAAAAGTGGCGTGGATTATGCCCGAAAACTGTGTGTCAAGCCAATGCTTTCAGTTGAGGCTGACCCAGCGCTGGTTTATCAACAACTCGATAGGCCGATACTGGGTCTTGTAGTTCATTTTCTTGCAGTTCTTGATCCAGTAACCCAGGTAAACCGCCTCCAGGTCCTGGCGCAGGGCTTCGGTGATCTGCCAGAGAATGGCAAAGCGGCCCAGGCTGCGGCGCTCTTCGTCGGGCTCGTAGAAGGTGTACACCGCCGACAGGCCATTGGGCAGCAGGTCGCACACTGCCACCGCCAGCAGGCGGCCTTCCAGGCGAAACTCGTAGAACCAGCAGAACGGCAGGTCGCGTACCAGAAAGGTGGAAAACTGATCGCGGCTGGGCGGGTACATGTCACCGTCGGCGTGGCGCGTTTCGATATAGCGCCGGTACAGCTCGAAGTACTCCTCCTTGAACGCCGGGCGCGCAGCGGTCACGGTCAGGTCGGCGTTGCGCTTGAGAATGCGCCGCTGCTGGCGGTTGGGGATGAAGCGCGCAGCGGGGATGCGCGCCGGCACGCAGGCATTGCAGTTCTGGCAGTGCGGGCGATACAGGTGGTCGCCACTGCGGCGAAAGCCCATTTCCGACAGGTCGGCGTACACGTTCACGTCCATCGGCTGGCTGGGGTCGAGGAACAGTGTGGTAGCCTGCTCGTCAGGCAGGTAGCTGCAGGAGTGGGGTTGAGTGGCATAGAACTTCAACCGCGCCAACTCTGTCATGATCAACCCCCATCGGTGAGACTTTGTTTTCAGTGTAAGCCAGCTCTGGCAAACCGCCTAGGCAACCACCCATGTAGCGCTGTTAGGTTGGTCGAGGTGGCGGGCCAGGTAGCCCGCGAACTCGGTACGGCTGATGGCATGCGCGCCCAGGCTGTGCAGGTGGTTGGTCGGCATCTGGCAGTCGATCAGCACAAAACCGGCCTGGCGCAGGTGCTCGACCAGGGTCACGAAGCCGACCTTCGAGGCGTTGTCGGCACGGCTGAACATCGATTCGCCGAAGAACAGCTGGCCCATGGCTAGCCCGTACAGGCCGCCTACCAGCTCGCCGTCCTGGCGGACTTCCACCGAGTGGGCGATACCGCACCGGTGCAGTGCGCAGTAGGCGTTGCGCATGGTGTCGGTGATCCAGGTGCCGTCGGCGTAATCGCGTGGCGCCGCGCAGGCGGCGATCACCGCCGGGAAGTCGGTGTCGAAGCTGACCTGGTAGCGGCCCTGGCGCATCAGCTTGGCCAGCGAGCGTGACACGTGCAGTTGGCCAGGCAGCAGCACGGTGCGCGGGTCGGGTGACCACCACAGGATCGGCTGGCCGTCCTGGTACCACGGGAAGCAGCCATGGCGGTAGGCCTGCACCAGGCGCTCGGGGCTCAGGTCGCCGCCGGCGGCCAGCAGGCCGTTGGGTTCGTGCAGGGCCTTTTCCAGGGGGGGGAAGGTCAGCGAGTCGCGGGTCAGCCAGGTGAGCATGGTCTATCGTGCGGTGGGGGAGGGGAGAGGTCAGCATGGCTTGCGCGCATGGCAGGGTCAATCATTGTGGCTTCTTCGCGGGGAAACCCGCTCCCACAGGCAATCAAAATAGGCAATTTCCTACACATTCATGAAACCACAGGCACCATCCGCTACATTTGCTGTCACACCTGTGCAAAAACACAGCATAAGCCTTTGTCACAGAAGGCAATGCATGCTCAAATTGCAGTCATACGAAAGTCGCCTCCACTCAAGCGCCTTACGGCGTGCCGTCATGGCAGTGGGCGGGCAGTAATGTTAAAAGTAGTGGTTCATTGGCCGCACCGCCGGCCGATCACTATTGGACGCGCAGCACGCGCAGGAATAGACGCGTTTTGAAGAAATCCACCGCAACCCCAGCTCCCTTGCCCGTGCCCCTGTGGCGGCAGCAGCTGCACTATCGCCTCAAGGAAGGTGCGTTGATCGCAGTCGGCGCCCTGTGCCTGTACTTGTGGATGGCGCTGCTGACCTACGACACGTCCGACCCGGGCTTCAGCCACACCGCGACCGTCGACCAGGTGCAGAACGCCGCCGGGCGTGCCGGCGCCTACTTTGCCGACATCCTGTTCATGGTGCTGGGCTACTTCGCCTATATCTTCCCGCTGTTGCTGGCGGTGAAAACCTGGCAGATCTTCCGCCAGCGCCACCAGCCATGGGACTGGAGCGGCTGGCTGTTCTCCTGGCGGCTGATCGGGCTGGTGTTCCTGGTGCTGTCGGGCGCTGCGCTGGCGCATATCCACTTCCACCCCCCGGCCAGCCTGCCGTTCTCCGCCGGTGGCGCGCTGGGTGAAAGCCTGGGCGACCTGGCGCGCAACCTGCTGAACGTGCAGGGCAGCACCTTGATGTTCATTGCCTTGTTCCTGTTCGGCCTGACCGTGTTCACCGACCTGTCGTGGTTCAAGGTAATGGACCTGACCGGCAAGATTACCCTCGACCTGTTCGAACTGGTGCAGGGCGCGGCCAACCGCTGGTGGGAAGCCCGCAACGAGCGCAAGCGCCTCGAGGCACAGCTGCGCGAGGATGAGCCGGTGGTCAAGGCTGCACCCATGGCCGCCGAGAAGCGCGAACCGGCCAAGCCGGCGTTGCGCGAGCGTATTTTCAAGCGTGAAGAGGCGCCGGCCCCGGTGGTTGAACCCCGTGAGCCAACCCTCGGCCGCGAGCCTGTGGTGCCGCCGCGCGAGCCAAGCCTCGCCCGTGAACCGGTCGTGCCACGCGAAACAGCGGTGGCCCGGGTGCAGCCTGCTACCCCGATGATCGTGCCGCCGGTTGCCGACAAGGCGCCAGAGCCGAGCAAGCGGGTGATGAAAGAGAAACAGGCGCCGTTGTTCATCGACAGCGCCGTGGAAGGCACCTTGCCGTCGATTTCCATCCTCGACCCGGCCGAGCAGAAAAAGATCGAGTACTCGCCAGAGTCCCTGGCCGGTGTCGGCCAACTGCTGGAAATCAAGCTCAAGGAATTCGGTGTGGAAGTAACGGTGGACTCGATCCACCCGGGCCCGGTGATTACCCGTTACGAAATCCAGCCGGCCGCTGGCGTCAAGGTCAGCCGCATCGCCAACCTGGCCAAGGACCTGGCACGCTCCCTGGCGGTAACCAGCGTGCGCGTGGTCGAAGTCATCCCCGGCAAGACCACGGTAGGTATCGAGATCCCCAACGAGAACCGGCAGATGGTGCGGTTCTCCGAGGTGCTGTCGTCGCCGCAGTTCGATGAATCCAAGTCGCCCGTCGCCCTGGCCCTGGGCCACGATATCGGCGGCAAGCCGGTCATCACCGACCTGGCCAAGATGCCTCACCTGCTGGTGGCCGGTACCACCGGTTCCGGTAAGTCGGTAGGTGTCAACGCCATGATCTTGTCGATCCTGTTCAAGTCCGGCCCGGAAGACGCGCGGCTGATCATGATCGACCCGAAAATGCTCGAACTGTCGATCTACGAAGGCATCCCGCACTTGCTGTGCCCGGTGGTCACCGACATGAAGGACGCCGCTAACGCACTGCGCTGGAGCGTGGCCGAGATGGAGCGGCGCTACAAGCTGATGGCGGCCATGGGGGTGCGTAACCTGGCCGGCTTCAACCGCAAGATCAAGGATGCCGAAGAAGCCGGCGAGATCATTCACGACCCGCTGTACCGTCGCGAAAGCATGGATGATGAGCCGCCGGCGCTGAAAACCCTGCCGACCATCGTGGTGATTGTCGACGAATTTGCCGACATGATGATGATCGTCGGCAAGAAGGTCGAAGAGTTGATCGCCCGTATCGCGCAGAAGGCGCGGGCGGCCGGTATTCACCTGATCCTCGCCACCCAGCGCCCGTCGGTGGACGTGATCACCGGCCTGATCAAGGCCAACATCCCGACCCGCATGGCCTTCCAGGTATCCAGCAAGATCGACTCGCGGACCATCATCGACCAGGGTGGCGCCGAGCAGCTGCTGGGCCATGGCGACATGCTGTACATGCCGCCCGGCACCAGCCTGCCGATCCGCGTGCACGGCGCGTTCGTCTCCGACGACGAAGTGCACCGCACGGTTGAGGCGTGGAAGCTGCGCGGCGCCCCGGATTACAACGACGACATCCTCAACGGCGTCGAAGAGGCCGGCAGCGGCTTTGATGGCGGCGGCGGTGGTGGCGATGGTGACGATGCCGAAACCGACGCACTGTATGATGAAGCGGTGCAGTTCGTGCTTGAAAGCCGTCGTGCTTCCATTTCTGCCGTGCAACGCAAGTTGAAGATCGGCTACAACCGTGCTGCGCGGATGATCGAGTCGATGGAAATGGCCGGCGTTGTGACCCCGATGAACAGCAACGGCTCGCGGGAAGTGATTGCCCCGGGCGGCCCGCGCGACTGATGAACACCCTGCCGGGCGCCAACGGTGGCGCCCGGCCTTTTCAATGCTCAATGAGGATTCCCATGCGCGCGATTCGCATGCTGTTGGTTTCTGCCCTGACCCTGGGCTCGGTTACCGCTTATGCCGGTGAGCAAGACGTACAACGCCTGACCCAGTTGCTGGAAAAGTCGCAGACCATCGAGGCCAACTTCTCCCAGCTGACCTTGGGTGCCGACGGCACCAGCCTGCAGGAAACCTCGGGCAAGATGGCCGTCAAGCGCCCGGGCCTGTTCTACTGGCACACCGATGCGCCACAGGAGCAGGTGGTAGTGTCGGACGGCAAGAACGTCACCCTGTGGGACCCGGACCTGGAACAGGCCACCATCAAGAAGCTCGACGTGCGCCTGAACCAGACCCCGGCGCTGCTGCTGTCCGGTGATGTGTCGAAGATCAGCCAGAGCTTCGACATTGCCTCGAAGGAGCAGGGCGAAGTAATGGACTTCACCCTCAAGCCGAAAACCAAGGACACCCTGTTCGACTCGCTGCGCGTGTCGTTCCGCAAAGGCCTGATCAATGACATGCAGCTGATCGACAGCGTCGGCCAGCGCACCAACATCCTGTTCAACGGCGTCAAGGCCAACCAGGCGGTGCCGGACAGCAAGTTCAAGTTCGACATCCCCAAGGGTGCGGACGTGATCAAGGAGTAACCAGAGCCCGTCATGGACCTGTTTCGAAGCGAACCTGTCGCCCAGCCCCTGGCCGCCCGCCTGCGCCCGTCCAACCTGGACGAATACGTCGGCCAGGAGCACCTGCTGGCGCGCGGCAAACCGCTGCGCGAGGCACTGGAGCAGGGTGCACTGCATTCGATGATCTTCTGGGGCCCGCCCGGGGTGGGCAAGACCACCCTGGCGCGGCTGCTGGCGCAGTTCTGTGATGCGCACTTCGAAACCGTGTCGGCGGTGCTGGCCGGGGTCAAGGAGATTCGCCAGGCGGTCGAGGTGGCCAAGCAGCAGGCTGGCCAGTATGGCCGCCGCACCATCCTGTTCGTCGACGAAGTACACCGCTTCAACAAGTCGCAGCAGGACGCCTTTTTGCCCTACGTGGAAGACGGCACGCTGCTGTTCATTGGTGCCACCACCGAAAATCCGTCCTTCGAGCTGAACAACGCGCTGCTGTCGCGGGCACGGGTATACGTGCTCAAGAGCCTTGACGAGCCTGCGCTGCGCAAGCTAGTCAACCGCGCGCTCAGCGAAGAGCGTGGCCTGGGCAAGCGCAACCTGCGGGTCGGCGATGAAGCCTTCAAGATGCTGATGGCCGCCGCCGACGGTGACGGCCGGCGCATGCTCAACTTCCTCGAAAACGCCTCGGACCTGGCCGAAGATGGCAGCGAGATCGACGTCGAGATGCTGCAAAGCCTGCTCGGCGACAGCCGCCGCCGTTTCGACAAGGGCGGTGAGGCGTTCTACGACCAGATTTCCGCGCTGCACAAGTCGGTGCGCGGCTCCAATCCCGATGGCGCCTTGTACTGGTTCGCGCGCATGCTCGATGGCGGCTGCGACCCGCTGTACATCGCCCGGCGTGTGGTGCGCATGGCCAGCGAAGACATCGGCAACGCCGACCCGCGCGCACTCAGCCTGTGCCTGGCGGCGTGGGATGTGCAGGAGCGCCTGGGTAGCCCCGAGGGCGAGCTGGCGGTGGCCCAGGCCATCACCTACCTGGCCTGCGCGCCGAAGAGCAACGCGGTGTACATGGGGTTCAAGACCGCCCTGCGCGAAGCCGCCGAGCATGGCTCGCTGGAAGTGCCGCTGCACCTGCGCAATGCGCCGACCAAGCTGATGAAACAACTGGGTTACGGCGACGAGTACCGCTATGCCCACGACGAACCCGACGCCTATGCCGCCGGTGAAGACTATTTCCCTGATCAGCTAGAGCCGCGCCAGTACTACCAGCCGGTGCCGCGAGGCCTGGAACTGAAGATTGGCGAGAAGCTGCGCCACCTGGCCGAGCTCGACCGCAACAGCCCCCTCCAGCGGAGAAAACCGTGATTGCATTGATTGCCGCCGTCAGCGCTGGCGGTATCGCCGGCACCTTGTTGCGCTTTGCGACCGCCAACTGGGTCGCGGCGCACTGGCCACGGCACTTCTATGCCGGTACGCTGGCGGTCAACCTGGTTGGCTGCCTGCTGATCGGCCTGCTCTATGGCCTGTTCCTGCACAAACCACTGGTGCCGGTCGAATTGCGCGCCGGCCTGATTGTCGGCTTCCTTGGCGGCCTGACAACCTTTTCCTCCTTCTCGCTCGATACCGTGCGCCTGATGGAAAGCGGGCAAGTGCCCCTGGCCTTGGGCTATACCAGTATCAGCGTGGTGGGCGGGCTGCTCGCAACCTGGGCCGGCCTGTCCCTGACCCGATTCTGAACCAACACCAACACATAACGAGAGAACGATATGCTCGATTCCAAACTGTTACGCGGCCAACTTCAGGAAGTGGCGGAACGCCTGGCCTCCCGTGGCTTCAGCCTGGATGTCGCGCGCATCGAATCACTGGAAGAGCGCCGCAAGGCGGTGCAGACCCGCACCGAACAACTGCAGGCCGAGCGTAATGCCCGTTCCAAGTCCATCGGCCAGGCCAAGGCCAAGGGCGAAGACATCGCGCCGCTGATGGCCGACGTCGAGCGCATGGCTAACGAACTGGCTGCCGGCAAGGCCGAACTGGACGAGATCCAGGCCGAGCTGGACGGCATCCTGCTGACCATCCCCAACCTGCCGGACGCCAGCGTACCGGTCGGAGCCAGCGAAGACGACAACGTCGAAGTGCGCCGCTGGGGTACGCCGAAAGCGTTCGACTTCGACATCAAGGACCACGTTGCCCTTGGCGAAGTCAGCGGTGGCCTGGACTTTGAAGCCGCGGCCAAGCTGTCTGGCGCGCGCTTTGCCGTGCTGCGTGGGCCGGTCGCCCGCCTGCACCGCGCCCTGGCGCAGTTCATGATCAACCTGCACACCGGCGAGCACGGCTACGAGGAGCACTACACCCCGTACCTGGTGCAGGCCCCGGCGCTGCAGGGCACCGGCCAGCTGCCCAAGTTCGAGGAAGACCTGTTCAAGATCACCCGCGAAGGTGAGGCTGACTTCTACCTGATCCCGACTGCCGAAGTGTCGCTGACCAACCTGGTGGCCGGGGAAATCCTCGATGCCAAGCAGCTGCCGCTGAAACTCGTTGCCCACACCCCGTGCTTCCGCAGCGAAGCCGGTGCTTCTGGCCGTGACACCCGCGGCATGATCCGCCAGCACCAGTTCGACAAGGTCGAGATGGTGCAGGTGGTCGAGCCAGCCAAGTCGATGGAAGCCCTGGAAGGCCTGACCGCCAATGCCGAGCGCGTGCTGCAGCTGCTTGAGTTGCCCTACCGCGTGCTGGCCCTGTGCACCGGCGACATGGGCTTTGGCGCGGTGAAAACCTACGACCTGGAAGTGTGGGTGCCGAGCCAGGACAAGTACCGCGAGATCAGCTCGTGCTCCAACTGCGGCGACTTCCAGGCGCGCCGCATGCAGGCCCGCTGGCGCAACCCGGAAACCGGCAAGCCAGAGCTGGTACACACCCTGAACGGCTCCGGCCTGGCGGTAGGGCGTACGCTGGTTGCCGTGCTGGAGAATTACCAGCAGGCCGACGGTTCGATCCGGGTGCCAGAAGTGCTGAAGCCGTACATGGGCGGCGTCGAGGTCATCCGCTAAATGAATTACCTGCCGCTGTTCCACAAGCTGCAGGGCGGCCGCGTGCTGGTCGTCGGCGGCGGTGAGATCGCCTTGCGCAAGGCGCGCCTGCTGGCCGATGCCGGCGGCCTGCTACGCGTGGTGGCGCCGGACGTCGACGGCCAGTTGGCCGCGTTGGCCCGGGAAGGTGGCGGTGAGGTGCTGGTGCGTGGCTATCAGGCCGCCGACCTGGTCGGTTGCCGGCTGGTGATCGCGGCCACCGACGACCCTGGGCTGAACGCCCAGGTGTCGGCTGATGCGCAGGCGCTCAGCCTGCCGGTCAACGTGGTGGATGCGCCGGCCTTGTGCACGGTGATCTTCCCGGCGATCGTCGACCGTTCACCGTTGGTAATTGCGGTGTCCAGCGGCGGCGACGCCCCAGTTCTGGCGCGCTTGATTCGAGCCAAGCTGGAAGCCTGGATCCCGTCTGCCTACGGCGAGCTGGCCGGGCTGGCAGCGCGCTTCCGGCACAAGGTGAAAACCTTGTACCCGGACGTCAACCAGCGCCGTGGCTTCTGGGAAACCGTGTTCCAGGGGCCGATTGCCGAGCGCCAACTGGCCGGGCAGGGCGCCGAAGCCGAGCGCATGCTGCAGGCGATGGTCGACGGCGCGCCTGTGCAGCAGGGGGGGGAGGTGTATCTGGTAGGTGCGGGGCCAGGCGATCCGGACTTGCTGACCTTCCGTGCCTTGCGCCTGATGCAGCAGGCCGATGTGGTGCTGTACGACCGCCTGGTGGCGCCGACGATCATCGACATGTGCCGGCGTGATGCCGAACGCATCTACGTAGGCAAGCGCCGCGCTGACCATGCCGTGCCGCAGGACCAGATCAACCGCCTGCTGGTCGACCTCGCTCAGCAAGGCAAGCGCGTGCTGCGCCTGAAGGGCGGTGACCCGTTCATCTTCGGCCGGGGTGGCGAAGAGATCGAAGAGCTGGCCGAGCATGGCATTCCGTTCCAGGTGGTGCCGGGCATTACCGCGGCCAGTGGCTGTTCCGCCTATGGCGGGATTCCGCTGACTCACCGCGATTATGCGCAGTCGGTACGCTTCGTCACCGGCCACCTGAAGGATGGCACCAGCAACCTGCCGTGGGATGACCTGGTGGCGCCGGCGCAGACGTTGGTGTTCTACATGGGGTTGGTGGGTTTGCCGACCATTTGTGCCGAGCTGATTCGCCATGGGCGTGCCGCCAGTACTCCGGCGGCCTTGGTGCAGCAGGGTACTACGCGTAACCAGCGGGTGTTCACCGGTACCCTGGCGGATTTGCCAGAGCTGGTGGCCCAGCATGAAGTGCATGCGCCGACCCTGGTGATTGTCGGGGAAGTGGTGCAGCTGCGCGACAAGCTGGCCTGGTTTGAAGGTTCGCAGAACAGCTGAAATCGTTGGGGGCCGCTTTGCGGCCCTTTCCGACCGGTCCGGCGCCCCGGCAAGGCCGCTCCTACATAGAGATCGCGCTTGCCAAGGTATTGCGCGGTCCCTTGTAGGAGCGGCCTTGTGTCGCGATGGGCTGCAAAGCAGCCCCCACGATCTCAACCCTGCCAAATCCCCTTACCCACCAACCGCTCCCGATCATGCGGCTGGTTGAAGCCCTGCAAAGGTCCCTTAGGCACGATCCCATTCGGGTTGATGGTCTTGTGGCTCATGTAATAGTGCTTCTGGATATGCTCCATATCCACAGTCCCCGCCACCCCCGGCCACTGATACAGCTCACGCAACCAGTTCGACAGGTTGTGGTAATCGCTCAGGCGCCGCAGGTTGCACTTGAAGTGCCCGTGATACACCGCATCAAAGCGTACCAAGGTAGTGAACAAGCGCACATCCGCCTCGGTCAGGTATTCACCCGCCAGGTAGCGATTACGGCCTAGCAAGTCTTCCAGATAATCCAGCTCGTTGAACACTTCATCGAACGCTGCTTCATAAGCGTCTTGCGTGGTAGCAAAGCCCGCCCGGTACACGCCGTTGTTCACCGCCGGATAAATACGCTCGTTCAGCGCCTCGATGGTCGGGCGCAGGGGCTCTGGGTAAAGGTCAAGCGTATTGCCGGTCAGCTCGTTGAACGCGCTGTTGAAGATACGGATGATCTCCGACGACTCATTATTGACGATGCGCTTTTCTTTCTTGTCCCACAGCACCGGTACAGTCACTCGGCCAGTGTAGTGCGGGTCGTCCTGGGTGTAGCGCTGGTGCAGGAACTGCAGGCCATCGAGGTGATCACCGCTGGAGCCTTGCTGCGGGTCGAAGGTCCAGCCATGGTCCTGCATCAGCCAGCTGACCACCGATACATCGATCAACGGTTCCAGGCCTTTGAGGGCGCGCAAGATCAGGGTGCGGTGGGCCCATGGGCAGGCCAGCGACACATACAGGTGGTAGCGGCCGGCTTCAGGTGCGGGCAGCTGGTTGCGGCGCTGGGCGTTTTCGCGTTTGAACGTGCCGTCCTTGCCGTTTTCATACCACTGGTCATGCCAGCGGCCGTCGATCAAAAGGCCCATGGTGAGCTCCAGAAACAAAGTTGTTTGTCGTTGGAGCCCAGTCTAGGCCAAATCGTTCGAACAAATAGCGCAAAGATCGGGGTGGTATGATCGGTTAAACCGATCGGTTTCGGGCATTCCAATAGCCTTGCGCGGTCGCGAACGCCTGCTCACGGTCCTGCCCCAGGCCGCGCAGGGCCAACGCCATGGTGGCGATCAGGGCCTTCTCGCCGTAGCTGTCTTGCACTTCGCCGCGCCAGAACGCCAGCAAGTGTTCGGGCTGCAGGCTTGGCGGTTTGACATGGCGGCGCTCGCTCAGCGCCGGCCATTCTTCATCCCATGCTTCCCCTGCAGTGGTGCCGTAGAGGTGGCTGATGACATCGGGGTTGACCTCGATCTCGCCGCCATCGCCCTTGATCACTACGGCATGGTCGCCGAGCAGGCGGCTGGCCTCGCGGTGTACCGCCTGATAACCCGGGTGGAAAATGCTCTGCAAGCCACAGCGAGCGCCCAGCGGGTTGAGTACCCGGGCCAGCGAGTGGATCGGCGAGCGCAGGCCCAGGGTGTTGCGCAGGTCGATCATGCGCTGCAGTTGCGGCGCCCAGTCGTGCAGCGGGAAGAACGCCAACTGCTGCTGGTCCAGCACATTGCCGACCGCAGCCCAGTCGCGGCATAGCGGGATCTGCAACAGGTCGAGCAACTGCTCGGTGTACAGGCGCCCGGCCGTGTGTGCGCCGCCGCCGTGCATCAGGATGCGCACGCCATTGCCGGCCAGGCACTTGGCGGCCAGCAGGTACCAGGGCAGGTGGCGCTTCTTGCCGGCGTAAGTCGGCCAGTCGAGGTCCACAGCGATGCGTGGCGCCTGCAGGTGGGCGCGCAGGGCCTCGGTGAAGCCTGCCAGCTCTTCGGCGCTTTCTTCCTTGTGCCGCAGCAACATCAGGAAGGCACCGAGCTGGGTGTCTTCAACCTTGCCTTCCAGCAGCAGGGTCATGGCCGCGTTGGCTTCTTCGCGGGTCAGGCCACGCGCGCCGCGCTTGCCTTTGCCAAGAATGCGCACGAATTCGGCGAAAGGGTGTTCGGCCGGAGTTTCCAGGGTAAGCGGGCGAGCTTCATTCAAGGATGGCTGGGTCATATGCAGTTGGTCGGTTTGGGCAGGCCCGCCAGCTTGGCGGCAAGTTTGGCGGGGGTGCCATTGAACAGGCGGTTCAGGTGCGGGCTGTTGCCCTTTTCCGGGCCCAGCTTCAGGGCGGTGTACTTGATCAGCGGGCGAGTGGCCGGGGACAGCTGGTACTCCTGGTAGAACTGGCGCAGCAGTTCGAGGATTTCCCAGTGGCCCGCCGTCAGCGCAATGCCCTCGCGCTCGGCCAGGGCCTCGGCGGCAGCGTGGGACCAGTCTTGCAGGTCGACCAGAAAGCCGTCCTTGTCCAGGGCGATCGCCTGATCGGCAACGGTGAGGGTATTCATAGCCAGCTGTTGACCTTGTCGTGGTGCAGCGACAGTTCGACGAACCCGGCGTAGTCCACGGCCTTGGCCAGGTCGTTGCCGACCGCGCGGGCTTGCAGGTCTTCGTCCAGGGCGAACAGCCGCTGGGCCAGGCCGGCAGCTTGCAGTTGGCGGTGCGGCTCGCTACCGCTGCGCAGGGCGTAGACCGCATCGCCACACAACAGCAGGGCGTCGTCCGCGCCAAGCAGGCGCAGGCAGCTGGCCAGGCGCTCGTCGCCGAACGGGGAGTGGGCAATTACGTGCAGGGTCGTCATCAGAGCGTTACCACCTGGTCGAAACGGGCGATCAGTGCGGTCAGTGCCGCGTTATCCAGCACTTGCACCGGCAACGCCAGGCTGTCGGCGGCCAGGCCACGACGGGCAAGGCTGTGGTTGCAGGCGAACAGTTCGTCGACGCCGAACATCGGCAGCGCCTGCAGGTTGGCGGCCAAATTCTTCTGTTGCACGGCGGCAGGTTGCTGGGCCGGGGCGAGCTGGAACACGCCATCGTCGAGGAACAGCATGCCCAGCGGCAGGTCGAACGCGCCGCCGGCCAGGGCGATGTCCAGCGCTTCGCGGGCCGATGGGCCGTTCCACGGCGCCTGACGGCTGATGATCAACAAGGATTTGGCCATTTCAGTCGCCTCCAAAGCAGACAAGGCGATCGGCCACTTGCGCGGCCTCATGCAGTTGCCCCAGGCCGGACAGCTCCCACGGCTTGGGCAGGTTTACGGCGGGGCGCTGGTAACGGTTGGCCTCGGCCTCATCGAGCACGCCACGGCGCAGGGCGGCAGCGATGCACACCACGGCGTCCAGCTGGTGGGTCTCGATAAAGGCACGCCACTGCGCGGCCACGTCCACTTCATCCTGGGGCGCGACCACATTGGCCGAGGCACTGTGCACCCCGTCCTGATAGAAAAACAGCCGGGCAATCTCATGCCCGCCGGCCAGCACCGCCTCGGCATAGCGCAGGGCGCGCCGCGAGGAGGGCGCATGGGCCGGGGAGAACACCGCGATAGCGAATTTCATGGATAACTCATGCAAAGGAATGCTGCCATGATAAAGCAAAAAAGCCCGCGCCCGCTTGTGCATGCGGGTGCGGGCTTCTATTGAGCTGTCAAGCTGGCGCGGTCCCTTGTAGGAGCGGCCTTGTGTCGCGATCGGGGGGGCGTAGCGGCCCCAGGTTTCAGCTTCGCAGCAGAAATTGCCTGGGCCGCTTTGCGGCCTAATCGCGACACAAGGCCGCTCCTACAGGGATAGGGCAATGCCTGAAGCTCACGGTCAATGTAGGAGCTGGCTTGCCTGCGAAGGGCCGCGCAGCGGCCCCATTGGCCCTATCAGGATAAGCCTGGCCTCAAGCCTGCCCCTTACCCTCCGGCAAGAACCAGTTCAGCACCAGCGCACAAATCCCCCCGGTAGCCACCCCCGACTCCAGCACATTGCGAATCGCCGCCGGCATATGCGCCAGGAACTCCGGCACCTGCGCCACACCCAGGCCCAAGGCCAGGGAAACAGAGATAATCAGCAAAGCCCGACGATCCAGCCGAGTACTGGCCAGAATATTGATCCCCGAAGCCGCAACCGCGCCAAACATGACCATGGCCGCACCACCCAACACCGGCTCCGGCACCGCTTGGATGACCCCGGCAACACTCGGGAACAGCCCCAGCAGCACCAACATCACGGCAATCCACATGCCAATGTGGCGGCTGGCGATACCGGTAAGCTGAATTACCCCGTTGTTCTGGGCAAAGATCGAGCTCGGGAAGGTATTGAACAAACCCGCCAACAGCGAGTTGGCGCCGTTGACCAGCACGCCACCCTTGATCCGTTGCATCCACACCGGACCTTCGACCGGCTGGCGCGACACCTTGCTGGTGGCGGTCACGTCACCAATGGCTTCCAGCGACGTCACCAGGTAGATCACCAGCATCGGAATGAACAGCGCCCACGAAAAGCTCAGGCCGAAGTGCAGCGGCGTGGGTACCTGGAACAGCGCGGCCTCATGCATGCCGGTGAAGTCCAGGCGGCCCATGTAACCCGCCAGCGCATAGCCGACCGCCAAGGCAATGACGATGGCACAGCTGCGCATCCACACCACCGGAATACGGTTGAGGATCACGATAATAGCCAGCACCACACCCGACAACAGCAGGTTCTCGCCATTGGCGAAGGTGCCATTGGCCATGGCGCCAAAACCGCCGCCCATGCTGATCAGGCCAACCTTGATCAGGGTCAGGCCGATCATCAGCACAACGATGCCGGTCACCAGCGGGGTGATCAGGCGTTTGACGAAGGGCAGGATGCGCGACACACCCATTTCGACGAACGAGCCGGCGATCACCACACCAAAGATGGCCGCCATCACGCCCTCAACCGGCGTGCCTTGCTTGACCATCAACGCACCGCCGGCAATCAGCGGCCCGACAAAGTTGAAGCTGGTGCCCTGCACAATCAGCAGCCCGGCGCCAAACGGCCCGAAGCGTTTGCATTGCACAAAGGTGGCGATGCCCGAGATCACCAGTGACATGGAAACGATCAGGTTGGTGTCCCGTGCCGAAACGCCCAGCGCCTGGCAGATCAGCAGGCCAGGGGTAACGATTGGCACGATGATCGCCAGCAGGTGCTGCAGGGCAGCCAGCAGGCCGATCAACAGCCGAGGCTTGTCCTCAAGGCCAAGCACCAATTCATTGGCAGGCGCCGCCGCGCCTGGGCTGTGTTCGTGTGAGCTCATTGCTGAAAGCTGCCCCGGTAGAAAAAAAGGAGCGCATTCTACGGGGTGATGGCGGATAGGGGTAGAGAAAAGCACGATAGCGGCAAGATCGGCGACCATTTGCCTAATTACCTGACTTTATAGTCAGTTACTCGGCTGAAAGCCCATGATTCTCATCTGTGGCTTGCAGGGTGCTTTGATGTGCCTGTTACAATTTATGTTTTTCTTGGGAAGGATCCATGCCTCTAGCCATATTGCTTGCATTGCTGCTCATCGTTGCCGTGTTCCCTTGGGCGCTTGCGGTCTATGGTGCAACCATCCTCGCCTACGGCCTGTGGTATGTGCTTAAAAGCCTGTTAGCGACAGGGTTGCTGATCTTTGCCTATTGGTACTCGCATAAATCAAGCGAACGCATCGACCGCCGCCGCGCCAGGCAAGCCGAGCAAAAAAACAACTGACCCACCCTATGCCGGTGCTCGCGGCTATAACCGCCCCACAGGTCCATCAATAGCCTGAGGTTTGTGTAGGAGCGGGTTCACCCGCGAAGAACCCAGCAAGGTGCATGCGACCGGCTGCGCCGGTCTTCCCTAGCAACCCCGAGCAACCTCGCCCCCAACCCCCTTTCCAGACGCCCACAAAAAAGCCCGCCGAAGCGGGCTTTCTCACACACCAATCAATCAGTCATCACGACCCATGATGCCAAACAGCTGCAGCAGGCTGACAAACAGGTTGTAGATCGACACATACAGGCTGATGGTTGCCATGATGTAGTTACGCTCGCCACCATGAATGATCGCGCTGGTCTGGAACAGGATGCACACCGACGAGAACAGCACGAAGCCCGCGCTGATCGCCAGTTGCAGGCCGCTGATCTGGAAGAAGAAGCTGGCCACGACCGCACCCAGCAGAACAAAGAAGCCAGCAGTGATGAAGCCACTGAGGAAGCTCATGTCCTTGCGGGTAATCAGCACGTAGGCCGACAGACCACCAAACACCAGCGCCGTCATGGCAAACGCCGAGCTGACCACTTCAGCGCCACCGGCCATGCCCAGGTAACGGTTGAGGATCGGGCCGAGGATGAACCCCATGAAGCCGGTGAGGGCAAAGGTAGACACCAGGCCCCAGGCCGAATCACGCAGTTTGTTGGTAAGGAAGAACAGCCCGTAGAAGCCGATCAGCACCACGAACACGTTCGGGTAGCCAACGCGCATCTGCTGGGCAACGAAGGCCATGACACCGCTGAAGGCGAGGGTAAGCGCCAGCAAGCTGTACGTGTTGCGCAGGACCTTGCTGATCTCCTGCTGCTCGACCTGCTGGCCGTGGTGTACGGCGTAATCCTGTTCGCGCATGGCGACACTCCTTGGGTAAACCTGTGGTTTCGAACGTTCAGATGCTAGGAGTCTATCAGAGCATCTGCAACCCGCGACACAGAGAGTTTGACAGCGTGTTTCATTACGGTATGATGGCGGCCGCAAAACGAGCTGGAAGCGTGGCCGAGTGGTTTAAGGCAACGGTCTTGAAAACCGTCGATGGGCAACTATCCTAGAGTTCGAATCTCTACGCTTCCGCCATATTCAAAGCCCTGATTATTCAGGGCTTTTTGCTTTTTTGGGGCACAAAAAAGCCACCCATGGGAACACTTTGATTTGTCAGCGCTGACAATACTTTGCTACTTGGTGGGTTTCGCCAAGGCTCCAATTCGACGATAAACCCGCTCCGTGATGTCGCCCTTGGTGTGGCCCAGCAGCAGGCTGGCGTGGTCGACATCAGTGATTTCTGAAGCGGCCTTCGGGCGAATGTCGCGAAACTGGAATTGGCCGATCCGGCCTGCCAGTACCTGGTCGCCGGCGGCGACCGCTACCTTCACCGCTTCCTCCCTGGCGTCATCCCAACGATGGCGAAGCATGGGCCCCGTTACCCGTTACCCGTTACCCGTTTGCCGTTATCGGTTAGTAGTAGGTAAGGCGAGGTGTGTGGAGCGTTGCGCTCCAGTATCTTCCTGATAAGGGCAGCCCAGGCTGCTCTCCATTCCATCAACCTCGAGCATGATCCGCAGCTTCTTGTGGGTCTTCTTCTGCTTCACGCCGAGGGCCTTGCCCTCGATATCGTCCCTTCTCATCACCAGTACGTCCGCCGGACGCTGGCCCGTCAAATACGCCAAGTCCATGGCATCCTTCAGTTCACCTACCGCTTTTGCGTAGACCGCGTTCCAGATCGCGTCATTCGCATAGAAGTCCCGCGGCACCTCTTTGTTCTTGCGTACCCCCTGGCACGGGTTTTCGTTGTTCGTGAGCCCCCATTCCCGGGCGATGTTGAAAATGTGCGCCAGGGTGGCGATCTCCCGGTTGGCCCTGACCGGTGCCGTCCTGGCATCGCGATACTTCGCCACATGCGCGGGCGTGATGCCATCGATTGGTGCCTTCTCGAAATAGGTTCGCAGTTGGCGAATCTCCGCTAGGTTGTCCTTCTGGGTTCGCGGTGCCTTCTTCGGGATAATGTCGCGCTTGTACCGGTCGAAGATTGCGCCCATGGTGACTAGGTCCCTTGGTTTTTCTTTGGCCTCCAGTTCGGCCCACTTTAGCCGGGCCAGGCTAACGTCGGTTCCAAGAGGTATAGGTTTGCCCGACTTGTCCAGGTAGAAATAGCTGATCCACTCCTTGCCCGGGTTCTTCTTGCTCTTGCTGGTGCGCTTGCGCCGGTACATGCCTGGCGGCAAATCGCGGTTCTCGATCTTTCTGGGGCGTATTGCACCTCACCTTCGAAATGTCTGGTGTCCAAGCGGGTATCGCTGGTGGTGGTGGCGCTAGGGGCACCACCTCAAGGGTTACGCCCAGCTTCATGCGGGCGTATTGGCGACCAACCAGAGGTCGGCTGCCACGGCTTTCGACGAAGTGCCAGCCACGATCATTGAGCCAGCGGCGCTGCCAGCCCCTGGCCTTGTATCCGGTCAGGTCGGCCAGCTCTTCGTCCGAAAGGATTTCGGTTTCCATGGGATGGTCTCTACGCCGCCAGTGGCGGCTAGGGTGAGGGGGTACTTGGCGGTGAAATGGTTCGTCTTCAAGGACGTGCAGGCAGGGCTCATCAAGCCACGTGTGGGGGAGGAATGCGGTCTTCAGAAGAGATCGGGCTTATGACAGAATTAGCATATATTTCAGAGGGTAAGGCGCGTTTTCATGAAGTGGACAGATATGCTAAGCGTCGCTAGTTCAATTGCGACGTTAACGGGAGTTTCTCTGGTATGGCTAAGTACGCAGCCAGCTTTCAAAAGCGTTTCGATTTTAGCGCTGGCGTTTCAAGGAGTAGTTGGCCTGGTCGCCTCTCTCCTCACGGTTGGGGTGACTTTTTTCCTTGTAAGGACGCATAGCTCGGCCCTTGAAGAGGTCAAACCAAGAAATGTGATCTATGTGTGGACCTTGTGCCTGTCGATTTTGATTGTTGCGTGGCTAATCGCAATGTCCATTATTTGGTCATTTGCTATGATGTTGTGGTCAATCAAGTGACAACTTGGATTCGGTGACGGTCCCAGCGGTATCGAAGCCAGCCCTTGCGCGGGTACATCGCGGACCCTTGTAGATCAGGCGGGCGTAAACATCAGGGGCATGACCATGGCTTCTTCTCTTGGGCACGGCGTGCAACGCCTTCCATGATGGCGATCGACATAAACCTGCGCTCTTGCACTGCCGGGCTGTCGGGGTCGTAGTTGGCGCGGAGATAGGTCTTGGGATCGCTGGCCATGGCCCGCTTAACCCGCGTGAAGTTCTCGTCGCGCTGCCAGAGGCTGCTCCAGGCCGAGAAGGGGTTCTTGCTCTTTTCCTCGCCTTCGGCCAGCTTCCAGATGGCCTGGCGGTCAAAGGTCATGAGCATGTCCATGGCGCAGACGGCCAGCCGCAGCTCGTCGTAGCCTTGGCGCTCGCCGGATTTCGCGGCCTCGATGATTTCGCCAAGGGTCTTCATGCCATCAACTCCTTCGGCACCTGGACGGTATCGCCGAGCTTGGCCTTGACCAGGCCTCGGCAGAAGGCAATTAGCGCAGTTGGGCCGTAGCACCTGAATCCAGACCTTCCCGGGCCAGAGCTGTAGCGGAAGCCTGCATTAGCCAGGTGGGCCTCGTAGTGCAGGCCGCCGTTGTGCTTGTCGATCAGTGGGCCGCCCTGGCTCCATTCGGTGGATGGTGAGTAAATTGAGCGGATGCTTTCGATCAGCTCGACACCGCCTCGGTCGTGAACCTTCACCAACTCGCGACCATGCCGCCAACTCGTCTCGACGCTTTCCACCTTTGCCACCGCTCAGTCCAGCGGCGCACCGATTAGGTTCGATACCCTCACTTCGATCAGGTCGGTCATGGCATCTGCTCTCCGCGCTGGGCAGCGACACTTACGATGGCCGTGCGCGCAGCCTTTCGGCGATCGCCCTGGGCGTACTCGCTGTTCACCCAGATCATGGTGTCGTCAGCCCAGACGGCCTCATCCTCGCCGGATCCTTCGACGTTGATATGCATGCCCAGGCCAATGGCCAGCTTGAGTGCATCGCCGTCGTTGATGTTGGGATTCCAATGCGCCCGGGTGCCTGACTGACCCTTGATTCGCAGAGGCCATTTCGGATCGCTGCAGGTGCAGGGCTCAACTTCAAGGCCGGAGGCCTTGGCTGCCAGCAGCAGTTCTTCAAGTTCGGTCACATCTGATACCTCTCATCAATCCAGCGCCCAGGGGCCAGTGCGGATGTAGGTTCGGGTTGGGTTTCGTGCGGGGAGAGCTGGCGCTCGTTTGCGGCCTGCAGCTGGCTGTCGGGGATGCAGCTGATGCCGACCCCATTCAGCAGGTAGCAGGTAACGCCGCGCTGGCTGTCGCGCTGCATGTCGATGACGTTCTCGGTTGCGCTGGCGCCGGTGGCCAGCAGCAGGAGGCAGGTGGCGAGGCGGGTCATGGCTGCACCTCGCGCCGGGCCCAGCAGCACACTGGGCCGTCGTCGGTGTCGTGAATGGCCAGGCAGAACCAGCCGTCGCCTTCTGGCTTGCCGGGCTCCCAGTGCCCGCAATGCGGCTCATCGGATGCGTAGTACCGATCAGCGATCTCTTCCGGCGCATCGGTCTCCAGGTAGACCATGACGAGCTGCAGGCCCTGCTGCACGATCCAAGCCTTGCACTTCTCTCCGTCTTCCTCTTCGAAGTCGGGCAGGTAGGGATGCTCAAACATCCCGTATTCATCGCGCACAACCAGCGCCGGCTGCATTAGATTGATTTTTTCAGGCATGACGCCTCCTTTGCCGCTAAAGTGGAGTAGCGATTTTTTTTGCGTTTCGTGCGCCGCAGCTGTTACTGGTGGTGTCGTAAGTTAAACAGGGAGTTACATGAATGTCAGTTTATGACTTTGATCGGAAGGGGTTTCTTTCGAGTTATGTCTATGCTCATAGAGTCAAAGTTCTTGGTGTGTACGCGGGTCAATTTGATGAATGTGGAAAGCTCTCAGAGCAAGCTCAGTCATTGGTTGTAAACTCAAAGGTAAAAGAAAGCGAGAAGTCAAAGATTTGCTCGTTGCTGTTCGCGGAAAGAACTCTTAGAGGATGTCAGGCGGCGATTCGCCTCTGCGAGATCGGGATGGTGCAAGAAGCCCAAGTGCTTACACGTACCGCACTCGAGACAATGTTTCACTCATCTGCGCTACTGGTTAAGCCAGAGATTGTTGATGATATTGTATTGAATGATGATCACGAAGCCAGGAAATTTGCTGACTCTATACTGAAAGATGTTTCTAAAGATGAAGTCTCTCAAGATGATAAAGATTATCTCGAAGCGCTTCGTGAGAGAAGTAAAGGGAAGCAATTTAGTGTGTATGACTCAGCAAAGATTGCAAATATGAGCAGAAAATATGCGGTGGAGTATAGGTTTTTATCGGCAATGGCCGGTCACGCTACCATTCGTTCATTGGATAGGTCGCTTGCCCCAGAGGGAAGTGGATACGCATTTTATATTGGACCCTCAGTAGATCAGTTGGAGTTGACTTTGAGCATAGTCGCGCATTGCTTGGAGCAATGTGTGTATATCCTGAAATTTCTTATGCGTGATCTGAAATGATCAGTGCTCACAAAGCAAAGGTACTGGAGCTCGGCGTGCGATAGTTATGCAGTGTAGTTGTCGGGGAGGAAGGGTTGGGCTAAATCGGCGTTGCTGGATCGGTTTTCTGTGGGCATGGGGATACCTCGCGGCTATAGTACCGCCTCAAATTTAGAGGGTGCAGGGATGACATGGGCTGAAGCTTGGAAATGGATTAGTGATAACAACGGAGCTCTTGCGTTTCTTTTGGCTCTAGGTGTTGCTGGTTGCGGCCTTTATCACTACATATCGATTAAGCGCTCAGAAGAGCGAGGGAGAAGGTTTTCCAGCTATCACGAGTTAGTCGAGGCCTTGAATGGAGACGGAAAAGGAGGGTCGCCATACATTGATCGTCAAATTACCGTTGTCTACGAGATGCGAAATTTCCCAGAATATTATCCTGTGACTTTGCGCCTTTTAAAACGATCTCTGGAACGATGGCGCATGCGTGATCGCGACGCTGTGTACATCAACAGATGGCTTTGGAAGAAGCCTGTTAACAATAGTTCTCTTGTTCAAGAAGCTGAGCTTACTATCAAATATATCGAGCGGATACGCAGCGAAAAAAGCTATCTCCTTATTCCTGAATAAGATCGCTCGTAGAAGTTTGTGGCCATTGCGTGTAGGAGCCTCCTCGCCGGGGAGGCGTTATCATTGAGATAGTGGAAGTGAATTCGCAGCGCGCGGATTGTTAGCCTGGCCGTTACCAAGGGTCCGTAGCAGCTTCAAAAACGCTGCAGTCGTTTCCGAAGGTGATGGGCATGATGGCTCCTGTCCGTTATGATCGCGAGTAGGTTAGGAAGGGGAGATTCTGCATGTCGTTTTGCCTTGCATTGAAGGAAGTTGATTGGGCGTTGACCAAAGATGTGTTCTCAATCATTGGAACTATCGCCAGCGCTGCAGGGATTGGATTGGCTTTTTATGTAAGCCTTGTGGGTCTATCGACTTGGAAGAGACAACTGTCTGGAACTGCTAGTCATGAACTAGCCAAACGAGCACTCATCGAGTTGTACAAGTTTCGCGAGGCTCTGGATAGAGTTAGAAATCCACTGATTCTACCCAGTGAAAATACGGTCACCGTAGTCGCTCTTGGACGTAATAATGAAGCCGTGGATCGCTATGTCGGACGATGCTCAGCTTACGATAATCGCTTTAAGCGTGTGGCTGAAGCTCGTAGAAACCTTGATGTTACTCTGCTTGAGGCGGAGGCGCTGTGGGGGAACGTTTTAAAACTTTTGGTAAAGCCTCTTAATGATAAAAGCTGGGATTTATATCGCTATATAGAAGATCACCTTCTTTCAACAGATCCGCGCACTGCCCCAGAAGAGAGAGCCGCTTACGTCGATATATTAAAAGGTAGACCAAACATAATGTATCGACGTACTAATGTTGCGGAAGATGACTTCGCTCTCTCATTTAATGAAGATCTCGAGAAAGCTGAAGTTTATCTAAAATACAAGCTGGCTTAAGCTCGTCTTCTCCGGGACGCCAGCCAGCTCGCTGCCACCGTCAGTTGCTCCAACACGGATATCGCCGCTGTCGCCAGAGGCGAGACAGCCACCTGCGCCGCCATGGTGCCTCCGACCTGCTCACACGGGCTGATGCTCGAGCGGGAGAGCTGGCGGCGGCTTATGATCGAGCCCTGATCGTCGGCAAACAGTGCGCGCGCGAATATGACTCATTAATTAGCGAAAAGCATTGATTTATTTAAGCTGGATTGTGTTTGACAAATTCTGCTGCCGCGTGATCGATTAATTCTATGACGTGGCGTTGTTTAATAATGAGGCCAAGTCCAAGAATCTGCTCGACACCAGCTGCCTGTATGTTGGTTGGGATTGTTTGTAGTTTGGCATGTCGGATCATGGTTTCAGATACCACACCTAACAGAACGTATCTTCCGTTTGCCGATGCGAACACTGGGCTGCCACTTGAACCTGGAAAAACCTGAGCATCGAGAACTATCTGGCCTTTTCCATTGAAATCAATTTCCGGCATTGAAGAAATCCAACCCTTTCTAACTAGTGGGAGGTTGTTAATCTGATCGTACCGGTTTGCCGGATATCCTACAAAGATAGCTTCGCTGCCTGGGAAAATAGCTCTATGATCAGGCTCTTCCAAGAATTGGTCGTGCAGGTTTCTATAAAATGCGTCTGTATGCGTGATACTAGAAGCATTAACGCAAGCTAAGTCGATGTTAGGGTCCGGATGAGAGTAATATTGCTCAGAGAAGCCTAATTGCTCAAATTTTCGGATATTCCCATAAATAGGATTGCCTGCCGCGTCTTTCCGGTTAAGGCTAATAGAGAGCTGCATCTCCGGATCAATAAAGACATGACGGTTAGAGATCATGAGTGTTAGCTTTCGGCCGCTCCCATCATTGAGCTCGGTTTCGTGGAAAAAACCGGTTCCTATCGATTGAAGTGATGTCTTTGGGTCGAACACTTCAACTCTTGCGGTCAAATATGAGATTTCTTTCTCGAAAGACATTCCGGGCTCCATTCGGTTTTTCGGGCGGGCCCAGAGTATTCACCACCTTCACACCTGTTTTCAACAACTGATGCGTCCAAGGCTGCTGGGCCTGCTAAGGTAAAAAATACACCGTGTCTCCTGAGAGGTTAAAAATGGAAGCGCGCGCCTTGATTGAGATGGTCGAGGCTGGAGAGCCGCTGCTTCAGCAGGCCGTCGACGCCATGCGGGATTATCACCAAGCTCAGGATTGCGGCGCGCCGGCGGAGGAAGTGGAGCGCCTACTTCTGGCCGAGTCGCTGTTCCAGGTTGTATCCGATTATCAGCTTCGGGTGATTGCTATGATGCGCGACAAGGAGATGCCGCCTCTCCACTGATCCGCTGGCCGGCGATTGCCCGCTGCGAATTCCGCCCATACGTTACTGTATCGATATGCAGTATTGGTGCGTTATGTATTTCCTCTTCGTTCGCCGTCGCGTCAAGGGTGTAGCCATTCCGTCCGATCAGCTTCGTAAGGTCCAGCCCTTGCGAGCGGACATCCACATTGGCGACCATCAAAGCGAACCGCTGGGCCGAGTGGCGACCCAGGCCTGGGTCTTCAACCCAACACCAGGGCCCGACATCATCCCGCGCTCGCACGATGCTAAGGTCAACGGCATGGCCCAGCTCGGCACGAATATCAACGGTGTTGAAGACGTCGACGGCGTCCTGTACGCGCAGTCCTGGTGGTGCAGGGGCAGAATGATGGCCGGGATACTGAAAGCTTGGCTGGATGAGCTGAACGACCAATTTTCCCTGGTGACCGATCCAGACGGGCGCGCCGCTGTGCTCGATGAGATGGCCTATGCCGCTCACCGCCGGCGTGAAGTCAGTTCGGAGAACCTGGTCGACATACTGGAGCTGTCCGAGGCCGCTCGTTATTGGGCTCTGATGGAGTTCGAAGAGGCCTATCACATAGGCCTGTTCAAGTACGAATCGTGGGAGGGGATGGGGAGTGATGAGCCTGGACGGATCATCGTTGGCAGAACGCCAGGGTGGGGGTGCTGAAGCTGTCTATAACTGCTCGAAAGCTTCTCGGTTTTACTGGATGAAAGTCGATGAAACTGGCCGAACTGTATTAGACAGGGGCGATGCACAGGCCGCTGGTGGCGCGGCCTGAGGTACGAATCTCATGCTACTGCTGCAGCACTGGAGTCACTATTCAAGGTAGGGCTGGAACGAGCACGAGTGCCCCTCGCCCCAGGTAAGTCCAGGCCGCGATTGCGAACGCTATCATTCCCATCGAAAAGGCAGTCAAGCCGACAAGACCAACCGTCCACGCCCAAATGTCCCACCATTTCGAAAAGCTCCATTCCTTGTCCTTTTCAATTGCCGCTCGCCAACGTTCACCAATTGCATAGTCTCTAGCCAGCACCACGACGAGTGTGAAGGAAAACAGCAGCATCGAGACCGTTAAGCTGACCCAAGCCCACCTTGCAGAATGCAAAACTGCCGAGGGAAGGCCAACCTTGTCCGAAAAGAAGACAGAGCAGGTGGCGAGAGCACCTCCGCTCAGCACAAATAAAAGCTTGATGATCTCAAGCGCGTACTTGAGTGTGGCCTTCTGATGGTCGTCATGCCGCGCCACTTCTTTTTCATCCCATGCCAAGTTGCTTCACTCCATTCTGGGGGCGGTATCCGGTCCGAGTTTAGCGCCTGGCAGCTCGCCTTCAACCCCGTAAATCGATTCCAAAACTCAAACGGCGACCCTTGCAGTATGCGGCTTGTAGCCGTGCCGTTTCATCTTTGTTTTGGAATCGATTTTATTGCTGGCGCCGGATGGATCGGGCGCTTATGCCACGGTTTTGAAACCGTCGATGGGCAACTATCCTAGAGTTCGAATCTCTACGCTTCCGCCACCTTTTTAGCAAACGCCCCGATTATTCGGGGCGTTTGCGTTTCTGCGTTTTGATAAGCACCGTTCTTGTCAAACCCGACGCAGATGCATCGTGGATACTGCCTGCCAGGGCAACCCAGTCAGCGCATCATCCCCAATTCGGCATCATCCATCAGCGCCTTGGCCAACGCACTCAGATAGTGAGCAGCCCAGATCATCATGGGCTTCTCATCCATCAAGCCGACAATCGTCAGTTCCCGCACATACCCCATCAACTCCGATGATTGCTCTCGGGCGCTCTTGCAGGGGATGCCGGCTTCGATACGGAACAGCGGGTGGGTCTGGTTTTCACCTTGGTAGAAGATGGTCTTGCCTACCGTGGTCTTCTCGTTGGAATCGTCTGTAGTCATAGGGCCACCCCCACGGCTTGGGCGAGGGTGTCCATGAAGGAGTGGAGGGTGCGGGGTGGGTCGGGAAGCAACTTCAACATTGTTCAATTCCTGTCTGGTGCTGCCACCTTTCAGCCGTCAAGCAGAAGGGTGGCAGCTGTACGTGGGTTGACGGACCGGCGGAATTGAGAAGCTCCGGCGCACGCAAGCGTGCCCGCACGTACAGCCACCATAGAGGTGTGCCATAACTCAAAACCATCGCGGCCCGTCAAAGCCGTGTCACTGATATGCAGCGACAGACCCAGACTAGAGGCCCGGTTGGGCACCCGCAACGGAAAATAGGCGGCAACAGTATCTTTGGGAAATGCCCTACAAGAAAGCGCTAAATTCTGATTTTTTGAGGCAAATGGACATCATTTGTGCATGAGGATTTGCGGGGTGCTGTCGCAGGTTGAGGCGGAGTCGGGCTTGGGGAAGGGGTTGTTGGTTGGGGCGATGGGGGCTGCTTTGCAGCCCGATCGCGACGTAAGGCCGCTCCCACAAAGAGACCGTGTGGTTTGAAGGGTGATGCACGGCAGTTGATGCCTGGAGACAGCGCGGTGGTTGGCACCGGCTTTGCCGGTGTTCGCGGGTGAACCCGCTCCTACTAGGATCGCGTTTGTTTTGAGGTTTTGAGGAAGGCGGGGATGCCAATTGGGCGGGTATGCACGCGGCCTGTGGGAGCGGCCTTGTGTCGCGATAGGGCTGCGCAGCAGCCCCGGGGATTCAGCGCAGGCGCAGAAATTGCTGGGGCTGCTTTGCAGCCCAATCGCGACGCAAGGCCGCACCCACAAGAAGTCCGCGCGGGCCAGCTGACAGGTGCAGGGCAGTGGCCTTGCTGCGCCGATCACTTGATCAGCGGCACACCACTCAGCTTCTGCAACTCTTCAAAGTCGATATCCGCACAGATCTCGACCACTTTCAACCCTTCAGCCGTCACTTCCAGCACGGCCAGGTCGGTGTAGATGCGGCTAACGCAACCAATACCAGTCAGCGGGTAGGTGCACTCGGGCACCAGCTTGCTTTCGCCGGTCTTGGTCAGGTGGTCCATCATCACGAATACCTGGCGCGCGCCAGTGGCCAGGTCCATCGCGCCGCCCACGGCAGGGATCGAACCTTCGGCGCCGGTGTGCCAGTTGGCCAGGTCGCCTTTTACCGAGACCTGGAAGGCGCCGAGTACGGCGATGTCCAGGTGGCCGCCGCGCATCATCGAGAACGAGTCGGCATGGTGGAAGAAGGCGCCACCGGTCAGCAGGGTCACGTGCTGTTTGCCGGCGTTGATCAAGTCATCGTCTTCCTCGCCTGGCGCAGGGCTTGGGCCCATGCCCAGCAGGCCGTTCTCGCTGTGCAGGAACACTTCCTTATCGCCCAGGTAGTTGGCCACCAGGGTCGGGGCGCCAATGCCCAGGTTCACGTACGCGCCTTCCTGGATGTCTGCGGCCACGCGTTGGGCCATCTCGGTGCGGGAGAGCTTTTTGGTGATGGTCATGGCAGGCCTCAGACAGCTTTGGCAAGCGAAGAAGCGCCAGCGCCGCTAACGGCGACCACGCGCTGGACGAAAATACCCGGGGTGATGATGTGTTCCGGGTCCAGTTCACCGAGTTCGACAACCTGGTCGACCTGGGCGATGGCGGTCTTGGCGGCCATGGCCATGATCGGGCCGAAGTTGCGCGCGGCCTTGCGGTAGGTCAGGTTGCCCCAACGGTCGCCCTTGTGCGCCTTGATCAGGGCGAAGTCAGCGTGCAGCGGCATTTCCAGTACGTACTGGCGGCCGTCGATTTCGCGGGTTTCCTTGCCTTCGGCCAGCAGGGTGCCGTAACCGGTCGGCGAGAAGAACGCGCCAATGCCCGAGCCTGCGGCGCGAATGCGCTCGGCCAGGTTGCCTTGCGGTACCACCTCAAGCTCGATCTTGCCGGCGCGGTACAGTTCGTCGAACACGTACGAGTCGGACTGGCGGGGGAACGAGCAGATCACCTTGCGTACGCTGCCTGCCATGAGCAGGGCGGCCAGGCCGATCTCGCCGTTGCCGGCGTTGTTGCTGATGATGGTCAGGTCACGGGCACCGGTGGCGATCAGGCCGTCGATCAGCTCGGACGGCATGCCGGCAGTGCCGAAGCCACCGACCATAATGGTCGATCCGTCGGTGATCCCTTCCACCGCGCTGGCGATGGACTCAAATGTTTTATTGATCAAGGCGAGCTCCTGGTTGTTCCTGGAGTTGTGGTTGTCGGGCTGGCCGGAGCGCGTGAAGCGGTGGGGCCTGTCAGCACTTGAAATGGCTTGCTGACTTTCGCTATAGCGTGCCGCAAGATAGGGCAACAGTAGAGAGGGTTTGGCTGAATTTGTGCGATTATCGAACTGTTGTGCGATGTACGAGCAGTTTGGCGGCCCTGTGCGCGGCTACAAAGCGCTGCCGGCAAAAGGGCAATGGGTCTGCATCGCCGCTTGAGGCATCATGTCCCCAGCCCTGTCTGATCGCTGAATCGTCCGATGCCCGAATCCATCAAACCCAACCGCGCCATCTATGACCTGGACATGCTCCGCACCGTGGTCATGGTGGCCGATTGCGGCAGTTTCACCACCGCCGCCGCGCGCTTGCACTCCACCCAGTCCACGGTCAGCCAAAAGGTACGCCGGCTGGAGGAAATGGTCGGCCACCAGTTGCTCGACCGCAGTAACCGCGAGGTGCACCCGACCGATGCCGGGGAAACCCTGCTGGGCTATGCGCGGCACCTGCTGGCGGTGAGCAGCCAGCTGACCGAGGCCATGTCGGGCGGGGTGACGGTGACGGTGCGTATCGGCCTGCCGGATGATTTTGTCGCGGGCAAGACGATGCAGGCGCTGGCAGCGTTCAACCGGCGCAACCCGACGGTGAAGCTGGAGATTACTGGCGGCTTGAGCCGGGACCTGATGAGCACTTACGACCGTGGCGAGTTGGACCTGGTGCTGATCAAGCAGCGCCGGCATAGCCGCGAGGCCAATGCCTGCCAGCCGGAGCGTATCGAGTGGATCGACAGTGCGCAGTACCCTTGTTTCGCCCAGGACCCGATCCCGCTGGTGACCTTTCCACCGCGCGGGTTGTACCGCGATGACATGATTGCTGCAGTCGAGGCGATGGGGCGCAGTTGGCGCATTGCGTTTACCAGTTCGAGCCTGGCGGGGATCCAGGAAGCAGTGGCCAATGGGCTGGGGGTCAGCCTGTTGCCGTCGCGGGTGGTGACGGGCGGGCATCGGGTGTTGGGGGCGGAGCAGGGGTTCAAGCCGATCAAGGTGTTTGAGGCGGCGATCTTTCATCGGCCTACGGCGGACCCGATGGTGATGGAGTTGGCGCAGATTCTGATCGGGATTTTGCGTAGCGAGGCGGAGTGAGTCGTCTTGCATAACGCTTCTGGTCAGTGCTGACCCTTGTAGCAGCGGCCTTGCGTCGCGATAGGGGCGCGCAGCGGCCCCAAGATCCGTACCCAACGCTGAAATTGCCGGGGCTGCTGCGCAGCCCATCGCGACACAAGGCCGCTCCTACAAATAGATCGCGTCGGCCCTCTAGCGACGCAACTCCGTAGCGAATTGCGCAGCCTGCAACTGCAACTGCGCAGGCCTGCCCCAGAACGCGCCGTGGCGCACGATGACCCGCTCATGAATGGCCGCCGCCACCGCCGCGGCCGCGTTCGGTGCCTTGAACAGTAGGAAGCTGGCTTCGTTACCCACCTTCAAACCATAGTCCTGCTTGCCTATCACCCCGGCGCCGGCCTCGGTCGCCATCTCCAGCGCCACCCGTAGCTCCTCGTCGGTGTTGAAGCCCGAGCGGTAGCTGATCAGCATCGCCCGCTGCAGCATGTCACCATTGCCATAAGGCCACCAGGCATCCTGAATGTTGTCGTTGCCGGTGAACACCCGCACACCCCCCGCGCGCAGGCGCAGTACGGGCGGGAAGGCGTGGTCGCCGGGGGCGTTGGTCATGATTGAAATGCCGGCGCCGGCCAGCACTTCGGCGGTGCGGTCGACCACTGCGTCGGCTACATCGCCCAGGCCATAGGCATGGCTGACTGCGACCAGGCCTTGCATGCCCAACGCGTGGGTGCGCGCAGCAATGCGCTCAAGCTGGGCGATGCAGATGTCGCCGGGCTCATGCAGGTGGATATCGACTTTCACGCCATGCCGGTCAGCGAGGCCGAACACGATGTCGAGCTGGGCGTCGGCGTCACCATCCAGGGTCGTAGGGTCGATGCCGCCGACCACCTGCACGCCCTCGCCAATGGCCGCTTCCATGACCTCGGCGGTGCCGGGGCAAGTCACTACGCCGGCCTGGGGGAAGGCCACCAGCTCGATGTCGAGCAGGTCTTTCCATTTGTCGCGCGCCTCGAGAATGGCGCGCAGGTTGGTAAGGCCGGTGCTGGCGTCCACATCCACATGGCAGCGCATGGCCAGGGTGCCGTACAAAGCGGCCTGGCGCATCAGTGCATCAGCACGCTCGACGATGGGCGGGGCGCTGGCGAGTTCGCGTTTTTCCACGGCCAGGCGCTCGCGCAGGCTGGCGACCGGCTGGTGCGGCCGCCAACGGTCACCAACGAAGCTCTTGTCCAGGTGGATGTGGCCGTCGACGAAGCCTGGCAGCGCCAGCAGGCCTTCCAGGTCGATGGTCTCGCGGGCCAGGATGCTGGCGCGTTGCGGGCCGATGTGGCTGATGCGGCCATTGATGACGGCAATGTGCAGGGGCAGGCCATCGGCGTCGATGGCATTGATGAACTCACGGTCGTTCATGATCGGGCCTTTTCTACTCAGGCTTAAGTGACGTACCACGGTAGGGCGGATGCGCGCCTGTCTCCAATTAATTATCAGGATCGGGTGCAGTGCGTTTCTGGATGCAGGCTGGGCAACCTGGCCTGCATTAAAAACTGCACTGAAGTCGATTCCGATAATTAACTTTCAAAGGTTTTGTTCCCGGCTCAGGATTGCCCCCGAGGCCCGCCCGGTCGCCTGCTTCGGCGCCTTTCAGGGCGGGTCGTCACACACAATAAAAACAAATGCCGTGTCGGAGTCCGTCATGACCCATGATTCCAAGTTGCTGCGTGCCGCGCTGATTTTCATTGCCTGTACTTCCTTCATTGTCTGTGGCGTGCAACCCATCTTCATGGGGCTGGTCACCGAGCAACTGAGCCTGTCACTCGACCAGCAGGGCTGGGTGGTGTCGGTCGAGATGATCGGCATGACCTTGGGTACCTTGCTGTGCCCATTGCTGATGAAGCGCCACGGCGGGCGCAGCCTGTGCCTGGTGGTGGGCGCGCTGTGCGTGGCATTGAGCATTGCCACGGCCTTTGCCACCACCAGCACCCTGTTGCTGGTTGTGCGCCTGGCAGCCGGCACCTGCGCGGGGCTGGTGTATGCCTATGCGGTGTCGACGCTGGGCCGCTTGCCCAATCAGGACCGCTCGTTCGGCTTAATGCTGTTGCTGCAAACGCCGGAGTACTCGCTGTTTTCCGCAGCGTTGCCACTGCTTGCTGCACAGAGCGGCACGGTCACAGCGTTGAGCGCGTTCGGCCTGTGGTACCTGCTGATCTGCGGCGCCAGCCTGGTGCTGCCACGGCGCCCGGCGGCGGCGTTGGCCAGCGGCGAAGGCTCGCCTGCCCAGGGCGGTTCGGCGCGTACCGGGCGCACGGCGTTGGTGGGCATGTTGTTCATGCAGATCGCCATCTATTGCGTGTGGGGCTTCATCGATCAGCTGGCGCGCGACCAGGGTATCGGCGGTGTCGATATCGGCTGGGCGTTCGGCCTGTCGGCCATTGGCGGCTTGCCAGGTGCCGGGCTGCCGAGTTTGCTGGGCGCGCGGGTCAACCGGCAGTTGATGATCGCCGTGGGCCTGGTGGCGGTGTTCATCTCCATCGCCATGCTCACCGGCCATACCCGCACGCCGATGCAGCTGTTCGTGGCGTTGCTGTTGATCAACTTTGGCTGGGTGCTGTCGTTGTCGTACTACATGGCGTTGATCACCACCAACGACCCGACGGGCAAGCTCACGCCGCTGGTCAGTATTACCTTGATGGGCGCTGCGGCAGTGACGCCGGCGTTGATTGCCATGCTGGTGGAAGGGTCCAACCAGCAATTGATCTTCCTGTTGGGGACGGGGGCGTTGGTCATTGCCTTTGCCGTTACCTGCCTGGGCGCGGATACCAGGAGGGTAAGCCACAGGGCGGCGCAGAACGCAAAGCTTTAGCAGGGACCCTGTAGGAGCGGCCTTGCGTCGCGATGGGCTGCGCAGCAGCCCCTGCGTTTGCGCAGAGATGCACAGATTGTTGGGGCTGCTGCGCAGCCCATCGCGACGCAAGGCCGCTCCTACAAGGGCCAGTGCTGGGCAGGAGATATGTGCAAGACAGTTGCGCCCATAGGCAGGGATTCAGGGCAGCTCCTCAGGCATCTGAAAACAACTCGAACATCAGTTGCCGCAACCAGCGATTCGCCGGGTCCTTGTTGAACCGTCCATGCCAGAACAGGTTGATCTCGATGTTCGGCAGTTCTGCCGGCGGCGGCAAAATGCTCAAGCCGAACGGGACCTGGCAACTGCTGGCAAAGCGCTCCGGCACCGTTGCCAGCAAATCACTGCGTCGCAAAACGCACGCCATGTTGCCGCACCAGGGCGCGGGGGCCGGGCAGGGGCTGGAAGATGCCTGGTTGCTGGCGCGGTTGTTGGCGGACCCGGGCGTGCTTGGCAATCGGCCGCAGGCAGTGCTTGAGGCGTATGACGCAGTCCGGCGGCCGCGTGCGTGCCGGGTGCAGCGCACCTCGTGGGAAGCAGGGGAGTTGTATGAGTTTCGTGACCCGGCTGTGCTGGATGACCCGCAGTTGCTGGGCAAGGTGCTGGGCGAGCGCTTTTACTGGCTGTGGAACCATGATTTGCAGGATGACCTGAGGCAGGCCCGGCGGCTGTTGGGGTTGCAGGTGCAGGCGGCCTGATTAAGTGGCTGGCACCGGCTGCGCCGGTGTTCGCGGCTAAAGCCGCTCCTACAAGTACAGCGTGAGCCTGAAGCCAGCGCAGTACCTGTGGGAGCGGGTTTACCCGCGAAGCAGACAGGACCACTACAACGCATCCCGCGCCTTGCCCCGGTACACCCGCAACACATCCGCCATCACCGCCAGCGCAATCTCCGCTGGCGACTTGCTGCCCAGGTCCAACCCGATGGGCATGTGCAGCCGCTCGATCTGTTGGTCGCTCAACCCGCCAATTCGCTGCAGCCGTTCGGCACGCCGTGCCGATGTCGCGGCCGAGCCCATGGCGCCAATGTAGAACGCTGGCGTATGCACCGCCTCCATCAGCGCCAGGTCATCGATTTTCGGGTCGTGGGTCAGCGCCACCACGGCGGTGGCCGCATGGCAACCGCCCGCCGCGATGAACAACGAGGGCAATACCCGGTGCATCTGCGCGCCCTGTATCTGCACATGCGCCATCTCTTCACGCGGGTCGCAGGCAATAACCTCGCAGCCCAGCGTACGCGCAATGTCGGCACAGGCTTCGGCAACCGGTGACAGCCCGGCCAGCACCAGGCGCAGGGCAGGGCCGATGCCGATATGCACGGCATCCTCGTCCATGCGCACGGCAACACTGTTGTCGCCGTGCACCGTAAAGTCTCCCGCCGGCAAGGCGACTTTGCGGGTGACACGCTGCTGCCCCAACAACGCCCCGCGCAAGGCCTGCAGATGCGCCAGCCAGGCACCTTGGGCCGGCCGCCGCTCCACCAGCACCACCAGCACGCCGCCGCAGGGCAGGCGCAACCGCCGGCTCTGTTCCTGACCATCGCCATATCGCACCACCTGCGCAGGCTGGCTGAACGCGTCGTGCGCCAGGCTGGCAAGGAACTCTTCTTCGACGCAGCCGCCGGACAGAGAGCCGACCCATTCTTGCGCGCTACGGCACGCCAGCATTGCGCCAGGTGAGCGGGGCGCCGAGCCGTAAGTGGACAGCACCGTGCATAGCCAAACCGTATCGCCGGCCCGGGCCCATTGCAGGGCCTGGTCGATCACCTGCAGGTCGAGATGCTGCATGCTCCGCTCCCTCGCTCATACGGTCTGTGCCCAGCCGAAAAAGCCGCGCAATGGCCCATCGTCTGTGGCAGTGTGGGTTATCTGGCCAGCCCCACAGGGACCGACATGCAAACGCGTAAAACCGGTATTCGTGCCCAACAGGCCGACCGCACCCGGGACAACATTCTCAAGGCCGCGGTAAAGGTCTTCAGCAAGGAAGGCTTCACCGGTGGGCGCGTCGAGCAGATCTCCACCCTGGCCAAGTCCAACGACCGGATGATCTATTACTACTTCGGCAACAAGGAAAAGCTGTTCATCAGTGTACTGGAGCACATCTACGCCAGCTTCAACCAGGCCGAAGCCAGGCTGCGGCTCGACCTCACCGACCCCGAGCAGGCCCTGCGCGAGCTGGTGGCGTTTATCTGGGACTACTACGTGCGCCACCCCGAATTCGTCACCATCCTGGCCACCGAAAACCTTCACCAGGGCCAGCACGCGCGCAAGTCGCAAAACCTCAAGGCCTTGTCTGGCGAGGCGGTTGGCGTGCTGCGGCCGATCATCGAGGCGGGCCAGGCCAAGGGCCTGTTCCGCGACGACATCGACATCACCCACGCCTACCTGATGATTGCCTCGCTCTGCTACTTCTATAACTCCAACCGCCATACGCTCAGCTCGTTCCTTGCCGTGGACCTGGCCGACAAGCAGGCCAAGGCCGACTGGCTGGTCTTCATCAGCGACCTCGCCCTGCGCGGCCTGCGCCGCTGACCTCAATGGCTGCCGGGGTTGGCGCGCACTTGCGCGGCCTTGGTGGCCAGCCCTTGCCAGGCCGGCTTGTCAGCTGCAAAGCGCTGGCGCAGGTAGGCCGCCAGGTCGGCTACCTGGCGGTCCGACAGGCTGCCCTTGAAGCCGGGCATGTAACCCAGGTCGCGGGTTGCCGGGGTCGGTATGCCGTGCAGTACCACCCGTAGCAGGTTGTCCGGCAGGTCGCTGTGAACGTTGCTGTTGACCGCCATCGACGGGCTGACGCCAAACAGCTTTGGCCCCAGGCCATCGCTGTGGCAGGCCATGCACGCGCCTTTGAACACCCGCTCGCCGTTGCTCAGCGACACTTGCGTGTCTGCCTGAGTCGCAGCTTTGGCGGTTTGCGCCTGTGGCTCGCCATCGAGTGAACTGAGGTAGTGGGCGATGGCGCGTACGTCGCTTTTCGGCAGCGTGGCCAGTTCGCTGACCACCGGGCCCATGGGGCCCGCCGCCACGCCGTGCTTCTCGGAAAAGCCGGTGCTCAGGTAGCTGAACAGTTCGTCTTCGCTCCACGGCGTAGACGACTTGCCCAAGGCATTCAGGGCCGGGGCTTCCCAGCCATCGACCATGCCACCAGCCAGGTAGCTGCTGCCGGCTTTTTCTGCGCCCATCAGGTTGCGCGGCGAATGGCAGGCGGTGCAATGGCCCAGGCCATCGACCAGGTAAGCGCCGCGGTTCCACTGTTCGCTGCGCTGCGGGTTTGGCTGGTATTCACCGCGTTGCAGAAACAGCGCGTTCCAGCCGGCCATCAACGGCCGCTGGTTGAACGGGAAGCGCATCTGGTTGGCGGGCGCTTCCTGGCGCACCGGGGCTTGCGACATCAGGTAGGCATACAGTGCCTGCATGTCGGCGTCGTTGATGTTGCGAAACGAGGTGTAGGGAAAGGCCGGGTACAGGTGCCGGCCATCACGGCTGATGCCTTCGCGCATGGCCCGCTCGAAGGCGGCGAACGACCAGCGGCCGATGCCGGTTTCCGGGTCGGGAGTGATGTTGGTGCTGTACAGCGTGCCGAACGGCGTGTCCATCGCCAGCCCGCCGACATTCACCTTGCCGCCGCTGACCGTATGGCACACGGCGCAGTCGCCGGCCGCGGCCACCTGGCGCCCGCGTTCGAGCATCGCGGCGCTCCAGCTGCCCGCACCCGGTGGGGTCACCGGGGCGATTTCGGCGCGCCAGGGCAGGGCGGTGGCAAGCATGCCCAAGGCAGCGCCGAACACCCCGGCCAGCCCGCCGAACCACCACCGGGAGCGCTTGCTTGCCGTTGGTGGCGGTGTCGCTGCTTCAGGCCCCTGGGCATCGCCACCGAGGGCGGCGCGCACCCGTTCGGCGGTGATCGGCAGCTCGCGAAAACGAATGCCGGTGGCGTCGAAAATGGCGTTGGCGATGGCTGCTGCGCTGGGCACCGAGGCCGACTCGCCACTGCCCATCGGGGGTTCGTGCTGGCGCGGCTGCATCATCACGTCGATGGCGGGCAGCTCGGGAAAGGTCAGGATCGGGTAGCCGCCCCATTCCTTGCTGGCCACGGTCGACGCTTCGAAGCTCACCTGTTCCTTCAGTACCCGGCTGGTGGACTGGATGACATTGCCGTGAATCTGGTGGCGCACGCCCTCGGGGTTGACCATCATGCCGGCATCATGGCCGATCACCACGCGGGTGACGGCGACTTCACCGGTACGCCGGTCCACCGCCACATCGGCTACCCACGCCGCCCAGGCCGCGCCGAAACCGGGGAACTTGCTGTGGATGTAACGCGCGTAAGCAAAGCCGCGACCGCGCAGCACGTCACCTTCGGCTTGTGCCTGCATGGGTTGAGTATGCGCCTGCCAGTTGGCGCGTTCGGCGGTGGCTTTGACCAGGTCGATGGCGCGCGGGTCGGACAGGTGCTTGAGGCGATATTCGACCGGGTCGACACCGGCCGCAAAGGCCAGCTCATCGATGTACGATTCGTGGGCGAAGCTGTTGGGCATGGCTGATACGCCGCGCATCCACGAAGCGCGCACCAGCGGTGTCATGTCGTTGATGGTGACGCGCATGTGTTCGTAGTCATACGGTGGGATCGAGGTGCGGTCACCCATTTCAAACAGTGCCGGCACCGGTTCCACGGTGCCGGTCAACAGCAGGGCCAGGGTAGGCGCACCGTTGGACGGGTAGCTGGTCTGGAAGTCGTAGGCGGCCACGCTGCCATCGGCATTCAGGCCGCCGTCGATCTCCATCAGTTGTGCAGTGCCCTTGGGTTCCCACACGTGTTCCTGCTCACGGGTCAGCTGCACCCGCACCGGGCGCTGCACGGCGCGCGACAGCAGCACTGCATCGGCGCACACATCATCGGCGCAGTTGCGGCCATAGCAGCCGGCGGCCTCCATGCGGATGATCTCGATGCGCTCTTCGCCACATGCCAGTAGCCAGGCCAGGTCAGCGCGCAGCAGGTGCGGATTTTGCGTGCCGGACCACACGCGAATCTGCCCGGTTGTGTAGTCGGCCAGCGCGCACGAGGGGCCGATCGAAGCATGCAACTGGTACGGCCACAGGTAGCTGCGGCTAAGGCGCTGGCTGGCATTGGCGATGCCGGCGTCGACATCGCCCTGGTCCAGCACGGTACGCTGCACCCGCGGGTTGTCGCGGATGGCCTGGGCGACATCGCTCAGGTCGGGCAGCTTCTCGGTAAAGGGCTTCCAGCTGATTTTCAGCTCATGGGCCGCGCGGATCGCTTGCTCCTCGCGCTCGGCCACTACGCCCACGAAGTCGCGGATCACCACCACGGCCACCACGCCGGGCACATGGGCGATGGAGCTCTCATCTACCGCCAGCAGGCTGTTGCCGACGAAGTCGCCGCTGTCGTGGCCGGCGTAGGGCGGGCGGATGACCCGGCCATGCAGCATGTCGGGCAGGCGCATGTCGTGCACGTAGGTCAGTTCACCGGTGGCCTTGCCGGGGATGTCCACGCGGGCGGTGCTGCGCCCGACCAGGCGGTAGTCTTCGATGGCTTTCAGCGGCGCGTCGTCGGCAATGTGCAGCTGTTGGTTTTCGCCGCGTACCAGTTCGGCAAAGCTCAGTGTGCTGCCATTACAGGCGATAACCGTGCCGTCTTCAATGCGCAGCGCCTCGGGCTCGCCGCCAAGGCGATGCGCCGCCTGTTGCAACAGATGGCGGCGCGCCGTGGCCGCAGCCTTGCGCAGCGGTACGGCGGAAATCTGCAAGGTGGCACTGGCAATGGTCGCGCCTTGGTTGGGTGCCCGTTCGGTGTCGCCCAGCACCATGTGCACCTGGTCCATGCGCAGGTCCAGCTCTTCGGCGACGATCTGCGCCAGCGAGGTGCGGATGCCGGTGCCCAGGTCGACGTGGCCATTGAACGCGTAGACCATACCGTCGTCGCTGACCGCGATGAACAGCGCCAGCTCGCGGTCCTTGACCACGGGTGTCACGCCCTTGGCCACTGGGCCGGAGGGCGGGGTAATCTGGTCAACGATCAGCAGTACGCCGGTCTTGGCCAGCAGCTGGTTGCGGCTGGGCACCTGTTGCGAGTGGTTCATGCTTTTCTCCGGGTCTCGGCGGCGCGGCGCACGGCGCGCAGGATTTCGACGTGGGTACCGCAGCGGCACAGGTTGCCGGACAGTTCGTTGCGGATCTGTTCGTCGCTGGGCTCGGGGATGCGGTCGAGCAGGGCCTTGGCGGTCATGATCATGCCGTTCATGCAGTAGCCGCACTGGGCTGCCTGTTCGTCGATGAACGCCTGTTGCACCGGGTGCGGCGAGGCCTTGCTGCCCAGCCCCTCGAGGGTGGTGATGTCACGGCCCGCTGCGCCGGCCAGGGGAATGACGCAGGAGCGGGCGGCGATGCCGTCGATGATCACCGTGCACGCCCCGCACTCGCCCAGGCCGCAGCCGTACTTGGGGCCGTTCAGGCACAGGTCGTTGCGCAGGATCAGCAGCAGCGGGGTGTCGGGCATGGCGCTGACGTCGACCGCCTGGCCGTTGATCCGCAGGGAGATGGTTGTTTGCATTATGGGCTCATCTCTGGAGGTTGCTTGCGCTACCAAAACACTCAAATGCTGCGTGTATTTCGGTAAGTACTCACTACATGAAATGAGAGAGCAAGAAGCAGGCCAGGGGCGAAGCTGGAGGTTTCAACAGGGTTGCAGGGTGGGTGCTAGTACGGTGCTGGCTTTGAGATAAAAGTCCACCTTGTAGGAGCGGCCTTGCGTCGCGATGGGCTGCGCAGCAGCCCCAGGGTATGCGCACAGATGCATAAATTGCCGGGGCTGCTGCGCAGCCCATCGCGACGCAAGG